>DASZRL010000109.1:0-21155 GCA_035549175.1 Chitinophagaceae bacterium | reverse complement strand
TGGAAATCTATCCCGATAAGGCGCCCGGCATCCTGCTTCATCCCGGGGAGGAGTTCCGGTCGCCCCGGACCTGCGAACTGCTGATGGACAGCTATGACCGCGAGCGGCGCGGTCTGGCCATCCGGCGCATGTACCGTACCGTGGCCCCTTGGACCACGGAGAACCCGATCTTTATGCACCTGGTCAGCCAAAACGACCAGCAGGTCCGCGACGCGGTGGACCAGTGCCGGGCCACGGGCTATGAAGCGGTGATCCTGAGTTTCGGGAGCCACTGCAATATGGAGGACAGCTCTGCGGCCAATCTGGCCCGCTGGAAAAAACTGGCGGATTATGCGCACGCGCAGGGGATCCTCATCGGCGGCTATTCCCTGTTCAGTTCACGCCGCATCAGTGACTCCGATGATGTGGTGGACCCGGTTACGGGGCGCCCCGACGCGGCGGCTTTTTTCGGCAGCGCCCCCTGCCTGGGCAGCCGCTGGGGCCTGGGTTATCTGGCCAGGCTGAAGCGGTTTCTTTCCGCCACGGGTTTTGACCTGTTCGAGAACGACGGACCCTACCCCGGGGATGTCTGCGCCTCCACCTCCCATCCCGGGCACCGCGGGCTGGAGGACAGCCAGTGGCAGCAGATGGAGCTGCAGAAAGGCCTTTACCGGTGGTGCAGCGAACGGGGTATCTATGTCAATGCCCCGGACTGGTATTTTATGGACGGGACCAACAAGATCGGGCTGGGCTACCGCGAAGTCAATTTTTCCCTGTCGCGGGCGCAGCAAAAACTGCTGAACCGCCAGAATATCTATGACGGGACCTGGGAAAAGACGCCCTCCATGGGATGGGGATTCGTACCGCTCACGCGCTACCAGGGCGGGGGACCGGAAGCGATCCTGGAACCGCTCAGCGAACACCTCTCCGATTACCGCCAACTGATGATGCAGTATTACGGGGCCGGGGTACAGGCTTGCTACCGGGGCCCCCGCCTTTATGATACCGATACCACCCGGCAGCTGGTCCGGTCGGTCATCGGCTGGTACAAGAAATACCGGCGCATCCTCAACGGCGACCTGATACACCTGCGCCGGGCGGACGGACGCGACTGGGACGGCTGGATGCACGTGGATCCCCAGGGCAGCCTCCGCGCCCTGGTCATGGTCTTCAATCCGCTGGACCAGCCGATCACCCGCGATATCCGGATCCCCCTGCATTACGCCGGGTTGGCAGGCCAGGCCCAGGTACGGCAGGAGGAGGGTCCCCTCATCCTGCACCGCCTGGATGCGCAGGGCGTCATGAACCTGCATGTCACCCTGCAGGCGGGCTCCTACAGCTGGTTTGTCATTGAGGGGAGGAATGGCTAAATTTAAAGACAACTTCACCCGTTGAAACGACTGCTTTCCAAAAAGATCCTGCTTGTCCTCGTGCTGCTGGCGGCCGGCTGGGGCCTCTACGCCTGGCTGAGCCCCGGACCGCGGGTGGATTTCAACACCCAGGTAAAGCCCATCCTGAACAAAAAATGCATTACCTGCCACGGGGGCGTCCGGCGCAAGGCGGATTTCAGCCTGCTGTTCCGAACCGAGGCACTGGCACCCGCCAAATCCGGCA
Organism: Chitinophagaceae bacterium; assembly: GCA_035549175.1. GTDB lineage: Bacteria > Bacteroidota > Bacteroidia > Chitinophagales > Chitinophagaceae > DASTSN01. Next base: position 19,562 of record DASZRL010000109.1, on the reverse strand, counting down.
AACGCGCGATTATTCCCGGCGATCCCGACCACAGTGAACTGATCCGCCGCATCACCGAGAAGGATCCGGAAGAGCGCATGCCCTACCGCCAGGAAGCCCTGAGCCCCGAAGAGATCAGCATCCTGCGGCGCTGGATCAAGGAGGGGGCCCCCTGGGGCGATCACTGGGCCTATACGCCGGTTCGTCCGGTTCCGGTACCGGACCCGGGCAACGGGGGAGGCTGGGTGCGCAACGATATCGACCGGTTCATCCTGGCCCGCCTTCGTGAACACGGGCTGCAGCCTTCTCCCCAGGCCGACAAGCGTACCCTGCTTCGCCGCGCCAGTTTCGACCTGACGGGTCTTCCCGCCCCCAAATCCCTGGCTGACCAGTTTCTACAGGATCCCAGCGACCAGGCCTACGGCCGGCTCCTGGACAGCCTGCTGGCCAGTCCCCGGTTCGGGGAGAAATGGGCTTCCCTGTGGCTGGACCTGGCCCGCTACGCGGATACCAAGGGCTATGAACGGGATGACAGCCGGTCAATCTGGCGCTACCGCGACTGGGTGATCCGTTCCTTCAATGCCGACAAACCCTACGACCGGTTCCTCACCGAGCAGATCGCCGGCGACCTGCTTCCCGGAGCGACGGATGAGCAGCTGATCGCGACCGCCTTCCACCGCAATACCATGACCAATGATGAGGGCGGCACGGACAACGAGGAGTTCCGCACGGCCGCAGTGATCGACCGGGTCAATACGACCTGGGAGGCCCTGTTGGGTACCACCTTTGCCTGCGTGCAGTGTCACAGCCATCCCTACGATCCCTTCCGCCACGAGGAATACTACCGGTTCATGGCCTTCTTCAATGACACCAGGGACGAGGATACCCAGGCCGACTATCCCCTGCTGCGCGCGTACCCGGATTCCGCGGCCCGCCGGCTCGACAGCGTGCTGGCCTGGGTCCGCCGGGCCAGTGACCCGGACCGGGAACGGGAGTTGCGGGATTTGCTGAAGACCTGGCAGCCCGCGTATAATTCCCTGACCTGTGACCAGTTCGTCAACAGCGAACTTTCCGACACCAAGTGGCTGGCCTTCCGCAACCGGGCCGTCTGCCGGCTGAGGCAGGTGGACCTGGACCAGCGCACCGAACTGATTTTCCGGTATGCCGGGTATGTCCCGGAAGGTACCTGGTCCATTCACCTGGACCGGCCCGACGGGCCCGTGCTGGCCACGATCCCGCTGCCCAGGACCCGCAACGGCTGGGAGATCGCCCGCCATGCCCTGGCGCCGGCTGCCGGCCTGCATGACCTGTATTTTACCTACAGCAGCCCCTACCTCAAAAAGCCCGAAGACAACGGCGCGCTGTTCGACTGGTTTTATTTTGGCCGCGAATTCCCCGGAAAGGGACGTCCGGGCTATGCAGCGGCGGAACGAAGCTTCTGGGATCTGCTGCGCATGGAGGTGCCCACCACACCGGTCATGATGGACAACCCGCCTTACATGCACCGCAAAACCTACGTCTTTGAACGGGGCAACTGGCTGGTAAAGGGAGACCCGGTGGAGCCGGACGTGCCCCAATCACTCAACCCCCTGCCCGCGGGGGCGCCGCGCAACCGCCTGGGGCTGGCCATGTGGCTGGTTTCCCCGCAAAACCCCCTTACCTCGCGGACCATCGTCAACCGGCTCTGGGAGCAATTATTCGGCAGCGGCCTGGCGGAAACGCTCGAAGACCTGGGTACGCAGGGTATACCGCCCACCCATCCGGAACTGATTGACTGGCTCAGCTGGCGGCTTATGCACGAGGATCACTGGAGCCTCAAGCAACTGCTGCGCGAGATCATGCTGTCGGCCACCTACCGGCAGGATTCCCGCGTCAGCCCCGCACAGCTTCAGGCCGACCCGGCCAATAAATGGTACGGACGCGGCCCCCGCGTGCGCCTGAGTGCCGAGGAGATCCGGGACCAGGCCCTGGCAGTCAGCGGCCTGCTGAGTGATAAAATGTACGGGCCCAGCGTATTTCCCTACCAGCCCAGGGGCATCTGGCTTTCCCCCTGGAACGGGGCCGAATGGAAGAAGAGCGAGGGCGAGGACCAGTACCGCAGGGCCGTGTATACCTACTGGAAGCGGACGGCACCCTACCCGGGCATGCTGACGTTTGACGGCGCCCCGCGAGAAGTGTGCACCGCCCGCCGCATCCGGACCAATACGCCCCTGCAGGCCCTGACCACCCTCAACGATTCAGCCTATATGGAGGCGGCCCGCCGGCTGGCCTGGCGCATCCGCCAGGACGTGGCGGCCAGCCCGGCCCGGCAGATCAGCCTGCTGTTTGAGGAGGCCCTGGGCCGGCCCATTGATCCGGGGAGCCTGGCCATACTGGAAAAGCTTTACGCCACCGCCCTGGCGGACTACCGGGCTCGCCCGGGCAACGCGGTCCGGATGGCCGGCGGCCGCGGGGAGGAAGCGGCCGCGGGAGCGGCCCTGGCGGTGGTAGCCAACGCGGTTTTCAATCTCGATGAATTCATTACCAAAAACTGATTTTACTCCTTCGCCTAAATAAAACAGTGTATGTCCGATCTTGACCGACTGGTACGGGAAGCCAACGAGGCTCAGTGGAGACTGCAAACCCGCCGCCACTTTTTGCGGGAGGCTTCCTTCGGCTTCGGCGGGCTGGCCCTGGCCTACCTGCTGGGAGGTTGCGGTACCCGCTCGGCCGGCCGGCCATCCCCCATCCTGGGGGACGGGGCCAACCCCCTGGCCCCCCGGCCCCCGATGTTCCCGGGTAAGGCCCGCTCCGTGATCTACCTGCATATGGCAGGTGCCCCCTCGCAGCTGGAACTCTTCGACTATAAACCGGAACTCATGAAGATGGACGGGCAGGACTGCCCTGCCTCGCTGCTGGAAGGAAAGCGGTTTGCCTTTATCCGCGGCGTACCCAAGATGATGGGGCCCCAGGCGGTTTTCCGCCAGCGGGGGGAAAGCGGCGCCTGGGTCAGCGACCACCTGCCCCATTTTGCCGGCATCGCCGACGAGGTGAGCTTCCTGAAAGCCGTGTCTACCGACCAGTTCAACCATGCGCCTGCGCAGTTGCTGGTCCATACCGGCAGTCCCCGCCTGGGACGACCCAGCATCGGCTCCTGGGTAACCTATGGCCTGGGTACGGAAAACCAGGATCTGCCGGGATTTGTGGTGCTTACCTCCGGGGGGAAAAACCCGGATGCCGGCAAGAGCGTATGGGGGAGCGGATTTCTGCCCAGTGTCTACCAGGGCGTTCAGTGCCGCAGTGTAGGGGACCCTGTACTCTACATCAACGACCCCGACGGGATGGACCGCGACCTGCGCAAAGCCTCGATCGATGCGATCAACGCGGTAAACCGGCAGCAATATGATTCCATCGGTGACCCGGAGACCCTGTCCCGGATCGCCCAGTACGAGCTGGCCTACCGCATGCAGATCTCCGTGCCCGAGGTGATGAACATCAACGATGAGCCCGACTATATCCATGCGATGTACGGGACCCGGCCGGGCCAGGCCTGCTTTGCCAATAACGCGCTGCTGGCCCGCAAACTGGTAGAGAAGGGTGTCCGCTTCGTTCAGCTCTTTGACTGGGGCTGGGACAGCCATGGCACGGATTCCAGCCTGGCCATCGACGTGGGCTTTATAAATAAATGCCGGCAGGTGGATAAAGCCATTACCGCCCTGATCCTGGACCTGAAACAGCGAGGCCTGCTGGATGAGGTCCTGGTCGTCTGGGGCGGGGAATTCGGCCGCACGCCGATGCAGGAGAACCGCGAGGGCAAGAAAATGCCATTCAAGGGACGGGATCACCACACGGAGGCCTTTACCATCTGGATGGCAGGCGGCGGCATCCGGCGCGGCGGCAGCTATGGGGAGACCGACGAGATCGGGTACAGCGCCATCAGCGGAAAGACCACGGCCTTCGACATCCAGGCGACGATCCTCAACCAGCTGGGATTTGACCATGAGAAGTTCACCTATGAATTCCAGGGGCGCCCCTTCCGGCTGACCGACGTCAGCGGCCGGGTGATTACCGAAATTATTTCCTGATCCGCTGACCTGCTAAACCGACATCTTGGACAGAAGAACTTTTTTAACCCAAACAACGATTACGGCCATGGGAGCCCTTATACCAACCCGGGAGCAGCTGGCGGCTGCCCCGCCACCCGCCCTGCCCGCTAGTGCCCGCCTGGTCATCCTGGCTACCAACTGGGGGTTCAGCGGAAGTCTGGATGCGTATTGCGCCGCCGCCAAAAAGGAAGGCTATGACGGCATTGAGATCTGGTGGCCGGGCTCCGAAGCCGAGCAGCAGGAATTGTTCGCCACCCTGAAGAAATACGGACTCGAGGTCGGCTTTCTCTGCGCCGGATTCGAAAAGGATCCCGGCCAGCACCTGGCCACCTTTACCCGGATGCTGGAGGCAGCGGTGGACAACCCGTACCAGCGGCCCCTGTATATCAATTGCCATTCCGGGCGGGACTATTTCACCCCGGACCAGGGGTTCCGGTTCATGGATGCCACGACCGCGGCCTCAAAACGAACGGGCATACCGGTCTACCATGAAACCCATCGCAGCCGGCTGCTGTATTCGGCCCCCGTAACCCGCCTGTACCTGGAAAGACGGCCCGACCTCTGGATCAACGCGGACCTTTCCCACTGGTGCAATGTGCACGAGTCCCTGCTCGAAGACCAGGAGGAAACCCTGCAATTGGCCCTGTCCCGGGCGGGTCATATTCATGCCCGCATCGGCCACCCGGAAGGCCCCCAGGTAAACGACCCGCGGGCGCCGGAATGGGAACACACGCTGCAGCGGCACCTGGGCTGGTGGGACCAGATCCTTGCCGCCAAACTGCGCCGCGGCGAAACGACCCTTACCATCCTGACTGAGTTCGGTCCGGCCGATTACATGCCCACGCTGCCCTATACCCGGTCGGCGGTGGCCAACCAGTGGGAGATCAACGTGTATATGTTAAACCTTTTGCGCAAGCGCTATACCCAAAACTGATCCATGGTGCTGCTGACCCTGCCGGAACTGATCGGACACCTGCACCCGCTGCTAGTACACCTGCCCATCGGCATTTTATGTGTGGCCCTGCTGGCGGCCTGGCTGGCCAGGCGACCTTCTTTCCGGTATCTGGCGCCGGCCCTTCCGCTCCTGCTGCTGGCCGGCCTGCTGAGCGCCCTGGTATCCGTCCTAACCGGGCTCACCCTGGCCGGCCTGGACGATTATGATCCCGGCCTGGCAGGTTGGCACCGCTGGATGGGCATTGCCACCACCCTGGGATCGGCCGGCGCCTATGCCAGCTACCGGCTGGCAGGCTGGGCCCGCCTGCGCCCGTACTTCCTGGCCGCCCTCGTGCCCCTGTTACTGATCACGGGCCACCTGGGCGGATCGCTTACCCACGGTTCGGATTATCTTTCCAGGCCGCTGGCCACCCTGTTTCAGGCTCCGGCATCATCCGCGGGCCGGGCGGTCTTTGCCAAACCCCTGCCCGATATCCAGCATGCCGTGGCCTACAAGGACCTGGTACAGCCCATCCTGCAGGCCCGATGTTACAGCTGCCATGGGCCCAGCAAGCAGAAAGGGCGCCTGCGGCTGGACCAGCCGGAAGGCATCCTGAAGGGTGGAAAGGACGGGCAGGTCCTGGCCGCCGGCAGGCCGGAGCAAAGCGAACTCATCAAGCGGATCCTGCTGCCCCTGCATAACGAGGATCATATGCCTCCGCGCGAGAAGCCCCAGCTGAACCCGGCGGAAATCACCCTGCTTCGCTGGTGGGTGCTCGATAGTGCGGACTTTACCCGGCGCGTCCGGGACCTGCCGCAACCGGGCGAAGTCAGGGCCATACTGGCTGACCTGCAGAAAGGCCTTCCCGGTGCAACCGGGACCCCGGCAGACCTGCCGGACCGTTCCGTGCCGCCGGCTGACCAGCAGGCCCTTGCCGCCCTGCGTCAGGCCGGGGCGGTGGTGCTGCCCCTGGGACAGGAGACTCACTACCTTTCCGTCATCCTGCGCAATGCCCCGGCCTTTTCGGACAGCAGCCTGCGCCTGTTGCTGCCCCTGCGGGAGCAGCTCTTATGGCTGGACCTGGCCCATACCCGGGTTACGGACAGGGGCCTGCGCGACCTGGCGCAGCTGGCCGGCCTGACACGGCTCCACCTGGAGTATACGCGGGTGGGGGACAGCGCGCTGGCTGCCCTGCAATCGCTCACTCACCTGCGTTACCTCAATCTCGCCGGAACCGCGGTCACCGGCCGGGGGCTCAGCCAGCTAAAAAACTTGAAAGAACTGCGAAATATTTACGTGTACGGCTCCCGCGTGGATCGGAGCGGGTGGGCTAATTTGCAGCGATGGTTTCCCCGGGCGGCCCTGGACAGCGGCGGCTATATAGTACCCCTGTTTGCCACAGACACCACCCTGGTTCAGCCTCCCCCAAACAAATAACCCTGGTTCATGAAGCGGTTTTGCCTTTTTATGCTCCTCGCGGTCCTGGAGACTTCCGGGGCATGGTCCCAACCCGGCCCGCAGGATAACCTGTCCTTTGATTCGCTGGCAACCCGCTGGGACGAGGGAATGCCCCTGGGCAACGGGTGGCTGGGCGCCCTGGTCTGGAAGCACGGTCCCAGCCTGCGGTTCTCACTGGACCGGGCCGATCTCTGGGATGACCGCCCGATGCCCCGCATCGACCGCCTGCGCTTTTCCTGGATCGTGGAGCAGGTGCGTAAAGGCCGGTACGATACCGTGCAGAAACTGGGCGACGAACCCTACGAGCTGTATCCCGCACCGACCAAGATACCCGGAGCCGCCCTGGAACTGGACCTTTCCTCCCTGGGTCCCGTCATATCCAGTGTGCTGGATATCCGTACGGGCCTGCATACCATCGAATTTTCCGGCGGGGCCCGGCTGCAGAGCTTCCTACACGCCACCCGGCAGGCGGGCTATATCCGCCTGGACGCCGGCAGTGCAACGACCCCGCTGCCCGAACTTTTGGTGCCACCTTATCATACCGGCCGGCAGGGCGTCTCAGGCAACAGCGTGGAAGGACAGGGGCTCGAACGCCTGGGCTATGGCCCCGGCCGGATCATCCGGTCCGCCAACGGGGTGCGGTATCACCAGCCCACCCTGCCGGGCCATTATTACGAGGTGCTGGTCCGCTGGGCCCGGCTGCCGGGCGGGGGCTGGATCGCAGCCTGGACCATTGCGCGCGACCAGGCGGCGCAGTTGCCTGTGCCGGAGCCCCGGGCGGCCGATCCGACCGGTTGGAAGGCGCACCTGGCCTGGTGGAAGGCTTACTGGAGCCGATCCTCAGTCAGCCTGCCGGACCCGGAAATCCAGCGACAATACTACCTGGAGATGTACAAGTTTGCCTGCGTGGCCCGTTCCAATACCCCGGCCATCACCTTGCAGGCGGTATGGACGGCCGATAACGGGAACCTGCCTCCCTGGAAGGGAGACTTTCACCATGACCTGAATACGGAATTAAGCTACTGGCCGGGATACACCTCCAACCACCTCGACCTGACTGCCTCCTACACGAACTGGCTCTGGCGGGTCAGGCGTGAAAATGAGCGCTGGACGCGACGGTTTTTCGGGGTGGACGGGCTGAACGTTCCGGGGGTAACCACCCTCACCGGCAAAGCGATGGGAGGCTGGATTCAGTATTCCTGCAGCCCCACCACGGTAGCCTGGCTGGCCCAGCATATGTACTGGCAATGGAAATACAGCGGGGACGACGGGTTCCTGCAGACCCGCTGCCTGCCTTATTTCCGGGAGGCAGCCCGGTATCTGACGGCCCTGCTCCATCCCGGCGGCGATTCCACCGCCACCAGCCGGCTCCCGTTAAGCTCGAGCCCTGAATATTTTGATAACAGCCTGAAGGCCTGGTTTACCTCCTTTACCAATTATGATCTGTCGCTGGTGCGCAGTTTCTTTCAGGAGGGCCGTGAGGTCGCCCGGGCGGCCGGCCAGCCGGAATATGCCTGGCGCCGCGAGCTGGAACGGCTGCCGGACTACAGCCAGGACAGCACCGGGCTGCTGGTGGCCCCCGGCCAGCCGCTGGACCAGTCCCACCGTCATCTGTCTCCTTACATGGCTATTTACCCGCTCTGCCTGCTGGACGTGGACCGCGCAGGCGACCGCGCGCTGGTGGAACGGTCCATCCGGCACCTCGAGGCTAAGGGGACCCGCCAGTGGTGCGGGTATTCCTTCAGCTGGATGGCCAGTGTGTATGCGCGGGCCCGGATGGGAGACCGGGCGCTTCGCCAGCTGCAGGTATTTGCCCGCAACTTCTGTTCCCCCAACAGTTTTCACCTCAACGGGGACCAGCGGGGCGGCGAGTACGCCGATGCCACCTACCGGCCTTTTACGCTGGAAGGCAACTTTGCCTTTGCCCAGGGCGTCCATGAATTACTGATCCAGACCCGGGACGGCGTACTGGAAGTCTTTCCGGCCCTGCCCTCCTCCTGGAAGACCGCCTCCTTCACCCACCTGCGGGCGCAGGGGGCCTTCCTGGTCAGCGCCGCCAAGGAAAACGGGCTCGTCACGCGGGTCGAGATCCAGGCCGAAAAGGGCGGGCCGCTCCGGCTCCGGATGCCTTTTGCCACCTGGACCGTGGAAGGGGCCCGGCGCGCCGATATCCGGGTTGTGGGTGGCGTGGCCACCCTGGCCACACGGCCCGGCCAACACATTACCTTTAAAAATGCATATGAATAGACATGGATTCTGGATGGGTTGGCTGCTGCTGGCCCTGTCAGCCGGCGCGCAGCCGGCCCCGCGGCAGGCCCTGCCGACCCCCGCGCAGCTGGCCTGGCACAACCAGGAATATTACTGGTTCGTCCATTTCAGCCCCAACACCTACACGGATAAGGAGTGGGGCCTGGGTGATGAGCCCGAGGACGTATTCAATCCGACCCGGCTGGATTGCCGGCAGTGGTGCCGGATTGCCAAGGCTGCCGGCGCAACCGGCATCATCATCACGGCCAAACACCATGACGGCTTCTGCCTCTGGCCCAGTCAGTATTCCACGCACACGGTCCGGCAGAGCAAATGGCGCCAGGGCAAGGGGGACGTGCTGCTGGAATTGTCCCGCGCCTGCCGGGAATACGGACTGAAGTTCGGGGTATACCTTTCCCCCTGGGACCGCAACCATCCCCGCTACGGTACGCCCGGCTACAACGACGTGTTTGTGAACATGATGAAGGAGATCTTCGCCCATTACGGCCCCATCTGGGAATTCTGGTGGGACGGTGCCAACGGGGAAGGCCCCAACGGGAAGCGCCAGGTCTATGACTGGCACCGCTTTGAAAAGACGATCCGCACCCTTTCCCCCCATACGGTTATCTTCAGCGACATCGGCCCCGACATTCGCTGGGTGGGCAATGAAAGCGGGGTGGCAGGCACCACCAACTGGAATTACCTGGACACGGCCGGGTTCACCCGGGGCCAGGGAGCCCCTTCCACGCAGGTGCTGAACACCGGTAACGAAAACGGGGCCTGCTGGATACCGGCGGAATGTGACGTAAGCATCCGGCCGGGCTGGTTCTACCATCCCGAAGAGGATACCCGGGTGAAGACCCCGGAGCAACTCTTTGCCCTCTACCTGAAATCGGTTGGCCGCGGAGCCACCCTGCTGCTCAATGTACCGGCCGACCGGGAGGGCCTGATCCATGCCCAGGATTCTGCGGCCGTGATGGGATTCCGGAAGCTGCGTGACGAAAGTTTCCGCTACCCGATTCCCCTGCAAGGCGGCCTGGTCAATGCCGCGACCGGTACGATACAGGCCGTCCCGGCGCTGGTGGATGGACGCGCAGCCACCACCCGGCTGATAAAGGACTATGATAACCAGGTTATCCGCCTGGCCTTACGGGAATCCACGCCGGTCAACTGCCTGGTGCTGGAAGAAGACCTGCGCCGGGGTCAGCGGGTAAAGGCTTTCCAGGTATGGTTTTCAGACAGTCCGCAGGCCCCGGCCGGAGAGGAGGCGGACCTGCAGGGTACTACGATCGGGCGAAAGCGCATTTTGACGTTTGCACCCCGAAAAGCAAAGTATATTTACATCCGGATCTCCGCAGCCAGGGACAGCCCGGTGCTCAGCGACCTTCGCGTTTACCGGATCCCCGACGGGCTGGTGGAAAAATAAGATCCCGGGACCCATGCCAGTCGCAAGCGACCGATTTTCCTTCCTCAACCGGCTACATGCCATCACCAAGGTTCTGCTCGCCCTGGCGGCGGGCCTGGCGGGTTACCTGTTGATCCCCATGCCCGGCGCGGACCGGCTCACGCGTTTCATGACGGGCTGGGACATTTTCAGTTTTGTCCTGCTGTCCATGTACTGGTGGGTATTTTACACCACCCCGCCGATTCATATCCGGAGGCAGGCCACCAGGCAGGATACCAGCCGGGTGGTCATTTTCGTAATGATCCTGATTTCGACGACGGCCAGCATGCTGGCCGTCGTACTCCTGCTTACCGCCCGCCATGAGACGGCGGCGCAGAAGACCCTTCACCTCGCCATGGCGATTATCGGGATGACGTTTTCCTGGAGCCTGGTGCACACGGTATTCTCGGTCCGCTATGCCCACATGTATTACGCAGACCACCGGACCCACCCGGACACCCATGCCGGCGGCCTGGATTTTCCTGATGAGGATAAACCGGACTTTGTGGATTTTGCCTATTTCTCTTTTGTGCTGGGCATGACCTTCCAGGTTTCCGACGTTTCCATTTCCTCGCGTCGCATACGGCGCATGGTGCTGTGGCACAGCCTGATCTCCTTCGGCTATAATGCCGTGATCATTGCCCTTACGATCAATGTGGTAGCGGGATTCGGCGGTTGAGCCGGGATGCCGGTTTTCCTCCCGGGTTTATTTCCCCGTGAATACGGCCTGGCGTTTTTCCAGGAAGGCAGCCACGCCTTCTTCCCGGTCTTTGGTCGTGAAGCACGTACCGAAGGATTCGACCTCTTGCGCGTAACCGCCGGACTGGCCGGAGGCAGAAAGGTTGGCGCAGCGGATACATTCCGCCACGGCGACCGGGGCCTTGCCCTGGATCTGCCGCAGGATCGAAAGGGTCTTTTCGATCAGTTCCTGCGCCGGTACGACGTGGTTGACCAGCCCGCAACGGAAGGCCTCCTGGGCGTCGATCATGCCGGCCGTGAGCAGCAGCTCGAGAGCACGGCCCTTGCCGATGAGCTGGGGCAGGCGCTGGGTACCCCCGTACCCGGGTACCAGGCCGAGGTTGACTTCCGGTTGCCCGAATCGGGCGTGCTCGCTGGCGATGCGGAAATGGCAGGCCATGGCCAGCTCGCAGCCGCCGCCCAGGGCAAAGCCGTTTACCGCGGCCACGATGGGTTTGGGGGAATTCTCGATGCGGAAAAAGGTATCCTGCCCCCGCCGGGCCAGGGCCATGGCCTGCTCGCGGTCCAGCCCGCTGAATTCACTGATATCCGCTCCGGCCACAAAGGCCTTGCTGCCGGCACCCGTGATCAGGACCGATCGGATGGACGCATCCTTTTCAACCAGGTCCAGGACCCGGTTCAGGTCCTGGAATACCTCCCGGTTCAGGGCGTTCAGTTTTTCCGGCCGGTTGATGGTCACTACACAGCAGTGGTCAACCGTTTCGACGAGCAGGGTATCGTACATATCCATTTTTTTTAAAAGTAAGGATTGACCCGGACATAGGGGCTTCCCGGCCGGCCCGGTGGCAGACCGGAGGGGGTCCGGCGGCCTTACAGGGGCCGGTGGGTCTTTACCCAGCCCCGGATGTATTCCGCGATTTCCGAGGTGGGGGCGCCGGGAGCAAAAAGGCGCCCCACACCCAGGTCCTGGAGCTGCCTGATATCTTCAGCGGGAAGAATGCCTCCCCCGGTCAGCAGCACGTCCTTCAGTCCCTTTTCTTCCATCAGCTTTAGGATACGCGGGAATACGGTCATGTGGGCGCCGGACAGGATACTGATCCCGATGGCATCCACGTCTTCCTGCAGGGCGGCGTTGACCACCATCTCGGGGGTCTGGCGGAGGCCGGTATAAATGACCTCCATGCCTGCGTCCCGCAGGGCGGCTGCGATGACCTTGGCCCCGCGGTCGTGGCCATCGAGGCCCACTTTGGCTACCAGCACCCGTATCGGTCTGTCCATGACTTGCGATTGTGGTGGCAAAAATAGGTAATCGTCAACGGCTGTAGCGGCTTTTCAGCGTTCGGACCGCCTGGTGGAAAACCCCTGCCGATGAATCATCGGCCTTTTCATAGAGGATGAACTTCATGCCATGTTCCCGGAACAGCGGCATGGCTACGGAGTCCCGCACCGTATACCGGGCAAAATGGCGGAAGGCGGGATCCTCCGGGTCCGCCGGCTGGTGGGCGACCAGCAGCAGGTTCCGGACGCCGATGGAATCGGGCAGCCAGAGCAGGAAAGAAGCGTTGTCGCTGTATACTTCCGGGAGCCCGGCCTCTTCCCGGTAGTAGTTCAGGGCACCTGCTGTAAAATACCCGCGGCAGAAGACCAGGGTTTTCCGGCGCTCAGAATCCGGGAGGCTTCGGTAAACGGCCCCGGCCTTACGGGCCATTTCCCGCCACCCGATCATATCGGCAAAGTCCTGGGGCAGGGGATGGTACTGCTGATCCTCCCACTTGAAGCCGCCCGTGTGGTCCAGCCCGGTGGCCTGGTAATACCGGATCAGTCCCTGGGGCCGCAGGACGGGCATGGTCAGGGGCATGCCGAAGAGGCCCAGCCCGACGGCAAACACGAGCAGGGCATACCGCAGCCAGCGCCGGCCCTGGCGGGTGGCCTGCTCAATCCGCCAGGCACCGAAGGCAAACAGCATCGGGTAGACGCCCAGGGCGTAATAGTCCTTACCGCGCAGGGCGATGAGCAGTGCGATCACCAGCAGGTAGGACCAGCCGAGGAACCGGTAAGGGCGACCTTCCCGGCCTAACCAAACCCATAACAGCCCGCTGATCCAGATGAACACACAGGGGAGGTTCATCACCAGCTGGCTGACCAGGAAGCCGGTGGCATCATTGTACTGCAGTTGTTCCTGCTGCAGTTCGCTCATATGATGAATGACCGGGAAACGGTGGTTGTACTGCCAGATCAGGTTGGGCAAAAAGACCAGCAGGGCGATCAACCCGGCCAGGTAGATTGTGCGGGTGCCAAAGACCGAACGCTCGCGGGTCAGCAGCAGGCCGGCCAGCAGGCTGATGCCATAAAAGGCCACGGAATACTTGCTCATCATCCCCAGGCCGAGCGCCAGGCCGAACCCATAGATCCAGGAGGCTGAACCCGACCGGACATAGCACACCAGGCAATAAGCCATGGCCGTCCAGAAAAATACATCGAGGAAATTGGGCTGGAACAGGAAAAACAGACGCAAATAGCCGTCCAGCACGAAAGGCAGCCAGCCGAGCAGTAGGGCAAACCTCCCGCCACCCAGTACCAGGATCGTCCGGCCAGCCAGCAGGAAAGTCAGGGAGCCGAAAAGGTCCGGCCACAGCTTGATCCAGAACATTCCGCCACCTAACAGGTTGGTGAGCCAGGCAAACAGGCTGAGCAGCGGCGGAACCTCCAGGTAACCCCAGGCCAAATGATGTCCCTCGGCCAGGTAAAGGAATTCGTCGCGGTGGGGCTGATAATAGGGATGCTGCAGCAGGTAGGGCAGTACAAGCCGGATCAGGGCCAATAGGTAGAGCAGGCGGAGGTTGCGTCTGTCCATGCGGAACAATTTGGTCAAAAGGTAAGAAGGGATTTTGGTTTATACCAGCCGCCCCGGGGCGCAGGTTGGGGCGGAAGGGTCTGGCCGGTCGGCTACTGGCAGGGACCGTCCAGGAACCGCAACGTGGCGCGGTTATAGTCGCTGTACATCTGGTGGTCAGACACCGACAGGTCGATCTCGGTGGTTACGTAATACTGCAGCAGGGGGTTCAGGGAGGATAATACCGGGAAGGAGGACGGGTCGGCCTGGTAGGCCGTGGTCAGGTCCTGGGAATAGCCGATGAAATAGTTCCGGGCATCCAGGTATCCCTTGGCCTTGAGTTCATTAAAGACGGCGGCCGACTGGCTGAGAGTCAGCTGGCCGCTTCGGGCAAACCGTTCCGGGTACAGGGGGGCATGCTCCTTGACCAGGTAGCGGCTGCAGATGTTCCGGGCCGTAAGGGTCTGGGAATTATCCAGGGCCATGGCGTTGCCGGCAGGCCCCACGTTGGGGTTATTGTCAAAGCGGGCCATGCAGAACTGCAGGGGCGTCGTGGTGGTCTGGGCCACCGGACCGCCCGCCGGGGCGCAATAACTGACCGCCGCCGGAAAATGATACAGCTCCGACAGAGTCGCCGAAAAGTTTCCCCCGTTGCTCATGCCGATGGAATACCGGGGTTTGCCGGCATCGGTCAGGCCGCGCCGGATCAGGCTGTCGGTGAGGATCCGGATATTGGCATAATCCACATTGGTCAGCGAATCAAAAGGCGTGGTCGCCCAGCGCAGCTTGCCGTCCCCGTTGGCGTCCACCCCGGTGGTGGCCTCCTCGGCCTCGGTAATGACCACGCCCAGCCCGTCATGAACCAGGTCACGGATCAGGAGCTGGAACTCATAGCTGTTGACCACGCTGCGCGCGGTGCCGCCCGTGCCATGGAGCAGGTAGACAAATCCCCGGTGACCGGCAGGGAAATAATAGTAGACCGGTTTCACCCGGTCACGGCCCATGATCTGGCTGTATTGGAGCGTAAAGGTTGAAACGGGTTGGGTACTGGCGGTGAACCGCAGATCCCGGGCCGGCATGATGAACCAGGTGTGCCACTCCCGGGGGGCGTTCAGCAGGGAGGTATCCGGACCGGCCCAGCTGCCAAAAATCTGGTTGTCGGGATAGGCGAGGCTGAAGATGTGTACCGTGTCGCCTGGTTTGTACCGCCCGCTGCCGTAACCCTGATTTACGGTCACCTGGAAACTGTCGGTGGCAGGCGCCGGGACCGTGCCGGATCCGGCGGGGGCATCTTTCCTGCATCCGGCAGCGGCGGCCAGCAGGATCAGCAGGGAAAAGCGGTTTAGCATAGGCAGGTGCATGTAACTCGGCCGGAAAACGCCTAGCCCAGCCGGTTTATTGTAGCCCGGATGCGATGCAGCGTCTCGTCCCTGCCCAGGAGGGCGGCGATGTCGAAAACGCCCGGGCCAAATTTACCTCCCACCAGCATGATGCGCAGGGGAAGCAGGACCTCACCGGGCTTGATTTCGTTGACGGCGGCTATCTCCTTGAATTCGCGTTCCAGCTCGGGGGCTTCCCAGGTCGCCATGAGCTGGTAGGCACGCACCAGTTCCGCGAAGAACAACTGTTTGGCCTGGTTCCATTTGGGCTGGACGGCTGCCAGGTCGTAGTGTTCCGGCCTGCGGAAAAAAAAGCCCGCCTGGTCGCCAAAATCGGTGAGCAGCGTGCAGCGTTCCTTCACCAGTTCGGTGACCCGGTCCAGCAGGGAGGGATCCGGGTTGACGATTTCATGCTTCGACAGGATCTCCGTAACGCAGGGCCTCAGGTCGGCGGCAGGCAGTCTTTTGATCCATTCGTGGTTGAACCATTTGGCCTTTTCATAATCAAAGCGGGCCCCGCCGCTATGGACCCGCTCCAGGGAGAAGCGCTCCACCAGCTCCTGCAGGCTGAAGAGTTCCTGTTCGGTACCGTCATTCCAGCCCAGCAGGGCCAGCAGGTTGATGAAGGCCTGGGGCAGGAACCCCTTTTCCCGGAACCCTTCGATGAATTCCCCGGTCCGGGGATCCGTCCAGTTCATGGCAAAGACGGGGAACCCGTAACGGGCGCCGTCGCGCTTGCTGAGCTTCCCGTTCGGACCCAGGATCAGCGGCAGGTGGGCCCAGCGGGGCATCTGGTCCAGGCCGAACAGGTATTTCCAGAGCAGCAGGTGTACCGGCGCGCTGGGCAGCCATTCTTCCCCGCGGAAGGCATGGGAAATCTTCATCAGGTAATCATCGACGACCACCGCCAGGTGGTAGGTCGGCATCCCGTCGGCCTTCAGCAGGACCTTGTCGTCCACGGTTCCGGTGTCGAAACTGACTTCTCCGCGGATCAGGTCGGTAAAGCGGATGGTCTCGCCAACCGGCATTTTGATACGGATAACATGGGGGGTGCCGGCTTCCAGCAGGCGGGCCACTTCCTCGGCAGGCAGGGAAAGCGAGTTGCGCATGCGGTCGCGCAGCGTATGATCATACTGGGGAGAAGGGTTCTGCTCGGTCTTAAAGGCCTGCCGCATATGCTCCAGTTCCCCGGGCGTATCAAAGGCGTAGTAGGCGTGCCCGTCATGCACCAGTTTTTCGGCATACTGGCGGTAGAGTTCCTTGCGTTCGCTCTGGCGGTAAGGACCGAAGGGGCCGCCATGCAGGGGGCTCTCATCCGGTTCCAGGCCGGCCCATTTCAGGCAGTCAAAAAGGTACTGCTCCGCGCCGGGGACAAAACGGTTCTGGTCGGTGTCCTCGATGCGCAGGACAAAGTCCCCGCCGTGCCGGCGGGCGAAGAGGTAGTTATACAAAACCGTCCTGACTCCGCCCAGGTGGAGCCCGCCGGTGGGGCTGGGGGCAAAGCGGACGCGAACTCGTTTCTCCATAGGCTGCAAAGATAGACCGGGCGCCCCGGCGGTTAAAATCATTCTGGGGAGAAAACTTCCCCCGTATGGCCGGGCAGAGTAATTTTAGCGGGCAATCATGAAGCGGTATTTTATCAAGACACCCTGGTGGCTGAAGCGGATCTACCCGGGGTATCTCTGGCAGGTGCCTGCCCGGGAAAAGGTCCTTTACCTGACCTTCGATGACGGCCCCCATCCGGAAGCAACGCCTTTTGTGCTGGAAACGCTGCGTCCCTACCAGGCGCAGGCGACCTTTTTCTGCATCGGAAACAATGTCCGGCAAAATCCCGGCTTATACCAGCAGATCCTCGATGCGGGACATAAGGTCGGCAACCATACCCAGCAGCATCTCAACGGGTGGAAGACCGGCACAAGGGATTACCTGGCAGACGTCGCAGCTGCCGCCCGATGGATCGATTCCGAACTGTTCCGGCCTCCCTACGGGAGAATCACCCGGTTCCAGGCTGCCGGGGTGCGGGAGGTGCTGCGACGCCCGGATGCCCGAATCGTCATGTGGGACGTGCTGAGCGCCGACTTTGATACCACCCTTACCGGGAAGCAATGTGCGGAATATGTCGTGTTGAAAGCGGAACCCGGTTCCATTGTGGTGTTTCATGACAGCCAGAAGGCGTGGGACCGGTTGCGGGTCTGCCTGCCCGCCGTTCTGGCGCATTTTTCCGCGGAAGGATACCGGTTTCACAGTCTGGCCTCAGCGCAGCAGGGCCCGGTAAGGAATTAGGTAAAAAAGCGATATGTCAATTTGACGATTCGGGGTGCGGGTACCTGTAAAAATAATTAGGGCCTGGGTAGAAACCCTGGCCCGTTTTTAATCCGTACCCTATGAAAACTGGTTTAAAGGTATAATTTTTTTTCATTAATGCAAACTTATTTCACGTACCGTGCCATTTACCGTCACGGTGGCATAATTGTCGCAGGCACCGCGGCCGTAATCGAGCACCGCGGACCAGGAATCAGGGGTGGATCCGCTCAGGACAACCTGGATCTTTCCCTGGACGATCCAGCGGCATAAGAATCTCTTGATCAAGGGATCCGTGATGGTCGTTTCCCAGTTGGCCAGGATGCTATCCTGTTGTACCAAGCCCCGGGATCCTCCTTCAATGCGGTAGGTGTCATCCAGCGGAAAATCGGGGGTCGCCATGCCCTGGGACTGGGTGAGGACCCGGTGGCTGGTCCACTGGGTATAATCCCCGGAGGGTCTGCGGAGGCTGGCCTGCGGGACATCCACCGAGAACTGCAGGCCCGCAGGGCTTCCTGTATTGGTAATGCTTAGTGTGCCATCAACCTCCAGGCTGTCCAGCGCGAATCCGTCCAAGCGGACCGTGGCGCCCGCTCCCGGTTTAATCAACCGGCCCGAATAGGTAACCAGGATCCGGCCTCGCCGTACATGTCCGTCCTTTCCCTGGCAGCCCGGGCCAAAATCAATCGTAACCTGTACGGGAAAAAGGGCGGGAGCAGCCAGGCTGGTGACCTGGACGGTGTAGCAGGTTCCCAGAGAATCCTCCCGGGCAATAGTCCTGGCAAATATACCCGTACCGGCCATGCCCACCTGGTTATTTACCCCCATGACATTGTCGAACACGTCGTTGAATACCCCGGAGGCTTCCGCATCTGCCTGGACGGCCAGCGAGACAGCCGTGCCGGGAAGGGTCTGGGAGGCCTGGCTGTTTTCTTTCCGGCAGGAACCGGTGCAGGTAAGGACCCCGGTCGCCAGCAGGGCCAGGAACCGGGCAGAACGGGTGCAGTTTTTCATAACGAACCGTTTGGTTGGGCAGGAGAATTACCGGTTTCAGTAGGATAGACCCGGACCGGGAAAGTTTAACGAACCCTTTTCATTTTTTCCGGAATTTTGTTGAAAATGAGTCTGCTGTGAAACTGATCGATACCCATAGCCACCTGTACGTGAACGAGTTTGCCCTGGACCGGGAACAGGCCCTTGAGCGGGCTGAAAAGCAAGGGGTTATCAAGATTTTGCTACCGGCCATCGATTCCCGGGAACATGGAGCCCTGCTGGACCTGGAGGCGGCCCACCCCGGCATCTGCCTGGCCATGATGGGCCTGCATCCCTGCTCGGTCCGGGAAAATTACCGGGAGGAACTCGATATCGTGGAAGGCCACCTGGAAAAACGTAGGTTCATCGCCATCGGCGAAATGGGTCTTGATTTTTACTGGGACAAGACCTTTGTCGCCGAGCAGTACCTGGCCTTCCAGCGCCAGGCGGCCTGGGCCCGGGAACTGGGGATACCCCTGGTCATCCATTCCCGGGAATCGATGGATGCATGCATCGGGGAGGTCCGCAAGATGCAGGACGGCCGCTTGCGGGGGGTATTCCACTGCTTCACCGGGACCACGGAGCAGGCGGCCCAGATCACTGGCCTGGGATTCCACCTGGGTATCGGCGGCGTGGTGACCTTTAAAAAATCGGGCCTGGACCAGGTGTTGGACCAGGTTCCACTCGAACACCTCGTGCTGGAAACGGATGCTCCTTACCTGGCCCCAGTGCCGATGCGGGGCAAGCGTAATGAAAGCGCTTACCTGGGCTATATCGTTCAGAAACTGGCAGATATAAAAGAAATGCCGGTAGCGGAGGTGGCTGAAGCGACCACCCAAAATGCTCAAAAATTATTCGCCTGCTGAGCTACAAACTATTACTTTTGCAGCCGGTTTAATCCGGAGGAGTGCAGGAGTGGTTGAACTGGCACGCCTGGAAAGTGTGTATACGGGAAACCGTATCAAGGGTTCGAATCCCTTCTCCTCCGCCAACTGATATCAAAAGCCTATTAAATCATTGATTTAAACAGGCTTTTCTGTTTTTAGCTTATCCCCTCATGTTATCACTAAATTAACAATTCTGAGTAAATAGTTGAAAGGCATTTATTATCAACTCTTTAGGAGTTCGAATCCCTTTCTCTTTGTAAGGATAAATCAGTTTTTTAATGAAA
>DASZRL010000108.1:0-22001 GCA_035549175.1 Chitinophagaceae bacterium | reverse complement strand
GCGGAGATATCGGTAAGACCGAACCCGTAGCCCGCTTCATCGACAGGCTGAACTGAAAAAGCTGTTCCTTCATGCTGCCAGCGTAGGTTCCCGTCAATTCAAAAGCCAGGTTCTTTTCAAAAAAGGTGCAGATCAGATATGTCTTACCTACGCGTCTCCGGCCATATACTGCAATTAAGCTGGCGCCATCTTTTTCAGCTGTTCCTCCAGAAGGGCCTTCTCTTCCTTTCTTCCGATTAATTTATTCATTATCAATTTTTTAATTATACCTGGACTTATTATACTTGTCCACAACTCTCCGATTTTAGTAAGTTATGGACAAATATAATTCCAGGCGGGTCCCGTTTCCACGCAATACCCAGGCTATAAAAATTATCGGATTAAGGGCCTGTGTCTGCGGCAGCCAGGAAGGACAGTTCCGGTTACCCGGGGCAATTATCCATACACGCAAGGCGCACCGGTCTTTCGGTCAGTGCGTGCGGAGATCGGTTGGCCGGCCCGCATTTTCCTTTTATTTTTGCCCCGGAAACACCGGCTGCCCTATTTTTGCAGCCGGTTTTCAGCAGGCCACCCTGGCTCAGATGGTTAGAGCGGCTGTTTCGTAAATAGCAGGTCAAGGGTTCGATTCCCTTGGGTGGCTCAGCAGCCTGAATGGCCAAGATACCGGACCGGTCTCCCGCAGGAGACCGGTTTTTTTTTGTCCTCCCGGCCGCAGGCAGTCAGTTTACCCGGAATTTTGACCCGCCGCGGAACTTGCCATTCAGCCATTTGCGTTATTTTTGCATACAGTTGTTCGTATTTTCTCATCCCGCAAACCACAGGCCATGAAACTCTCGCATTTATCCGAAACACTGATCGGCTCCGAAATCGTCAAACTGGGTGGTGAAATCCGGGAAAAGATCCGCCAGGGCGAGCGCATCTACAATTTTACCGTGGGGGACTTTGACCCCATCATCTTCCCCATCCCCAAGGAACTGGAAGATGCCATCGTGGAGGCCTACCGCAAGCATTTTACCAACTACCCGGCTGCAGAAGGGAACCTGGACCTGCGGGAAGCCATCCTGTCCTTCACCCGCGAACGGGAAGGGCTGGACTACGGGACCTCGGAAGTACTGGTCGCCTCCGGCGGCCGCCCGCTGATCTATTCGCTGTTCCGGGCCATCTGCGACAAGGGCGACAAGGTGATCTACGCCGTCCCCTCCTGGAACAACAACCACTACACGCATTTTGTCGGCGGCGACCATATCGTGATCGAAGCCACGGCCGCAAATAACTTCATGCCGACCGCCCAGGCCATCCGCCCTCATATCCGCGAAGCGACCCTGATCTCGCTCTGCTCGCCCCAGAACCCCACCGGCACGACCTTCCGCAAGGAGGAACTCGAAGCCATCTGCGACCTGGTGCTGGAGGAAAACGCCCGCCGCGGGGAGCAGGAAAAAAAGCTGTATGTCATGTACGACCAGATGTACTGGCACCTGACCTACGGGGCGATCCGCCACTACAATCCCGTCTCGCTGCGTCCGGCCATGCGTGAGTACACGATCTTCATCGATGCGATCAGCAAGGTATTCGCGGCCACCGGTGTGCGCGTGGGCTGGAGCCTCGGCCCCTCCGCCGTGATCAGCAAAATGAAGGCCATCCTCACCCACGTGGGGGCCTGGGCCCCGATGGCGGAACAGAAGGCGGTGGCCTATTACCTGACCCACTACCGCCAGGAGATCACCCAGTTCCTCACCCGTTTCAAGGCGGGCCTCGAGGAACGCCTGCACGGGATCTATGAAGGGTTCATGCAACTCAAAGGGGAAGGCCTGCCGGTGGACGCCATTGCGCCCGAGGCAGCCATCTACCTTACCATCAAACTGGACTGCGCCGGCCGCAAGGCGCCGGATGGCACCCTGATCGCCGACCAGGCGGCCGTGACTTCCTACATTTTAAAAGAGGCCAGGCTGGCGGTCGTACCCTTCTATGCCTTCGGGGCGGATCGCACCAGCCCCTGGTACCGCCTCAGCGTGGGCACCTGCCGGCGCGAGGACATCACGGGCATGATCGCCCAGCTCCGCGAGGCGCTGAAAAAGCTGCAGTAAGAAAAGGGTAACCTGACGAAGGTATCCGGGTACACCTAAAACGGTAAGGGCGCAGGCAGGTATCCGGCACCTGCCTGCTGCCGGGCCGCGAGGCCGGGCATCCACCGTTTAATGACAGTAATAGGTTATGGCCTGCTGGGCATCGGCGTAACTGAGCCAGTATTCCCGGACATTACCGCTGGTAATGACGCCACTGGAGCGGTCATAATAATCCCGCACGCCGTAGTTACTGAAATTACCATAGATCACGTCTCCCTCGAACGGGCGGTACCCATCCACCGAACCGATCACGGTATACCCGTAGTTGGTCTGCACGACATAGTAGTAGCAATAGGATGAACTGTACACCACCACGCCGCGGTCCTGGGCAAGCCAGTATCCTTCTCCGTAATCAACAATCGGCTGCTTGCTGCATCCGGTCACCAGCAGCCAGGTGGTCAGGGTCGCAATGGAAAGAGTAGAAAATGTTTTCATGGCTCCTGTTTTTCTACTCATGAGACGGATCACCCGCCGCGGTCGTTTACACAGGGCTTGTTAAAACCAGCTCCGCCCGGCCCGCAGGCTACGGGTGTATAACGGGCGGAGGCACCGCCGGGTTTACCCGGTTGTCTTCATCTGCCCGGAAGGGCCGGCTTGCTGCGACGAAACGGGCCGGCGCAGGCGGATGGCATCGCGGCCGGTCCCGGCCATAAGCGTGGTAAGTGGTAATAAACCAACCCCCGGCAGGAGTTGCGGCAGGAAGGCAGTAAAAAAATAAGCAGGAAACGATACGGGATACCCCCGAGAGCCGGGTATCAGTTGCGGTTGATCAGGAAGCAGAAGGGCCTGAGCTCCGTCTCGCGGATCGCCCTGAGGATACGGCGGGGTTTATTGGTGATACGGTTTCGTTCCACCAGTTCATGGGCCGTACAAAACTGTTCGGGAGATTCGGTATGCTGCAGGATGAGGTGCAGGTATTCCACCTGCTGTTCGATCGCATGGTCGCTTAAGGAATGATCCTTGAGTAATACGAGTAAGTCCCGGTTGGTGTTGTTCATACTAATCAGATTTTTTAATAACCTGACATTCCCCTGTGGCTCGGGCATCCGCAATTGCTGCCGCGTCCGGTGCCGGAATAATAATTCCTGCTGCAACCCGTAGCAATTACAATGCCTGATATTAACAGAAAAACAAGTATTTTGTTGGTTAGCTTCATAAAAACCTGGGTTTTAAAAGTAAAACAATTCTACAAATAATTTAGTATGCCCCTTGTCGAAAAAGGGTCAAATTTTGACGAAAATCATTCAAAACCTGGAAAGTACGGGGTAAAACCCCGCGTCCTGGTCGCCCCGCTGGACTGGGGCCTGGGGCATGCCACCCGCTGCATCCCCCTGGTCCGGGCCCTGCTGGCCCGGGGCTGCGAGGTCCTGCTGGCGGGGGAAGGGGCCGTAGCCCGGCTCCTGGAGGAGGAATTTCCCGGGCTGACCCGGCTGCCGCTGCCCGGTTACCGGGTTCGCTATACGACCAGTTCCGGCCGGGGGGCCGGCTGGTTCATGGCCCTGGCCCTGCTGCAGCAATGGCCCGCCATCCGGTGGCGGATCGCCCGGGAACGGCGCTGGCTGCGCAGGATGGTCCGGGCCCACCGCATCCGGGCGGTGATCGCCGACAACCGCTACGGCCTGCACCACCCGGACATTCCCTGCATCTTCCTGACGCACCAGTTGCAGATCCGGGGACTTCGCGGCCACCTGGGCGAAGGTTGGCTGCGCCGCCGGAACTACGGGTTTATACGCCGCTTTACCGAGTGCTGGGTGCCGGACTTCCCGGGACCCGACAACCTCTCGGGAGACCTGGGCCATCCCGCCCACCTGCCGCCGATCCCGGTCCGCTATTCGGGGCCCCTGTCCCGCCTGGAGCCCCTGCCGCTGCCCGAAAAACCCCACCAGCTCCTGGTGCTGCTCTCGGGTCCCGAGCCCCAGCGCAGCCTGCTGGAGGACCGGCTCCTGCCCCAGCTCGCCCGCTACGGCGGCTCCGCCACCGTCCTGCGGGGCCTGCCGGATTCGCCGACCCTGATCCCCTCCTCCGGCCAGATCCGCTTTTTCAACCACCTGCCGGCCGCCGAGCTGAACCGTCTCATGCAGGAGGCCTCCCTGGTCATCAGCCGCAGCGGCTACAGCACCGTGATGGACCTGGCCCGGCTGCAGAAAAAAAGTATCCTGCTGCCCACGCCCGGCCAGACCGAACAGCTCTACCTGGCAGGCTATCTCCACCGGCGTTCCCTCGCCCTGCAGGCCGATGCGGCCACCTTCCAGCTCCGGGACGGCCTGGCTGATGCCGCCCGGTTCCCCTACCAGCCTTTTCCGGGAAGCGGGCCCCAGGCAGCCTCCCTGCTGGATCAATGCGTGGAGAGCCTGCTTGAGCGGCTCTCTAATTAACGATTCCGCCCTCCCCGGCCGCCGCGGCCCGATGGCAGCCGGTAAACCGCCCCGGATGGCAAATGTTAAAATCCCGGTATTTCCCCAGCCCAACCCAACCGAAATTTTTTTACCCGAATCTTCCCAGGCAGGTGATGGGACTCCGGTGCCGGGGCAACCGGTTTTACGAGGTTCCGGTTTATGCTTACAAGGGTTCGGGTTCGTTTCGCGCCCGGCACCGGTCCCGTTCGCCATCCAGGCCTGCCAGGCCACCGGAGGATCGCCGAAGTAAACGCACTATATGATACAACTTATCGTGACGGGTATGCTGGGCTTATTCAGTTTTTTTGCCGGCCCGGCGGGTCCGTACCCGGATGGAAACGTGCTCCTACAGGCAAATAGGATCCAGAAGCCGCCGGCACAGGGCCTTCCGGTAAGCGGAGGCCCCGTCTGGCTGGCGAGCATGGACTCGGCGCTGCAGCAGGCCGGCCGCGAACACAAATGCATCCTGCTGAACTTCTCGGGCTCCGACTGGTGCATCCCCTGCATCAGCCTGCGGCGGGAGGTCTTTGAAACCGAGGTGTTCCGCCGGTATGCCGCAGACCATCTCATCCTGGTCAATGCGGACTTTCCGCGTAACCGAAAAAACAGGCTGCCCGCGGCCCAGGAAAAGCGCAATGAACAGCTGGCCGACCGCTACAACCCCGAAGGGCATTTCCCCTATACACTGCTGCTGGACAACCAGGGTCGCCCGCTGCGGACCTGGGACGGTTTTTACAGCAAAGGCCCCCGGTATTTTACCGAGGAAATCAGCGAAGCGGCCACCGCCCGGTAATGCATATGATACCTGCCGCTTATAAGAAAGTCACCAAACTGATGGGCAACCAGTTCGAACTGACCGTGGTTGCCACCCTGCCCGAGTGGGCCGAGGAGCGGATGGAGGAAGCCATCCGCGAGATCCGGCGCATCGAAGCCGTATTTACTACGTTCCGCGACGACAGCGAGACCAACCGGATCAACCGCCAGGCCGGCATCGCCCCCGTCGAGGTCAGCGAGGAAATGATCCGGCTCATCGAGCGCAGCATCCGGATCTCCTGCATCACCCAGGGCGCCTTTGACATCACCTACGGCAGCATCGATAAGCGGCTGTGGAACTTCGACCAGCAGATGGACCGATTGCCTTCGCGCCGGCAGGCGCGACGCCTGGTCCGGCTGATCAACTACCGCCATATCGAGATCAACCACGAGGCCCGGACCGTATTCCTGAAGGAAAAAGGCATGCGCATCGGCTTTGGCGGGATCGCCAAGGGCTATGCCGCCGAAAAGGCCAAGCAGTGCATGATCCAAAGCGGGGTGACCAGCGGCATCGTCAATGCGTCGGGGGACCTGGCCGCCTGGGGCACCCAGCCCGACGGCAAACCCTGGACCATCGGGATCGTGCATCCGGACTATAAAAATTACCCCTTCGCCTACCTGGAGATCACCGACCGCGCCGTGGCCACCTCCGGCAACTATGAAAAGTTTGTGATGATCGGGGGTAAAAAATATTCCCACACCATCGATCCCCGCACGGGCCTGCCGGTTACCGGCATCAAGAGCGTGACCATTATTTCCCCGAATGCCGAGCTCAGCGATGCCCTGGCGACGCCCGTCACGATCCTGGGTGTGGAAGCCGGCCTGGACCTGGTCAACCAGCTCCGGGACATCGCGTGCGTGATCATCGATGACCGGAACCGCATTTATACATCCCACAATATTCACCTCCAATGAGAAAACAGATGCATGCGGCCGCCTGGCTGGCAGGCGGGTTCCTGCTGGCCCTGGCCCTGGGAAGCTGCACCCCGGTCAAGGCCTACCAGAAAAGCAAGATCAACGACGCCGACATGGAACTCAGCGCCCGCAAGGTCGAAAAACCGGAAAGCAATTTCCAGAGCTATAAGGAAGGCGCGAGCGGCGCCGGCGGCGGCAAGGTCGGCGGCGGCTGCGGCTGTAACTGATTGCCAAACCCACTCCACTCCACACACACACATGAAAAGAATCTGCCTCACGGTACTGGGAATATTCATCTGGTTCATGGCCGCCTTCTCGCAGTCGGCAGGCTATGACACCAGCAGTTACAAACCGGTGCGCCTCAAACTGGACGAGGCGGACCTGGTCAGCGGTTACTACAGCCAGAACGGCAACCATTCGGCCGTTACCGGCGGAACCGGCTCCGAGCAGCTCCATGACATCTCCAATGTGATCGACCTGAAGTTTGTCAAATGGGATCCGACCGGTACCAACCAGTACCACCTGGATATGGAGGTCGGGCTGGACCACCACACCGCCGCCTCCCAGGCCTATGTCTCCCAGACCGGGGCCTCCCGGGCCTACGGAACCCGCTTTTACCCGTCGCTCAACTGGTCCGTGCAGAACGGCCGGGGATTTACCTTCGGGGTGGGCGCTTCCTTCTCCACGGAATATAACTACCATTCCTTCGGGCTCAACGCGGTGGCCGGCAAGACCTCCCGCAGCCAGAACACCGATATTACGTTGCGCGGCCAGGTCTTCCTGGACCGCGTAGGCCTGATCTATCCCTCAGAGCTGGCTCCGTCCACGGCCGGTTCGGGCTCCGGCTATTCCACCTACACGACGGCGAGCGGGCAGGTGATCGGCTCCTATGGCGGGGATGATCACTATACCATACCGACCAGCCCGCGCAATACCTACGCGGGCTCCCTGACCTGGTCGCAGGTGATCAACCGCAACATGCAGGTCGCCCTGCTGGCCGACTTTGTGGGGCAGAACGGGCTGCTCAGCCTGCCCTTCCACCGGGTCTATTTTAATGACAACAGCACGGAAAAGATCGAAAACCTGCCGGATATCCGGCTCAAGATCCCGCTGGGGATGCGGCTGAACTATTTCCTGGGAGACAAGCTGGTGCTGCGATCCTATTACCGGTACTACCGGGACAACTGGGGTATCCGCTCCCATACCGCCAGCCTGGAAACCCCCTACAAGCTGTCCCCCTTCGTATCCGTCGCGCCGTTCTACCGGTACTATACGCAGACCGCCTCCTGTTATTTTGCACCGTATGCCGCCCACAAGCTGACGGATACCTATTATACGAGCAACTACGAACTATCGGCCATGAACACCCACTACGCCGGCATCAACCTGCGCTTCGCGCCCCAGAAAGGCCTTTATATCTTCGACCTGATCGAACTGCGGTATGGCCATTATGTCCAGACCACGGGGCTCCACGGGGACAATATTGCCATCAATTTCCGGTTCCGGTAGCGGGACAGGCCTGGCCTGTTACCGATCTGCCTGCTCCCCAAAAAAAACCAGGGGCCCCGGATTTACGGGGGCCCCTGGTTTGCTATCATGAGGTTGGGA
The DNA here is from genome assembly GCA_035549175.1 of Chitinophagaceae bacterium. Classification (GTDB taxonomy): domain Bacteria; phylum Bacteroidota; class Bacteroidia; order Chitinophagales; family Chitinophagaceae; genus DASTSN01. Next base: position 14,146 of record DASZRL010000108.1, on the reverse strand, counting down.
AGATCCGCTGCTTAGTAGCCGGGGTTCTGGGCCAGCTTGGGGTTGGCCGTGACATCGTTGACCGGGATCGGCAGGATCCAGCCGCGCGCATCGGCACCAATCGTGCAGGTGGTGGACGGCGAGCCGCCGGCGGGACCGCAATCGCTGCGGTCGATCACGCGGCTGGTGCGCTTCAGGTCAAACCAGCGGTGGCCTTCACCCAGCAGTTCCACGCGCCTGAGCGTGGTGATGGCGGTGAGCAGGGCGGCCCCCGACTCGCTGCCGGCGGCTACGCCGCGGTGGCTGCGCAGCTCGTTCAGGTCAGCCAGGGCATCCCCGTCCAGGCCCAGCTGGGCCTCCGCTTCCGCCTTGATCAGTATCATCTCACCGGCACGGAACACCTTGAAGCTGTTGATGCCGGGGTATTTCCAGCACAGCGTGCGGGGATAGCCGCCGATGCCAGTCTGGTTGAACTTGATGATAGCTGAACTGGTATAGGCGCCTCCCAGTCCCTGGATCACGGCCGAAGTGGCACTGGAGACACGGTAGTTGGGATTGGGCCCGTTGGTGGCCCCGCCCGGCGTCAGGGTATTATCCGAGGGGATGGCCCAGTATACTTCGCTGGGAGGATCGCCTTCGGTCTGGGTGGAGAAGCTGGCGACATAATCATCCGCGCTGCCCAGGGGACGCAGGTCCAGGGCAATGGCCGCATCATCGGCCGCCGCCTGCCACTGGGCGGCATAATAGCTCACGCGGGCCCGGATGGCATGGACCACCAGGGAGTCGATCAGCGTACGGGAGGTATTGTCTGCCGACAGGTCGCCCGCATCCCGGAAGGCCTGCAGGGAATTTTCCAGGTCGCTGTACAGGGAATCGTAATCCTCCTTCACCGAGTTGCGGGACGGCAGGTTCTTGAAGGGATCGGCCGCATTGAAATACGTGACGTAGGGGACACCCAACTGGCCGGAGTTGCGGCCAAAATCCTGGGCAAAGTAACGCATCAGGTCAAAATGCGCCATGGCCCGGATAGCCAGGGCCTGCGCCTTGATCTGCATGGCTTCGGCGGCATTATCGCCGCTGGAGAAGGCCGGCAGCGCCTGCAGCAGGTTGTTGGCCCGGGAGATCACCTCGTAGGGCTGCGAGAACAGTCCCTGCACCTGGCCGTTGTCGGCGGCATAGGTCATCTCCGACAGGGCGCGCCAGTTGCCCAGGCTCTCCAGCGCTTCCACAAAATCATCGCCCATCAGGTCGGGTATGGTGCTCCAGCCGCTGGAGGAACCGGATGCGGCCGGGCTGTTATAATAGTTCGAACTCTGGAAGCCGGCATAGCAGCCCAGCAGCGCATTGCGTACGTCGCTGAAGGTCTTGATCTGCGTCAGCGACGCCTGCGGACCCGTGTCGAGTTGCTTGTTGCAGGCAGCCCCCAGCACCGCGAGGGAAAGTACCGTAAAGACATATCGTAACTTCATACTGAATGCTTTTAGATTATTAAAGGGTTATGTTCACGCCGGTCGTGATGGTCCGCAGGGCCGGATACTGCGCGCCGTTGACCGAAGAACTGTGCGCATCCTGAATCGGGGACACTTCCGGGTCGAAGCCCAGGAAGCTGAAGTGGGAATACAGGTTCTGGCCCTGTACGAAGATCCGGAACCCGCCGATCTTGAGCCTGTTGCAGACAGCCTGGGACAGGCTGTAGGACAGCATCAGGTTGCGCAGGCGCCAGAAGTCACCCTTCTCCAGGAAGCGGGTGGTGCTGGCCTGGGTATTTTCGTCGATGCGCGGGAAATCCGTGACCTGGCCCGGTGTGGTCCAGGCGTTCAGGCCGCCGACCCAGAAACCCGAGGAGGCGTACCCGCCGTAGGCCACGTTATACAGCGCATTGTTGTAAATGTAGTTGCCGAAGGAATAGGTGAAGAAGGCCTGCAACTCAAAACCCTTGTAGTTGAAGGTCGTGGTAAAGCCGCCATTATGGGGCGCATCGCTGGTGCCCACGATGGTCAGGTCATCGGTGCTGAACACGTCCGTTTTGGTCTTACCGTCCTTGGTGTAGTAAAGCGAGTTGCCCGTGGCGGGATCCACCCCGGCATAACGCACCAGGTAGAAGCTGTTCAGGGGCTTGCCGACCTTGAGGGCCTGGACGCCGCCCGGTACGAGCTGAAGGTCCTGGTGGTCGGGCAGGCTCAGGATCGTATTCTTGTTGTAGGAATAGTTGGCCTGCACCTGCCACTTGAAGTTCTTGGTATTGATGATGCGCACGCCCAGGGCCACCTCGATGCCCTTGTTGGACATGCTCCCGTTGTTGCTCAGGATACTGCCGCTGCCCCCGCTCGTGCTGGGCACGAAGGGCGAGAAGTACAGCCCGTTGGTGCGGCTGTTGTACACCTCTATGGAGCCCGTGACCACGTAGTTGAACAGGGCATAGTCCACGCCCAGGTTGATGGTGCGCCGCTTTTCCCAGGTCAGGTTGTTATTGCCGAGGCGGCTGATCTGCAGGGTGCCGCCGCCGGAGTAGGTACCGCGGCCGTACTGCTGCAGGTAGGGGAATTCCCCGATCCCGTTCTGGTTACCCACCGACCCGATGCTGGCCTTCAGTTTCAGCAGCTTCACGAAGTCCGCGTGGAAGAAGTCCTCGTCGCTCAGGATCCAGGAGGCCCCCACCGACCCGTAGCGGGTCCAGCGGTTCTCGGGGCTCAACCGCGAGGAGCCGTCGGTACGGCCCGTCAGGGTCACGAAATACCGGTTCCGGAAACCGTAGTCCAGCGAGGAGAAATAGGACATCAGGGCGCTGTTCTCCGGGAACCCGCCCCCGACGATGGGGATATAGCCGTTGGAGGCCGTGCCGGCCACCAGCCCCGCCTCGTTCGGGAAGGGCAGCAGCAGGCCGTAGCCGGTATAGTTGAAACTGCGTCCCTGGTTCCTCACGAACTCCGAATACACCGCCGCGGTCAGGGAGTGATCCTTGGCGGCGTCCAGGTAGGTCTTATAGGTCAGGCTGTTGGTGACCGTATAGCGGAACCGGCGGTCCAGGCCGCGGGATACTTCCCCGCTGCCCCGGTAGTCCTGGCCGAAGGCCGCGTTCTGCAGGGCGCTCTGCGTTCCGTTATTGATGATGTTGAAGAGCTCGAACTGGGAGAAGTCCCCGCCCGTGTTGAGCCGGTAGGTCAGGTTCTTGACCCAGGGCAGCTTGTATTCCACGAAGGCGCTCCCGGTGAGTTTCAGCTGCCAGCTGGTCTGCGGGTTGCGCTGCAGCTCCTCGACCGGGTTGATCCAGAAGGGGAACTGGATGGAGTTCGTGTAATCCCCGGTGCTGGTATAGGGGGTCTCGTAGGGCAGGGCCCAGATCACCGTATTGAGCGGGGAGCCCACCCCGGAATTCCCTTCGTCGGTACCGATGAACTTGGACCAGCCGCCCGCCATGTTCACGCCGATCTTTACGTTCTGGTCGGTATGGGCGATGTTGAGCCGGCCCGTGTAGCGGGTCAGGCCGGTATTGACGGCCGTACCCTGCTGGTCCAGGTAGCCCACGGAGGCATAGAAGGTGGTCTTGTCATCCCCGCCGGACGCGGAAAGCTGGTGGGACTGCGTGGGGGCGGCGTGGAAGACCGCGTCGTACCAGTTGGTATTGATCTTGGCCAGGCTGTCGAACTGCTGGTCGCTCCAGCCCCAGGGGTTGTTGGCGATATTCTTTTCAAATTCGATCTTCTGCGGGGTATTCATCAGCTTCAGCTTGTTGTCCGGCATCGTGGACGTACCGAACTGGCCGTCGTAGCTGTAACGCACTTTGCCGGCGCGCCCCTTTTTGGTGGTGATGACGATCACCCCGTTGGCCCCGCGGGAGCCGTAGATGGCGGTGGAGGCCGCATCCTTCAGAACGCTGATCGTCTCGAAGTCGGCCTGGTTCATCGTGCTGAAATCCTCAGGCCGCACTTCCACCCCGTCCACGATGTACAGGGGGGTGACCGATCCGTTGATGGATCCGCGGCCGCGGATCACTACCTCGGCATTGCGGCCCGGCTGGCCGGAGCCGTTCTTCACGTTAAGGCCGGGGGCGGCACCCTGCAGCAGCTGGTCGAAGGAGGCCACGGGGGCGGCCTTGACCTCATCCATGCTGATGCTGGCGACCGAGCCGGTGTTGGCCCGCTTGGTGCGGGTGGCATACCCGCTGATCACCACCTCGCTCAGCGACTCGGTGGAAGGCACCAGGCGTATATCCAGCACCGAACCGGTGATGGGGACCACGAGCTGCTGGTGGGACACGGAAGACACCACCAGCTGGTTAACGGACTCCGCGACACGGAGGGAAAAGCTTCCATCCGCCTTGGAAACGGTCGCATTCCTGCCGTCCGAAGTGCGGATCGTGGCACCCTCGATGGGGGTGCCGTCCTTGCTGTCTTTCACGGTCCCGGAGACTTCTTTGGTCTGGGCCGCAGCCAGCAGCGCCATCAGGAAAAATCCTGGAAGGAGAAGGAGTTTTCTCATTGCAGCTTGCATTTGGTAATAATTAAGGTTTAACATTAACAGGTATCAAAGGTTCAGGAACCTTCAACAAAATCTTGCCCCCGGTCCGTGTCGGCGGGCCGGGTGCCCATGCGTTTCCAGGTAATTCTCAGTGAACGGTTTCCATCCTCGAACGGCCTCAGCAAATCAGGCAAGCATCCTCCTCGTGCATGTCCATTACCAGGGCCGCTCCGGGATCAGTGTATCAGAAAAACCGGGCCCCGGTGCCCTGCAGGCTGGTAATGGCGGGTGGTGTAAGGATGACACAAACATAGCGTATTCCGCTGCAAACCTCCGAAAAATTATGAGTCCACTTGATAAATGGAGCGGCTGGCCTATGGGTGGCACCGCTGTAATTCAGGCGGATAGGTGTTTGGGGTAGTCGAAAAACCAGAAGGTTTTGGGAGCCTCCGCAAAGTCGGCCCAATGCCTGACCTCGCAGCGCACCGCATATACGCCGCAGGTAGGCATGTCGTCCACGCGTGTGGACGTAAGGGTATTGACGTAATCGGTCAGGCCGGGGTTATGGGAAAACAGGGCGGCATGTGCGAAGTCGTCGTCCAGGGAGGCGATCACCGGGTCAAAGGCCGGGGCGGGCGCCGCATAGAGGGATTCCACGAGCCGGATATGCTTGTCCCTGATGCCGTATTCCCTCGCGAAATATTCCGCGGTCTTCCGGGCGCGCCGGGCGGGGCTGGAAACGATCAGGTCGATCTGCACCTTCCTGTCGCGGAGCCGCGCGGCCATGGCGGGCGCATCCCGTTTGCCCCGGTCGTTGAGGGGGCGGTCAAAATCGCTGGCGACATCCTGGTCCCAGCTGCTTTTGGCGTGGCGCACTAAAAGAAGCGTCTTCATGATCCCGGCATTTGACTGACCAGCCAGGCTGGGCAGCCTGCCGGTGAGCGAGTCCTAAAGGTAGCGGTCTTCCGCCAGATGAGGGGCCGGTTTCCCCCGCAGGCAGGGGATGGAAAGAGGGGAAGGGACGGCTCCGCTCTCAATAACCCCGCACATTCTTGCCTTCCATGTAGTTCATGAAGGCCTTGTTGACCACCCGGTTGCCGCCGGGGGTAGGATAGTCTCCCGTGAAGTACCAGTCGCCCAGGTTATTGGGGCAGGCCTTGTGCAGGTCCTCGATGCTCTGGAAGATGACTTCCACGGGAATCTCGAGGTAGGGCGGCGTGATGAGTTCGGCGATTTTGCGGGCGATCTCTTCGGCGCTGAAGGACTTGTAGACCTGCTTGACCACGTTTTCGGTGTGCAGCTGGCCCGTCCGCTGCAGCTCTTTGCAGCGTTCGAAGAGTTCCTTCAGGCAATCGGTCCTGCCGCGGTCCCGGGTCAGTTCGATGGCGGCATTGAAGGCGATGAACTCGCCCATCTTGCTCATATCGATGCCGTAACAGTCCGGGTAGCGGATCTGCGGCGAGGAAGACAGGATGATGATCTTTTTGGGTTCCAGGCGGGCCAGCATCCGGATGATGCTCTCCTTCAGGGTCGTGCCCCGCACGATGGAGTCATCGATGACTACAATGGTGTCCACGCCCTTGCGCACGGTACCATAGGTAATATCGTAGACGTGCTGCACCATCTCGTTGCGCCCGGCATCCTCGGTGATGAAGGTACGCATCTTGACGTCCTTGATCGTGATCTTCTCGACCCGGATGCGCCGGTTGACCATTTCGGCGAGCTTGTCGGCGTCGTAGTCCTTGCCCCAGCTCAGGATGCGCTCCACCTTGATCTTATTCAGGTAGTCCTCCATGCCTTTGAGCAGACCATAGAAGGCCACTTCGGCCGTATTGGGGATGAAGGAAAAGATGGTATTCTTGAGGTCGTAGTTGATGGCCTTTAATACCTGCTCGCTCAGGTTATACCCCAGGGCGAGGCGCTCGCGGTAGATCTTTTCGTCGGAGCCCCGCGAGAAATAGATCCGCTCGAAGCTGCAGGCCTTGCGTTCTTTGGGCGGCAGGATCTGGTCGATTTCGTAATGGCCGGCCTCATCCACGATCAGGGCGCAGCCCGGCATCAGTTCCTTCACCTCGTTTTCGCCGACATGGAAGCAGGTGCGGATGGCCGCCCGCTCGGAGGCCGCCACGATCACCTCATCATCCACGTAGTAATAGGAAGGCCGGATGCCATGGGCATCCCGGAAGACAAAGCCGATACCGCTGCCCGTCATGCCCCCTACGTGAAATCCCCCGTCGAACAGGGCCAGCGCCTTTTTCAGCACCGTCTTGATATCGAGTTTGTCCGGCGCCGCCTCGTCGGCCTGCACCAGGAAATGGTAGATCACTTCCATCATGGCCGCCAGGTCGCTCTGGCGCTGGAACTCGCCCGGGTCGATGTTGACCAGGGAGAACAGCTCTTCGATATTGACCAGGTTGAAGTTGCCGGCCAGGGCCAGGTTGCGGGCCGGGATGGTATGGCGCTTGACGAACGGGTGGCAGAATTCCACGTTGTTCTTGCCCTGGGTCCCGTAGCGCAGGTGGCCCAGCAGCAGCTCGCCCATGAACTTCACATGGCCCTTCATCAGGCCGGGATGCCGCTTGATATCGGGGTTGAACTTCTCCAGTTCATTGACCTCTTCGCCGATCTGGCGGAACACGTCGGCGATGGGCTGGGTGGCATTGCTGCGCACGCGATGCAGGAAGGGATACCCCGGCTCCACGTTCAGCTTGACGGCGGCGACTCCGGCCCCGTCCTGTCCCCGGTTGTGCTGCTTTTCCATGAGCAGGTAGAGCTTGTTGAGCCCCCACATGACCGTCCCGTACTTCTGCTGGTAATAAGAAAATGGCTTGCGTAACCTGATGAAGGCCAGGCCACATTCGTGTTTGATAGGATCGCTCATGGAAACGGTGTAAAAGGAAGGCGCAAAGGTACGACATACCCGGCAAAAACAAGGTTAAACCGCGCAGCCGGCCCTTCCAAACAAAAGGGGCCACCCGGTTTGGATGACCCCTTTTGGTGTCTATCGGTCAGAATCAGAATGCTTTAGCAGGTTCCACCCCGTACCGGGCCAGGTTGGGGCAGTGCTCCTTGACCTCGGGGTCGACCATGATGTAGTAGGTGGGGATCTTGGCTGCCATCCAGCGATTCAGCTCCTTGGCCTTCTTTTCTTCCAGGGCCAGCTGGGCGATCTTGTTGTAATCGTCCCGCATGTTCATGCGGTGCGGTTCGGAGCGGGACTTCAGGTAGATGAAGCGGACGCCCTTCTTGGCGGCGCGCTCGTCGGTGAACACCTGGGGCTGGGAGTAATCGCCCACGTTCATCTTGCTGATGGCGGCCACGGCGTCCTTGTCCAGCTGGTCGATGGTCACATAGGGCGCCCCGTCCCGGTTCAGGAAGAAGGGGCCGGAGTATTTGGCGACCTCGTCCTCGGAATACTTGCTGGCCGCTTCATTGAACGTCATGTTGCCGGCGATGATTTTGGCCCGCACGGAGTCCAGGGTCCGCGTGGCCTGGTCGATCTCGTCCTGGGTGATGGGCGGGATGCGCAGGATATGGCGGATGATGATATTGTCCCCGCTGCGCTGCTCCATCTCGATCAGGTGATAGCCGAACTTGGTCTTCACCACCTGGGAGATCTCCCCGGGCTTCAGGCGGAAGGCCGCCGATATGAAGGCAGGGTCCCAGTTCTTGTCGTTGCGGTTGATCTCGTACTCGCCGCCGCGGTCCTTGCTGCCCGGGTCCTCGCTGTAGCGCTTGGCCAGCTGTTCGAAGGTGGCCTGCTTGCCCTCCACCATGCTCTTGTAATGGTTCAGCTCGTCGATCACGTATTTTTCCAGGTCGCGGGAAGCTTTGGGATACAGGACGATCTGGCCCACTTCGAGTTCAGACTCGTAAAAGGGCAGGCTGTCCTTGGGGATCCGGTCATAATAGGCCTTCACCTCCGTGGGCGTGATCTTCACGTCGTCCACGATTTTGTGTTGCATGGCCTGGGCCAGCTTGTTCTCCTTGACGGAGGCCCGCGCCTCGTCCTTGATCTGGTAAATGGATTTTCCGGCCACCAGCTCCAGCTGCTCCTGGGTACCGAACTGCTGGATGAAGTAGCGCACGCGCTGGTCCAGTTCCGCCTCCACCTCGTCATCGGTGACGGGCAGGGAGTCCTTCTCGGCCTGGAGCATCAGCACCTTGGAGATGATGGCCTGCTCGGCGATCGAGCAGTCCCCGCTTTCGGGCACCTGGCCGCCCTGGCGGATGATGTCGGAGATCGCGTTCTGTATGTCGGACTGCAGGATGATGCGGTCGCCGACGACGGCGATGATCTTGTCCGCCACGACCTTCTTGGGCTGGGCGAGCGCCGGCAGGCCGCCGGCTAACGCCGTGGCCAGCAGGCCGCCCGCAAACAATCTTGTCATACAATGCATAGCTCAAAAATAGGTTCCCCGGGCCATGGCCTGCGGTCCGCCTGCCTATTTAACAAAAGTTTGACCGCTGACCGCTTGGCGGAGGCCGCTGCCCGCCGGGATTACAGGGTTCTTTTTACTTCTTCCTCCTCGTAGGCTTCCACGATATCGCCGACCTTGAGGTCGCTGTAGTTCTTGATCGTCAGGCCGCATTCCATGCCGGACTGCACTTCCTTCACGTCGTCCTTGAAGCGCTTCAGCGAACCCAGCTCGGCGCTGTTGCCGCCGGCAGGCGGATAGATCACGATGCCGTCGCGGATCAGGCGCACCTTGGAGTCGCGCTTGATCTTGCCGTCCAGCACGTAACAGCCGGCGACCACGACCTTGTCGAACTTGTACACCTCGCGCACTTCCACGTTGGCCACGATCTTCTCCTGGATCTTGGGTTCCAGCATGCCCTCCATGGCGCTCTTGATCTCCTCGATGGCATTGTAGATGATGGAATACATCTTGATCTGCACGCCTTCCTGCTCAGCCAGGCGGTTGGCCTGCTGGGAGGGCCGTACGTTAAAGCCCAGGACGATGGCGTCGGAAGCGGCGGCCAGGACCACATCGCTCTCGGAGATCTGGCCGACCCCCTTGAGGATGACGCGTACCGCGATCTCCTCGGTCGAGAGCTTCTGCAGCGAGTCGCTGAGGGCTTCCACCGAACCGTCCACGTCGCCCTTGATGATGACGTTGAGCTCCTTGAAGTTGCCCAGGGCGAGGCGGCGTCCGATCTCGTCCAGGGTGATATGCTTTTTGGCGCGCAGGCCCTGCTCACGCAGCAGCTGCGCCCGCTTGGTGGCGGTTTCCTTGGCCTCGGACTCATCCTCGTAGACCTTGAACTTTTCCCCGGCCTGGGGGGCGCCGTTCAGCCCGAGGATCACCACCGGGGTGGAGGGCGGAGCCGACTCCACGCGCTGGTTACGCTCGTTGAACATGGCCTTGATGCGGCCGTAGTGCTGGCCGCTCACCATCAGGTCGCCCTGATTAAGCGTACCGTTCTGCACCAGGACGGTGGCCACATAGCCGCGGCCCTTGTCCAGGGAGGCTTCGATGATGGTCCCGGAGGCTTCCCGGTCGGGGTTGGCCTTCAGGTCCAGCAGCTCGGCTTCCAGCAGGATCTTTTCCAGCAGCAGGTCGACATTCAGCCCCTTTTTGGCGCTGAGCTCCTGGCTCTGGTACTTACCGCCCCATTCCTCCACCAGGAGGTTCATCTGGGACAGCTGCTCGTATATCTTCTGGGGGTTGGCCCCTTCCTTGTCGATCTTGTTGATGGCGAAGATCATCGGTACCCCGGCGGCCTGCGCGTGGCTGATGGCCTCCTTGGTCTGGGGCATCACGGCGTCGTCGGCCGCGATCACGATGACGGCGATATCGGTCACTTTGGCACCACGGGCACGCATGGCCGTGAAGGCCTCGTGACCCGGCGTATCCAGGAAGGTGATTTCCTTGCCGTCCGCCAGCTGGACCTGGTAGGCCCCGATGTGCTGGGTGATCCCGCCGGCCTCGCCGGCCACCACGTTGGCGCTGCGGATATAGTCCAGCAGCGAGGTCTTACCGTGGTCGACGTGACCCATGATGGTCACGATCGGGGAGCGCGGCTGGAGTTCGTCCTCCTCGTCCTCCTCGACCTCCTCCATCTCCATCTGCTTTTCCATGTCGATGAACTCGACATCGTAGCCGAACTCGCCGGCCACCAGTTCGATCACCTCGGCGTCCAGGCGCTGGTTGATGGATACCATGATGCCCAGGCTCATACACTTGCTGATGACTTCGGCGAAGCTGACGTCCATCAGGTTGGCCAGTTCGCTCACGCTGATGAACTCGGTCACCTGCAGCTTGTGGTCCTCGGCCTCCCCGGCTGCTTCGGCCAGTTCACTGCGGCGCTCGCGGCGCAGTTTGGCTTTCAGGTTCTTGCCCTTGCCGCCGCCACCGGCCAGCTTGGCCATGGTCTCCTGGATCTTTTCCTGGATCTCCTTCTCGTCGATCTGCTTCTCCTCGCGGCGGCGGTCCCTGCGTCCGCCGGGTCCGGCCGGGCGCGGCCCGGGACGGCCTACGCCGCCGCTGCGGCCCTGGCGGTCGCGGCCCACCACGCCGGTGGATCCGGCCGCCTCACCCTTCTTCTCGATGGGGATGCGTTTGCGCTTGCGCTTTTCGTCGCGCTTGGGACGGGTATCGCTGTCTGCCGGCAGCTCGATCTTGCCCAGGATCTTGGGTCCCTCGAGCTTGTCGGCCTTGATATTTTCGATGACGGGGGCCGCCTCTTCGGCCACTTCCCCGGCGGCCGGTACGGCCTGCTCGGTCACCTCGGCAGCCACGGCGGGCGCCTCCGCCACTTCTTCTTTGGCTTTTTTGCGCGCGGCGGGCTTTTCCTCCTCGACCACGGGCTCTTCCTTCTCGGCCTTCTTTTTGGCCGCCGTTTTCTTGGGACGGGTGGAGGAGTCGATCGCCGACAGGTCGATCTTGTCCAACACCTTGGGTCCGCCCAGCTCAGGGGCTTCCACCTTGGTCACGGCGGCTTCCTCGGCCACCGTTTCCTTCACGGCTTCCACCACGGGGGCCTTGACCTCTTCGGCCGGCTTGGCCACTTCCACCCTGGCGGGTTCGGCCTTCGCAGGCTCGGCCTTGGCCGGCTTTTCCTTGCGGAAGCTGATCTCTTCCTCCTCTTTTTTCTTCTTTTCACCGGCCGCGCCCTTGGGCAGGTCGATCTGGTCGCTCTTCAGTTTGGCCACCTTGTCGCTCTGGAACTCCATCTGCAGGGCGCGGTACATGTCTTCCGTCAGCTTGGAAGTGGGTTTCAGGTCGTCCTTGCCGAACCCCTTCCCCACGAGGAAGTCCACGAGCGTGTCCTGGCCAATGTTGAATTCCTTGGCGGCGGCCAGTAATCGGGGTAATTTTAATTCTGCCATAAATAGGTTGTGCCTCCGGCACCTGGAACAGGGGGCCGGGCCCCCTGCCTCGTTGCTTGCTGCCTGCAGGGCAGAAGGCGTGTTTTATTCCTTTTCAAATTCTTCCTGCAATACTTTGCGCACCTCCTCGATGGTCTCCTTCTCCAGGTCGGTGCGGCGTTCCAGTTCATCGGCCGTCAGGTCCAGAACGCTGCGGGCCGTATCGCACCCGATGCGCTTGAGCTCGTCGATGACCCAGGTCTCGATCTCGTCGCTGAACTCGTCGAGGTCGATGTCGAATTCCTCCTCTTCTCCTTCGTTATCGCGGTACACATCCAGGTCGAAGCCCGTCAGCTCGCAGGCCAGCTTGATGTTGACCCCGCGGCGGCCGATGGCCAGGGATACCTGGTCAGGCTTGAGGTAGACGTCGGCATGCTTGTTCTCCTGGTCGATGTTCATCGTGGTGATCTTGGCCGGCGTCAGCGAGCGCTGGATCAGCAGCTGGATGTTGTTGGTCCAGTTGATCACGTCGATGTTCTCGTTCTTCAGCTCGCGGACGATCCCGTGGATGCGGCTTCCCTTCATCCCCACGCAGGCGCCCACCGGGTCGATGCGGTCATCGTAGGACTCCACGGCCACCTTGGCGCGCTCGCCGGGCTCCCGCACGATGCGCTTGATGACGATAAGGCCGTCGAAGATCTCGGGCACCTCGATTTCCAGGAGCTTGGCCAGGAACTCGGGGGATGTGCGGGAAAGGATGATGACGGGCGTATTGTTTTTCAGGTCCACTTTCTTGACTACCGCCCGGATGGTTTCGCCTTTTTTGAAATAATCCTGCGGGATCTGCTCGCTCTTGGGCAATATTAGTTCATTCCCCTCTTCGTCGAGCAATAAAATTTCCTTTTTCCAGACCTGGTATACCTCGGCGCTGATGATTTCGCCCACACGCTCGTTGTATTTTTTGGCCAGGATATTCTTCTTCAGGTCGCTGATCCGGCTGGCCAGGGTCTGCTTGGCGGCCAGGATGGCGCGGCGGCCGAAATCATACAGGTCGATCTCCTCATAGAGTTCCTCGCCCACCTCGAAGTCCGGCTCGATCTTCACGGCGTCGGAATAGGCCACCTGGGACAGGGGGTCCTCCACCTGGCCGTCTTCGACGATCATGCGGCGGCGGATGATTTCCAGGTCGCCCTTTTCGGCGTTCACGATCACGTCAAAATTTTCATCGCTGCCGTATTTTTTGCGCAGCAGGGTCTTGAAGACATCCTCCACCACCTTCATCATGGTGGGGCGGTCGATGTTTTCGGCATCCTTGAATTCCTGGAACGCGTCTATGAGGTTGATACTTGCCATAACACAATGTTTTGATCCCGCCGGGCGGGATACGGGTTAAAATTTTACCTGAATTTTTGTGGTTTTTATGTTATCAAATGGAATTACGTGTCGTACGAGCTCCTTTTTCCCGCCCCTGGGCCTGCCGTCCGGCGATTTGCCCTTCTCCTCCTCGACCAGGATTGCGTCCTGGGTCACTTCCAGCAGCCGGCCGGCCGTCTTCGCCCCGTCGGTACGGGTGACCTCTACCCAGCGCCCCGTGTTCTTGACATACTGGCGGTGGAGCTTCAGGGGTTCATCCAGCCCCGGGGAGGAAACCTCCAGGGAAAAATCATTACCCGGGAACACCCCGCTCTCCTCGAGGCGGCGATACAGGACCCGGTTGTATTGCACCAGCCGGTCGATGCTGGCCCCCTGGTCGGCATCCACGAATACCTTGACGTGGTTGCCCGGCGCGATGCGCACCTCGACCAGGAAATAACCCGGGTCGTCCTGCAGCAGTTCCGTGATTTTCTGTTCTACGAGCCTTACCTGTGTATCTGGGTTCATGGCGGATAAAAGAAGAAGGGAACGGTCCTCGTTCCCTTCTTTACGTCTGTTTCCGGGGCAAAGATAGGGTAATTGTTCCATTGGTTCCAAAAAAAGCAGCCGTCTGCCGTCCCGGCCCGGCGGCCGGACGGGGGCTGGCAGGTATCGCGATAAGCCGGTATCTTTATCCCTCACCAACGATTGGGACCTGGCTATGACTTCCCGCAACACCGGCACCGACATCCACTCCGACACGACGGACTCCCGGCGCCCCGAAGACCTGGGCTCCTTTGTCCGGGAGAACAAGGACCTGCTTAAGCAGTACCTGGAGACCCGTTTTGACATCCTGCGCCTGAAGGCCCTGCTGGCCGGCTCCCGGGCGGCGGGCGTTCTAGCCTGGCTGTTCGTGGTCATGCTCCTGGTCGGGCTGGTCTTTGTCTTCGCCGGCATGACCCTGGGATTCTGGCTGTCCAATGTGTTGGAAAGCCCGGTCTGGGGCTTCGGGGTGACCACCCTGCTGTTCATCCTGCTGCTGGC
>DASZRL010000107.1:0-41893 GCA_035549175.1 Chitinophagaceae bacterium | reverse complement strand
CTCAAAACTCGTCTCCTTCTGGCAGGAAACAAGCACCATGGAAACAAAAAGTACCGATACGAACAGACCTGGTTTCATAAAATATGATTACGCAGTGAACTACCCTCAAAACTAAGGATAATTAGGCATCAAGCGCCCGGTGGCAACGGTTTAATTCGCCGGCTGGTGAACGGCCTTACCTGGGTCCGCGGGGCCAGGCAGGTGAGGAACAGACAGGCCTTCCACGCGCAAGCTTCTTCGGGCAGGACGCGATACGGTAGCCGCCCTCACAGGTCAGGCTCTGGGCCAGCCGTAAGCACAGCAAGAATCGTATTTTTGCAAAAACTATACCGAATGAAATATCTGAGTTTCCTGATCCTGGTGGTATCCTTCGTGTCCTGCAGCGGCCAGGCCGGCCGGCCCACCGTGGTGTCTACGGATGCGTTTGAAAAGGGAATCGCCGCTGCAGGGGTCCAGGTACTGGACGTCCGCACCGCGACTGAATTCCAGACGGGTCATATCAAGAATGCCCTTCAGGCTGACTGGACCAACAAGGACCAGTTTTTCGACCGGATCCGTTTTGTCGACAAGGACCGGCCCGTTTATATCTATTGCCTGAGCGGAGGCCGAAGCGCCGCGGCGGCCGATTGGATGCGCCAGCATGGCTTTTCCCAGGTCGTGGAGCTGCAGGGGGGCATAACGGCCTGGAAAACGGCCGGCAAACCCCTGGAAGGCGCCACGCCGGTCAGCCAGATGTCCGTGGCCGATTACTGGGCCCAGATTCCTTCAGACCGCACGGTGCTGGTGGATTTCGGGGCTACCTGGTGTCCTCCCTGTGTTAAGATGAAGCCCGTCGTGGACTCCGTGGTCCAGGCGGCCGGCCCCTCCCTGAAATTTGTTCAGATTGATGCGGGCGTCCATACTGACGTGATGAAGGCCCTGCAGGTGGATGCCATACCGGTATTCATCATTTATAAAAACGGTAAGGAGAGCTGGCGCAGGCAGGGATTGGTCGACAGGCAAACCCTGGAAGCGGAACTCCACCGGTAAACGGCCGGACCTTACCCGGCCACCCCCTGCGGCTGTATCCACCCCGTAAACCCCATATTCCATATGAACCGATTCCGAAGAATGCTCCTGCCAGGTTTGCTCTGGCTTATGCTCCAGCTTCCCGCGCGCAGTGAAGCCCAGTCGGGCTATCCTTCCCTGCAGCTGCTTACCTCCGGCACGCCGACGACCGTGCGCGGCCTCAGCGTGGTCAGTGACCAGATTATCTGGGTAAGTGGCAGCAACGGAACCGTCGGAAAATCCACTAATGGCGGGAAAAACTGGAACTGGATGAAAGTGACCGGATTTGAAAAAGCTGATTTCCGCGATATAGAGGCCTTCGACGGAAGCACCGCGGTGATCATGGCAGTTGCCGAACCAGCCTATATCCTCCGGACCACCGATGGCGGGGCCAGCTGGAAGGTGGTCTATGAAAACAGGACGCCCGGGATTTTCCTGGATGCCCTGGCATTCTGGAATGAACAGGCCGGCATTGTACTGGGCGATCCCCTGGACGGGCATTTTTTCATCGCACGCACTTTTGATAACGGGGCAACCTGGAAGGAAATCCCGCTGACCAACCGGCCGGCGGCGGATTCCGGCGAAGGCTGCTTTGCAGCCAGCGGCACGAATATCCGGGTCCTGGACCGGGACGAGGCCGTTTTTGTAAGCGGAGGCATGCGTTCCCGCCTTTTCAGGCGGGAACAGGCTATCGACCTGCCCCTTATCCAGGGAAAGGAGACCACCGGCGCCAACTCCATCAGCGTGTACGATTACGACAAACGCAAAGGCGGGCGCAAACTCATCGTGGTGGGCGGTGATTTCAACCAGCCTTCCGATTCCACGAAAAACTGCTATTACAGTAACGACGGCGGAAGAACCTGGCAGGCTCCCGCGGTTCCACCGCACGGGTACCGCAGCTGCGTGGAATTCCTTTCGCGAAAGGAACTGGTGGCCTGCGGCCTGAACGGAATTGATTATTCGCTGGACGGAGGCAGGACCTGGAAGTGGCTCAGCCAGGAGGGGTTCCATGTGGTGCGCATTGCCAAAACGGGTAGCCTGGTCGTGCTGGCGGGCAGCAATGGCAAGATCGGGAAACTGGTCTGGCCGTGAAACCCGGAGCGGGCAGTGCCCCGAAAATGAAATAATCTTTATCTTCCGGTTTCAAAACAACTTGCCATGAAACGGGCCCTGAATATTAGCTTCATCATTCTGTTTTTCCTGGGAGTGATCGCATACCTGAGCAAACCGAGCGATACGAAATGCCGTACCAGGATCACGGAGGAACTCACTAAACGGGGTTACCTGGTATCCATCTACATCCAGCGGGACAATAATAACCAGATCAAGGGATTGGTGGATGACCTGACCATCAAGGACCGTTTGGTCTACAAGGACATTTATTACTACTTCCAGGGCGAGGAAAAGAAAATCGCCGTGGCGGCCATCGGACGTATCTTCCTGATCAATTAAACCGGGCTGGCAGCCGCAGCGTCAGAGGTTTTCCAGGATTTCCCGGACCGAGGGCCGCTTACGGTAATCCGGCTCGAAATACCGGTAGGTGATATTGCCGTCCTGGTCTATGATATAAACAGCAGGAACCGGCAGGAAAACCGCGTCCGGTTTCTGGTTGTTGTTGCCGGCCAGGTCGATATCAAAACTCTTGTAGCGGGTGACGGTCTTGTCGTCGACCTGGAAGGCGACGTCGTATTGCCGCATGATCTTCCCATCCTGGTCGCTCAGGATGGGAAAGTCCGCCTTGGTCTTCGCGATGGTCTGGGTAACTCCCTGCGCCTGCTCCGGGGTAATGGCGACCAGGGATGCTCCCTTGGCGCGGATAAGCTGCAGGGAATCTTCCAGGCGCCGGAGTTCCTTATTGCAATAGGGGCACCAGTAGCCCCGGTAGAATACCAGCACCACCTTGCCTTTTTTACGCAGGTCCCTGAGGCTGATCTCATTGCCGGTCTGGTCCTTCCCCCTGAATTCCGGAGCCCTGGATTTGAGAAAGAGCCCTTCCGGGTTTTGCTGCGCGGCAGCCGCCAGGCTGCCCAACAAGAGGGTCATTACTATCCACCGTTTCATAATCGGTCCTTTTTTTTGCGTTCAGTTGCCGGAATTCCACAGCCGCCCGTGGCGTAACCGGTCCTGCTTCCTTACTTAAACATGAAATAGACGGCTCCCATCAGGAAGGCAAAGCTGATGAGGTATTTGAGATGAAAGGGTTCCTTAAGTACCACGACGGCGAACAGACTGAACACCACCAGGGTGATCACCTCCTGTATCAGTTTCAGCTGGAAACCGGTCAGGCCGCTGTCAAAATAACCCAGCCGGTTGGCCGGAACGGCCAGGCAGTATTCGATAAAAGCCAGCAGCCAGCTCAGCACAATCGCCTTCCACAGGGGCCATCCCTTGTGCTGCAGGTGATAGTACCAGGCAAAGGTCATGAAGATATTTGAACAGAATAACAGGACGACTGTTCGCATGATGAGCAGATTACCGGAAACGTACAGGAAATAAAAAAGCCACTGGTGAGTGGCATATATCTTCCGGAAGCCTTATTGTTTCCCCTTGCCGTCTCCCCCGTTCTCCGGTTTCTTGCAGCACTGGGGTAGCCGGTTATAGGCATCCGGGGTCGCCGGGATGTCGTCGGCATCATACCCGGCATTGGCAATGGCCGTCTTGATCTCCTCCAGGTTGGTGCGATCCGTCAGGTACTTCACCGTGGTTTCCTTCTTTTTGTAGTTCACCTGGACAAAGGTTACCCCGTCGTACCGCTTCAGGTAGGTCTCAATCCTGTTCTTGCACATCTCGCACTGGACAGTCGGTGTTTTGATCTTCGCCGTTTCAAGCGCCTTCTGCTGGGCGGATGCACCCAGGCTCAGCAGAACGGCCAGGGCGAATACAAGTTGTTTCATATGATGGAGTTTGTATTGAAAGAACATTTACAGAAGGTTTCCGGGCTCCAGGCGACCCATGGCGACCCATATACCCCGTTTTCGGACTCGTTCCGAGGAACAGCACCCGCCGGGATGGCATTCCGTTTACACCCGGGCCCCGTCGCTCCCTGCAAAGATGGTATAAATTTTCAAAATGCAAGCCCGGGGAAGGCCCCTCGCCCGCCACGCGGGAACGCCATGCAGGCGGAACATTTTCCCCATCCAAATTACGGATTCCTGCCCCAACCGGCCGGATCATTCCGCCATTTTAACAAAACGGCTTCCTCCTCCCCCGCCACCAAGCCTTTTTCGCGGGCCAGCTGGATCAGGGTGGGGTAATCGGTGAGCGAGTAATAGGTAAGTCCCGCCTTGGCGAACGCCTCCGCGGAAGCCGGGAATCCATAGGAGAAGATCGAAACCATGCCAATCACCGGAAGGCCGGCGGATTTCAGAACATCCACCACCTGCAGGCTGCTCTTGCCCGTGGAAACCAGATCCTCGATGACCACGGTAGGCTGACCCGGCTCAAAGTAGCCTTCAATCTGGTTGCCCAGTCCGTGCTCCTTGGGTTTGGGCCGGACATAAATAAACGGAAGCTTCAGCTGGTCGGCAGCCAGGGCCCCCCAGGCAATCCCCGCGGTGGCCACCCCCGCCAGCAAGGCCGCATCGGGGAACTTCTCAAAAAGCAGGTTGCACATCTCCGATTTGATGAAATCCCGTATATAGGGGAAGGAGAGCACCCGCCGGTTATCGCAATAGATCGGGCTTTTCCATCCGCTGGCCCAGGTAAATGGCGCTTTTGGATTTAATTTTACTGCATTAACTTGGAGCAGCCTTTCTGCCACCACTTTCGCATCTGTCATGGGGCGAAGATAAATCAAAGGATACAGCGATGTATATAAAAATCTATTTCGGGGACAAGCCCCTGTTCCTGTGTAATGAGGTGGATAAAACCCTGGAACCGTATGTGCACCATGATGATACCGTCTTCATCGATGAATTAAACAACCATACGATCAAGACCATGATCCATGAAATGCAGCAGCCCGGTGTCCACGCCGGCATTTTTCTGCATCCCGACCTGGACGCGCTTCGCCAGACCTTTTTCAGGAAATTCAACCTGGTCCGGGCGGCCGGAGGCCTGGTCTGGAATGAGCAGGGCGCCCTGCTGATGATCTACCGCAAGGGTAAATGGGATTTACCCAAGGGGAAACTCGATCCGGGCGAACGCCTCGAAGACTGTGCGGTCCGGGAAGTCGCAGAGGAAACGGGCCTGAAACGCCTTCACATTACGGCGCCCCTGCCTCCCACGTACCATACCTACCACGAGGGAACCCACTTTATTTTAAAGGAAACACATTGGTATCATATGGAGGCTCCCGGCTCCCAGCCCCTGATTCCCCAGACCGAGGAAGATATCCGGGACATCCGCTGGGTGGCTCCCCCGAGCCTGCCGGAATATGAAGCGGCCAGCTATCCCGCCATCGTCGACCTGATCCGGCTTGAAAAGCCGGGGGCCTAGTCTTTTTTCTGCAGGACCGCCACCGTAAGCCGGCTCACGCAGGTCAGTCTGCCCTGCTCATCCTGGATGCGGATATCCCAGACATGGGTCGAATTTCCCAGGTGGATCGGGGTAACCCGGCCGGTTACGTACCCCTGGCTGACCGCCCGCAGGTGGTTGGCATTGATCTCCAGGCCGACGGCCCGGAACCGGGAGGGATCCAGCACCAGGGCGCTCGCCACACTCCCCAGGGATTCGGCCAGGACACAGGAAGCTCCGCCGTGAAGCAGACCATAAGGCTGCCGGGTCCGGTGGTCCACTGGCATGCGTGCGCAAAGGTGATCCGGTCCGATTTCCGTCCAGACAATCCCAAGATGTTCCGCCAGGGTATGGCGGCTGAGCGGCTGAATTTTGTCCAGGGTTATTCGGGCATCAAACCAGATGGGCATGCCGTCAATCCTTTAGTGATTTAAAGACCAGGTCGGGAAGAAAATGACTGGCGTCCCCCCCGTTTCGCAGGATATCGCGGACAATCGTGGAGGCGACGGAGGTATACTTCGGTTCGCCGGTCAGAAAGATGGTTTCGATGTTCCGATCCAGTGTCCGGTTGGCATCCGCAATTGTCTTTTCGTATTCAAAGTCACTTACGTAGCGAATACCCCGCAGGATGAACCGGGCATTTATTTTTTTGCAGAAATCAACCGTCAGGCCTTCGTACACGGCACCTTCCACCCGGGGCTCCTGCCGGTACAGCTCGCGTATCCAATGCAACCGCTTTTCGGCGGAAAACATAGGCGCCTTGGCTGCATTCAATCCGATGCCCACCACAATTTTATCAAAAAGCGGAAGCGCCCGGTTGATAATATCGACGTGCCCCAGCGTAACGGGGTCGAAAGTCCCTGGAAAAAGGCAGATCCTTTCCATGTGAAGGTTTTTTGATCCAGAATCGGTCCTGCCAACCCGGCCCGGGCAGGCTCAGTTGAGTTTTTCCCGCCCGCCGGAAAGCAGGTAAAGTACCGCCATTCTCACCGCCACCCCGTTTTCAACCTGCTGCAGTATGATGGATTGGCGGCTGTCAGCCACGTCGCTGTCCAGTTCGACACCCCGGTTGATGGGACCCGGATGCATAATGACAATTTCCTTGTTCAGGCTGTCCAGCAGCTTCCTGCTGATCCCGTAGGCCAGGTTGTATTCCCGCAGCGAGGAAAACAGCACCTGATTTTGCCGTTCCAGCTGAATGCGAAGCACGTTGGCTACGTCACACCATTGCAGGGTCTCCCGGAGATCATATTGCACTTCCACGCCAAATGCCTCACGCATGTACTTGGGAATCAGTGTAGGGGGGCCGCATACAGTCACCTCGGCTCCCATTTTCTTCAGCAGGTAGATATTGCTCTGGGCCACGCGGCTGTGCATGATATCGCCAATGATGGCCACGCGGCGTCCCTCCAGGCCCCCGGTTCTTTCCTGGATGGAAAAGGCATCGAGCAGGGCCTGCGTGGGATGTTCATTGATTCCGTCCCCGGCATTGATGATCACGGCGGGAATGTGCTGTGCCAGAAAATGAGGCGCCCCGCTGGCGCTATGACGCATGACTACCATATCCACCTTCATCGACAGGATATTGTTCACGGTATCCAGCAACGTTTCCCCTTTGGATACCGAGGACCCCGAGGCCGTAAAATTGATGGTGTCGGCACTCAGCCGCTTTTCCGCCAGTTCAAAGGAAATCCGCGTGCGGGTGGAGTTCTCGTAAAAAAGGTTTACGATCGTCACATCCCGCAGGGAGGGCACCTTTTTGATAGGTCGCTGCAGGACTTCTTTGAACTGGGCTGCCGTCTGAAGAAAAAGTGAGATATCTTCCTTAGTGAGGTCTCTGATACCGAGCAGGTGTTTGGTAGAAAGGCTCATTAAAGTGCGAAGATAATGGTTTAGGCAAATAGTAGGCCCGGGAGTAGGCAAAATAAATCCCCCTGCCGGGGAAGCCGGGCTAATCCAGGATCAGCACCTCATCCTGGCCGTCCTTTTCCTTCCAGCAGACCTTCACCTTCTGGGTGACGAACGCATCGATGGACCGCCCCGCGTAATCCGGTTGAATCGGGAACTCCCGGCTGAACCTGCGGTCGACCAGCACGCAGAGTTCGACCTTGGCCGGGCGGCCAAAATCCAGCAGGGCGTTCAGGGCGGCGCGTATGGTCCGGCCGGTAAACAACACGTCATCAACCAGCACGACCTGCTTGCCTTCAATGGAAAACAAAATATCGGTCTGGTTGGCCACATGCAGGTTCTGGCGGATATCGTCGCGGTAAAACGTGATATCCAGTTTGCCGTATTGGATCTGCTGCTGGGGTACTTCGCGGCGAATCTCCTCCACCAGCCGGTCGGAAAAATAGATCCCCCTGGGCTGGATCCCGACCAGGACCGTATTTTCCAGGTTCAGGTGGTTTTCCAGCACCTGGCGGGCTAGCCGCTTGATGGTGAGAGAGAGTTGCTGTTCTCGTAAGATTGCTTTCAAGCCTCGGATTTTACGTAAAAATAGGAAAGCCGGAGCAATCTGCTTCGAATGCTTCCACCCCGCCACGGCCTCCGGCCGGGGTAAGCCAGATGGATGCCGGCCCGGTACGTATCAAAAAATAAAATAATCCAAGGCCCCGGGCAGGCTGGCGGGAGCTCTTCCTCACCAGGAAGGCATCCAGAAAATCCATGCAACCGGCCGAAGCCACGGAAAATACCTCTTATCTTTAAGAACCGTACCCGCGAGGTAACCGGATTACGCGTAATCTTCCAATCTAAAACAAGTTCCAATATGAAAAAGAATCATCGCTTGCTGGCAACCGCCAGCCTTGCCCTTTTGCTTGCCAGCTGCGGATCGGGCACCACCGAGAACAAGGAGGCCCCCGCCAGCCAGCCTGCCGCGGACAGTTCCAAGACTACCCAGTCAGCAGCAGAACTGGACAGCACCCGCGGCCTGGGTAAATTTACCAATGTTCAGCTCACCCATCCCCTGGACCAGGGACTCGTCGCCAAGGGAAAAGGGATCTATGAACTCAAATGCCAGTCCTGCCACAAACTCACTACGGATAAACTGGTAGGCCCGGGCTGGAAAGACGTAACCAAGCGCAGAAAGCCGGAATGGATCATGAATTTCGTGACCAACACCGATGAGATGATTGATAAGGATCCGCACGCGCAGGCCTTGCTGGAGGAGTGTATGGTACGGATGCCCAACCAGCACCTAAGCGACGATGAAGCCAGGCAGGTCCTGGAGTTCATGCGCAATAATGATGGGGATAAATAAGCCGCAATGCCTGGATTTAACAGGATGGAGACCCTGGCCCGCCGCCCGGATTTCCGTCCTGTTTTTTTGCGCCCGCCTGAAAACGGCCCCAGGCAACCAGCAGGCTGCCGGCAAGCAGAACAGCCGATGCCCCCCATAACAACCAGGGATAGATGAAACTGGCTGACTGAAAAAGGATCCCCAGGCCCTGGACCATCAGGATTATTTCATTGAGCAGAATGCCCGCCGAAAATACCAGCAGCCCTGCCCCGGCCAGGGTGCGCCGCCGGTCCAACTCGCCCCAGTCGATATACATGGAAAGAATAAAGAACGTGACCAGCCCCAGGAATACCAGGTGCAGGAACCCGATAATGGCCGGCCGGTTCCCGAAGATGGCATGAGCCAGTCCGGGATGAAGCATGCCAAGCTGTAGCAGGATTTTCAGGACAAAAGCCCCCATAGAAAGGGTAAGCATCTTCCTGGCCAGCGGATCCGAACTATCGCGGGGCTGCAACAACCAGCGGGCCAGGTGCAGGAACAGGTACAGGGCCCCCAGCATCAGCAGGCTCCCCACCAAGGCAAAGAGCCGGAACAACGGCTGGTGAGGATGCCAGAGCAGCGAAAGAAACAACGTAGGCGGTACCGAAAGGGAAAGCAGCCAGGCAAACCGGCCCAGGTTCTTTTGCTGGGAAACCGTGAGCGTCCCGTACACCCGGGCTGCCAGTACCGCAAAGACCCCCAGTGTGAAGAACCCGTTGTATTGGAAGTGCAGGAACGTGTACAGCGAATCCCGGTACAGCAGGGAATCGGGAACCCGGGACAGCAGGACATAGGTGATCCCCAGGGTGCCCAGGGTGGAAAGGACGAAGCAGGTCAGTGAAGACAGGGCCAGCAGGATCACCGGCCCGGGCTGCCCGGACCGAAGGATATCCCGGGCAAACATCCCGCAAAAGATGAAGGCTGCCATCAGGAACAGGGTGGAAAAGGTGAAGGAAGGCGCCGCGTAACCCTGGAAAGGAAACGTGATGGCCATCCCCAGGGCAGTCAGCTCGACGGCCGCGAGTACCCCCTGATAAGCCCCGTGATGGCGTCGGTGTTCCGGCAGGAGCCCGTATACAAACAAAACCATCAGGGACAATCCCACCCAGCCCCCGAAGGCAAAATGGGAATGGGCGCTGAGAAAATCCCGGTAATTCACGAAGGCAATCGGAAACAGGAACTTGGCGCGAAGGGTAAAACCGTACAGGGCCACCAGGCACAGGTTGAACAGCGTAACGGTGACCCAGAAATGGCGTTTTTGATTCATATGAACGGCTGCTTTCATCATCCTGCGCCTCCCCATCCGGCAGGTCGCGGGCCCTGCACCGGGGTACCGGGCCAGCCCCTGAAATTATTCCGCCACGAACGTTCCGATAGCTCCGTTTTCCGCATCCGCAAAGGAGTGGTCCACAAACGTATACCTTCCCTTTTCCGGAAGGACGAACTCCACTACGGCACCGCTGGCCGGGCCCAGGTAGACCGCCTGCATGCCATGCAGTTCGTTAGCCGGGTTTCCATCCAGCCACACCTTGTCAAATATAGTACCTATCACATGAAAACTGGTGGCGTTATTAGGTCCGGCATTTAGCAGGTAGACCCGTACCCGCTCGCCGGCCTTGACATGGATCGGCCGGGTCACATATTGGGCTGCCTTGCCATTAAAGGTGACAAAGCTGGGTTCCTTGGTCCGGGCCAGCGCCGTATCCGGAATATAGACGGAGCCCTGCTTTTTGAGATAAAACTCATTCTGCACGAAAGAAAATTCCTTATCGACCTTGCCCGGAAAGCCTTCCCGGGGTTCGACGATGACCATGCCCACCATGCCGTAAATCATATGCATGAGTACCATGGGCGTTCCGCAGTGATACATGAACACACCCGGGTAGTTGGCGGTCCAGGTAAAGTGGATGGTCTCCCCGGGCGAGATGCTGCGGTATTTATCGGCGGGGTTCACCATGGCTGCATGAAAATCGATGGAATGCGGCATGGGCATGCTGTTCATATGCATGGTCATGTTTTGCATTGTATCATTGGACCGGTCGGTCATGGAAAACCGGATCGTCTGGCCCACCCGTACTTTCAGGACGGGACCCGGCAGCGTATCGCCGAACATCCAGGCGGTGAAGGCCACATCCCTGGTAACATGGAACAGGCTATGAACCACATCTATCTTGACATCCACCGTATCCTGGCCGGAGGTAGCCGGCACAGCGGGCGCATAGGCCAGCGGTCCGCGGGGCGAACGTGCCGTATCCGGGGTGGTGGTAACCGTGGCTTCCGGACTCCCCAATACATATTGGCGGGTTTCCTTTCCTTCCCTGGGCTGGTTGCAGGCAACGATTGCCAGGGCCGGTAATAACCATAAAGCAGATTTCTTTTTCATCCGTTGAATTTTTTTAGTTTATGATGCGGATTGGTCCGAATGGATCACCACACAGCATGGCAGCTATCAGGAAGAGGGACGGCCGGTTCCATATGCCACAAATCTGGGCCGTTGGCAGACAAATATATTGATTTATTTCATCTTTGTTGCAATCAGCTCCTCCCCCACACCAGTTACTTCCTACCGTCAAGCTGTGCATTCCATGTAGGGGGATTATCCGGCTTCATCAGCAAGAAAAGACAGGCCGGTTTTTACTTTCAGGGCAAGCTCGTGTATCGCCGTGGTTTCAAATAAAAGCCTGATCTGGTCGCGCGCAGCTTTGTACTGATCATGCAGGGGACAGGGATGACTGGCCGAACACCGGCTTAAGCCCAGCCCGCATTCGGTAAACAGATCCTTCCCGTCAATCGCAGAAACGATGGTAATCAGTGGCTGATTCAGCTGATCCCGGGTAATGAAGAATCCCCCGCTGGGTCCCTTGGAGGAGCCGATCAGGCGCTGGCGGGCCAGCTGCTGCAGCATTTTGGCGGTCGTATGTTCCGAGGCCCCGATCGCTTCGGCAATCTCGCGTATACTGCTCCTGGCATGGGTCTCTCTGGACGCCAGATAGAGTACGGCCTTGATGGCCGCCTTACAGGTGTATGATAGCATAATTACTTCCTTCCATTACCTTAGTTTTGTCGCCCCACCGGTTGCCTGGCGGATACGGCCAGGTGCCCTCCGATCCGATCCGCCCCGCCTTTGCCGCGTGCCGCGGCCCCGCGCAGGCGCCCCGTCAAAGGGTTCCACGCGGTTACCAGAACCTGTCCTCCCAGTCATCCGGGACAGGCTGGTGCTCCGCCTCCAGCCGGGCTGCCGCGTCCTGGAGGACGGGTTCAGGCAACAGGTCTTCCAGGTGAGGGAATAACATACGCTCCTCGAACCGAATATGTTCGTCAAGGTCCCGGGTCAGTTTCTCCAGGGTATCGCTACCCGGTGCCGTGCGGATCTGGTCAAACAGCTGCTGCAGCTGTTCATGGTCACGGTAACCCTTTTCCCTCAGGGGATCCGCATCCGGCAGGTGACGGAATAACAGGTCCTCTTCCTGCCTGAAATGGTTTTTGAGGTGCTTTTCATTGAAATCGGTAGCCAGGGCGGCAATCCGCACCGGGTCAACCTTGCCGGATAGTCCCTTCCGGATTTTCCAGCCCAGCAGCAGGGCATGATGATGGTCCCTGGACAGGGCCACGATATACGGTGACCTTTTTATCGGCCCTTTCGCAGATTTCATGCTATTTGTTTTTCCAGTTCAATCGCCTTGGGAAACAAAATATTGTTTTCCAGGTGGACATGCCGCGTCAGATCCTCCTCGAACTCACTAAGCCACTTGTACAGCAGCGTAAAGGACGCACAGGCGCCTTCCGGGATGGCGAATCCGCCGGAAAGTTCCTTCATTCTGGCCATATCCCGGCCCACCTGCTCATGTTCATCCTCCATGACCTGCACCGGGTTTTGTACCGATCCAAACAGGACCGTTCCGGCCGGCTCCCCGGCTTCCGCCCTCCGGGTTAGTTGCTTGATATAGGGAAACAGAACCTGTTCCTCCTTCACCATATGGCTGGAGAGTTCGCTGGTTACCCGTCCCACCAGCTCAGCAATCGCCCTGGTTTCGGGATGTTCCTGGCCGTGAACCCGCGCTACCTTGGTGGCCAGTTCGTTCAGGGGCACCACGGATTTTTTCACGTAGGCGTGGTGATTGTTCACAATAAAATCCGCCAGGAATGCGGGATCCCACTCATTATAATGCAGGCTTTCCTGGGAGGACAACTGGTCCACCTCGTGTAACTCCCGTATCACTTCCGATTCGGAAATCTTTTTTTCCGTGCAGGCCTGATGGAGGGTTTTCTTTCCGCCGCAACAAAAATCCAGGCCATAGCGCTTGAATACCTGGGCCTTCCTGAAGTCAGCCGCCGCCAGTTCCCCCAGCGTGGGATCCTTTTGCTGCACGGGATTCCGGGTGATCTTGATCTGCCACCATTCGGGCCCCTGTTCCAGGTATTCCCATTGAAAACTGTTCCCCCGCTCTCCCAGCAACTGGTAATAAAGCGGTTTGGGGTCGTGATCGTTGTGTATGACCAGGGAGGCGCCGGGTGCCAACTGATCGTAACAGGCGAAAATCGTACTATGCTTCAGCCTTGGCTCCAGGACGGAAACATTCAGGTGGGTTATATTTTCCATGATCCGATGGTTTTATTGGGCCCAAAGATAGGGAAGAAAAGCTAATAAAGTATTAAAGTACTTTTTTACCTATAATATGACAGATTCCTGACTCTCCAGTCTGGTATGAAAAAAGGCAGCCGGTGAGGCTGCCCTGCATGCATCTTGCGGGTTTGGGCTACTTGTCCTGCATAAACGGATAGCGGTAATCCGTCGGCGGGCAAAACGTTTCCTTAATGGTACGGGCACTAAGCCAGCGGTAAAGGTTCAGCATGCTGCCCGCCTTGTCATTGGTTCCGCTAGCCCGGGCTCCGCCGAAAGGCTGTTGCCCTACGACCGCACCGGTGGGTTTGTCGTTAATGTAAAAATTCCCGGCCGCATGCCGTAACCGGTCCGTAGCCAATTCGATGGCGTCCCGGTCACGGGCAATAATGGAACCAGTCAGTGCATAGGGAGAGGTATTGTTCACCAGGTCAAGCGTCTCCCCGAAGCGGTCCGCCTCATAGACATACACCGTCAGCACGGGTCCGAATATCTCTTCACAAAGACTTGCGTACTGGGGGTTTTTGGCCTCAATGACGGTGGGTTGAATAAAATAACCCTCGGACTTGTCGCATTGGCCGCCCGCCCAGATCTCGGCGTCCGGGTCGGCTTTTGCCCGGTCGATATATCCCTTGATCTTTTCAAAGCTTTTCTCGTCAATGACCGCATTGACAAAATTGGTGAAATCCTCCACCGAACCCTGGCGAAATCCCGCCACGCCTTCCACCAGCTTCCGCCTGACTTCGGCAGCCAGATTGGAGGGGATATAGGCCCGCGAGGCCGCCGAACATTTCTGTCCCTGGTATTCAAAGGCACCCCTAAGCAGCGCGGTAACCAGCACCTCCACATCGGCGGAAGGATGCGCCACGACGAAATCCTTGCCCCCTGTCTCGCCCACGATGCGCGGGTAAGACCGGTACCGGGACATGTTCTTTCCGATGGTTTCCCACATGGTATTGAATACGCCCGTGGAACCGGTAAAATGGACCCCGGCAAAATCCCGGTGACTGAAGCAGACCTTGCCCAGAACAGGTCCGTCCACATAAATGAGGTTGATCACGCCATCGGGCAACCCGGCTTCACGAAGGACCTGCATGAACATATTGGCAGAATAAATCTGGGTATGTGCCGGTTTCCATACCACCACATTACCGCACATCGCGGCACTGGTAGGCAGGTTTCCGCCGATGGCCGTAAAATTGAACGGGGTGACCGCCAGGACAAAACCTTCCAGGGGCCGGTACTCCATCCGGTTGTGGACCCCGGGACTGCTGACCGGCTGCTGGCGGTAAATTTCCGCCAGGAAGTGCACGTTAAACCGCAAAAAGTCAATCAGCTCGCATGCGGAGTCGATTTCCGCCTGAAATACGTTCTTGCTCTGCCCCAGCATCGTGGTCCCGTTCATATACGGGCGGTACTTCGTGCTGATGAGGTCGGCGGCCTTCAGAAAAATAGCAGCCCGGTTCTCCCAGCTCATGGCGGCCCATTTTTCCCTGGCGGCAAGCGCGGCATCGATGGCCTGGGTAACGTGCTGCTCCTCCCCTGCGTGGTAATACCCGAGGGTATGCCTGATCTCATGCGGCGGATGCAGCGCGACCCGGTTACCCGTTCGGACCTCTTTGCCGCCAATATACTGGGGGATATCCGCCTGGGAAGCCTTCAGCTCGGCAAGTACTTCCTTCAGTCGCTTCCGTTCGGCTGAGCCCGGGGCATAAGCCAGTACCGGCTCATTGGCCGGCAGGGGATAAGAAAACGTTCCTATACTCATGTGATGTGATTTGTATTCGCTATTGGGTTACACCCTGCCCGGACAACCGGCATCCCGAACAGGGGCGCCATCCGGTCAGGCATTTTCCTTTTCCATCATCAGGTAGGCCTTGATAAAACCATCCAGTTCTCCGTCCATCACCGGCTGCACATTGCCCGTCTCGTAATCGGTCCGGTGGTCCTTGATCATCTTATAGGGATGAAACACGTAACTGCGAATCTGGCTCCCCCATTCAATTTTTTTCTTGCTGGCGTTGGCGGCGTTTTTCAGTTCCTCCCGTTTGCGCAGTTCCTCCTCGTAGAGGCGGCTCTTCAGCATCTGCATGGCCTTCTCCCGGTTGCCCAGCTGGGTCCGCTCTGTCTGGCAGACCACGACAATGCCGGTGGGCAGGTGCGTCAGCATGACCTTGGTTTCAACCTTGTTGACGTTCTGGCCGCCGGCGCCTCCGCTGCGGGCCGTTTCCATCTTCACTTCGCTGTCCTTGATCTCAATGTTAATCGTTTCGTCCACCAGGGGATATACAAAGACCGAAGCAAAGGACGTGTGACGACGGGCATTGCTGTCAAAGGGAGAAATCCGGACCAGCCGGTGCACACCGCTCTCCGCTTTCAGGAAGCCGTACGCAAACGGGCCTTCGAACTGAAGCGTGCAGGTCTTGATCCCGGCTCCGTCTCCCCATACCCAGTCCAGTTCGGTGACCTTCCAGCCCTGCCTTTCCCCGTACATCCGGTACATCCGGGCGAGCATTTCGGCCCAGTCCTGGCTTT
Source organism: Chitinophagaceae bacterium (assembly GCA_035549175.1). Taxonomy (GTDB): domain Bacteria; phylum Bacteroidota; class Bacteroidia; order Chitinophagales; family Chitinophagaceae; genus DASTSN01. Next base: position 25,958 of record DASZRL010000107.1, on the reverse strand, counting down.
CCGTTCCCCCGGCCCCGGAGTTGATCTGCAGGACGGCCGGAAGCTCATCTTCAGGCTTGTTCAGGGTGCTTTTGAATTCCGCCTCCTCGATCAGGCCCAGCGCCTTGTCATAGGCTTCGCGGGTTTCTTCTTCCGTGGCGTCCCCGCCCTTCCAGAAGTCAAAAAGGACAGCAAAATCCTCTACCGCGGTGTCGACCTTGTCATAAAGGCCCACCCAGTACTCGTTCAGTTTAATATTCTTGAGGATTTCCGTCGCACGTTTATTGTCATCCCAAAACCCGGGACTCAGCGACAGTTGTTTGTCTTCGGCTATCTTATATTGTCGGTTCTCGACGTCAAAGAAACCTCCTCAGGACGCTTACGCGGTCCCTCATATCCTGTAGCTTTTCTTGTGTCATAGCGGCGCAAAGATACAGCACACCGGCCAATTGGAAAACAAGGAACCAGGGGCGCTTGTCCCCAGCCGGCATGGAGGGCCCGTAAGACGGCCCCCGGGACGGGGAAGCCCGGTGACCGGGACCGGCCGGACTACAGTTCATCCGGCCTTTTTCCCATCTGGCCCGGATCAGCAGTTGCCCGGGTGGTTCAGCCGCTAATTTTACCAAGGCAGGCGGGCCAGGTTTCCTGAAATGGTTCACCGATCCGTTCCGTCCATGGAGTGGTCGGGAACCGGGCCGGCCGGGGACCTATTTTTGAAATCATGTAACCATTAAACCCCTGACTGATGCGAAACCTTTATTTCCTGTCCGTAATGCTGGCAGGTATGATTACGGCCTGCTCCAAACACCCGGTTGTAGTAAACCCGCCGGATCAGCAGACATTTCCACTGAGCCGTTTTTCGCGGGTGGTGACCGGAGAATCCTTTTCGTTGCAGATCCAGCGCGCAGATAGGTTTGAGATCCTGGCAACCGGGGATCGCCGCGACCTGGATGACCTGGTTGTTTACCAGACGACCGGCGGCATATTGCACCTGGAATACCGTAACGCCCGGACGGGCAGAAACCCGGTCTCATTCCACATCAGCCTACCCACCCTGACAGGCATGATTCTTTCCGGATCGCAGCAGGCCTCCGTTTCCGGATTCGGCGGACAGAACTCCGTAATCCGGACCGTGCTATCCGGCACCGCCCGGTGTACCATCCAGGATGCGTCAGCCAATATCGGGTTTGATCTGCAGGGCTCTTCCATTCTTACCGTGAAAGGGGCCACGGAAAGCCTGTATGGTTCGCTTGGGGAGAATGCCCGGCTTTTCGCCCATGAACTATATGCCACCGAGGTGGACATCAGCGCCTCCGGCTCCTCCCAGGCCCATGTGTATCCGATGCAGAGCCTGTTTGCCGAAGCCAATGACGAAAGCCGGATCTTTTACCAGGGTAACCCGCCCATCACTCAGCTTACCACGGGGGGAAACGGGCAAATCCTGAAATATTAACTTTCTCGTATTCAGCACCTTATAGCTCATTCCGGAGTGGTAGATTCATGCAGCCTACCGGCCGGGCCCGGCTAAAAAATATCCGGGAAGCGGACACAATAAATCCACGGGCCCGGAAGGCCTCTTTGGCACTGTCCTTGCAACCTGTTTACCGGCGTTCCCGCCGGAACGCCATAACCACTAAAATCCAAACCATGAAAAAGATCCATGCCATGCTGCACAATCAGAAAATCCAGGGTCATGTCATTCTCACGACCGTTTTCACCGCCCTGATCCTGTTTGTCATTCTTACCTGGGGAAAATAACCGGCAACGCCTCCGCAATATCCTGCCGGCCGTTGGTCAGGCGGGTACCGAGGTCCGTACCAGCGGCCTGCCAGTCAATCCATCGTATTTCCTAAGCGGATCCGGCAGACCCCGCTTGCTTCCCTGGGGATAACTGTTCCCACCAGCGGCGGCCGGGAGGTCGACCTCCCAAAATCAGGGGCTCGCCGATCAGGGGCGTGGCAACCGCCAGCCCGGATAGCGCAGCCTCCTTCAGGACCCGTTTTATCGGTTCATCCCAGGGATGGAAGGCCAGGGCGAACTTTGCCCAATGCACCGGCAGAAGCAGACGGGCCTTGAGTTCCAGGCAGGCCAAAACCGCCTGTTCGGGCATCATATGAATCAACGGCCACGCTTCGTTGTACTGCCCTGTTTCCAGGATGGCAAGGTCGAAGGGACCGAAACGGGCTCCGATTTCCCGGAAATGGTCCCCGTACCCGCTGTCTGCACCCAGGTAGAGCGCATGATGTCCCGCCCGGAGTACAAAAGAAGACCAAAGGGTTTTATTGCGGATAAAACCGCGGCCGGAAAAATGCCTGGCCGGCGTGGCGGTGAGAGAAATATCCTCCTGCAGCGTAATGGCATCTCCCCAGTTCAGTTCCGTAATCTTATCCCGGCTGATACCCCAATACTCCAGGTGTGATCCAACGCCCATGGAGGTAACAATCCGGTTGGCCTTACCAGCCAGGGCAGGTACCGTCCGGTAATCCAGGTGGTCATAATGATCATGGGTAAGCAACAGCACATCCAGACGGGAAAAATCATTTATACCATAAACATCGGACCCGGGAAAACTTTTCACGCCGAATGAAAAGGGCGAGGCATTCCCGCTGAAAACAGGGTCCACCAGGATGGAGAAATCCCGGATCCGGAGCCAGTACGAAGAGTGGCCAAACCAGACGATGACAGGCTGATCCGCCTTGATCTGCTCCAGGTTTTCCCGCACGCCGGGCAGCGGACCCGGCGGCACCGTATCCGCCGGCTTGTTAAGAAATTTCCAGAGGTTTCGCACGAGTGTATGCCGTCCCACCATAAGAGACGTCGCTGCCTGATTCTGGAAGGCGCCCTCCCGGTAATTGGCCAAGGATTCAATTTTCCTAAGCCGGTCCCCGGAAGGGATTTTGCCAAAGGTTTTTAACATGCAGGATCCGAACTATTGGTTAATCAAACATAGCCGTGCGCTTAAGAGGCCTGGCGGGAAAAAAAACCGCCCTGCCAGCGGCGGCCGGCGGCGAAAAGCAGTCCTAACAGGACCAGCCAGCAGCCTGCCAGCACCCAGGTGCTTTCATAGTGGCTGCCGGTTTCCTCCAAAGACACCAGGGTGTTGGAAGACTCAAAGGCCAGGTTGGAACCCCAATGGATACCAAAGGCCAGCCAGAGGGATCTGGTTTGCACGACCGTCCAGGCCAGGGCACAGCCCAACAGAAACAGGTAGGCCCATACCGAGGGATCTTCACCCAGCCGCCAGATGTGATTCAGCGTGAAAACACCTGCCGAACAAAGCATCCATCCTGCCGGCCTGAACCGGTTGTGAAGATGGCCGAAGAGATATCCCCGGGTAAGAATATCTTCCGCCACGGAAGGGAAAACGGTATACAGCACCAGCAGGGGCCATTTTTGCCCGTACGACTCCCAGCCATGGAATGCAACCACGCGGGTGAAACCGGCCAGCAGCGACAATCCCTCTGAGAGGCCGAAAAAAAGCATTCCGATCAGGAGGCCGGCTGCCAGGAAGCGCCACCACCTGCCCTGCAGACCCAGGCCATAGCCACCTAGCCCCTTCCAGCCCTGCCAACGGGCCAGCAGGTAACTGAGGGGAAGGAAACCCACCTTGGTAAGGGCCATGACCCAGAAGGAGGGGAAAAACTCCGCCACGTGGTAAACCAGAAACAACAGCAGGAATCCGCCGAAAAAGGACAGCCAGCGCATAATGGTACAATTACCCCAAAATTAAGCGCTGGCCCGGATAATTCGCCCGGACGGATGGTCCGGGTCAGGATCGGTTGCGCCCCTGGCGGAGTAAATACGTTCCCAGCAGGCAAATGCCTCCCATGGCGGCCATGGCCCAGGGTGCCGTGCTGAGGTGGGCAAGCGCACCGGCGAGCAGGCTGCCGAAAGGCATCATGCCCTGGAGGCTCATCGTATAAAAGCTCATGACACGGCCCCGTTTATCATCCTCGGTGAGCAACTGCAGGAGGGTATTGGTGGAGGCTGTGTGCAGCATCTGGGACAGGCCTGTCAGGGCAATAGCCACCAGCGATAAGGCCAGCATCCGCGATGCCGCCAGCCCGAATAAACCCACACCCAGGATCAGGCCGGTGAAGGAAACGATACGCAGCAGGCTGGATACGGAACGCTGCCTGGTAAGGTAGATCGCTCCCAGGATGGCTCCTATCCCGCCCGCTCCCATCAGCCAACCCAGGGTGCTGGCATTTCCGTGCAATACCTCTTTGGCAAATACGGGCGCCAGGGTGCCGACGCTGGCATTGACAAAGCTGACCAGGGCCAGCATCAGTAACATATCCCGCATCACGCGTTTGCCGGCTAGGTAGCGGATCCCCTCCCGGAGCTGCTGCAGGACCTGCTTGTCATCGCTTTTGCCCGCCTGGAGTTCAGGCAGCATCCGCATCATGAACAGGGAAACCAGTACGGCCCCGTAACTCAGGGCATTGATCATGAAACACCACCCTTCCCCCGCGGCGGCGATCAATACCCCGGCCACGGTCGGTCCGATTAGTCTTGACAGGTTGAACAGGGTGGAATTCAGGGCAATGGCATTGGTCATGGCCGATTTATCCCGGTTCACCATCTCCACAATGAAAGATTGGCGAACCGGCACTTCAAAGGCATTGATCGTCCCCAGGCAGAGGCTCAGTACAATGATCTCCCAGATCCGTATCCAGCCCAGCAGGGTAAGCAGCCCCAGCACAAAGGCCTGCACCAGGGCCAGGGCTTCGATCCTTCGCAGGGCGGAAAGTTTATTCCAGCGGTCGGCATACACACCGGCAAAGGGGGCTATGACAAAAATGGGAATCTGTTCACAAAAGGCCACTACCCCCAGCAGCCAGGCCGAATTGGTTAACCGGTAAGCAAGCCAGATCATGGCGATCCGCTGTATCCAGGTTCCAACGAGCGACAGGGTCTGCCCCACCATAAACAACCGGTAATTGCGGTATAAAAGGGCCTTTTGCTGTTGAAAATACTGCTGAATATGTCGGACGGTGAGCGCCATTCAATCCCTGCAAAATTCCGCCAATAATCAGAATTTACCTATTCCATCTGACACCTGCCTACCGGGCAAGGATAAACCGGCCTCCCCGGCGCATGGGGGAACCTTCCCGGCTCTCAGCCTCCCAGGCCCTCGGGCTCCCGGGTTGGCCTGCCCGGTACCCGCCCGGAAAAATCTGCGCTGACCCTGCCGGGTATCCTGCATTCGCCGGAGGGATAGGTAAGGAATACCTGCCCCGGACTCTGCACGCAAAAAACGGCAGGCACGCACGCAGGCCTGCCTGCTGGCAGATCGAGGGGATGCTTTCCATAAAAAATGGGCAGGTCCTGCCCGCCCATTTTTACATTAGTTCCCGTATCCGGTCAGTACCCGTTGCGGGGATCACTTTTCATTTCCAGCTTGTATTCTTTGGGAGGTTCCATGCCCAGCAGGTTCTTGACAAAATAATCCCACCGGCGCCGCATCATGTAAGGCGAGAAACTCCCGTATCCATGCGCACTGTTGGGAAAAATAACCAGGTCGTAATCCTTATTGGCCTTTTCAAGCGCCTCGACGACCAGCAGGGTATTATAAGGAGGAACATTATTATCCATCATCCCATGCGCCAGCATAAGCTTCCCTTTCAGGTTCTTCGCATAGATTTCATTAGCCTGTGCCGTATAATTATCCGTACCGTCCGCGTTCCTGGTCAGCAGACCGATATACCTCTCTCCCCAGTCGTCTTCATAGTTCCGGTTGTCGTGATTACCGGATTCGGATATGCCGACCTTGAAAAAGTCCGGGTACCGGAACATGGCCGCTGCGGTGGCAAAACCTCCCCCGGAGTGCCCCCAGATACCTACCCGGCTGGTATCGATGTAGCTGTACTGCTGAGCCAGCTGGCGGATGGCGGCGATCTGGTCAGGAAGTGTATTTTCCGACATGTTTGGATAATACATGTCGTGGTAACTCTTGGAACGGTTGGGGTTACTGGTCCCCTCAATTGCTACTACGACGAACCCCAGCTCGGCAAGGGCCTGGTTATCCCCCCGCGATGCTGAAAAGGCCCAGCTTCCTACACTTCCGCCCTGTGGCCCCGGATAGATGTAATCCACGATGGGATATTTCCGCTGGGGATCCAGGTGCGTGGGGGTGAACAACAGGCCATAGATGTCCGTTTTCCCGTCGTGGGCCTTTACCTTAACCGGTACGGGAGGCTTCCAGCCGGCATTGACCAGGCGCGTGAGATCGGTCTTTTCCAGGGATACCAGCAGCTTTCCGTTCAGGTCACGTAAAACGGTTACAGGCGCCACATCCGGCTTGGAATAGGTGTCGATGAAATATTTTTCCGAAGGAGACAGGCGAACCTGGTGGGTACCCGGCTCCGGTGTCAGGAGCGTAAGATTGTTACCATCAAACCCTATCCGGTAAAACTGGCTGAAATACGGATTTTCGGCTTCTCCCCCGTCGGCCATAAAATAAAGTAGCCGGTTCTTTTCATCCACCTTGATCAGGCGGGTCACCACCCAATTACCCTTGGTAATCTGGTTTTTCAGCTTGCCGGTGGTAGCATCATACAGGTAGAGGTGACCCCAGTCATCCCGCTCAGAATACCAGATGATCTCCCGGGACTTGGGAAGGTACCGCCAGTTAATGGATCCCTGCCCGGACTCATACTGGGTGGGTACATTCTCCTCGAAAACCTCACGGACCTCCCCGGTCTGGGCGTTGGCGATCCGGAATTTCTCCTGCTTATGGTCCCGGGACGTCGATAAAAAGGCAAGTTCCGAGCCGTCCTCGCTCCAATCCACATCGTCGAAGGTCCCGCTGCTGGAAATATCATCACTCAGGGAGGCACGGTGCGGGTCGGCAGGGACGTTCAGGAAAACCACCCGGGGTTCCTCGACATTTATAATTACACGCTGAATCGTGATGATATCCTTATCGCCCGGCAATGGGTACTTCCAGGCATGTAAAACGGGATGCCCGACATTGGTGGTTACCAGGTACATATCACCCGCTTTCCGCTGGTCCTGCCGGAAGGTGGCAATCTTTTTGGAGTCCGGAGACCAGCGAAGCACGGGTCGGTCACTGGTGGACCAGCCGGCGTTGTCGGTAGCATAGCCGTAATCCTTGATGCCGTCCGTGGTCAGCTGCTTTTCCTCATGGGTTTTCGTATTGCGCACCCAGAGATTATAGTCCCGGATAAAGGCTGCCAGGGTGCCGTCGGGTGAAACCACTTCCCTGCCTCCTTCCCTTCTGCCGCGGAATCCTTCCTGGCCCTGTTCGCCATCTCCGGCCTGGATGGCATTGTCCCGGGTACAGGTATAGCTGGTCAGATCGCAGCGCCAGCTGTCATGGCCGATACGAAACAGGATCGCCTTACCATCCTGGGAAAAGGTGAAAGATTGAAAGGGCAGCATCCAGGCGGTATACGATTTACCCGTCGCCGCATTCAGTCCGGCTGCCAGTTTTTGTTGATCAAATGCGGGCTTTCTGGTCTTTTTAACCGGATCGACCAGGATGAATTCGCTTCCCTGGTCAGTCAGGCTGCGATACCAGAATTTGTCACCGTCAAGCCAGTTGGGCATGCCCATCTGATGGTCGATATAGGGCTGGGTATTGTAATACAGAAAGCTTTCAGCGTGCTGATAGTCTTTCTCGGTGAGGGAGGCGTTTTGCTGGGCGTTCAACAGGAGCGCCGCAACACAATACGTGATGGTCGTTAGGATTTTCTTCATATGAGCGGTAATGAAAGGTTATGATTGCCTGACTGGTCGGACGACCAGAAGGGTGCAAAGTAAGTTCTTTTCGTCAATTTTATCCCCCACGTTACCAAATCCACCATGGCGGACGGCTTCCGCGGTATGACAGCCAGGTCCCTGCTGCCGGAAGGCAGGTTATGGACGAATCCTTCCGGCCAGGCGGTCTTTATACAGGGGCCCCACCGGGAGAATATGTTTGCCTATTTCCACGCTGCGGCTGCTCAGGCTCCGGACCTGGAATAAGGAAACAATATAGGATTTATGGATCCGGGCAAACCGGTCGGCTGGCAACATCTGTTCCATATCCGTCATCGTCAGGTGGGTAAGATATTGTTCCGTACGGGCATGAATCTTAAGGTAATCCCTCATGCCTTCCACAAACACGATCTCCCGCAAGGCAACCCGGCAGGTCCGGCCCCGGCTTTTGATCACCAGGAAGTCCTCCCCGGGATCACCGGGTAGTACCCCGGAGGAAAGCGTCAACTGGCCGTCCAGAACCTTTTTGAGGGCCTTGCTGAACCGTTCAAATGGAATGGGTTTGACCAGGTAGTCTATTACCCGGAACTCAAAACTCGCCAGGGCGAATTCCGGGTAGGCTGACGTGATAATGACCAGGGGAGCATTCGGCAGGGTCTTAAGCAGGTCGATGCCGGTTATGCCCGGAAGCTGTAAATCCAGGAACAGCAGGTCCACGGACCCTCCCCGGAGGACTGGCAGCGCGTCGGTCACCCTGCCGCAGGATGCGATCAGAGTCAGGTCTGGCATCCTGGAGACATAGCCCTGGATCACCTCCCGGGCAAGCCATTCATCCTCCAGCAACAGGCATCGTATCATGCGACCATGGATTTAATGACCAGGGACACGGCGAATGTATTATGCTTGAGCATAACATCCAGGGTATAAGCATCCGGGTAAAGCGCCTCCAGGCGCTCCCGGGCGTGTCGTAGCCGTAACGCGGCATGCTGGCGTTCTTCCCGGGCCGTCTGGATGATATCCAGGGAATAGGCGTTAGGATACAGCATCTCAAGCAGGCCACGGCTGCCCATTATTCCCCTTCCGCCAAGCCTGGCAGCCTGCGTCCCCAGGTCGGTATCGCTGCTGTTCAGCACGTGGAGGGTGACCTCCCGGGCGCTGGCGCGGACCGTAATATAGACAAAAGGTTCCCGCTCGGATTGGGACATGGCATGCTTGAAGCTGTTTTCCACGAACGACATAAACAAAAAAGGTTCAATCAGCAGCCCGCGGGCATCTCCCTCCACCGTATAGCGAATGTCCGCCTTAAACCGCATCTGTTCAATCGCGATATAGTTTCGGATAAATTCGATTTCCTTTTCCAGCGGAACCTTTTCCTGGTTGCACTCATAGATCAGGTAGCGCATCAGGTCGGCCAGTTTGATCACGGTTTCGGGAACCCGGTCAGGCTGGCTCAGGCTGAGGGAATAAATGCTGTTGAGGGTATTGAACAGGAAGTGGGGGTTCAGCTGGGACCGCAGGGACCGGATTTTCAGGTATTGGTTTTCGGAAACCATGCTGTGAAGGCTTTCGCCCTGCTCGATCGCCTTTGCGGCAAAGGAAATGGCTGCCGAGAAAACCAGGTTTGCCACCATCCAAAGCGTTTCGCGTCCGACGACGAGACCCGAATACCTGAAATAGTGAATGCCCCGGCCCTGCATCCAGGCATCCATCAGGGCGAACATGGCAAAAAGCAGCACCTGGAGCAGTGCCATCCATCCCAGGGAAAGTAAAACAAAAGCCGCAACCCGGTGCTGAAACAGGAACCAGGGTACCACCAGGCGGGCATACAGAAAATAGGCCGGCAGAAAAACCAGGCTGATACCAAATAATAACGGCCAGGCCACCAGGCTGCCCGGCAAAAAAAGCAGGCCGTTTATCAGGGGATACCCTGCCCAGAGCCAGACCCAGAAAAACCACTCGATTTTACTGGACCGCCTGCGGGGTCTGTCGTTATCATATTCCATACGCGCAGTTCGCCGGGTTTTGAGTTCCTGGTGGCGTGATTGCCGGAAGGCCCGGATGACCTGCCACGAATGTAACGCAGCAGGTGCCGGTCAGGACCGGATTTCGACCAAGCCCTATCGATTTTCGACCTAATGCGGCGGCTCCGGCCGGGCTTCAATTACGTTTTTCGCAGTCAACGCCGCGAAATTGCGCGGGCCTTCCCAGCCGCTCATCCAAGTTCGTAAATCCCGGGGCCAACCCCTGACCTTTCATCCCTTCTTTTCGCCTTCCGACCCCTGTACCCGGAAGCAAGGAAGGGGAATGTCCCATCCGCACCTAAGCTCGGCAGCCTGAATCTGGCCGGTTTCCCTTGCGGGAAGGATGGCCCGGTACGCCTGCGCGTTTTCGGCAAAGGCCGGTCTGATCAACCGGATCCTTCAGACGTGCTTAGTTACGCGCGTGGGGCGAGAAAGGACGCCCGTTTTGGCCGTTCCGTTCCTGTTTGAATCTTACCCTTCCTGGGCATGCAGGATGCCGCCTAGGCCAATCCTTCCCGTTTGCGAACGGGTCCCCGGATCCCTGTATACCATAATCTGATAGTAAAAAGTAAATCCATCCGCATGCCCATTACACCAGTCGCCGATCCAGCCGGAGAGGCAAAACGGGAAATACAGAATCTGCCCCCGCAGCAGGTCAGCGAGGAACCGGCCGGAGGTAAAGCCGTGCTCCTCGACATCCGCGAGCCGGAAGAGTTAGCCCTGCATGGCATAATCGAAGGTTCGGTTCACGCTCCAAGGGGCATGATGGAATATTATGCCGACCCCTCCACCCCGTATTACCGGCAAGAATTCAAACCCGGAAACCGGATTATCCTTCAGTGTGCCTCCGGAGGCCGATCCGCCCTGGCAGCCAGTTCCCTTTGGAAAATGGGCTATGAAAACATAGCCCACCTGGACGGAGGGATTAAGGCCTGGAAGGAAGCCGGGCTGCCGGTAAAGTAGCCTAACCAACGACTGGTATTGTATGGTCCGGGATCAACCCGGATCTATGTAATGCGTTGCCGGAAGGCGGGTCCCCGGCCATCCCGTCACCTGGCTGATGAGCCGCCTTAACTAAGGCAACCGGTTAGCTGGATCGGCCCTCTATCATGGGGACAAAGGAGAAATTGTCAAACACTTCTTCCCGCATCGAACCGCCGGGAAGGCGGGTTATCCGCATCATGCGCTGTACCTCCCCGGTTCCCACCGGAATAACCATTTGCCCGCCGGGCTTGAGTTGGTCCAGCAATTTCGGAGGAATCTCCGGGGCCGCGGCTGTAATCAGGATTTTATCGAACGGCGCGTAAGTGGGCAGCCCCTCATATCCATCGCCGTAAAAGCATTTTATCTGGGGATATTTCTTCAGTAATGCGAACTGCCTGTTGGCCTCAAACAGTTTTTTCTGGCGTTCAATAGTATAAACCATGGCGCCCATTTCAGCCAGCACGCAGGCCTGGTAGGCACTTCCGGTTCCGATCTCCAGCACCTTATCAAAAGGTTTTATCTCCAGTAATTGCGTTTGATAAGCGACGGTATAAGGCTGGGAGATGGTTTGACCTTCCCCGATCGGGAAGGCGCGGTCCTCATAGGCCTTTTCGTCAAAAGCCGAATCCAGGAAAAAATGGCGGGGAATGTGGCCGATAGCCTGAAGAACCCGTTCATCGGTAATCCCCTTTTCCCGGACCGTATCCACCAGCTTTTTCCGAAGTCCCTTGTGCCGGTATGCGTCTTCAACAGGTCTCATAAGCGCTGCAAATTACGCACATAAAAAATATGTTGGCCATGTCATTTTGTTTAGTAATTTTTAGCCCCTGATTTCACCTTAATTTGCTTGCATATGTACCACATTCTATCAGATGAAGAGGTTGCGCGATTTCACCGGGACGGATATGTAATAGTCAGGCAATTCTTTTCCGCGCCGGAAATCCAAAAATTATACAGCATAGCAGTGGGGGACCAGGTAGTCCGCGAACATGCCGTGGACCTCAATGACCAGACCGGCAGGAAAACCAAACTGACCCTCTGGTTTACGCCGGGCGATGATGTGTACAGCCTCGTCCTGCGTAGTGAACGCATGGTGAAATCGGTGGCCAGGTTGCTGGATAGCGATGCCCCGGTATGCCACTTCCACACCAAACTCATGCAAAAGGAGCCGCGCGTGGGAGGTGCCTGGGAATGGCACCAGGATTACGGGTATTGGTACAAGAACCAGTTTCTGTTTCCGGACCAGCTGGTTAGTGTCATGATTGCCCTGACCGAAGCCACCAGGGAGAACGGCTGCCTCCAGGTGATCAAGGGCTCCCACAAACTGGGAAGAGTCAACCATGGATTTGCCGGTGAACAGGTAGGCGCGGACATGGTCATGGTCAATCATTGCCTTTCCATCATGGAACATGTCTACGTGGAACTGGAGCCCGGGGATGCCCTGTTTTTTCACAGCAATATCCTGCACCGCTCCGAAGCCAACCTGTCAGACCGCCCACGCTGGTCGCTGATTTCGTGTTATAATTCCCTGTCCAACCCGGCCTATAACGACGAGTCCGCTTCGTGGAAGGAGCCGGTGAAGATGGTGCCGGATTCCGCCCTGATGGATGCCGCAGCCACAGGCGCCTCGGAAGCCGGCGATTTCCTGAAAAAGGAAAATGACCCGGCCCTGAAGGAAACCGGTTGGGAAAATGAAGTAGCCACCCGATAGATCCGCTTTAATCCACCAACGATAATCAAACAAACCACGTACATGAAATCAACTACCCGAATCCAGCTTTCTGCCATGATGTTTCTCGAATTCTTTGTTTGGGGGGCATGGTATGTTACCATGGGAACCTACCTGGACAAAGTACTGCACGCCGACGGGGTGCAGGTAGGCGCGGCCTACAGCGCCATGGCGATTGCCACCATCATTTCCCCCTTCTTTGTGGGCATGATCGCTGACCGGTTTTTCTCCGCGCAACGGGTACTGGGCGTCCTGCACCTGGCCGGGGCGGCACTCCTGTATTATATCACCACGATCTCCAACCCCAATTCCTTTTACTGGGTGCTCCTGCTGTACTCCCTGATGTATGCGCCCACCCTGGCCCTTGCCAATTCCGTAGCATTCCGCCAGATGAGCGACCCGAGCAAGGAATTCGCCTCCATCCGGGTGCTGGGAACCATTGGGTGGATCGTAACGGGCTGGATGATTGATAAGGTGTTTAAAATCAGCACCGAACACCTGGTATTCACCTTCAATATGGCTGCGGTTGCCTCCGCCGCCCTGGGTATATTGAGCTTTTTCCTGCCGGATACCCCGCCCAAGGCCAAAGGGACGAAGACCAGTTTTGCCCAGATACTGGGGAGTGACTCGTTTGTGCTATTCAAAGACAAATCCTTTCTGGTATTCTTTATTGCCTCCGTCCTGATCTGCATTCCTCTTTCCTTCTATTACAGCTTCACCAACCTGTTTTTGACCGAGGCGGGTATGTCCAATGTGACCAGCAACATGACTTTCGGGCAGTTTTCCGAGGCTTTTTTCATCCTGCTGATTCCCTTCTTTTTCAGGAGGCTGGGTGTTAAATGGATGATTGCGCTGGGCATGATCGCCTGGACCCTGCGTTTCCTTTGCTTTGGCTACGGAGACGCCGGCGCCAACCTGTGGATGCTGTTCGCCGGGATCATTCTGCATGGTGTGTGCTTTGATTTCTTTTTTGTCACCGGCCAGATTTACACTGACAGCAAGGCGGGTGTAAAGATCCAAAGCCAGGCTCAGGGTATGATCACCATGGCAACCTATGGAATCGGGATGTGGATCGGCACCCTGCTTTCCGGGTATGTCAAGGATCATTATACGGCTGAGAACATCGTAGCCTGGAGAAGCGTCTGGATGGTACCTGCAGGCATCGCCCTGGCCGTGCTGGTTATGTTCCTTCTGTTCTTCCGGGATAACCAACGGACCGCGCTGCACACCGAACCCGTGGAAATGGTATAGGACATCATGGCCTGGATGTACGCCCGTACGGGCGATGCAACCAGCCGGAACCGATAAACAGTAACCTAATTCATTCACCCTAAACACCGACCTTAGGATCGAGGTATTTATTATGAAACGGATTTCAATGCTCGGCTCAGGCTTCATCGGCCGATTCTACGCAGATTCCCTGCAGGGCTACCGCAGTAAGGACAAAATTGTTAGCGTGTATTCCCGGCGGGAGGAAAGTGCCAGGAAATTTGCCCAGGATTACCAGGTATCCCACTGGACCACGAACATGGAAGAATCCATTGCGCATCCCGATGTGGACGTCGTCTGCATTTCGCTGCCGAATCACCTGCACGAAGAAGCGGTATTGCTCTGCTGCAAGCACAAAAAGGCAGTCATTACGACCAAGCCCCTCGGCCGCAACGGAGAGGAAGCCAAACGGATGCTGGAGGCGGTGGAAAAAGCAGGCATTTTCAACGGCTACCTGGAAGACCTGGTCTACACGCCCAAATTTTTAAAGGCCCACGAAAGCGTGAGGAATGGAGCCCTTGGCAGGATCCTGTGGGCCAAGTCCCGCGAGACCCATCCCGGGCCGCACAGTGACTGGTTCTGGGATATTCAGCAGGCCGGGGGCGGCTGCATGCTGGACCTCGGTTGCCATTGTGTGGAAATTACCCGGAGCTATATCGGCAAGGATATCCGGCCTGTGGAGGCGATGTGCTGGGCCGATACCCAGGTTAAACCTATTGATGCCGAAGACCATGCCATCGGCCTGATCAAATATGAAAACGGAGCTATTGCCCAATTTGAGGTAAGCTGGACATTCCGCGGAGGGCTCGACCTCCGCGATGAGGTAATGGGTTCGGAGGGCACCATTTGGGTTAACAGCTTTCTGCGTACCGGATTTGAGATGTTCACCACCGGTAAGGGAGCGGATTACGTGGCCGAAAAGGCAGAAAGCAATACCGGATGGCTTTTCCCTGTCGGGGATGAGCTGAACGAACTGGGATATAACCATATGTTCATGGACATGTTTAACTCGATGGAGCAGGGGAAGGCCCCCAAGGAAACCTTTTACGACGGTTACGTGGTAAACTGCGTGCTTGATGCGTGTTACCGATCCGCCAAATCCAAGCAGTGGGAGCCGGTCAACCTGGACATCTGGCGCGGCCGGGTCGGGGTAACCAAGGACAGCCACCTGGTCGACTATGATACTGATCACTACCTCGTCAAGGAGGAAATCACCCACTATGGCGCCCGAAAGGTGATCTTGAAGGATAAGAAAACAGGCAAGATAAGCGAAAAAGTTCTGGATAATTAAACCAAACCGGATGCGAAAGATACAACTCCTTCAACAGCCCTTGCTCATCGCGGGGCTGTTTTGCTTGCTGTCCTGCTCGCATACGCCCAGCCCCTTTACCCAGTGGTCTGTGTACGGCGGGGGTAAGGAAGGCATGCATTATTCCGGCCTGACCCAGATAGATACGGGTAATGTGTCCCGCCTCCGGGTAGCCTGGGTATTCCACACGGGTGATGCCGACAGTGCGAACCACTCGCAGATCCAGTGTAACCCGATCATCGTAAATGGCATTTTGTATGGCACCTCCCCGCAGCTGAAGCTCTTCGCCCTGGATGCCACCTCCGGGAAACGGTTGTGGGTATTCAACCCGATGGATTCGATCAACGGGAGCAAACAGGCGTTCTTCGTACTCAATAACTGCCGGGGCATCACCTACTGGGAGGACGGTCCGGGCGATAAGCGCATCTATTATACGGCAGGTTCCTACCTGTATGCCATTGATGCCTCAACGGGCAACCCCGTGCCGGAATTCGGCGATAAAGGTCATATTGACCTGCACGATGGCCTGGGCAGGGATGTGAAGGACCTGTTCGTAACAGCCACCTCCCCTCCCGTTACCTACCGGGATTTGCTGATCGTCGGTACCCGCGTAGATGAAGGGCCCGCGGCAGCACCGGGGCATATCCGGGCCTTTGATGTCAAAAGCGGAAAAATGAAATGGATCTTCCACACCATCCCCCAGCCGGGAGAAGAAGGATACCAGACCTGGGACGATCCGGAGGCCTGGAAACATATCGGTGGGGCCAATACCTGGAGTGGGTTTACGCTGGATGAAAAGCGGGGGTTGTTATTTGCCCCCACGGGATCAGCTTCCTTTGACTTCTATGGCGGCAAACGGAAAGGCCAGGACCTGTATGCCAATTGCCTGATTGCCCTGGACGCAGGTACCGGTAAACGCCGCTGGCATTTCCAGTTTGTGCATCACGACGTTTGGGATAAGGATCTGCCCACGCCGCCCGTACTAGTGACGGTTACACGGAACGGCAAGCCGGTTGACGCGGTAGCCCAGGCTACCAAGACCGGGATGATTTATGTGCTGGAGCGGGAAACCGGCAAGCCGCTGTTTCCGGTGAAGGAAGTGCGGGTCGATACGGCCGGCGCCATGCCGGGAGAATCCCTCTGGCCCACGCAACCGATTCCCGAATGGCCGGCGCCCTTTGTACGCCAGACCCTTACCCAGGAGGACATCAATCCCTGGCTCCCGGACAGCTCGGTAGCCAAACTGAAAAAAGAACTGGCCGGCTACCGGTATGGCAATATGTTCCTGCCTCCGGGGAAACATACTTCCGTGATATTCCCCGGGTATGACGGCGGGGCGGAATGGGGCGGTCCCGCCTTCGATCCGCAGACCGGAATCCTCTATGTGAACGCCAATGAAATGGCGTGGCTGCTTACCCTCCAGGAAGCCGGGAATACCAAGCCCCGCCGGGAAACCTTCCTCCAGGCCGGCCAAAGGCTCTACGCCCAGCACTGCATCAGCTGCCACGGCCCTGACCGCAAAGGCTCCGGCAACTACCCCTCCATCACGGAGGCAGGGCGAAAGTATGGCCTGGACAGCTTTCTGTATCTCCTTAACAGCGGCCGCCGCATGATGCCGTCCTTCCAGCGTCTTTCCGAATCTGAAAAGAAGGCCATTGCCAGTTTCGTGCTGGACAGGAGGCAGGACCAGGGGGCCGAATTTGTAGCGCCCACCCAACCCCAGGATGCCTACCGGAATCTGCCTTATACCATGACAGGGTACTATAAATTCTTGAGCCCGGAAGGGTACCCGGCCATCCGGCCTCCCTGGGGAACGCTGACTGCCATCAACCTGAACGACGGGCGGAAACTGTGGCAGCTTCCCCTGGGGGAATACCCGGAACTGACCGCCAAAGGCGTGCCGCCCACCGGAACGGAGAACTATGGGGGTCCCGTGGTAACCTCCTCCGGGCTTGTATTTATTGCGGCAACGCGGGATGGCAGGATGCGGGCCTACAACAAACGGACCGGAAAATTACTATGGGAGTACCAGCTGCCGGCAGCCGGTTTTGCCACCCCGGCCGTGTACCAGGCCGGGGGGAAGGAATTTGTGGTAATCGCATGCGGCGGCGGGAAACTGGGCACGGCGTCGGCGGATGCCTATGTGGCTTTTTCCCTGCCGGATTAGGGTGATAAATTGTATTTTCAGGTTGGAATCAGGCGGGTTAGCCGACAGGGAAATTCCCGCATTGGCCGATTCAGGAAAACTAATCCCGGATTCTGTACGTTATTTGCATAAATAAGTCATCCGCATGAATTCTATCGTAAGAAGGTTTTCCCTACCCCTTTTCCTTTTCCTGCTGCTGGACATCCATGCTGCCGCCCAGAAAAAGGAGAAATGCGGCACCATGCAGCTGCTGGAAATGCAATTCAGGAAGGACCCCACCCTGAAGGCTCGCATGGCCCGCCAGGAAGCAGCCTTTGAACAGGCCGTGGAGGCCAGGCTGCGCAATAAAGCCTTTGCCAAAGAACAGGCGGCCCCGGTCCTGGTGCCCGTGGTCTTTCATATAGTCCTGTCCAATCCCTCGCTGGTGACGGATGCGCAGATCCAGGCCCAACTGGACACCATCAACCGCGATTATGCCGGCCTCAACGGGGATTCCGTGCACATTCCCTCCTATTTCAAGGCCCTGTTTGGCAAGTCCCAGATCAATTTCTGCCTGGCCCAGCGAAACCCCAATGGGGAGCCTACCACCGGGATTATACGGGCCACCACATCCCAGAGCTCCTTTACCATAGACGACAAGGTCAAACATGCGGAGACCGGCGGTGATAATGCCTGGGACCCGACCAGGTACCTGAACGTCTGGGTCTGTAATTTATCCGGTGGGTACCTGGGTTACGGAACCTTCCCCGGTATGGGTAACCTGGTGGACCAGGGTGTCGTGATTCATTACGGCAGTGTCCCGGGAGGGTTCCTGACCGGCTATAACGAGGGAAAGACACTTACCCACGAGATCGGGCACTATTTCAACCTGTACCATGTCTGGGGGGATGATGGCGGAGCCTGTACCGGAACAGACTATGTGGATGATACGCCGAACCAGGCGGATGCCACATCGGGATGTCCTTCCGGCGTGAAGACAGATGCCTGCTCGCCCACCCCACCCGGAATACTTTACCAGGACTACATGGATTATTCCGACGATGCCTGCCTGGTTATGTTTACCAACGGCCAGGTAGCCCGCATGGAAACGGCCCTGAATTCCCTGCGCGTGTCCCTGCTTACCTCGGACGGATGCCAGCCGGTTGTGCTTAAATCCAACGATGCGGCGGTTCGTGCCATCCTCCAGCCGGAGAGCCGCCTGTGCAATCCCGGTTTCACGCCCGCCATCACACTGTATAACCGGGGATCCTCTCCCCTCACTTCCGTTACCATCCTGGCCCAGGTGGATAATGGCAGTATAGTAGCCACCCCCTGGACCGGCAACCTGGCCAGCCTGGGCACGACCACAGTAACCCTTTCTGCCCTCACGGCACCGACCGGGAATCATGTACTCACCGTGTACACCAGCACACCGAATGGCGTGGCGGATGAAAATTCAAGCAACGACACGCTGCATTATAATATTATGTATTTTCCTCCCTTCAACCCTCCCATTGCGGAAAGCTTTGAGGGAAGTAATTTTCCCCCGGACGGCTGGGACATTGTCAACCCGGACGGTTATTATACCTGGCAAAAGGTCACGGGCGTTTCCAAAACCGGGCAATCTTCCGTATTCATCGATAATTACGATTACAGCATCAACGGCCAGCAGGACTACCTGAGACTGCCACAGGTCAATATCGCCAATGTCGACTCGGCCTTTATCAGCTTCCAGGTTGCGGCGGCCACCTACACCGAACCCACCACCTTAAACAACACCTGGGACACCCTCGAGGTGCTGGTCAGCACGGACTGCGGAGCCACCTACACCAGTGTTTACAAGAAGTGGGGAAGCCTGCTGGTAACCCATCCCGGTGCGACCACCAAGGCCTATGTCCCGACTTCCACGGAATGGAGAAAGGACTCTATTGACATCAGTTCCTTTATCGGCGCCGGCACGGTCCTGTTGGCGTTCCGCAATACGACCGAATACGAAAACAACATTTACCTGGATGATATCAATGTACGAACCGTGACGGTAAACCCGAATCTGAAAGCCAAGGGATTCCTGGTTACCCCCAGCCCCACGTCCGGCCAGATTGCCGTCCAGTTCTACCCCCAGCCCAAGGATCTCAAGGCGATCGTCATCTACTCCTCCTTCGGTCAGAAAGTACTGGAAACAGATATCAACCTCGGGGAGGCCAACAACTACTACAGTTATGACCTGAGCCGCTTTGCACCGGGTGTCTATATTATCCGTGCCTTTTTCCAGGACCGGGTAGTAACCAACAAGGTGGTACTGACAAGGTAACCGCTTACCCAATAAGCAACCGAGCCCACCCCGGGTTGATACGGGGTGGGCTCGTTCGTTATGAAATGCGCCGGGACCTAGCCCGGCCATTTTCGGCTGGCCGTGAGGCCCTCAGAGATTCATATCCTTACTAATCCGCTTAATCTTTTCTTCGAGTCCCTGCCAGGCCGAATCAAAATCCGCGGCGTTCTGCAGTTTGGTATTCACCGAAAAGTAAAACTTGATCTTGGGTTCAGTACCGGAAGGACGGGCCGAAATCTTGCTGCCGTCAGCCAGGATGAATTGCAGGACATTGGATTTCGGGAGACTGATGTCCCAGGTCTCCCCGGTCGACGGATTCTTACCCACCCGCTTCTCATAGTCCAGCAACTGAACCACGGCTGATCCGTCGATCGTCCGGGGCGGGTTGGACCGGTAACTTTCCATCATAGCCGCGATCTGCTGCTGGCCGTCCATTCCCTTCTTGGTAATCGAGAGCAGGCTCTCCCGGTACAGCCCATAGCGGACATACAGGTCAATCAGTTTCTGAAAAAGGCTCCGTCCCTGCTCCTTTTCAAAGGCTGCCATTTCACAAAGGAAGGCCACGGCGCTTACCGCATCCTTGTCCCGGATCTTATCACCGATCATCAGGCCGAAACTTTCCTCTCCCCCGATGATATAATGCTCCTTGCCTTCCTTTTCCCGGATCAGTTCGGCAATCCATTTAAACCCGGTGAGCACGTTATAGCAGGCCACCTGGTTATCCCGGGCAATGGTATCAATCAGGTCTGTTGTCACAATGGTCTTGATCACCATATCGTTGGGACGAGCAATCCCTTTGGCCTTGCGGGCCTCGATCAGGTAATTGAAGGCCAGCACCGCCGTCTGATTACCATTCATCAACACCCATTTTCCGTGGTTGTCCTTCACGCCGATTCCGACCCGGTCCGCATCGGGATCGGTGCCCAGCAGGATATCCGCATTCATTTGCTCGGCCTTTTTCAACCCGATGCTCATCGCTTCACTCTCTTCCGGGTTGGGATAGACCACGGTGGGAAAATTCCCGTTGGGCTGACTCTGCTCCTCTACAACGGTTACGTGGGTAAACCCGAATCGCTTCAGTACTTCGGGAACCAGCTGAATCCCCGTACCGTGGATAGGCGTATATATTATTTTCAGGTCGTGCTGTTTCTGGATCACTTCCGGAAATACGCTCAGGCTCCTGACCATTTCAATGTAGGCTTCATCCACCTCCCTGCCTACCAGGGTGATATTGGCTTCTCCCCCGCTCCATTTCACCTCATCGGTGGAAGCAATTTTTTCCACCTCGGTGATGACATTCTTGTCATGCGGGGGCACCAGCTGCCCTCCATCCGTCCAGTACGCCTTATACCCGTTATACTCCTTGGGATTATGGGAGGCCGTGCAGACCACCCCGCCCTGGCAGCCGAAGTGTCGGATGGCGAACGATAATTCGGGTGTGGGCCGCAGGCTTTCAAACAGGTAGACTTTAATCCCGTTAGCGCCGAATACGTTAGCCGTGGTTTCTGCAAAAAAGCGGCTGTTGTTACGGCTGTCGTGGGCTATAGCTACCCGGATCTCAGTCCCCGGAAAACATTTTTTGAGGTAATTCGCATATCCCTGGGTAGCCATGCCCACCGTATACTTATTCATCCGGTTGGTTCCCACGCCCATCAGACCGCGAAGTCCGCCCGTCCCGAATTCCAGGTTCCGGTAAAAGGAATCGGCCAGGTCCTGGGGATTTTCCTGCTGCAAGCGACGGATCTCATCCTTGGTGGCCTGATCATAATTGCCGGCAAGCCAGCTGTCTACTCTGGCCTGGATAGTTGCGTCCATATTCGTCGATTTATATGATTGTTTCGGCTAGAAAGTTATTGAATTTTAGTATGAAACCTACATATTAGCTTCGTAAACGTATTTTTAATACATGTATTCAGCACCT
The DNA here is from genome assembly GCA_035549175.1 of Chitinophagaceae bacterium. Classification (GTDB taxonomy): domain Bacteria; phylum Bacteroidota; class Bacteroidia; order Chitinophagales; family Chitinophagaceae; genus DASTSN01. The sequence continues at coordinate 4,564 of DASZRL010000107.1, read as the reverse complement.
GTGCAAACCAATGCCGGCGGCTCAGTTCCTCGTCTTACATGCCGGACCGGAAGAATCAGTATTTTCATGCTTCTCTGGCTAATTCCGGCCAGCCTGACTGCCCAGCCGGGCCTACCATCCACGGACGGGGATCCCGGCTCCGGTTCGATCTTCCGGATGACCCGGTCCCTGCCGGAAATCGATAGCTCAGGTCCCGTCCCATCCGTACCTACCCCCGACGCCAAACGCGACCGCGAGTTGCTGGTGGGCGGGGTCAGTCTCGCCGGATACGGCGGGTCCCTGCTGATCCTGAACCAGGCCTGGTATGCGAATTACCCCCGTTCCAGCTTCCATACATTCAACGATGTCGGCGAATGGCTTCAGATGGATAAGGCGGGGCACGGCTGGACGGCTTACAATACCGGCCGGCTTACTTCCGCCATGTGGCGATGGGCGGGAGTGCCCCGCAAGGAAGCCGCCCTACTAGGCGGCGTGAGCGGCACCCTTTACATGACCGTTATCGAATTCCTGGACGGCCATTCCGCCCAGTGGGGCTGGAGCTGGGGAGATATGGCCGCCAATGTATCCGGATCCTCCATTTTTATAGCGCAGGAAATGGCCTGGGGCGAGCAGCGCATCCAGTACAAATTTTCATTCCACCGGATGGATTACCATGATCCGGTCCTGGAAAGCAGAGCCAATGACCTGTTCGGCAAAAGCTGGTACGAGCGGATGCTGAAGGATTATAATGCCCAGACCTACTGGCTGAGCGCCAACCTGCGTTCCTTTTTCCAAAACAGCAGCCTGCCTCCCTGGCTGAATGTAGCGGCTGGCTATGGCGCGGACGGCATGTTTGGCGGTTTTGACAACACGTCCCGTGACGCCGCCGGCAACCTGACTTTCGACCGCAGGGATATACCCCGGATCCGGCAGTTTTACCTGGCGCCGGACATCGACTTTACGAAAATTCCCACCAGGAAGAAGTGGGTACGCACCGTGCTGGCGGCCCTGAATGCCTTTAAATGCCCGGCGCCCGCCATCATGCTGGACGGCAGGGGAAGGCTTCGATTTTACGCGTTTTATTTCTGAGAGGATGCCCAACCGGCGTTCCGGTCGCGGCGGCTGACCTATTGCAGGTATGCGCCCAGAATCTCCTCGCCCTCCACTTCCACATAAATATGTTCCTGCAGAGTGGTTGCAATGGACAGCCCGGTATAATCGGGATGGACCGGGAAGGCATTGTGGCTCCGGGCAACCAGCACCAGGGTCTGAATTTTTTTGGGTTGAAATTCCAGGAAGGGCTTCAGGGCATACAGCAGGGTCTTCCCGCTGTTGGCTACATCATCGACCACCACCACCACGCGGCCGTCAAAATCCAGGGTTTGGCTCAGCCTGACGTCACGCGGTTCCCGCTTATCCAGCGTAACCGTGATCATTTCGGTATGCACCGGCGAAATGGTGCTCAGCATGCGTTGTATATTTCGGGCCACTACGGATCCGCTCTCCCGTATACCCGCCAGGACCAGGGAGGGCTCGTCAATATTATTCTCCAGGATCTCATACGCCATGCGAAGCATTTTTCTGGAAGCCACTTCCCTGTCCAGGATATAATTTTTCTTGACTTGCGTTTCCATTCAGGTAATTTAAACAATTATACGAACAACCCGTAAATTAGCGAAACCAATCCAACCGGTATGCAAATCGTGCAGCAAATTTTCTTTGTCCTGCTCAGCGGTGTGGCGATAATCCTGTTCGCGAAAAAGGTTAGGCAGATCCGGCGGAACATCCTGCTGGGACACGATGAACCGGTACCGGGAGATCCGGCTCGCCGGTGGCGCCATGTGCTGCTCCTGGCACTCGGCCAGAAAAAAATGTTCCGCAACCCGCTGGTGGCGCTACTGCACCTGCTGGTCTATGGCGGGTTCATCATCATCAACCTGGAAATCCTGGAAATCGTACTGGACGGCCTGCTGGGAAAGCACCGGCTATTTGCCCCGGTGCTGGGCAGCCTGTACCCGATACTGATCGGGTGTTTTGAATGGCTGGCAGCCCTGGTGATCCTGGCCTGCCTGGTCTTCCTGATACGGCGCAACCTGCTGAAACTTCGCCGGTTTATCAGCCATGACCTGGATGGATGGCCCCGCAGCGATGCCAACTATATCCTGCTGACTGAAATCGTCCTGATGCTTTTGTTCCTTACCATGAATACAGCTGACCAGGTATTACAGGCCCGCGGGGCGGCGCACTACCAGGTGACCGGCCCCTTCTGGATCACGGGACAGCTGACGGGATTACTGACCGGGCTATCCACGCCGGCGCTTGAAGGGCTAGAGCGTGGCTGCTGGTGGCTGCATATCGCGGGCGTTTTTGCCTTCCTGAACTACCTGCCCTATTCCAAGCACCTGCATATCATCCTGGCCTTTCCCAATGCCTATTACGCCCGCAGCGGCCCCATGGGAAAAATGGAAAACATGCCTTCGGTCCAGCAGGAAGTGCTCTATGCCATGCAGCCCGACCAGGCTCCTGCCGCTTCGGAATCCCAGCCGGCCCGGAAATTCGGCGCCAAGGATATTTTTGATCTCAGCTGGAAAAATCTGCTGGACGCCTATAGCTGCACCGAATGCGGTCGCTGCTCAGCTGCCTGTCCGGCCAACCTGACCGGCAAATCCCTTTCCCCCCGAAGGATCATGATGGCCACGCGCGACCGGGCCGAGGCGGTGGGCCGGATTATCGACCGGCATGGCTCCTTCCAGGATGATGGCCGGACCCTGCTGCATGATTACATTTCCGTGGAGGAACTTCGGGCCTGCACCACCTGCAATGCCTGTGTCCAGGAATGCCCGGTCAGCATCAGCCCGCTGGATATCATCCTGCAGCTTCGCAGATACCTGGTCATGGAAGAAAGCAATGCGCCCCAGGAATGGAACAGCCTGTTCAGCAATGTGGAGAATAATTTTGCTCCCTGGAAATTCAGCCCCGATCAGCGGGCCCAATGGTCACTGCCGGAATAATTACCCCCCGGCCTGCCGGTCATTCCGGTTCCCGAAGGTTTTACGTAACCCTTCGGCAAACGATACCGGCCGGTAATCCAGATCCCTCCGGGCTTTTTCCAGCACCAGGCCGGTTCTTGCGGGCCGCCTCGCCGCATGCCCGATGTCAGCGGTATTTACCCGCTGCAGCAGGCGGGTATCGAGTTTCAGCATATCCGCGGCCTGCCAGGCCATGTCAAAGGGGGTTAGCAGATCGCTGCCGGCCAGGTGATAAATGCCCGTGGCCCTCCGATCCAGCAGGCTGATCATTCCGTGGACCAGGTCTCCGACATAGGTCGGCGTGCGGAACTGGTCATCCACCACCCGGTAGGTTTCCCCGTTCTCGAGCTTCTCCTTCATGGTGAAAAGAAATTGGGGCTTGCCGGGGACCGGCCTGCCGTACACCAGCACCGTGCGTATAATGGCCCAGTCCCCGGCGTACTGCTGAACGGCTTCCTCGGCATCCCGTTTGGACCGGCCGTATACATTTACCGGTCCGGGCAAATCTTCCTCCCGGTACATTCCGTATTGCCCGTCAAATACCAAATCGGTGGAAACAAATACAAAAAAACTTCCCAGGTCTTCGGCGTTGGCCAGCAGGTGAAGGGTGCCTTCCACGTTGACCACATGGCAGTCCCAGGGATGTAGTTCACAGTCGTCCGGGCGACCCATGGCACCGGCGTGGATCACGAGGGCCGGGCGGTAGGCTTCGAACAGGTCATAGACGGCAAAAGGATCCGTAAAATCCAGTGGCGCATAGCGAAAGCCCGACAACCCGGCCGTTTCTATACGGCAAGGCCCCCGGCCCGTGGCGAGCACCTCCGCACCCCGGGCCAGCAGTTCCCGGACCAGGTGATAGCCCACAAATCCGTTTGCGCCCGTTACCAGAATACGCGTATCCATACCTTTTTCTTTACTCACTCGGCAAATAACCGCTGGCGCGGTCGGGATTTGCCGGCCACCAAATATCCGAATACCCGTTGAATCGGAGGGGATGGCCTGACCAGCCAGTTTGTAGTCAGGGTAGATGACCCAGATACTAATTTGCCATAATTTACGTTTCAGATAATTCCGTAATACCGGGGCCTGCCCGCTGCGGCAAGCCAGACTGACTTGCCGGCCATTCCGGATATGAATTCGCCTATGCTGTTCAATTCCCTTCCATTTGCCATCTTTCTGCCTATCGTCTTTTTCCTGTACTGGTTTGCCACCGGGGGAGACAGGAAGAAACAAAACCTCCTGCTGCTGCTTTCCTCCTATATTTTTTACGGTTGGTGAGATTACCGTTTCGTATTTCTGCTGGGTTTTTCCACTTTCCTGGATTATTATACCGGGCGCAGGATTTTTGCGGCACAAACCCAAAAATCAAGGAAAGCCTGGCTACTGGTCAGTGTACTGGTCAATCTCGGATTCCTGGGATTTTTCAAGTACTACAACTTCTTTGCCGAGTCCTTTTCCGGCCTGCTTCAATCCATCGGCCTGCACGCTGACATCTGGACGCTCCGGGTGATTCTGCCGGTGGGCATCTCCTTTTATACCTTTCATGGTCTTTCTTA
>DASZRL010000106.1:0-15440 GCA_035549175.1 Chitinophagaceae bacterium | reverse complement strand
TTTAAGCGGTTAATTTGGAATTGACGGCGTGAAGGTATCGCATTTTTGTTTTCAGGATGCAAACCGTGCATTTGCCGGCACCGGGCCATGAAAAAAGCCACGGATTATCCGTGGCCTGGTCAGGAAGATATACCGGTATGCCGGCCAAACGGATTACATGATGTCCATCGCCTTCACAAAAGAAGTGGTCATAAAGGGGAGGATCATGGTTAACCAGGACCAGTGGCTGTAAATGGCGAAGATCAGGGCGGCGGTGGAAACGAAGAATAGCAGCCAGTACAACCCCCTGTATTTCTTTTGTGTTTCTTCCATAAGCGAATAATTTTTTGCAAAAATAGGGTTGGCACAGGAATTCCAAAAATGAATATTGGATCCCAGTCGGTTAGGGCGGCCTCCCCGCCGGGAAGGGCGGGTACTTTCTGCGTGGTAAATAAAAAATATTTAGTTCGGCCTTTTTAATATTTTCGTCCCGGGAAGTTTGTTGTGTTTCAGATACACATTTTAATTTCCGCGATTGCCGGCTAGAGGTACCAAAACCAGCATGAATGAAAATTCAGTTTTACCTGCGCTTCCATACGGAGTTCGGCCAGAGTCTGTGGATCCGTTTCGAATCCGGGCTGCCGGGCGGGGAATCCCGGCAGGAACCCATGGCCATGACCTACCTGAACGAAGAGTTCTGGTTTGCCACCCTGGAGCTTCCCGCCCGTCCCAAAGAAGCCATCACGTATAAGTACCTGCTGAAGGGAAAGGATGGGGAATGGGTGCAGGAATGGGGAAACGACCGAGTCATTCCGGCGGTCAAAACGCCGTACCGGGAAATGCAGCTGGTAGACACCTGGAACCACGCCGGTGAATTTGAGAATGCTTTCTTCCTGGCACCCTTCCAGGAGATCCTGCTCAAGTCCCGCCACACCCGTTCCAAGACCAAGCCACCCAAGCAGTACACCCATATTTTCCGGGTGAAGGCGCCCCTGCTCCACAAACATGAGGTCATCTGCCTGGCGGGCAATGGCGAAAAGCTGGGGCACTGGTCCACGGTCAGCCCCCATCTGTTTGCCCTGGAGGGTAACTGGTGGACCCTGAAAATCGACCTGTCGGGGGAAACCTTCCCCATCGCTTACAAATACGGCGTATTTAACACCCGTGAAGAGAAGTTCGTACGGTTTGAAGGGGGCAACAACCGCCTGCTGTACGGAGACGCCGGCGAAGGAAAACTGACTCTGCTGCACGATGGCTTTGCGCATCTGCCCAATGACAGCTGGAAAGGCGCGGGTGTCGCGATTCCCGTGTTCAGCCTGCGCAGCAAGTCCAGCTTTGGCATCGGGGAATTCAATGATCTGCGGTTACTGGCAGACTGGGCACGCCGGACCGGCCTGCGGCTGATCCAGATCCTTCCGGTCAATGATACCACCGCCACGCATACCTGGTCCGATACCTATCCCTACGCGGCCATTTCAGCCTTCGCGCTTCATCCGGCCTACATTCATCTGGAAGCCGTGGCCGGCAAGAAATACCAGGCGATGCTCAAACCCCTGAAGAAAAAGCAAAAGCAGCTCAACGGGTTACCGGAGGTCGATTATGAGCAGGTGATGCGCTTCAAGATCCAGGTACTCCGGGAACTGTATGACCTGCAGCGCCAGGAATGCCTGGACAGCGAGGAATACCAGGCCTTTTTCCAGGCCAACCGGCACTGGCTGGTTCCCTATGCCGTCTTCTGCTACCTGCGCGACAAGTACGGGACATCGCATTTTGACCAGTGGAAAGCCGATGCAGCCTACAATGAACAGGCCATTGAAAAGCTCAGTTCCCCCAAATCACGGGTATATCCCGAAATCGCCTTCCACTATTTTGTGCAGTATCATCTGCACTGCCAGCTCAAGGACGCGGCCGATTACCTGCATAAGCATGGCATCATCCTGAAAGGGGACATTCCCATCGGGGTGTACCGGTACGGCTGCGACGCCTGGATGGCACCTGACCTTTTTAACCGGAACATGCAGGCGGGTGCCCCGCCCGACGATTTTGCCCTCCGGGGCCAGAACTGGGGATTTCCTACCTACAACTGGAAACGCATGCAGGAGGATGGATTTGCCTGGTGGCAGCGGCGCTTCGAGCAGATGAGCAATTATTTCGATGCCTTCCGGATCGATCATATCCTTGGTTTTTTCCGCATCTGGAGTATCCCCATGCATTCCCTGCAGGGGGTAATGGGCCGCTTCGTTCCGGCTATCCCGGTTCGGATCACGGAATTCGGCGAACGCAGCATCTGGTTTGACTATCACCGGTATTGTCAGCCGTTTATTACCGAGGAAATCCTGGGCCAGCTTTTTGGTGAGTTAGCCGGTCGTGTCAAGGCCGAGTTCGTCCGGGCCAACGAGTACGGCACCTTTGACCTGGCACCCGGTTTTGAAACCCAGCGCCAGGTGGAAAACCATTTTGCCGGCCTGGAACCCTCGGCAGAGAACGACCGGATCCGGGAAGGACTCCATGAGCTGATCAGCAATGTGCTGTTGTTCGAGGAAGAAGGTTCCCAGGGGGACGCCTTCCATTTCCGGATTGCGATGGACCAGACCCTGTCATTCCGGTATCTGGATGGCACCACGCAGGCCCGGCTGCGGGAACTGTACGTGGATTATTTCTACCGCCGCCAGGATGATTTCTGGCGACGGGAGGCCCTGCACAAGCTGCCCCAGTTGAAAGCATCCACCAATATGCTGATCTGCGGGGAGGACCTGGGCATGGTGCCGCATTGTGTCCCCGAGGTGATGAGGCAGCTAGGTATCCTGAGCCTGGAGATCCAGCGGATGCCCAAGAACCCGGCAACCGAGTTTTTCCATCCCAATGATGCGCCTTACCTGAGCGTGGTGACCCCATCGACCCACGACATGAGTACGATTCGCGGCTGGTGGGAAGAAGACCGGGCCCGGACACAGCGCTTCTACAACTTTGTGATGGGGCAGTGGGGCGAAGCCCCTTATTTCTGCGAGGCATGGATCAACCGGGCCATTGTGCTGCAGCATTTGTATTCTCCGGCCATGTGGAGTATTTTCCAGTTGCAGGACCTGCTCGGGATGCATGAAACCCTGCGGCGCCAGAATCCGCACGAGGAACGTATCAATATCCCGGCGATCTCCCGGCATTACTGGCGGTACCGGATGCACCTGACGCTGGAAGACCTGATCGGGGCCCGGGAGTTCAACCAGGAACTCGCTGATTATATCACCCACAGCGGCAGAGGCTGATCCCAGGTCATGAAACTGAATTACTGGAAATACGAGCTCGCCTTCCGCCATCCCTTCACCATTTCCAAGGGTACCAAGACCCACCAGCCCACGCTCGTGGTGGAACTGGAGCAGTTCGGGCTGAAAGGATATGGCGAGGCCCCTGCCATCACCTATTACCACATCACCGTGGAGCAGATGATCCAGGACCTGGAACGCCACCGTTCGGCCGTGGAGCGTTTTGCCTTTACCGAGCCCGAACGCTACTGGCACTACCTTCATCACCTGCTTCCGCGCAATCCCTTCCTGGTCTGCGCGCTGGATATGGCGGCCTGGGATTTATACGGCCAGCTGAAAAAGCAACCGTTGTATGCACTCTGGAAGGGGGACCCGCAGAAGGCACCGCTCACTGATTATACCATCGGCATCGACCGCCCGGACGTCATGCTGGCCAAAATGCAGGAAAGACCCTGGCCGGTATACAAGGTGAAGGTGGGCGGGGCCGACGACCTGTCCGTGGTGCGCCTGCTCCGAAAACATACCGATGCCCTGATCCGGGTGGATGCCAATGCGGCCTGGAGCCTCGATACCGCGCTGGAGCTGATACCGCAGCTCGCGGACCTGGGGGTGGAACTGGTCGAGCAGCCCCTGGGCCGCGACGACTGGGAAGGCATGAAAGTGTTACACGACCGGTCCCCGATTCCCCTCTTTGCCGACGAGTCCTGCGTCGCCGAACAGGACGTGGAGCGCTGCCAGGGTCATTTTCATGGCATAAATATCAAGCTGACCAAGTGCAGCGGGCTGACGCCCGCGCGGCGCATGATCGGAAGGGCCCATGCGCTGGGTCTGCAGGTCATGGTCGGTTGCATGAATGAATCCACCATCGGCTCGGCTGCCATCGCCCACCTGCTTCCCTTTATCGATTACGTCGACATGGACGGACCCCTGCTGCTGAAGGAAGACCTCGCGACCGGGGTGGAATACGAATTTGGCCGGGTGCGCTACGGCCACGGAAGCGGCCTGGGTATCCGCTATACCGGGCTTTTCCGGAAGGACGATCCGGGTTCCCCCGCAGCCCCTTCTGCCTGAGACAAAGGAGGGCGCGGGCCGGGATTACCAGATCCTGACGCGCAGGCTGTCGGGGCGGAACATGGGGTCACCGGGCCTGACGCCAAAGGCCGAATAGAAAGCATCGACGTCCGAAAACGGACCGTTGACGCGGTACTTGGCAGGCGCATGCACATCGGTGAGGATCTGGGACCGCAGCAGTTCGGGCCGGTCCTTTTCCAGCCATCCCAGGGAATAGCCCAGGAAATAGCGTTGCAGGGGATCCATGCCGTGAATCTTTTTACCGCTGCGGTAGGCTTCCGTTTTCTGGAACGCCTCCAGGCCCAGCAGGACACCGCCCAGATCAGCAATATTCTCTCCCAGGGTGGCCTTGCCGTTAATATGATAATCCCTGATGGGTTCGTATGCACTGAATTGCCGGACCATAACGTCGGCACGCTGGTTGAAGCGGGCTGCATCCCCCGGTGTCCACCAATCAGTCAGGTTCCCCCGGGCGTCATAATGGCGGCCTTCGTCGTCAAAGCCGTGCGTAATTTCGTGTCCGATCGTGGAGGCACCCGCATAGCCATATACCAGGGCATCGTCCAGCTCCTCGTCCCGGTAACCCGGCACCGTGAAGATGCCTGCCGGCAGCGTGATTTCGTTATTGGACGGATTGTATTCGGCGTTATAGGTCTGGGGATACATGCCCCATTCGTCGCGGTTGACGGGTTTGCCCAGTTTGGCGATTTCATAGGCATGCCACCAGCTATGCGCCTGGATCAGGTTTTGCACATAGCTTTCCCGGCCGATCTTCATGGCGGAAAAATCCTTCCATTTATCAGGATAGCCCACCTTCTTTTTCATGGCGGCCAGTTTGGCGAATGCCTTCTGCTTGGTGGTGTCACTCATCCAGGTCAGCCGGCTGATCCGGTCGTGGAGCGCCTGGCGGATCGCCTCCACCAGGTCGGAATACCGTTTCTTGGCGGCCTGGTCAAAATAGGCCTTCACATATAATTGACCCAGCAGTTCGCCCATGACCCCTTCCTCGCTGGTGATGACACGTTTCCAGCGCGGTTTGCGGACACTTGCCCCGCTGAACAAGCGGTAGAAATCAAAGGAGGCGACCCCGAACCGTTCGGGCAGCGCCGCGGCAAAATCATTAAGTAGGTTAAAGCGCAGGTAGGCCTTCCAGTCCGGCAGGGGCGTGGAGGTCAGCACCTTGTCCAGGGCTTTGAAAAATTCCGGTTGCCCCACGATCACCGAGTCCACGGCGGTTACGCCGGTGGCGGCCAGGTAGGCCGGCCAGTTGATGGTGCGGCCCAGCTGGTGGAGATCCCGGATTGCCATTTTGTGGTAATTGCTGTCCGGATCGCGCAGATCCTCCAGTTTGCGGGACGCCGCTGCCAGGCGTGTTTCCAGGGCCATGATCCGGGAGGCTGCCGCGGACGCGCCGGCGGAATCCTGGCCGGCCAGGTTCAGCAGGGTGCTGATATAGCGCAGGTATTGCTTTCGGATGGCCACCGTAGCCGAATCCTGCTTGAAATAATAGGCCCGCTCCGGAAGGCCGATGCCGCCCTGCCAGAGTTTATAGGTCATAACGTCGCTGTTGCGGTCGTCCTGGGTTACAAAATCACTAAACAGGGTACTGGAACCGATTTTCTTCAATTCGGTGACCAGGCGGATCAGGGAGGGCAGGTCTCGCAGGGAATCGATCCGGTCCAGGTAGGGCTTCAGGGGGCGCAACCCGTTGGCCTCGACGGCGGCGCTGTCCATGGCCGTGCTCCAGAAATCGCCGATCAGCTGGTTGGCAGTCCCGGGGGAACCACCGGCTTGCGCGGCCTTCTCAGCGATTTCCCGCAGGCGGCGCTGGTTTTCCTCGATCACTAGGTTGCCAATGCCCCAACTGCTCTGGTCGGCCGGGATCTCGTTGCGCCTGATCCACCCACCATTGGCAAAGTCAAAAAAATCGGATGCGGGCCGGACCGTACTATCGATATCGTCTGCCAGGACATCTTTCCGGGGTGAAGTCTTTTCAGGTTGTTTGCAGGAAACGGCCAGCAGCAGGGCGCCGAAGGCCAGGACTGAGGTAAATCGGGACATGGCAACAGTTATTTTGGTGAACAAAACTAGCAGAATATCGGTGTGCGTGCATCCGAATTGGATAAACGGGGGGTAAATGTTAAACTTTTTTCAAAAAAGGCAGGTTGCACACTGTACAGGACTTATCCCCGTTTGGTGGGCAGGACATTCTTTGGACTTACTTTTGCATACTTACCATTCTTAACAGACACTATGAAGCGTTCATTATTATGCGCCTGCCTGCTGCTGGCGGCAGCGGGAGGTTTTGGCCAGGACTGGCATATCGGGGTATTCGGCGGCATCAGCAGTTACAGCGGTGACCTGTCAGACAAATTTATCCAGGGGCACCAGCAATCCCGGGGAGCCGTGGGCGTCACCCTCAACTACGATTACAGTGAGCATCTCAGCTTCCGGGCCGGGTATACCCACGCCGGGGTCAGCGCCAATGATAAATTCAGTACGAATGCCGAGCACCTGAAGCGTAACCTGAGCTTTTTCAGCGCCCTGGACGAATTCAGCCTGATCGGGGAATACTATCCGATCAGCCTGCGGGACCAGCGGTATTCGCCCTACTTTTTTGCCGGCCTGGCTGTATTCCATTTCAATCCCTATACGTATGATACCACCGGCCGCAAATATTACCTGAAGCCCCTCAGCACGGAGGGGGAGGGACTGCCCCAATATCCGGGAGTGAAGCCCTACAACCTGACCCAGCTGGCCATCCCCTTTGGTGCCGGGATCAAGTTCGTACTCAGCGACCGGGTCCGCCTGGGCCTGGAATTCGGGGTGCGCAAACTCTTCACCGATTACCTCGATGACGTAAGCGGCAACTACGCGGACCCGGCCGACCTGCTGGCAGCCCGGGGCCCCAAGGCGGTGGAGCTTTCCTACCGGGGCGGCGAGGTGCCCGGGGGCGATCCCACCTATCCGGACAAAGGCAAACAGCGGGGAAGTGCCAAGAAGGACTGGTATTACATCGGCGGCCTGCACCTGACCTACAGTCTGGGCACCGGCGGTGGCGGAGGAGGCCTGAACCTGTTTCGCAGCCTGCGCGGAACCGGCTGCCCGGCCAACCCGCAATAATCCGTTCAGGCCGGAAAAGATTCCCGGCCTGTCAACTTGCTGACCGGTGCGGGTGTCCGGTTGCCAGGCTGTCCGCAAAGGACAGCCTGTTTTACGTGGTACTGAACCAAATGCAATGGAAATTGTAAACTACCTTTGCTTCAATCAGCACGTACCATGGCATACCGGAATCTGCAGCATTTTATCGAGACCCTGGAAAAGGCGGGTGAGTTGGTCCGCATCAAAACCTACGTAAACCCCAAGCTGGAGATAGCCGAGATCACGGACCGCGTCAGCAAGTCCGGTGGCGGGGGTAAGGCCCTGCTGTTTGAAAATACCGGCTATGATTTCCCGGTCCTGATGAACGCCTACGGCAGTGAGCGGCGGATGTGCCTGGCCCTGGGAGTGGATAGCCTGGATGATGTGGCAGCCTCCATCGAAGGGCTTTTTCGCCAGCTTTCCGCTCCCAAGGAGGGGATGCTGGAAAAGCTGCGTATGCTTCCCCTGCTGGGTCAGTTTGCTTCCTGGATGCCCCGGCGCATCAAAGGCCGGGGAGCCTGCCAGGAAGTCGTCATGGAACAGCCCGATATCACCCGGTTGCCTGTAATAACCTGCTGGCCGAAGGACGGCGGCCCCTTTGTTACCCTGCCCGTGATTCATACCCGGGATCCCCTGAGCGGAACGCGCAATGTGGGTATGTACCGTATGCAGGTCTTCGGACCCACCCTGACCGGTATGCACTGGCATAAGCACAAGGTGTCGGCCAGGCATTTCGGTGAATACAAAAAACTCGGCCGGCGCATGCCGGTAGCGGTCGCCCTGGGAGGGGATCCCGTTTATGCCTATGCGGCCACGGCCCCCCTTCCGGACAACGTGGATGAATACATGCTGGCCGGATTTCTGCGCAAAAAAAAGGTCGAGCTGGTTTCCTGCCTCACGCAGCCGGAGATCGAAGTGCCTGCGGATGCTGAGGTGGTGATCGAAGGCTATGTGGACCCGGCCGAGGAACCCATCTGGGAGGGCCCCTTCGGGGATCACACCGGCTATTATTCCCTGCCGGACTGGTATCCCCGTTTTCACATCACGGCGATCACACACCGCCGCCATGCCGTCTATCCGGCCACGATTGTGGGGATTCCTCCGCAGGAGGATGCCTGGCTGGGGAAGGCAACCGAGCGCATTTTCCTGGCCCCCATCAAAATGACCATGATCCCCGAAATCGCCGACATGGACATGCCGGTGGAGGGGGTATTTCATAACCTGGTGATTGCTGCCATTCATAAAGAATACGCCGGCCAGGGCCAGAAAGTGATGAATGCCATGTGGGGGGCTGGCCAGATGATGTTCAACAAGATCCTGGTGCTTTCCGATACCAGCGTGCCCATCCAGCAGTACGAGGCGCTGGCCCGCCATGTGTTTGCCCAGCTGAATCCGGCCACGGACGTTTATTTTTCCCAGGGCCCCATGGATGTGCTGGACCACAGTTGCAGCAAGCTGGGGTTTGGCGGCAAGATGTGCCTGGATGGTACAGTCAAGACGGCCGAGGAACGGGATGACCGCTACCTGAACCTGCCGGTGGCGACCAACCCGGACCAGCTGGAAAGCCAGCTGATGCAGCAGTTTCCCGAGATCCGCGCGGTGAACCCCTCGCTGCTGAAAAAGGATATTCCCTGCCTGGTGGTTTCCGTGGAGAAAAACCGGCGCGGGCATGTGGCCGCGCTGCACGACAGCCTGGCCGCCCTGCAGGAACTCGAAGGCATCAAGCTGGTTCTTTATGTTGAACATACCGTGGACCCGGCCGACCTGGGAACCGCCCTCTGGCGGTTCTGCAACAACCTGGATCCCCGGCGCGACCACCTGCTGGTTCAGCGGGCTTCCCTCGCCAGCCCGGGAAAACGGGTTGCCTGCCTGGGCCTGGATGGTACCCGCAAAACCAAAGAACTGGATGATTTTGAGCGGGACTGGCCCAATATCATTGTAGCCGACGACGCAACGATACAGGCCGTAGATGAAAAATGGGCCGGGCTGGGACTGGGTCCGTGGTTGCCGTCCCCCTCGCTCCGGTTCAAGGGCCAGCTGTACGGCCAGGAGGCCGCCGTAGGCGGATAGGCCGGCCGGCCGCGTGCCGCCCGGTTTTTTCTCCCCCGGGTGCTTTCGTAAATTACCTCAAAATTGCTCCCATGAAAAAATGGTGCCTTTCCCTGCTCATTGCCCTGACCGGTCTGGCCGGCCGTGCCCAACACCGGGAGCCCGAAGGGTCCAACACCCTGCTTTGGCAGATCAGCGGCAACGGAATGCAGCAGCCTTCCTACCTGTTCGGTACCATCCACATGCTCTGCAAGGAAGATGCCGTGCTCAGTGACAGCCTCCTGGCTATCATCGGCCGGTGCAGGTCGGTATACCTGGAGGTGGATATGGACAACCTCTTCGAGATGGTGGGCATGATGAGTCACCTCCGGATGCGCGGCGACACCACCCTGGGCGACCTGCTGAGCCCGTCGGATTACCAGAAGGTGAAAGAGTACTTTGCCAACAAGGGCGGGATGATTCCCTTTTCCATGCTGGAGACCTTCAAGCCCATGCTGGCCATGAGTACGCTGGAGGAGTCCGATGTTCCCTGCGAGAATCCCGTGGCCATGGAACAGCTCATCATGGAACAGGCCCGCCAGCACAGCAAGCCCATCCAGGGGCTGGAGACCATGGCCTACCAGGCCAGCCTCTTTGATAGTATTCCTTACCGGCTGCAGGCCGAACAACTGGTCAGTTACGTGGATAGCCTGGCCGCCGGCGACCAGGGACCCGCCCGTGAATTTGCCCGGCTGGCGGATGCCTATCGTAGGCAGGATCTCCGGCAACTGGAAGACCTGCTTAACCGGGACGACGAAACGCTCGCCCGCTATGCCGACCTGTTGTTGTATAACCGAAACCGCAACTGGGTAAATAAGCTGGGTGGTCTGCTGGGCGAGCGGACCCTGCTGATCGCTGTGGGAGCCGGTCACCTGCCGGGAGCCAAGGGCCTGATTAACCTGCTCAGGAAGGCAGGCTACCGGGTAACACCCGTACGCAACGAGGTGCACCGGGGAGGCACCCCGGATGCCACCTGAAGCGGCTGGCAAAAAAAAGCCGGCCTGTTAGGGCCGGCAGGTCAGGTAATACCTTTGGGGTTCCTCTCAGAACTGCTCCAGGGCAGAGAAAAAGAAATTTCCTTCGAGGGCCGCATTTTCATCGCTGTCGCTTCCGTGCACGGCGTTTTCACCCACCGAACCCGCATAGAGTTTGCGGATGGTGCCCGGTTCCGCCTTGGCCGGGTCGGTAGCTCCGATCAGTTTGCGGAAATCCGCCACGGCGTTTTCCTTTTCCAGGATGGCGGCAATGATCGGCCCGCTGCTCATAAATTCCACCAGCTCACCGAAAAAGGGGCGGGCCTTGTGTACGGCGTAAAATTCGCCGGCTTTCTGGGGGGTCAGCTGAAGTTGCTTAAGGGCGACCACGCGAAAGCCAGCCTTGATGATCATGTCCAGGATCGCGCCGGCATAGCCTTTTTTCATCGCGTCGGGTTTGATCATGGTTAATGTCCGATTGCTCATAAAATCGTATGCTTTTGGGGCGCAAAATTAGGGAAATCCTCGGAGTGCCCGTTGAAAACCGGGTTGTTAAAATGCCGGAGGCTTCAAAAAGCGCGACGGTTCTGCGGTGATTTCCCTACCTTCGCAACCGTTTTTATGAGACCCATCGAGGAAGTATTTTCCCTGTTGAACCGGCCCCGCAGGACCGTGATTACCATGCACCAGAAACCGGATGCCGATGCCATGGGTTCCGCCCTGGCCCTGCGGCATTTCCTGGAGCAGCTCGGCCACACCGTGGCGGTCGTTTCGCCGACCAACTGGGCCAGCTGGCTGAACTGGATGCCCGGAGCAGGCGAGGTGCTGGATTACGAATACAACCGGCAGAAGGCCGACACCCAGCTGGACCAGGCGGACTGGCTGTTTTGCCTGGATTTTAATGCGTTTTACCGGACCAAATCCCTGGCCCCGAAACTGGCGGCCCTCACCTGTACCAAAATACTGATCGACCATCACCAGCAGCCCGATGAGGCTGCCTTCGAGTTCGGCATCAGTGATACGTCCAAGAGTTCCACCTGCGAGATGATTTACGACTTCATTGTGGGGGCCGGCTACCGTGACCGCATCAACATGCAGGTAGCCGAATGCATCTATGCCGGTGTGGTCGCCGACACCGGGTCCTTTCGCTTCGAATCAACCCATGCCGGCGTGCACCGCCTGGTGGCCGACCTCAAGGAAATGGGTCTGCGGCACAGCCGGGTACACGATGCGCTGTTCGATAATTTCCTGGAAAACCGCCTGCGCTTTGTCGGCCATGTGCTGCAGCACCGCATGGAGGTTTTCTATGAATACAACACCGTACTGATTGCCATACCCAAGTCGGATCTCCTTAAATTCAACGTCAAGACGGGGGATACCGAAGGCCTGGTGAACTTCCCGCTGACCATTCAGGGCATCAAGCTCGCTGCCCTGGTGATTGACCGGGACGAGGAACGCAAGTGGAGCTTCCGCAGCAAAGGCGAGTTCGATTGTAATACCTTTGCCCGGAAGTATTTTGAGGGTGGCGGCCATTACAACGCCTCCGGCGGCCGCAGCAGCGATCCCCTGGATAAGACCGTCCAGACCTTCCTGCGGGCCATGAAAGAAAACAAATCCTTATTAGAATAATTTGTATGACCAAGCATATGTCCAACCGGCTGCTCGGCCTGCTGCTTCTGGCAGGACTGGTAACCCTGCATACCGGCTGTCAGAGCCTTTCGTATGAAAAGACCAAATCCGGTCTTCCCTACAAGATATTCCGCAGCGGCGATACCGTCGGGGTGAAGGCCGGAAGTTTTATGAAGGTGAATATCCTGCAGAAGATCAATGACAGCACCGTATACAATACGTACGGCAGCCTGCCGGTTTACCTGCGCGTCGATGAATCCCCGCGGACCTACGATGCCTCTGAGGTGTTCCCCTTGCTGAAGGTGGGCGACAGCCTGGTCACCGTACAGATGATGGATACCTTCCTGCGCAAGAGTCCCGAACTGCTGAGCCAGTTCAAACGCGGGGATCGCATCGTAACCAGTTTCCAGGTCCTGGGAGTGTTCCGGAAGTTTGAGGACTACCGCGCCGATGAGACCAAGGAGCGCGATAAGCTGGCTGCCCGGGAGCGTGCCGCGGTCGAGCAGTATATTGCCCAGCACAAGATCAATGCCCAGCGTACGCCCGGCGGCGTCTACGTGGAGATCCTGAGCGCGGGGCAGGGTCCCCTGGCCGACACAGGCAAGTTCGTCTCCCTCAAGTATACCGGTACCACCTTCGGCGGCGTGAAGTTTGACAGCAATGTCGACAGCAGTTTCGGCCACACCGCACCCCTCCAGTTTGTGGTAGGCAACCGCCAGATGATCCCGGGGTTCAGCGAGGGCGTCAGGCTGCTGCACACCGGGGCCCGGGCCCGTCTTTACATTCCGTCCCTGCTGGCCTACGCGGGCACGCCACCCTCGCCCAACATCCGCCCGTTTGAGAACCTGATCTTTGAGATCGAGGTGCTGGACGTGCAGGACCAGGCCCCGCAGATGCCGGTTCAGCAGGCGCCCCGGGTAAAAGTTGATACAACTCAAGCAAAGAAATAAGGTCCGTAAGGTTATTTAACCGATCTTTGCATCCGGCAGGCAGAAACGGCCTGCCGGGATGGTTGGATGATGCGACACCCTATTCGCATCGAACTAGTAAGTACACGTTTAATGGCTC
The DNA here is from genome assembly GCA_035549175.1 of Chitinophagaceae bacterium. Lineage (GTDB taxonomy): Bacteria > Bacteroidota > Bacteroidia > Chitinophagales > Chitinophagaceae > DASTSN01. Next base: position 2,230 of record DASZRL010000106.1, on the reverse strand, counting down.
CGTTTTTAGTCCAAGAGTCCTGCACGACCTTCCAGACCCTCTGAAGCCGTTTCCCTATTTGCAAGTCACACTATCTTTCGGCCGAACTACCACCATACGGATCCCGTCCGTGAAAGACCCTGTGTACGCCCAGCCAGCGGATGGATTTGTCCGCCCGGAACGACGTACTGCCGGAGGCAGAGCAATCTTTACAGATTGCTTTTTTTTTGCCCGTCACGCCGTACGCCAGGCTTCGAACAGCCGGATTGTTTCCAGGGCTTCCTTCACATCATGCACGCGCAGGATGCTTGCGCCGCCGGCCAGGGCCAGCGTATGGAGGACCGTAGTGCCGTTCAGGGAGGCTTCCACCGGGACTCCGAGGGTTTTATAAACCATGGATTTGCGGGAGAGCCCGACCAGCAGGGGGCGTTCCAGCATGTCCAGGCATCCCAGGTTGCGCAGCAGGGTCAGGTTGTGCCGGATCGTCTTTCCAAAGCCAAACCCCGGGTCAAGGACCACGTCGGTGATACCCAGGTCGCGCAGATGACCCAGCCGGCCAATAAAAAAATCCAGGACCTCCCGGGTAACATCCTGGTAATGCGGTTGGGCCTGCATATCCTCGGGGGTTCCCTGCATGTGCATCAGCACGTAGGGCACCCGCAGTTCCGACACGGTGACGAGCAGGTCCGGATCCAGGCGACCGGCGCTGATATCATTGACCAGGCACGCACCGGCCTGCACCGCTTCCCGGGCCACGCGGGCATAATACGTGTCCACGGATACAAAGGCCTCGGGGAACTGGCGGCAGACGGCTTCCAGGGGGCCGATCACGCGGGCCAACTCTTCGTCTGCCGTCAGGCGCCGGCTTCCGGGCCGCGTACTCTGTCCCCCCAGATCCACGAAGGTGGCGCCCTGGGAAAGCATCCGGTCCGCCTCACGCAGCACCTGGTCGGTTTCCATCAGGCGACTGCCCGGGTAAAAGGAATCCGGGGTGGTGTTAAGGATGCCCATCACCAGGGGTTTATCCACAACCAATAATCGTCCGGCACAATTGAGGGAAAACATGTTGGTTTGTTGATTACTTTTGAAGCTAAAGATAGGCAGAACAGCGCAGTACGCTGCGCCATCCTGCCGGAATCCAGGACCGATGCAAGCAACTCCCAGCATGACCCGAACGGTGGTACAATATAACCAGGTGATCCATTCCTGCCGCGAGATCTTCCTGAACAAGGCGCGGGATTACGGCACCGCGTGGCGGGTCCTGCGCACCATCTCGATCGTGGACCAGATTTTCATCAAGGCCCAGCGCATCCGCACCATCCAGGAGAAAAAACAGCAGCGGGTACAGGACGACCTGGCCTCCGAATTCCGGGGGATCGTCAATTATGCCGTCATCGGGCTGCTCCAGTTGCAACTGCCCGGCGATGCGCCGGAGGAGATGCCCACGGACCAGGTGGCCCCCTTGTACGACCGGGCGGTTGATGCCGCGCGCGGCCTGATGGAGGATAAGAACCATGATTACGGGGAAGCCTGGCGCAGCATGAGCCAGGAGAGCTTTGTGGACCTCATCCTGATGAAACTGCAGCGGATCCGCCAGATCCTGTCCAATCAGGGGCGGACCCTGGTGAGTGAGGGCATCGATGCCAACTACCTCGACATAATCAATTACGCGGTCTTTGCCCTGATCCTGATGCAGGCTGAATGAGCCGTCGGGCACCCGGCTGGGACTCCAAAACCAATTCGATGAACCTACTTCGTACGATCGCGCGCATCCTGGTGGGGCTGCTGTTCATCTTTTCCGGCCTGGTTAAGGCCAACGACCCCCTGGGGCTGAGTTACAAAATGAAGGAGTTTTTCGAAGTGTGGAATGAGGGACTTGCCGGCTTGTCCGGGCCGGGCTCCCGCCTGCTGATCCGCCTGTTTGACTTTTTGCATGAGCATTCCCTGGGACTTGCGATCATCCTGATCACCCTGGAGATCCTGGCCGGCCTGGCCCTGCTGCTGGGCTGGCATATGAAAGCGCTGGCCTGGCTGCTGCTGGTGCTGATCGTATTTTTCACCTTCCTGACGGGGTATGCCTTTCTTTCCGGAAAATTCAAGAACTGCGGCTGCTTCGGCGATTGCCTGCCGATCAGCCCGCAGACCTCTTTCCTGAAGGACCTGGTGCTGACCGCCCTGATCGTGTTCCTGTTTACCCAGCGACGCCGGATAAAGCCCCTGCTGGCGGCCCGGACCGGACACAGTATCCTGC
>DASZRL010000105.1:0-86637 GCA_035549175.1 Chitinophagaceae bacterium | reverse complement strand
ATCGAGGCCTGCCCGACAAGCGCTATCCGGATGGACCAGACCTTTGAGCACAGCGTGACGGACCGAAGCCAGCTGACCAAAAAACTAAACCGGCCCGGATCGAAGATCCGCGCCGGCGTCGAATAATACCTTATGAACCCGCACCGGCGGCCCCAGGCCGGCCGGTGCGGCCGGAAACCCGATTAACTGACCAAACAACCGACCTTGACTGCCTACCAGGTATCCTTTTATTTGATTTCCGCCTGCCTGCTGGGAACGGCCCTGCTGGCCGTCACCACGCGCAACCTGTTCCGGGCCGCCATCTGGCTGCTTTTTTCGCTGGTGGGTGTGGCCGCCCTGTATTTCTGGATGCAGGTCGAGTTCATTGCGGCCGTCCAGATTGTAGTCTATGTCGGCGGCATCGTCGTACTCATCCTTTTTTCCGTGTTCCTCACCCAGCAGACGGGGCAGCAGCTGCCGCGGGCAACGCGTACCCGCCGGATCAGTTCCCTGCTGGCGGCCCTGGCGGGCCTCGTCCTCTGCTGGCTGCTGATCCGCCGCTCCGGCCTGACGGCTACCGGCCGGCCCTTCCACTGGGACATGCACCGGATCGGCAGCCACATGCTCGGGACCGGGGACCAGGGCTATGCCCTGCCCTTTGAAGTGGTCAGCATCCTGCTGCTGGCAGCCCTGGTGGGTTGCATCGCGATCGCCTTAAAAAGTCCGTCCGCCCAGGACAACAACCAAAACCCGGAGGATCCCGCATGATACCCTTGTCCCATATCCTGGCCGTCAGTACGGCCCTCTTCTTCATCGGCGTGTACGGCCTGCTCACCCGGCGCAACCTCATTACGCTGCTCATGTCCGTGGAACTGATCCTGAACAGCGTCAACATCAATTTCGTGGCCTTTAATAAATACCTGTTCCCTGAGCGGCTGGACGGCCTGTTCTTCACGCTGTTCATTATCGCGATCGCGGCGGCCGAAGCGGCCGTGGCGATCGCCATCGTGATCAACCTGTACCGGAGCCACGGCTCCATCGATGTGGAGGACAGCCGCGACCTGAAATATTAGCCGTCCCGATAAACCGAATGAACGTATGAATGACGTAACCTCCATCGCCCTGATCCCGCTGCTGCCCCTGGCCGGCTTCCTGCTGCTGGGTCTGCTGGGCCGGTCAGTATCCGGCCGGGTGGCGGGTGTACTGGCCACCCTGCTGATGGCAGGGGCATCCGCCCTGGCGCTGGTGGTGGCCTGGCACTATTTTTTCCGCGATCAGGCTGCCGGCAACGCCTACCTGCCGCAGGTCATCTGGCAGGCCAGCTGGCTGCCTTTTTCCGGCGGACTGGGCATCAATGTGGGAATCCTCGCCGATCCCATTTCCGTCATGATGCTGGTCGTGGTCACCTTCGTTTCCCTCATGGTTCACGTATTCAGCCTGGGGTATATGCACGGGGAGGAACGCCTGCCCGCCTATTACGCCTTCCTGGGCCTGTTCACGTTTTCCATGCTGGGGCTCGTGCTGTCGCCCAACCTGCTGCAGACCTATATTTTCTGGGAACTCGTTGGCCTGTCCTCCTACCTGCTGATCGGGTTTTATTTCCAGCGTCCCGCTGCCGTGGCGGCCGCCAAGAAGGCGTTTATCGTAACGCGGTTCGCCGACCTGGGATTCCTGGTCGGGATTCTGATCCTGGCTTTCTGCGGCAACAGCCTGGATATCGGCACCCTGCTGGACCGGCTCACCAACACGCAGGCTCCCCAGTATGCGGCAGCCACCACCGCGTCCTTCGCGGGCATCACGGCCCTTACCTGGGGGCTGACCCTGGTCTTCGTCGGCGGGGCGGGCAAGAGCGCCATGTTCCCCCTGCATATCTGGCTGCCTGACGCCATGGAGGGACCCACCCCGGTGTCGGCCCTTATCCACGCGGCGACCATGGTGGTAGCCGGCGTGTACCTGGTTGCCCGGCTGTTCCCCCTGTATAGCATCAATAACGCCTCCCTGCTGGTCGTTACGGCGGTGGGCAGCTTTTCGGCCCTGCTGGCTGCGCTCATCGCCTGCACCCAGACGGATATCAAGCGGATCCTGGCCTACTCGACCATGTCACAGATCGGCTACATGCTCTTTTCCCTGGGCGTGGCGCGGTATGGCGGGGAACAGGCCGCCGGCTTTACCGCCTCCCTGTTCCACCTGTTTACCCACGCTTTTTTCAAGTCCCTGCTGTTTCTGTGTGCCGGGGCCATCATTCACCGGGTGCACAGTAACGAAGTCAAGGATATGGGTGGCCTGCGCCGCCGGATGCCGGTCACGCACCTGTGTTTCCTGGTCGCCTGCCTGGCGATTTCCGGGATTCCTCCCTTTGCCGGCTTTTTCAGCAAGGAACAGATCCTTCACGCCGCCTACGCGGATCACAAACTGGTGTATGCCACCGGGCTGATTACCTCCGGTCTCACGGCCTTTTACATGTTCCGGCTGTACTTCCTGATATTCTGGAACCAGCCATCCCGGCAGGAGGACGGCCACCGGGAGGGGACCCTTTCCATGCTGGTCCCGCTGGGGATATTGGCAGCCTGCAGCCTGCTGGCGGGCCTGATCCCCTTTGGCCGCTTTGTCAGCGCGGACGGCCGGCCGGCTTCCGGATCCTCGGACTGGACCTTTGCCCTGGCCCCGGTACTGCTGGCGGCCGCTGCCATCCTCGTGGCCGAACGCATGTACCGCCGGCCGTCGCCTTGGCCGCAGCGCCTTGCCGAACGGCTGGGTGGACTATACCGGGCGGCACGCCGCAAATTTTATATGGATGAACTCTACCTGTTTATCACCAAGCGGATCATCTTTCCGTGGATCGGGCGTCCGGCTGCCTGGATTGACCGTAACGTGGTGGACGGGCTGATGAACGGGATCGCGGCGGCAACGCAGCGGATCTCCTACTGGATACGGGCTATGCAATCCGGACGGGTCCAGCAGTATGCGCTGTTTTTTTTCGGCGGTGTGCTGGCACTGGCATGGGTCCTGATTTATGTCTGGCAAAACTAAGTACGTATGAACCTGAACTGGCTACTCCTGTTTCCCCTGCTGACCGCCCTGGGCATCCTGGCAAGCGGCGGACCCCGGCCGGCGCGACGGGTGGCCTGCCTGGGGGCCTTGCTGCAGCTGGCCTTGGCCTGCCTGCTTGCCGGGCTGTACCTGCAGCAGCGCCACGGCGGGGACACCTCTCCCTTCCTGTTTGAAACCAACCTTTCCTGGTATGGCCCCCTGCATATCCGCTACCACCTGGGGCTGGACGGGATCTCCCTGTCCATGATCCTGCTCACCGCCCTGGTCACCCTTTCCGGGGTGCTGGTTTCCTGGAGCCAGCAGGAGCTTTCCCGTGAGTTCTTCCTGCTGCTGACGATGCTGAGCCTGGGAGCCTACGGATTTTTCCTGTCCCTGGACCTGTTCACGCAGTTTTTCTTTCTGGAACTGGCTGTAATCCCCAAGTTCATGCTGATCGGCATCTGGGGCAGCGGCCGCAAGGAATATAGCGCCATGAAGCTGGCCCTGATGCTGCTGGGGGGCTCCGCCCTGATCTTCGTCGGGCTGGCAGGCCTTTATGTGGCCTCCGGGCAGGCCGGCCAACCGGGCCTTGACCTGGCTACCCTGCAGGGGCTGGGGCTGCCTGCCGCCACCCAGCGACTCTTGTTTCCCTTCCTGTTCGTGGGGTTCGGGATCTTTACCGCCCTGTTCCCCTTTCATACCTGGGTGCCTGACGGGCACGCTTCCGCCCCCACGGCCGCCTCCATGTTCCTGGCCGGCATCTCCATGAAACTCGGCGGCTACGGATGCCTCCGGGTGGCAGCCTTCCTGCTGCCGGAAGCCGCCCGGTACTATTCGCCGGTCATCCTGGTTCTGGCCACCATCGCTATCCTTTACGGCGCCCTGGCCACGCTGATGCAGACGGATCTCAAGTATATGAACGCCTATTCCTCCGTGAGTCACTGCGGCTTCGTGTTGCTGGGCATCGGCATGCTGACGCGTACGGCTATTACGGGTGCCATGCTGCAAATGGTATCCCACGGGCTGATGACGGCCCTATTCTTTGCAGCCATCGGGATGATCTATGACCGTACCCATACCCGTCAGGTAGCCGCCCTGGGCGGGTTGCTTAGCGTAATGCCGTTCATCTCCACGGTCTTTGTGATTGCCGGTCTCTGCTCGCTGGGCCTGCCGGGCCTGAGCGGCTTTGCGGCGGAGGTTACGGTATTCATGGGTTCCTGGGAACGGGCCGGTAACTTTTATCACGGGGTAACCGTGCTGGCCTGTGCCTCGATCGTAGTGACGGCGGTATACATCCTGCGGGCTACCGGTACCGCCCTGCTTGGCCCGCTGCGCGAGGAAAGCTATGGCCGGCTGGCGGACGCCCGGTGGAACGAGCGCCTGGCGTCCGCCCTGCTGGTCGCGGGAATCCTGCTGGTCGGCCTGGCCCCGTTCTGGCTGGTCCGCCTGCTGGATCCGGCCACCGACCTGATTATGCAAAAACTGGCGGCCCTGCCGCCGGTCAACTGACCGATACCGATTCATTATGACCAACGGAGGAGACGAATTATGACTGCCTTTTTTCTGCTGATGAAACAGGAACTGCTGGTGACCCTGCTGCTGTTTATCCTGCTGTTCATCAAACTGTCCGGCCGGCCCTGGCCCGCGGGACGCCTGGCGGGCCTGGTACATATCCTGCTCGCCATCAACCTGGCTGCCGGTTTTTGCTGGATACGGCCGGGACACCTGTTCGGGGACATGTACCAGACCAGTGAACTGCTGGCGTTCGAAAAAAACCTGCTCAGCCTGGCCACCCTGCTGATTTCCCTGTTCTCCGTATCCTGGCTGAAGCACCACCGGCATGCCCTGGAATTTTACCTGCTGCTGCTGTCTACCCTGCTGGGCATGTTCCTGCTGCTGTCCAGCGGCAACCTGCTGATGTTCTACCTGGGCCTGGAACTGGCCGGCATCCCCCTGGCAGCCCTGGCCAATTTTGACCTGGACCGGCGCCGCTCCTCGGAAGCAGCCATGAAGTACATCTTTTCCTCCGCCTTCGCCTCGGGGCTCCTGCTGTTCGGCATTTCCCTGCTTTATGGTTCGACCGGCACACTGAGCCTGGCTGAACTTCCCGGCCACCTGGCCGCCACCCCCCTGGAACTTTTTGCTTTTATCCTGGTTTTTTCGGGACTGGGCTTCAAGATTTCGGCCGTTCCCTTCCACCTGTGGACAGCCGATGTCTACGAGGGGGCCCCGGTGGTGGTAACTGCCTATTTTTCGGTGGTTTCCAAGGGCTCCGTGGTCTTTTTCCTCCTGCGTGTCCTGTACGAATCCTTCATGCCCCTCCAGTCGCACTGGTACCTGCTGCTGTCCCTGGTGGCCGTGCTGACCCTGCTGACCGGCAACCTGTTTGCCATACGCCAGCAGAATCTCAAGCGGCTGCTGGCTTTTTCCTCCATCACCCAGGTCGGTTTTATCCTCGTGGGTATGAGCGGCCAGTCACCCGAAGGCCAGGCCTCCGTACTTTACTTTGTCCTGATCTATGTCTTTTCCAACCTGGCGGCCTTTGGGGTGATCAGCCTGGTCAGTGCCGCAACCGGCCGGGAAACCCTGGAAGATTACCGCGGGTTCTACCGGACCAACCCGGCCCTGGGCTGGGTACTGGCCATCGCCCTGTTTTCCCTGGCCGGCATCCCTCCTACCGCCGGCTTTTTCGGGAAGTTCTTCCTGTTGCTGGCCGGGGTGGGAAAGGGCCATTACCTGGTCATCGCCATTGCCGCCCTCAACATGGTCATCTCCCTATACTATTACCTGCGGGTGGTCCGGGCCGTTTTCATGGAAAGCAGCCTGGAGCCGATCGGCAGGGTGCCTGTTCCCTGGCCTGCGCGCCTGTCGCTGGCCCTGTGCACCGGGGGGATCCTGGTCACCGGACTGGCCAGCGGGGCCTACCAGTACCTGTATTCCCTGGTCCGGTAAGCGTATGCAGAAACGGGTACCGACCGGAATGATATCCAGTCCCGGCCGGCCGCGTTTGCGTGCGGGGCGTCTTTAAACTATTGCAGGTTCTGGCTGATCGGGCTACCTTTAACCAGACAACCCGGCTGCCGGCCGGTTGCCTAAAACAAACGAAGTATTTATCCTCCTTGCACCTAGTATGGCCATCAACAAGAACCATGAATTTGAGGACCTGGAAGGCGTAAAATGCGCGGTCGTGGAGCGCCAGGTATCCGCCGAACGGGCCCGTTTCCTGAAGGACCTCCTGGAGGCCAACCAGTACCAGGTCGTGGTAGTGCCGGCCGCCCCCGCCAGGACCGCCACCCCTCCTCCCGCCGCGGCGGCCGGACAAGCCGGCGGCGAATCAACGGCACCTGCCCCACCCGCCTCCGAAGGGCCCCAGGTTTTCGTGGTCGGGGTGACCGACGTCATGTTTAATGCCACCAACGCCATCTTCGGCAGGTTGCTGAAGACCCGGGACGGTCATGTCGTTACCCGGGCTTACTGGCTCCAGCAGGAAGCAACCAGTGATGACAGCGTCCCCTATTTTGAAAAGCAGGGCTGAACGGGCCTCCGGGACTCCGAGCCTCCGTTGTCAGGCCAGGGGCAGGGTGAATGAGAAGGAACTGCCCTCCCCGGGATTACTGTCTACCCAGATCCGCCCACCCATGGCCTCAATGAACTCACGCGATATGGACAAGCCCAGGCCGGTGCCGGCCATGGAGGTGCCTGGCACTTTGAAAAACCGGTCAAAGATGCGCGGCTGGTAGGCTTTTTCAATGCCCGGCCCCCGGTCCGTAACCCGGAAGCATACCCCCTGTTCCACCGGCTCAATAGCCAGGATCACTACACTCCCGTCGGGCGAATATTTGATGGCGTTTCCCAGGAAATTATTCAGCACCCACCCGGCCTTTTCCGGATCGGCCCGCACGGCCGGCAGGGGTTCGGCATAGTGCTTCTCAAACCGGATATCCTTATCACGACCCGCCGCATAGACCGTTTCCAGGGCCTGGTCGCCGATGGATCCGGGAGCAAACTCCCGGATATCCAGCTGGATTTTGCCGGATTCCACCTGGGACATGTTCAGGAGTTCGCTCAGGATGCGCAGCATGCGCTGGTTGTCCTGGCGCAGGTGGGTAATGAGTTCCCGCTGGTTTTCATTGAGCGGGCCGCTGCGGGGATCTTCCAGCAGCTTGAGACTGAAATCCGAAGATGCCAGCGGGGTCTTGAGTTCATGGGAAATCGTGGCAATGAAGTTGGTCTTCGCAACATCCAGTTCCTTGAACGAGGTAATATTCTTTACCACGATCACCTGGCTTCTGGCATCTTCCTGGGGGACTTCGATGGTCTCCCGGATAAAATAATTTTCCTTATTGTTCACTACGATCTTGAACGGTCCGGTGTTCTTTTCCATGAGCAGGTAGCGGAACAGGTCGTTACGGGCTGCGATTTCGGTGGCCGGTTTCCCCACGATGTCCCGGGTCTGGAGACTGAGCAGCTGCAGCGCCTGGTCATTGGCGAACAGCACGATACCATTGCGGTCGATGCCGATGCTGGCGTCCCGCATGCTTTTTATGACAGCCTCGGCCCGGGCCTTCTCAAACAGCAGCCGGTTGAGATTGCTGTTCTCAAAATACTCCAGCCGTTCGGCCATGGCGTTGAAGGCATCGGCCATCTGGCCAAATTCGTCCTTACGGGAAAGGTGGATGCGATGGCCATAGTTTTTCCGCCCGATTTCCCGGATCCCTTCGGTCAGGTCATGAATGGGATGGGCAATCACGGCGGGGAAATTGAAGGAGAAGGTAAAGGCGACCAGGAAGATGACCGCGGCTATGATCGTAATGAAGGTGAGGGCTTCGTTGGCCTTGGTTTCCGTCTGGTGGTTTTTTTTCTGGATGGCGGCCATGTTCAGCAGCAGGATCTGCTGGATGGCGGCGGACATGGTCCGCCGGTTGGCCAGGGAGCTGTCCCCCGCCTGAAACCGGTTGAAGGCGTTGTGCAGTGCCGTGGTGGCCTCCCGTTCACCCGGTTCGGTAATATTGGCTTCCTGGCGGGCCAGGGCCTGGCCAAACCGCACCACTGCACCCCGGGTATCCACCCCGAAACTATCCAGCTGCCGCTGCATGGCATGGCAGTAGTCGAGGGATTCGTAGTTATTGCGCAGGATCTTCTTGGCTTCATCCCGCAGGCGGACCAGGTTGAATATCCCCACGCCGCCGGCAAGCAATAGCAGCAGGAACAGGAACAGGGTCCCCAGGCGGATCTTGTTTTTTACGCTCGTTGCCATCAGGATAGAATTACCAGGTCCACGTCTTTTTTGGAAAGGGTTTTCAGCAGCTGGTTGAACACCCCGGTCTTCAGGATGATCCGGAACAGGCTGATATGCGGTTTACCGATACAAACCGTGGTGATCTCCCGGGACTCCACCAAATCCATGATCACCCGGGCAATATCCCGCCCCTTTTCCCGGATTACCTCCGCACCCAGCTCCGTGGCGTTCTTAAAATTGTTGATCAGGTGGCGCTGCTCAGCCAGGGAAATCTTGTCGGCGGATTCCTTCGGGGTCTGCACGTAGAGCACATACCATTTGCTGTTGTAGTACGAGGCCAGCCGCGCCGTTTTCCGGATGATGCGCTGGGCGACCTCGTGGTTCGAGGAGATACAGGCCAGAAAATGTTCATGGCGCCAGGGACGTTCCCTGGCCGTCATTTCGTAGTCTACCTTCCGCTCCACCTGGCCGGCCACTTCCTTCAACGCCAGCTCCCGCAACTGCAGGATTTTTTCCGGCTGGAAGAAATTGGATAGGGCCTGCTGGACCTTGCTATGGTCATAGATCTTCCCTTCCTTCAGCCGGTTGATGAGTTCCTGGGCGGTCAGGTCAATATTGACCACCTCGTCGGCCATCTGGAGCAGTTTGTCCGGCACCCGTTCGGTGACCTCCACGCCCGTGATCTGTCTTACGTCCTCATTGATACTTTCGATATGCTGGATGTTGACCGCCGTAATCACATCAATCCCGGCCGCCAGGATGTCCAGTACGTCCTGCCAGCGTTTTTCATGCTTGCTGCCCGGAATATTGGAATGCGCCAGTTCATCGACTATCACTACCTCGGGATGCAACAGGAGGATCGCCTGGACATCCAGCTCCTCCAGTTCCTTGCCTTTATAGAAAACCGTTCGCCGCGGGATCACCGGAAGGCCTTCCACGAGGGCTTCCGTCTCCTTGCGACCATGGGTCTCAATGTACCCCACCTTGACATGGACCCCCTTGCGCAGCAGGTCATGGGCCTCCTGCAACATGCGGTAACTCTTCCCCACGCCGGCGCTCATGCCGATGTATACCTTCAGCTTGCCCCGGTTCTGCGCCTCGTTGAGCCGAAGAAAGGCCGCCACCTGCCTGTCCTTGTCATATTCCGTAGGGGTTGCCATGGAGATTTACTAATGAATTTAACGATTTTGCCGCTTCAGCCACAGCTGGCTCCATGGCTTAATGACCACGGGATATTTTTCCAGGTACACGTTGCTGAGTTCCAGTCCGAAACTCGCCTGTTTTTTCACCGACAGGCTGCGCAGGTTATAATAGGCACGAAGCAGGAAATAGGAAACCTGGGACAACTCGTTATCCGCCGAAAGGTAGGAGTCCCCCAGCAGGAACAGGTAATCACTGCGGGGATCCAGGTTGTAACGGCTTCCCCCGTGACGGTCCTGCAGTTCCCCGCTGGCCTTGAGATCCGCCACCACCTGGCGGAACATCAGGTCGATCCGCGGGTCGATCCGGAAGCCGAGCCGGAAAACGACATGGTATACCTCATTGGAGACCAGGGACCGGACCCGGTACTCCCGCGTGTAGGGCTCGTCGGTGACCACCAGATGAACAAACCAGTAAAAATCGGCCTTTTTCACCGGGGATCTCACAATGGAAAGCACCGACCGTTCCTCCACGAGGTTATCGTTGTCGGCACTGCTTAGGCAAACCAGGTGGGTGACATAATAGGGAATGGAAGGATCCCGGTCCAACCCCAGCAGCAGGGGTACCTGCTCAGCCAGGGGTACATACCGCAGGAAGCGGCGGTGAGTCCGGTCTCCGTAATACCATACATACATCATGAACGATAGCAGCAGGCCGATCAGCAGGGTGATCCAGCCCCCATGCAGGAGCTTGGCGAGATTGGCCACCAGAAACAGTCCTTCGAGGGTGAGGAACACGGTCCCAAACACCCAGGGTTTCCAGCGGGGTTGCCGGCGTACCCGGAAATAAAACAAGGTCAGGAAACTGGTCGCCAGCATGGTGAGTGTCACGCTGAGGCCAAAGGCTGCCTCCATGTTGGTGGACTTGCGGAAATACAGCACCATGCCGCAGCAGGCGGCCATAAGCAGCCAGTTAATGGCGGGAATGTACACCTGGCCCTGGATGTCCGAAGGATAGCGGACCCGGTGCTTGGGCCAGAGGCCCAGGCGGATCCCTTCATTCACCAGGGTGAAGCAGCCGCTGATCAGGGCCTGGCTGGCAATAATGGTCGCCGCCGTGGCGAGCCCCACGGCAAACAGGTAGACGGAGGCCGGCACGGTACTGTAAAACGGGCTGATATGTCCCAGGCGCTGGCCCTGGTGTGCCACCAGCCAGGCGGTCTGTCCCCCGTAACTTAACAGCAGGCAGATCTGGATAAACATCCACGACCAGCGGATATGGTTGCGGCCCACGTGGCCCATGTCGCTGTAAAGGGCTTCCGCCCCGGTCGAACAAAGGAATATACCGCCCAGCAGCCAAAACCCGCCGGGGTAGGCGTGCAACAACCGGTAGGCATACCAGGGATTCAGGGCCCGGAATACGGAAGGGTTATGCCAGAGGCTCAGCCCGCCCAGCACCCCGATAAATCCGAACCAGCATAGCATGACAGGACCAAATACCCGCCCGATCCGGCCGGTACCCGTCTGTTGCAACAGGAACAGGGAAACGAGGATCAGCAGTACCCAGGGAACCGCATTGAGCTGGGGTCGGAATTTCTGCAGGCCTTCCACTGCGGAGGCCACCGAGATCGGCGGCGTGATAATACCGTCTGCCATCAGGAAAGCCGCCCCGGCGATGGCCGGCAGCACCAGCCAGTAGCCCGAATACCGGCGGACCAGGGCGTACAGGGAGAAGATGCCCCCCTCTCCTTTATTGTCAGCCTGCAGCACAATCCAGATGTACTTGACGGTGGTCAGTAAAATCAGGGTCCAGGTTACCGCGCTCAGTACTCCAAGGGCCTTATCCGCCTGAATGATTTCACCCTGGCGGAATACAGCGGAATACGTATAGAGCGGGGAGGTTCCGATATCCCCGAACACGATCCCGGTAGCAATCAGCAGCCCGGCCGCCGTCACCTGCCGGTGAAATACCGCAGGCTGGTCTGCCTTGTTTGGCTGGTATGCGGGAGCTGTTCTCACCGTAATTCTTTAAAAGGTTCACCCGGTTTCCCGTGGCAGGTAAGATGGTATACCATGGCCAGCAGCACCGTACCGGTCGTTTTCCGGGAGGGAAGCTGCTGGTCTTTGTTCCCAAAGAATACCGGTTGGGCTGCCTGGTCCATCCGGATCTCCGGAATCAGGGTGAGCGGGCCCAGGTGTATATTGCCGGAAAGGGTCAACGCCCCCACCCGGGTACCCAGGCCGGCCAGCTTCCCGGAGTCATCAAAATATTCGGCCCGGAGGGTCACACCCAGGGCATCGACCGGGTCATAGGTAATATACAGGGCCGTTCCCCACCAGGAGCGGGCCCCGGGGCCCGGGGAACGGGCTGTTTTCACGGACACGTTGGCTCCCAGGCTAACCTGCCCGGACAGCAGGGTGGAAACAACCAGGTCCTCCTGGTGAACCGATGCCCCGGTCAGCTCTTTGCCGCCCAGGTAATTCAGGTAGGCCTGGGTCCGGGTATCCGGGCTGCTCCGGTGAAGCTGGACAACCAGGAACGGCTTCGTCAAGCTGGCCGTCGTGTAGTCCGTCGGTCCGCAAATACCGGCCAGGGCTTCCCATTGCGCAGAAAAATGCATGTCCGCTTTTATGCCCGTATGAAAAAAGGGGCCATAGGTGAACAGGTAAGCCATGCTGTAGTTGCGGTTGTTGTAGGCATCCGGCACCTCGTAGCCGACAGGGGTGAACCATTTTCCCGCGGTCATCTTCAGCCAGGGCAGGACCCGGTAGAAAAGATAGGCCTGCTTGACCGAGGCCAGGGTACCGTGATCATTATATGAGAAGTCCTCGGCACGGGGACCCCAGCCCAGGTCCACCACCGCCCCGGTTTTGCCGCTTGTGTATTCCGCCTTCAAGGAAGCCATACCCAACCCCAGGGCGTTCTGGGTATTGGTAAAGCTCGTAAGATTATTGGTGTGGCCCGCGTCTCCCGCATGCTGAAAATTATAGCGGTAATAGCCATCCAGCGATCCGGTAAGGACCAGCTGCCCCGGCTGGGTGGAATCCTGTGCCGCAACTTCCTCTGCGAAGCCGGGAAAGGAAACAGCAAGCAACATCAGTACCTTTTTCATGTGTCATGTATGGGAGCGCGGAATCAGGTCGCCGGGGCGGAAGCACCCACCCCCAACGGGGTGATCGTCCCCCGGCTTTCCGGTTCCGGTGTTATACCCGATTATTTCAATTCGTCCAGATCGATGTTCAGCTTCAGTACATTGACCTTGCGGGGGCCCAGCAGGCCGAGCCAGGGTCCCTCCACATGCCGGTCTACCAGGGCGCTGATTTTTGCCGGGTCTAGCCCGCGGGCACGGGCCACCCGGGCCACCTGTACGTAGGCCGAGGCAGGGGAAATATCCGGATCCAGGCCGCTTGCCGAGGCCGTAACCAGGTCGGAGGGAATCTCCTGCTTCCGGACGCCGGGGTTGTGTACCAGGAAACTGTCGATGCGGTCCTGTACCTGCTTGAGGTAATCGGGGTTGGAAGGACCCTTGTTGGAGCCGGATGAACCGGCTGCGTTGTAATCCACCGCCGAGGGTCTTCCCCAGAAATACCGGTCCTGGGTAAATCGTTGCCCCACCCGGGCATAGCCGACCACACGCCCCTTATAAGTCAGGGTCTCACCACGGCCCCGGCCGGGTGCCAGGGTTCCGATGGCTGCCATCAGCAACGGGAACAATACGGCGCAAAGCAGCAGGAGCACCAGGGTAAGCCGAAGGGAAATAAAGAAATTATTTTTCATCGCTAATCAGTTTATCCGTTACATAAAAAAACCCAGCACCAGGTCGATGGCCTTGATCCCGATAAAGGGAACGAGCACGCCCCCTACGCCATAAATGAACAGGTTGCGGCGCAACAGGGCACTTGCCCCGATCGGCCGGTAGCGGACCCCGCGAAGGGCCAGGGGGATCAATAGGGGGATGATGATCGCATTAAAAAGGATGGCGGACAGGATCGCCGACTCCGGGCTTTTCAGGTGCATGATGTTCAGGGCCTGAAGCGCCGGAATGGAATGAATGAACAGAGCCGGCACGATCGCAAAGTACTTGGCCACATCATTGGCGATGGAGAAGGTCGTCAGGGTTCCGCGGGTAATCAGGAGTTGTTTTCCGATCTCGACCACCTCGATCAGTTTGGTGGGGTCGTTATCCAGGTCCACCATATTACCGGCCTCCTTGGCAGCCTGGGTGCCGCTGTTCATGGCCACACCCACGTCAGCCTGGGCAAGGGCGGGGGCGTCATTGGTCCCGTCTCCCATCATGGCGACCAGCTTGCCGGCCTGCTGCTCCCGGCGGATATACTGCATCTTATCTTCCGGTTTGGCTTCCGCGATAAAATCGTCCACCCCGGCCTTTTCGGCAATGTACCTGGCCGTAAGCGGGTTATCCCCCGTTACCATCACGGTCTTGACGCCCATCTTACGCAGGCGCTGGAACCGCTCCTGGATACCGGGTTTGATAATATCCTGCAGTTCGATGACACCCTGAACGCGATGGTTCACCGAGACCACCAGGGGCGTGCCACCATTGCGGGCAATTTCCTTCACCCGTTCGGCGGTGGCCGGCGGCATCTGGCCGCCCTCGCGCAGGACCATATCCCGGATGGCGTCAAAAGCACCCTTGCGGATCACCCGTCCGTCAGGCAGGTCGATTCCGCTGCTGCGGGTCTCGGCGGTAAATTTGATAAAACGGGCTTCCCCGCGGCTTACCGCGGGCACGGCGGCCCCGCTTGCCTGGGCCAGTTCGACGATGGATTTTCCCTCGGGGGTATCGTCGGCCAGCGAGCTGAGCCAGGCCAGTTCAGCAAAGGCCTTGTCGTCCAGGCCGTCCAGGGAATAAAAGTGGGTGGCTTTCCGGTTGCCGATCGTAATGGTGCCCGTCTTGTCCAGCAACAGCACATCCACGTCACCGGCAGTTTCCACGGCCTTGCCGCTCTTGGCGATCACGTTGGCGCGCAGGGCCCGGTCCATCCCCGCGATCCCGATGGCGGAAAGCAGGCCCCCGATCGTAGTCGGGATCAGGCAGACAAACAGCGATATGAAGGCCGCTATGGTGATGGGCGTCTGGGCGTAGTCGGCAAACGGCTTCAGCGTTACACAGACGATCACGAAGATCATGGTAAAGGACGCCAGCAGGATGGTAAGCGCGATCTCGTTGGGTGTTTTCTGCCGGGAGGCTCCCTCGACCAGCGCAATCATTTTATCCAGGAAGGATTCCCCCGGCTGAGTCGTTACCCGGACGATGATCCGGTCGCTCAGCACTTTGGTCCCCCCGGTCACGGAGGACTTATCTCCTCCGGCTTCCCGGATTACCGGGGCCGATTCCCCGGTAATGGCTGACTCGTCGATGGTGGCAATCCCCTGGACGATCTCACCATCCATGGCAATGATATCGCCCGTCTCGCAAAGGAACAGATCGCCCTGGCGGAGCTGCGAAGAGGCAACCTGCTCCACCGGGGCCTGCGGATCGTCCGGATCTCCCTTTATCCGCCGGGCAGGCGTTTCTTCCCGGGTGCGCCGAAGGCTCTCGGCCTGCGCCTTGCCCCGCGCTTCCGCCAGCGCCTCGGCAAAATTCGCAAACAGCACGGTCACCAGCAGGATGAAAAAAACGAGCGCATTGTACCCTACGGCTCCTTCCGAAAGGTTCCCGGTAGCCAGCTGGTAGGCCACGACAGCCAGCATCACGGCGGTGCCTATTTCCACGGTGAACATCACCGGGTTCTTTACCATCAGGGCCGGGTTCAGCTTTGCAAAAGATTGCCGGATAGCCTGTCCGGTCAGGGCGGGATCAAACAACCGGATATCGCGATTTCTTCTTGCCATAAGGAAACAGGTTAATAGAGTGAAAAATATTCTGCCAGCGGGCCCAGGGCAAGCGGAGGCAGGTAGGACAGCGCGGTCACAATGATGATCACAGCCAGGGTCATGGCCCCGAACGTTATGGAATCGGTTCGCAGGGTTCCGGGGGATTCAGGGATGTGCTTTTTTGCAGCCAGCAGTCCGATGATCGCGAGGGGGCCGATGATCGGCAGGTAACGTCCCAATATGAGCACGATCCCGGTGGTCACGTTCCAAAAAATATTGTTATCGCCCAATCCTTCAAACCCGCTGCCGTTATTGGCATTGGCGGAAGTGTATTCATAAAGCATTTCCGAAAATCCGTGGTAGGAAGGATTGTTCAGCCAGGCTGAGGGTTTGACCGTCCAGGCGACGTCCGGATGGTGGACCAGCAGATAGACGGCCAGGGCGGTAAACCCCTTGATCAGGAAGGCCGACAACAGCGTGATCAGCGCGGCAATCTTCACTTCCCGGGCCTCCACCTTGTGACCCATAAATTCCGGGGTTCTACCCACCATGAGCCCGGAAATAAACACGGCGATAATGATGAAGATGAAATAGTTCAGCAGGCCCACCCCGACTCCCCCGTACAGGGCATTGATCATCATGTCCAGCATCACGACGGCTCCGGACATGGGCGTCAGGCTGTCGTGCATGCCGTTCACCGAGCCGTTGGAGGTCGAGGTGGTAGCCACGCTCCAGAAAGCCGTGGCCGCCGAGCCCAGCCGCACTTCTTTTCCTTCCATGCTGCCCAGGTGCTGGGCTACGCCCAACTGATCGATTGCGGGATTGCCCCGCGTCTCATAATACAGGTTTATCGCGCAGAAAATGAGGAACAGGAAGGTCATCACGCCGAATATGACCCAGGCCAGCTTCATGCGGCGCAGGTAAAAGCCCAGGGAAAAGACCAGGGCCACCGGGATCAGCAGGATGCAGATGGTCTCCACCAGGTTGGTAAAATAATTGGGATTTTCCAGCGGGTGGGCGGAGTTGGCGCCAAACCAGCCCCCGCCGTTAGTACCCAGCTGCTTGATGGCAATCATGCCCGCAGCCGGTCCGCGGGAGACCTGCACACTGTCTCCCTGCAGGGTTACCAAACTATCCTTACCGGCAAAACTGGTCGGAGTGCCGTTCAGGGCCAGCAGGACGCCTACTACCAGGGAAAGAGGCAGCAGGATCCGGGTCGTGCTTTTCACCAGGTAGACCCAGAAGTTGCCCAGGTTCCGGGTGGTTTTTTCCTTCATCCCGTTGAACAGGGCCACCAAGCAGGCCATCCCCGTAGCCGCACTGACAAATTGCAGGAACCCGACCACCAGCCACTGGGTCAGGTAGGTCAGCCCGGACTCCCCGGAGTAGTGCTGGAGGTTGCAGTTGACCAGAAAACTGATGGCCGTGTTAAAGGCCTGGTCGGGTGTCTGGCCTGCATTGCCGTCCGGGTTGAGCGGGAGCTTATCCTGGAAGATCAGCAGGAAAAAAGCGTAAACCAGCCAAAGCAGGTTGATGCTCAGCATGGCTTTCAGGAACTGCTTCCAGTCCATGGATTGGCGGGAGTCCACGCCACCCAGGCGAAAGATCAGCCGCTCCAGCGGAGCCAGGAAATCGAGCCAGGTCCTTTCGCCCTGGTAGACCCGGGCCATGTACCGGCCCAGCGGGTAGGCCATAACCAGGACCAGGGCGAACATGACCAGTACGCCAAGAAATTCAGCGGACATACATTAGAATTTTTCGGGTTTGATAAGCACATACAACAGGTAAATAAATACCGCGATCGAGAGAACCAATAGCGCTGTCATCATAGTGTTAAATTTTTTCAAACCAGTCAACCGACTTAAAAAACAGCCCGAAGCAAAGGAGTCCCGCAATCAGCAGGGAAACAGTAAGCCACATCATGGGATTATATTGGGGTGATTTAAAACCAATTCATTCCAAGTTTGGACAGGACCAGCAGCACCAGGCCAAGGGCCAGCAACCAGACCAGCACGATCAGGACTATCGATCCTATTTTCTTTCCCGGCCGCGTCATACCGCGTGTGGTTTCATGGTGACTGCTTACCTAAAATAATGCGCACCCCCGCCGGCTGTAATGACCACGGCTATCCCCCGGCATGAAACCCGTCACCCTAATCGCGCGAAAAAGAAAGGCCTGTACCGACCGGATCAGGAACCGGCAAACCGGGGCAACCAGGATCCGGAACAGAAAATATCCATTCGGCAGGCACAACGGGCGGTCTTCCGCCGGCGACGAGGATCAGGGGGCGCATGCCGGAAAGGAAACCAAAGCGGATGCCGGAAACCGGGCCGCTCCGCCATGGCGTTCCAAGCAACTCGCAATCAACCTTTTGGCAGGAGCCGGCGCGGCAAAGATTTTTGGAAAGGGCTCGCAATCCCTTCCGAAATGAAAGGGCGATTTTCAGAATGGTAGACTAGCCGGCAACAATCTGGTATTCCTCCAGCTTCCGGTACAGGGTGGTCAGGCCGATACCCAGGATGTCCGCGGCCCGGGTCTTGTTATGATGGGTGATTTCGAGAACCCGGCGTATATGCTGCTTTTCCATTTCCGCCAGGGACAGCGGCGATTCGCCGGCCTGCGGCATCTCCCGGAGCTCAAAAGGCAACTGATCCGGCTTCAGCTCGGAACCTTCGGCGAGGATGACGGCGCGCTCCATCACATTTTTCAGTTCGCGGATATTGCCCTTCCAGGGTTGCCGGCGCAGGATGTCCAGGAAGGCAGGCGTCATCCCGGTAACCCGGGCATTGACCTGGGCCGCAAACCGGCGCAGAAAATGTTCCGCCAGTTCCGGGATATCCTCGGGCCGTTCCCGCAGGGCGGGCAGGTGAATGGTAAATACCGCGAGCCGGTAATAGAGGTCCTCCCGGAAACGGCCCTGTTCCACCTGCTGGCGGAGATCCCGGTTGGTGGCCGCCAGGATGCGGACATCCGCCCGGGTGGGCCTGACGTCTCCGACCTTGATGAATTCCCTGGCCTCCAGCACCCGCAGCAGTTTCGCCTGCAGGTCCGGCGGCATTTCCCCGATCTCGTCAAGAAACAGGGTACCTTTCGCCGCCTCTTCGATCAATCCCTTCTTATCCTTAACGGCACCTGTGAAGGCACCGGCCCGGTGACCAAACAGTTCGCTCTCCAGCAACTCGGAGCTGAAGGCACTACAGTTCAGGGCGACAAAAGGCTGCATGGCGCGCCGGCCCGCCTGGTGAATGGCCTGGGCAAAGACTTCTTTTCCGGTGCCGGTTTCCCCGAGCAGCAGGACGGTTGTATCCGTCTGGGCAACCCGGGCGGCCAGGGCAACAGACTCCCGCAGGCGGGCCGAGTGGCCCAGGATGCTTTCGAAGCGGTATTGTTTGCCAACCCGCTCCTCCAGCTGACGCAGCCGCCTTTGCAGGGCCCCCTTTTCCAGGGCCCTGTACAGCAGGGGGATCACCTTGTCATTATCATTCCCCTTGAGCAGGTAGTCAAAGGCCCCGTTCTTCATGGCCTGGATCCCGTCGGAAAGGTTGCCGTAGGCGGTCAGCAGCAGGATTTCCACCTGCGGAAAGGCCGTCCGGGCCCGCACCACAAAATCCACTCCGCTGCCATCAGGCAGCTTGACATCACATAACACGACATCCGCAGGGTCCTCCCGGAGCAGGCGTTCCGCCTCCGCCAGGCTGCCGGCCTCCTGCACGGCGAATCCCTCCAGGCTGATTATTCGCTTCAGCAGGCTGCGCAGCGTCTGCTCATCGTCCACTATGAGAACTTTTCCTTTGTCCATACAGGATGCCCCGGAGATTCCCGGATGCCGGCCCAAAGCTACTTATTTCGCCCGGTGACGGGGCATGCGCCCCGAAAGACCCGGCCGGGCATAAAAAATCCCGCCGGATCAGCGGGATCTTTTGTTTTTTTCATACGGGTAATCACGCAGGGGTAGTACCGGAAGGGTAGGGATTATGGCGTGATCTCCTGGGTTATCTAGTAGACAGGTCCCCCTGTCAAATAGTTGCATGGCCGGACACGGGCCGGTTCCGTCCTTAGCTGATCGCCTGCAGGACGATGTCCTTCACCTGGTCCAGGGGCACCCGCTGCTGCTCCATCGAATCCCGGTGCCGGATAGTTACCGTGCCATCTTCCGTGGTCTGGTGATCGATGGTCGCGCAGAAAGGCGTCCCGATCGCATCCATGCGGCGATAGCGCTTTCCGATGGTATCCTTTTCCTCGTAGAAGCACCGGAAATGCGGCTTGCACTGGTCCATCAGCCGGCGGGCGATCTCGGGCAGCCCGTCCTTCTTGACCAGCGGCAGGACCGCCAGTTTCAGGGGGGCCAGCCGGGCCGGGAACTTCAGGACTACCCGGCTGTCGGACTTGTCCGGGGTGCTGAGATCTTCCTCGGTATAGGCATGGCTCATCACGAGCAGGAACATGCGGTCCAGGCCGATCGATGTCTCGATCACGTAGGGAATATAATTGCCGAAGGGCTTTCCCGTGACCTCATCGATGTCGTTATCAAAATACTGCATCTTCTTGCGGCTGTATTCCTGGTGGTTCTTCAGGTCGAAGTCCGTCCGGGAATGAATCCCTTCCACTTCCTTGAAGCCTATCGGAAACTGGTATTCGATGTCACAGGCCGCATCCGCGTAATGGGCCAGCTTGACATGGTCGTGGAACCGATACTGGTCCGCCGGTATGCCCAGGCTGAGGTGCCAGTTGAGGCGCTCCTGTTTCCAGAATTCGTACCAGTGTTTCTGGGTGCCGGGACGGATGAAAAACTGCATTTCCATCTGTTCGAACTCCCGCATCCGGAAGATGAACTGCCGCGCCACGATCTCGTTGCGGAATGCCTTGCCGACCTGGGCGATGCCGAAGGGGATCTTGAGCCGGCCGGTCTTCTGCACGTTCAGGAAATTCACGAAGATGCCCTGGGCGGTCTCCGGCCGCAGGTATACCTTATTATCCGCATCCTCCGAGGAAACGGTGGACCCGAATTCCGTAGAAAACATCAGGTTGAACTGGCGGACCTCGGTCCAGTTGGCCGTCCCGCTGACCGGACATTTGATGCCGCTGTCCTCGATCAGCTTCTTCAGCCCGGCAAAATCGTCCTTGGCCAGCAGGGCATCCATGGCCGCCAGCAGTTCCTGCGATGCCTGGTTATTGCCTTGGGCCGCGAGGGTTTCAGCATGAGCTTCGATCAGGTGGTCCACCCGGTAGCGCTTCTTGCTGTCCCGGTTGTCGATCATCGGATCATTGAAATTATCCACGTGACCGGAAGCCTTCCAAGTGGTCGGATGCATGAAGATGGCGGCATCAATCCCCACAATGTTTTCGTGCATCTGGGTCATGCTTTTCCACCAGTAATCCCGGATATTCTTTTTCAGTTCGCTTCCCCATTGGCCGTAATCATACACGGCCTGGAGCCCGTCATAGATTTCGCTGGAGGGAAAAATGAAACCATACTCCTTGCAATGGGAAATAATTGCCTGAAACCTGCTTGCATCATTAGCCATAGTCTGTTCATTTTTAGACCCGCCGGGTTTGCACCAGAACGCAAGGCAAACCGCAGGGGTCTAGGTCAAATAGGCGCAAAGATAACCACTGGGGCCGTTCCACCGCGCCGGACCCGGCCGCTATCCGCGGCTCAGTGCAGTTTGGGGTTGTCCCGGTGACGATCACCATCCCGGGCGGACTTCTTGCTGAAATTATTTTCCAGGGCCGCTTCCAGGTCGACCCCGGTCTGGTTGGCCAGGCAAAGCAGGACCCAGAGGACATCGGCCATTTCATCGGCGAGATCACCGGGCGGTACACCTTTGCGGAAAGACTGGTCCCCGTACCGCCGGGCCATCAGGCTGGCCAGCTCTCCCACTTCCTCGGTCAGGATGGCCATATTGGTAAGCTCGCTGAAGTAGCGAACCCCTACTGTCCGGATCCATTGATCCACGCGTTGCTGGGCTTCTGGAAGAGTCATAACAAAATTTTTTGCAATTTTTGGCAATATAGCACGATTCTTGCCGTTCTCTTGCTCCCGCACCGTACCCCCTGCCCTTTGAAGACGCGAAAACCAATTTTTGTGAATCCCCACAATCTGGCCTCAGTTATGACCTTTTTGTCCCGGAAGGCTTTTGCCTGCCTGCTTATCCTGCTTGCCACCGCCTTCAGCGCCGTGGAAGCCAATCCCGCCCATGACACCCTGATTAACGGTCTGCCGTCGCCCAAACCGTATAAAGTACTTACCTCGGGCAAGCATATTACGGTCAAGTGTGAAAAGGATATAAACCGGATCATGGTCTGGACGGCCAGCGGCAACCGGTTCGTAGAAGAAAATCATGTCAACGCCAGTTATTACAGTTTTGACGTGACAATCCGGGAACGGTACTTTTTCCTGATGCTGGAACTAAAGGACGGGACCCGGTACACGCAAAAAATCGGGCTCCCCTGAACCTGATAACTTCCTGTTATTCAGTCTGCAACGAATTTATTCCCGATTCCTGGTATCGATCAGGATCGTGACCGGTCCGTCATTGACCAGCTCGACCTGCATGTCTGCTCCGAAACGGCCGGTCTGCACCGGTTTGCCCAGGTCCTCGGCCAGTTGCCGGACCATGGCCTCGTAGAGCGGAATGGCGTGCTCCGGCTTGCTGGCCCGGATATAGGACGGACGGTTCCCCTTGCGGGTGGAGGCATGCAGGGTAAACTGGCTGACCAGCAGGATATCCCCTTCCTGTTCCTGGACCGAGCGGTTCATCACCCCGGATTCGTCATCCAGGATGCGCAGTTGCACGATCTTGCGGCTCAGCCAGACAATATCCTCCTGGCCGTCTGCCTCCTCAATGCCCAGCAGTACCAGGAGCCCCCGTCCGATGCGGGCGCATTCCTGGCCACTGATCCGGACGGCGGCCCGGCTTACCCGTTGAATAACAACACGCATAATGCTATCTTTGATCCGTACAAAGATATTAACCCCGGCCATGCTGGAATTAAGTAGCGAGATATCGTATCAGACCACGCGCAGCGGCGGCAAGGGCGGCCAGCATGTCAACAAGGTGGAGACGGCCGTGATCGGATCCTTCCTGGTATCGGCCTCCCAACGGCTGACACCGACCCAGAAACAGCTGGTATTGCAGCGACTGGCCAACCGGATTAATGCCGAGGGCTATCTGATGGTGAAGGCCCAGAGCCATCGCAGCCAGGCCATGAACCGGGACGAGGTGACCCGCCGGATTAATGACCTGGTCTCCGAGGCCGTGATCCCGAAAAAACCCCGGATCGCTACCCGTCCCTCGGGCGCCAGCCGGGAAAGAAGGCTGGAGTCCAAAAAGCGGATCGCCGAGCGGAAAACGGGCCGCAGGAAATGGCGCCCGGATACCATCTAATAGAAACGGACCCCGGGGGCAAGGCCGGTACCGGCTGTCTGCGGAAGGCGACCAGGGGCTGATTATATGAAACGATTAACTGTCATATCCGCCATTTGCCTGATGGCCATCTGGGGTTCCCATAGCCTGGAATCCTGCCGCCGGCATGACCAGACCTTCCTGCCCGGGCGCCTGGCCCAGATAGTGCCTGACGGATTTCCCGCACCCGTCTACACCTACCAGGACAACCCGCTGACCACGGCGGGATTTGAGCTCGGCCGGAGGCTCTTTTATGATGGCAGGCTGAGCCTGGACAGCAATTTCCCCTGCGCTTCCTGCCACCAGCAGGTTGCCGGATTCGGGACCTATGAGCATGACCGCAGCCACGGATACGGGCATTCCCATACGCTGCGCAACGCACCCGTCCTGTTCAACCTGGCCTGGTCGCGGGCCCTGCATTGGGACGGCGCGTATACGAACCTGGAACAGGAGGCCCAGCAACCGATCACCACCCACAATGAAATGGCCGAGAACTTTCCCGAAGTCATCAGCCGGCTGCAGCCCGATCCGTACTACCAGGCCCAGTTCCGCAAAGCTTTCGGCACCCCTGAAGTGACCCAGGACCGCATTTTGAAGGCCCTGGCCCAGTTCACCGGATACCTTACCTCCGCCGCCAGCAAATATGACCGCGTACGGCTCGGCCAGGATGTTTTCTCCGAGGCCGAAAACCGGGGTTACCAGTTGTTCCGCACCTATTGCGCCACCTGTCACCCCGAACCCCTGTTCACCGATTACAGTTACCGAAATATCGGCCTGCCGGTGGACCCCCTGCTCAATGATTTCGGGCGGATGCGCATTACGGGAAACAGCAGCGATTCCCTGAAATTCCGGGTGCCCACCCTGCGTAATGTGGCTGTATCGGAGAATTACATGCACGACGGGCGTTACAACACCCTGGAGCAGGTGCTTCAGTTTTATGCTTCCGGCGTCCAGCCCGGGCCCACCCTGGACCCGCTATTGAAAGGCGGCATCCCGCTCAGCCCGGACCAGCAGGACGATGTCTACCAGTTCCTGAAGACACTGACGGATTCCAGCTTTCTGAATAACCCGATGTTTGGCAAACCCCAATAGACAGGGCGGGGTTCCGGGGTTTACCTGGGGAACCACCTTCGGCTACTGGCCGGCCGGCTGCCGTTTGGCCCGAAGGGCATCCAGGGCCTGTTTCTGGTTGTCCAGATCCTTCTGGGCCGCGTCCTGGTCCTTGAGGTTCCTGGCTATTTTATCCTGGAGGTCCTTGATCTTCTTTTCCATATCCGTCTGGTCACTACGCAGCTTTTTGAGCTTTTCTTCCGACTGCGTCACGACATCCGTCTGGTCCCTGATCTGCAGTTCCAGGTTGGCCGCTTCCACCTCCGGCTGGAGGTTATTGAGGAACCCCAGCATGCGCCGGCGTTCATTTTCATCGAAGAATCCGGACGCATTCTCCCCGTTGCTGTTGTTGACGATCACTGTGAGGATGGAGCCCTCGCCGTCCTTACGCCCCTTTTTGTCCACCTTGACAAAATAATCCAGGGTCCGGGAACTGACATCGGTGATGGCTGAGTTCTTAAATACCAGGAAGCCCTTGTCCCGGTTGAAAAGACCCTTTTCCTCCCGGGGCTTATACCCCAGGGTCGCCATCTTCTGCACCACGGCGTTCTGCACGGCCTCCTGGGGATAGGTAAACTCCACCATATACGCAGTTTGCTTTTTCTTGTTGTATTCGGCGGATCCTTCGTAAGCCTGGGCCCCGGCGCGAAGCAGCAACAGGCTGGCGGCTGCCAGCAATACGACTCCTTTAGACATAATCACAGTATTTTGTAGGTTAAAGTTACATAAAGCCGGGATGGCGTCCATGCCGGGGGAGAATCTGAGGGCCGGATTGGTTTTTTGCATGGCCTTCGATTACTTTTGTTGGCAAAATTTTCTCCTTGAGCAGTATCAAGAAACTCGCCGGTCAGACCATGTGGTACGGACTCAGTTCCATCGCCGCCCGTTTCATCAACTACCTGCTCACCCCGTACCTCACGTTCAAATTCCTGGAATGGCAGTATGGCGAAATGAGTATCGTCTATTCCTTCATTCCCTTCATGAATGTCATTTTCACCTACGGGATGGAGACGGCCTTCTTCCGTTTCGCCAATAAGGCCGACAAGAAACAGGTGCTGGACACCAGCAGCATTTCCCTGATCCTGTCTACGGGGCTGCTGACCGTGCTGCTGCTGCTGATCCAGCGTCCGCTGGCCGGACTGCTGCAGATCCGCCAGCACCCCGAGTACCTCAGCATGGCCACAGCCATCATCGCCCTGGATGCCCTGACCACCATCCCGTTCGCCAAACTCCGCCAGGACGGCCGGCCCGTCAAGTTTGCCGTCACCAAGGTCGGGGGTATCCTGGTGAATATCGTGAGCGTATATTTCTTCCTGAGCGTCTGCCCGAGGCTGGCCAGCAACCCACAGAGTTTTGTTCATCTTTTTTTCCGCCCGGAATGGGCGGTGGGCTATGTGCTGCTGGCCAACCTGATCCAGAACCTGGTCACCCTGCTGCTGCTCTTCCGGGAGCTGATCGGCTTTACCTGGAAATTCGACAGCCGGCTCTGGCAGGAAATGATCCGGTACGGCCTGCCCCTGATCATCGCCGGGTTCGCCGGGATGATCAATGAGACCTTCGACCGGATCATGCTGGGCTGGTGGGCCCCCGTGCATACCGTCCAGGAAGCCAAAACCGAAGTGGGTATCTATGCGGCCTGCTATAAATTGTCGATCCTGATCTCCCTGGGCGTACAGGCCTTCCGCATGGGTGCGGAGCCCTTTTTCTTCAAGCAGGCCACCCAGGATAACGCCCCGCGGGTTTATGCGCGCGTGATGAAGTTTTTCGTGATCACCCTGTGCCTGATGTTCCTGCTGGTGATGCTCTACCTGGATACCTGGAAGCATTTTATCCGCAACCCCAAGATGTGGGTGGGCCTGCGGGTGGTCCCCATCCTGCTACTCGCCAATATGTTCCTGGGCATCTACTACAGCCTGAGCATCTGGTACAAACTCAGCAACAAGACCCTGGCGGGCGCCTGGATCACCTTGGTGGGTGCCGGCATAACCCTGGCGATCAACTATTTTCTGATTCCCTATTTCAGTTACATGGCCTGTGCCTGGGCCACGTTTGCCTGCTACGGGAGCATGATGGTCATCAGCTATGTATGGGGGCAGCGGGCCTACCGCATCCCCTATGCGTGGAAGAAACTCTGCGCCTATATCGTGATCTGCGTGCTGCTTTACCTGCTGCACCGGGCCCTGGTCACCCTGGTGGGCTCCGCGCTATTCTATTACGGAACAGCCACCCTGCTGCTGGCAGGTTTCAGCCTGCTGATCCTGAAGGTGGAAAGGAAGGAGTTCCAGAAACTGCCTCTGATCGGAAAATACCTGCAGACCCATGTGGCCTGACCCCGGCAAGCCGGATCCTCAAACCATGCTGACAAAAGGATTAGCCCTTTTCTCCCGGCCGATCGTGGTTTCCGGTCCGTGGCCGGGATAAACCCGGGTTTCATCAGGCAGAACGAAAAGCTGGGTTTGGATACTGCGGATCAGGGTGGCATAATCCCCGCCGGGCAGATCCGTTCGCCCGATTGAACCCTGGAACAGCACGTCCCCCCCGATTACAAAGCCTTCCTGCACGCTATAGAAACAGACGCTTCCCGGGGAATGACCCGGGGTAAAAAGCACGTCCAGTACATCCTGGCCCAGCCGGACCGGCTGGCCGGAATGGAGGTATACCAGGGGCCCCTGGTACGGATCGAACGGCAGTTGCCAGGCCTGCCCCGAAGCCGGGGCAAAATCCAGAACCGGCTTTTCCTTTTCATGGAGGTGGAGCGGAAGCCCCCAGGTCTCCAGGACGAACTGGTTGCCGAACACATGGTCCAGGTGGCAGTGGGTGTTCAGCAGCAGGACGGGCTCCAGGCCCTCCTGTTCCACAAATTCCCGCAGGACTTCCCGCTCCCGGGGAAAATAACAGCCGGGATCAATAATGCAGCACTGTTTTTGCTCGTTATAGAGCACATACGTGTTCTCCTGGACGGGGTTAAACAGGAAGGACCTGACGCGTAACATGGACGGTTTTTCGTATTTTACACGCAATTTACATCCCGCTTTTTTCCCGGCAGCGGAAACTAAAAAGTTAAAGGTGACGGAGCTCCCGTTTTCTTCCCGCTTCGCGGTTTATTTTTGGTTGACGCCAGCCGGCGGGCGAGCATCCGGGCCAGCCGGCCCGGATGCAGCGGAAGGCGCGGCAGCATGGTTATGGTCCGGAGCGCCCCTTCGGGACCGGCCGGCGGATTCCCCGGAGCCGGCGATCTGGCGGATTTGTAACAGCAATTAGAATCTTATGAAGCAATTGATTAGCCTGGTAACCTGTCTCTGCGCGCTGCTTTGCCTGCAGGCCGGAGCCCAAGTCAGTACGGTTGAGTTTGGCAAGAACCGTGTCCAGTATCAGAACTTCAAATGGAAGTATTACCAGACCGATAATTTCAACACCTATTTTAGCCAGAACGGGCTGGAACTGGGACGTTATGTGGCCCAGATAGCCGAAACGGAACTGCCCGGGTTGGAGGAATTCATTGAATACGGGCTGCAGCGTCGCATTAACATCGTCGTGTATAACAATTTCGACGAATTGCAGCAGTCCAATGTCGGGCTGGGAATCGACTGGCAGAACACGGGCGGGGTGACCAAACTGGTCAACAACAAAGTCCTGGTCTATTTTGACGGCAACCATGACAACCTGCGCCGGCAGATCCGCCAGGGCATCGCCCGGACCCTGGTCGAAAACCTGCTGTTCGGCGACGACCTCGGCGAGTTCGCGGCCAATCAGGCCCTGCTCGACCTGCCCAAATGGCTTACCGACGGCTATATTGAATACGCCGCGGAAAACTGGAGTCCCCAGCTGGACGACGATGCGCGCTCCGCCCTGCTGAGCGGCCGCTACAAGAATTTTTACCAGTTTGCTTTCGAAAAACCGAACCTGGCCGGCCACGCCTTCTGGAACTATTTCGCCAACAAATACGGCAAGACCAAGACCACCTACCTGCTTTACCTGGCCCGGATCTACCGTAACCTGAACAACGCCTCCCAGAAAATCGCCAAAAAGAAATTCAAGGAGATCCTCAAGGATTTCATGAACGAGGAGCCCCAGAAATATTTCAAGGATCTGCGCGGGCGCCGGACTGTCCCCAAAGGACAGCTCTCGGTCTCCGAGGAGATCCGCAAAAAGGATTTTATCCGGTTCAATGCCAATCCGATGCCCCGGAGCTTCACCTATGCAGACGTGGAATTTGTGAAGGGGCAGTATTCAGTCGTGCTGCATGAAAATTTCGTGAGCCGCAAGGTCCTGCTGAAGTACGGCGTACGCAGCGGGGAAGACGAGAAGAATCCCAACTACCCCCTGCTCGCCTGGGACAACAAGGGTACCCGGCTGGCGGTCCTGTACAGCCAGGAAGGCCGGATCCACCTGTTCGTTTATGACGTGGTGAACCGGATCAAGACGGTCAAACAGGAACTTCCCATGTTCGACCAGGTCCAGGACATGAAATACATGCTGGATGCCAATACCCTGCTGCTCAGCGCCGTCAAGAGCGGCCAGACCGACATTTTTGTTTACAAGATCGACAAGCAGAATGTGGAGCAGGTAACCAATGATGTGTATGATGACCTGGATGCCTCCTTTGTGGCGTTTCCCAACAAGACCGGTATTATCTACGCGAGCAACCGGCCTTCCGCAACCGCCGGATCCAGCAGTGACTCCTTACCGGCCAGGCACTTCAACATCTTCCTGGTTGACAACTGGAATAAGTCCGATTACAAGCAGATCTCCCAGCTGACTCATCTCAGGTACGGCAATGCCCGTTTCCCTTCCCAGTACAATACCACCCACTTCACGTTCGTAAGTGATGAGAACGGCATCAATAACCGGTATGCCGGCTTTTTCTCCACGCAGCGAGCCGGCCTGGACACCCTGGTGTTCATCGGCGACGAGGTACTGCGTAACCCTTCGGTCCAGGAGGTGGACAGCCTGCTGAAGGATTGGGATAAGACCGATGTGGATTCCGTCGGGTTTGTGTCGGTCACCAGCGACTCGGCCTATGTGTTCCCGCTCTCCAATTACCAGAGCAGCCTGCTGGAGACCCGTACGGCGGGCGACAACAGCCTGGTCAGTGAGGTATTGCGCCAGGGTGACTTCAAATTCCTGTACCGCCTCCGGGTTGACGACAACGTCCTGCGCCGCCGCAACGTGACGGCGAAGCCCACCGAATATATGAAGCAGCGGATCGACGAGGACCGGCGCCAGGCCGGCCGGGCTGCCCAGTACCAGGCTCCCAAGGCGGACACAACCTCCAAAAAGCAGGAAGACTTTTTCCAGACTGAATTCCCCGTGGACAAGAAGGATACGGCGCAGTCCCAGCTCGGAAAGGTATTCAACGCCGAACCCATCCCCGTCCGCGAGCCGGTATTGAAGAAAGCGAAGCTCTACCAGTACCGACCGCCCAAATTCTTCACGGACTATGCGGTCACCGGGTTCAACAACAGTGTGCTGGTCAACCGCTACCAGCCCTACCAGGGCGGGAACGGACCCATTAACCTCAGCAACAACGATCCCTTCAACGGCATCCTGCGGGTAGGAATTTCCGACCTGATGGAAGACTGGAAATTTGCCGGTGGTTTCCGGGTAAGCCCGAACCTGGACAATAACGAATACGTAATGACCACCCAGTACCTCAAGAAACGCTTTGACTACGGGTTCACGTATTACCGCAACAGCATCAAGAATCCGCCGCTGTATGCGGATTCCCTGAACTTCAACGTGAAGCAGCTGACCAACCTGTATCAATTCACGATCGCCTATCCGTTCGACCGCATCCGGAGCCTCCGGCTCAACGTGGCCTACCGCCGGGACCGGGTAGTCGTACTGTCCAATGACTTTTATCCCCCTTCCCTGCAGCACCCGGATGATAAGCAGAGCTACGGCCAGTTCCACCTGGAATACGTGTATGACAACGCCGTCAACAAGGCCCTGAATATCTGGAACGGCCTGCGCTGGAAGGTATATACCGACTGGATGACCCGCCTTTACAAGGCCGGCGAGAACACCCACCCCTATACGATCAATTTCGGTTTTGACGCCCGCCATTACCTGCCTATTTACCGCAACATCATCTGGGCGGTACGCGGCGCGGGCGACTTTTCCTGGGGTACCCAGAAATTCATCTATTACCTGGGCGGGGTGGACAACTGGCTTTTCCCCAAATTCAACAAAGCGGTTCGGCCGGATCCTGATTATGAGTACGCCTACCAGTCCCTGGCGGTCAATATGCGCGGATTCAGGCAGAACGTAGCCAACGGCAACAATGCCGTCGTGGTCAACAGTGAAATCCGGGTACCGGTATTTGCTTCGTTGTTCAACAAGCCGATCAACAATGCCTTTGTTCGCAACTTCCAGCTGGTGCAGTTTTTTGACCTGGGTACCGCCTGGAACGGGGCCTACGACAAGATCGAACGGCCGGGCCAGCTTTATACGGTCACGGATGCCCGCGGCAACCAGACCGTGCCCTATTCCGTGCTGGTCAAGGCCGGGGGCATTGGACCGTTCGCCGGCG
Source organism: Chitinophagaceae bacterium (assembly GCA_035549175.1). Lineage (GTDB taxonomy): Bacteria > Bacteroidota > Bacteroidia > Chitinophagales > Chitinophagaceae > DASTSN01. The sequence continues at coordinate 56,362 of DASZRL010000105.1, read as the reverse complement.
GTTACGGCTTCGGGGCACGCAGCACCCTGCTGGGGTATTTCCTGCGGCTGGACGCGGCCTGGGAAATGAACGGACTGTTCCGCGGCTCCCCGATCTGGTATTTTGCCATGGGTGTGGATTTCTGATTTTCCCCGTACGATAGCAGGCAGCCCCGGCCATCCGACCGGGGCTGTTCTTTTTTCCGGGGGCGCCGCAAAAGGCTTCAAACGGCCCGCGACCAAGGGTCCGGATTCCCGTTTGGCACCCGCCTTCAGGAGGACTGGAAACTCCGGCTAAGGCGTTCTACACTTAGAAAAAGCAGATTAAGCAGCAGCCCGTAGCACAGGATCATCGCCCAGGCTCCGGTATTACGCACCGGGTGAAAAAGCAGGTGGGCCATATCACCGGCCAGCCCTACCGGGTTCTTGATGACATCCCAGCTATTATATCGCAGGTACCTGCCGATATAAATACCCAGTCCGTTCAGCACGAGAACGGCCACCGGCATCCATTTCCCGGTACCTGTACCGAAAAATATTTCCAGTATCCGCTGCATCTGCCGCAGGGAGAGCAGGCCCAGCAGCAGGCCCGTCCAGGCAAAGGAAAGCAGCAGGGCCAGGTCGTACCAGAGCGGCACGCCAGGTCGCGCCCGCAGATGAAACAGGTCTGTCAGCAGGTAAAAGCTGTTGGGCAGAAAAAGCAGCCAGAGAAGGAAGACCCCGGCCATCAACCATCTCCCGCGGCCCATCCAGGGCCGGGAAGCGAGGCGGGAGGAGAGCCCATACGGTACGAAAGCCAGGAAAAGGTTCCAGGGCATAAAAAGATAGGTAAGCTCGCCGGTGTGGGTGATACGTACGGCGACCAGGCCCAGGCTGAACAGGGCGAGCGCCAGCAGGATGTATTCGGTGGCGGGGCGGCCGCTTTCGGGGTGAATGCGGGAAAGTCGTTCCCGTACGCTGCATAGCATGCTACCATAATTTGGGGAGGAAGATCAGCAGGCCGGTTACCAGGGCCGTCAGGGCGGCCAGCAGGACGCCGGCAGCTGCCACATCCTTGATCATTTTGACTTTTTCGTGATGCTGCGGGGAAACAAAATCCATGATGCGTTCCACCGCTGAATTAAACAGCTCGGCACTCCAGACCATGCCGGTGACCACCACGATGACGAGTAACTCCTCACGGCTGACATGCAGCAGGAAGGACAGCAGTACCACCAGAACCGTCGCCGCCGTATGGATCCAGAGGTTATGTTCGCTGCCCAGGGCCACGGCCAGACCCCGCAGGGCATGGCGGATGCTGCGCAGCCGGGCGTAAATGGAAAAACGCTTGGTGGAATGCATGGTCATTACGTCTTGTCCGGTAAAGGTACGTCAGGACGGCCGCGCAACCGGGGAACCGGGCCGGCTGTCTTCCTGCCGGCGATGGGTCAGGAAGCCGTGCAGGCCGATCAGGATCAGGCAGGCCAGCCAGACCAGAAATACCATCCATCCCAGGTTATCAATCCGACGCTCCACTTCGGCCAGCGACCGGCCGGCCACTGCAAATCCGGTTCCCGGAAGACGGGCTGCCTCCACGACCAGGGCCATCCGGATACCGCGCCGGGGCTGCCAGGTTACCGCATCCTCACCCTGGCTGCCGGCCCGGGTGAATACGCCGGCCGGTATCGGAGCCGGCTTTCCTTCCAGGTAACCGTTGCAGGCGATGGGCTTGCCCCCGGAATCATAGATTCCGCGAAACAGGCCCAGGCTTTCGCGGAGGTCCACGGAATCGGAAGGGACCAGGGATTGCAGACTCCGGCCCGAGCCGAGCTGCCTGGCCATATCCCGTGCCTGCTGGAGCTGGGGATCATTGGCCGACATGCGGTAGTTCTGCTGTACCGTCACATAGATCAGGCCGCAAAGCAGGGTAATCACCAGGGCGGCCGCAGCATGCGTCAGGAAGTTTCGTCGTATCATGGCATCTGTATTTTTTATGTGGGTCCGGGAGGGTCGGCGTCCGGGAAATCGCCAGGCCGGGCGGCGGGAGATCAGCACCAGGTTCAACGTAAACAAAAACAGCGCGCCGATGCCGGCGACCTGCTCCACCCGGGTTCCCCGGAACCGTTCCTCCAATCCGTTGTGAAGTACAAAGAGGAAATAAAGCAGATTGCCGGCCAGGGCGACCGGCCGGAGCCGCGCTGCCAGGGCTGACTGGGGTTTGGCTGCTACAGGATCTGACCAGGTATTCATTTAAAAAGTACTTTTTATTTCAAAGTAAAAGGCTAAAAAAATTTACTTCATGGCCCGTATCATGGCTTCGAGCGCATCGATATGTTCCCGGAAGGCCTTTTCCCCGGCCTTGGTGATCGTATAGGTGGTATTGGTCTTTCTGCCCACGAACCCTTTATGCACCTTAATATAGCCGTTCTCTTCCAGGTTGACCAGGTGGGTGGCGAGATTGCCATCCGTCACGTCCAGCACCCGTTTGAGATCATTGAAACTTATTTCCTCATTCACCATGAGGGTGCTCATCACCCCCAGGCGGATGCGGCTTTCAAAAATCTTATTCAGGCCAGTGATCGGATTTTTCATATTGCTTCTTGCTTACCTAGCCGGTTGGGCAGGCTCCGAACGTTCGTATTTAAACCACATGATGATCCCATAAGTCACATGAAGAATCCCGAAGCCGGCGGCCCAGAAATACAGGCCGTACTCCGGCAGCTGGGTGTTGACCAGCCCCAGCAGGATTTCCAGCAGGCCGAGGTATCGGACATCGGTCAGGGTATATCTGCTGGCGTTGACCAGCGCCAGGCCGTAAAAAATCAGGCAGCCCGGGGCGACGAGCCGCCACTCCCCGTATTGCAGCATGGCCAGCAGGTACAGGCCGCCGCTCACCAGGGGAATCAGCAGGCTGGTGAGCAGGTTACGGGAACTGGCATCCCACAACGGGCGTCCGGTGCGCAGGGCACGGCGCCGGGTGAAATAGAAAGCGGCGGCCAGGGCGGTGCCCAGCACACCCAGCGCCAGCAGCAGAAGCCGGAGCTTCAGCTGGTAAATTGCCTGGGTCGTGAACAGACCCGGGTCCGGGTTGGCGGCATGATAATCCGCCAGGATCCAACGGGCCAGGCCCGCACCGGCCAGCGCCAGGATGCCGGCGGCCACGCCGCTCAGGCCGCTCAGGGACAGGAACCGGCTGGACCGCTCCATGATCTTGCGGATATCCTGCAGGGTATCCAGGTGCTGCTGAGGAGATGGCATAAAAAGTACTTTGTATGGCAAAGTATGATAAAATCCCTGAGACCGCAAAATAAAACCAGTAGTCATGCGTCTTTTAACAAAAAGAAAAGACCCGGTCCTTCGGGGATCGAACGTACTTTTGCGCCTGAAAACTATGCAATTAACCCGCCATCGGTTTTTCTCCATTCTGGTGCTGCTGCTGGCTGCCTGTTCCGCCCAAAGCCAACGAACGATTATCGCCGGGATTGTCAAGGATCTGCAGAGCGAGGAGCGGATCCCCTTTGCCTCGGTCTATTTCAAGGGAAGCACGGTCGGGATGCTCACGGACACGTCGGGCAGTTTTTCGTTCTCCCTTTCCCACCTGCCCTCCGATACCCTGGAGATCACCTGCGTGGGATACCAGCCTTTTCACGTGGCCCTGACCCGCGGCCGGGATTCCCTGCACATGGAGGTGCTGATGGAGCGGGCTACGTTCAGTGACGGAGTCACTGTGCGGGTCAAAGTCAACAAGGGCCTGCTGCTCTGGCGCAAGATCGTCCGCCATAAGCCGCAGAACGACCGCTACCGGTTCGACAATTTTTCCTACGAGCTCTATAACAAGCTGGAAGTTGACCTGAAAAACATCAATTTCAGCCGCTTCTCCCGCTTTAAGCCCCTGAAACCGGTCAGCGACCTGATCAATGCCAATATCGACACGGCCGAAAGCGGGCTTCCCTACCTGCCTTCCTACCTGACGGAGGTCATCTCCAATTATTACTACCAGAACAAGCCCCTGCGCCGGCGCGAAGTGATCAAGGCCGCCAATACCAACGGGGTAAAAAACGAAAGCGTGACCAAGCTCCTGGGTGGCATGGACCAGAACGTCAACGTGTACAATAATTTCATCCCCGTATTCGACAAGCGGTTCGTCAGCCCCATCAGCGACAACGGCGACGCCTATTACCGCTACCGCGTAGTGGATACCCAGTTCATCAACCACCGGCGCTTTTATCATCTCGTATTCACGCCCAAGCACAAGGGGGAAAATACCTTTGAAGGCGACTGCTGGGTAAACGACACCACCTTTGCCATCCAGAAAATGAACCTGCGGCTGGGCAAGGACGCCAACATCAACTTCCTGGAAAACCTCAGCCTGATCCAGGAGTACCGGCTGATCAATGATTCCACCTGGTTTCTCGCCAAGGATAAATTCGTGGCGGACCTGTCCCCCCTGGGAAAGGACCGGCCCGGCTTCATCGGCCGCAAGACCACCACCTACCGCGACGTGGTGGTCAATGACAGCTCGGTGATACGGGAACTCGACCGAAACAGGGTCCTGGAAGAGACCATAACCCTGCCTGGGGCGGAACAGAAAGACAAGGCCTACTGGGCCGGCGCCCGGCATGAGGAACTGAACCGCAATGAGCGCGCGATCATCAAGATGATCGACACCCTCACCAATGCCCCGGTCTTCCAGCGCTTCACCAATACACTGAACTTCCTGGGCACCGGCTACCTCAATGTCGGCAACTACCAGCTGGGTCCCTGGTATAACTGGTTCACCTACGATGCCTGGGAGGGATTCCGTACCCGGTTCGACCTGGGCACCAACCACCATTTTAACCACAAGACCTGGCTCCACGGTTACCTGGCCTACGGCTTCGGGGACCGCCGGTTCAAGGGAAAGGCCGAGGTCTTTTACCTGCCCAACAAGAACCCCCGCACCTACCTGTACGCCTCCTACACCAACGACCTGGACTTCGGACAGAACTACTATGGCGAAGTAACCTCGGATAATATTTTCGCCCTGGCGATCCGCAAACCGCATATCCCGCTCAAGTATATCCAGGTCGAGGAAAAGCGCCTGGAATTCTACCATGAAACCAAGGCCGGCATCTCGGCCCTGCTGGCCCTGACCCACAAGGATTATACGCCCCTGAAGAACCTGCCGGGCAAGGATTCGTTCCCGGTCACCAATGGCGGCAGCCCCCTGACTACCTTGGAAGCCTCCCTCCGCCTGCGGTTTGCCTACCTGGAGAAATTCCTGGAGAATAATTTCTTCCGCACCAGCCTGGGGAGCCCGTATCCCATCGTGGAGCTGGACCTGGCGCGGGGTATTTCCGGGATCCTGCGCAGCAGTTATGATTACACCAAGATCTCGGCCAGCGTGTCCGACTATTTCAACCTATCCCCGCTGGGTAATATCAGCTATTACGTATACGGGGGAAAAACCTTTGGTACATTGCCCTTCATGTTGCTGGATGTCCACCCCGGCAATGAACTGTACTATTATAACAAGTATGCGTTCAACACGATGAACAAGTACGAGTTCATCTCGGACCGCTATGCCGGCCTGAACCTGGAACACAATTTCGGCAGCGGCCTGTTCCGGTTCTTTGGCCCCACGCGCCGGCTCAAACTACGGCAGTTCTGGAACGCCAAGGCGCTCTGGGGCAGCCTGAGCGATGCCAACTATGCCCTGAACTTCAAACAGGGTTATGCCTTTCAGACGCTGAACGGCAAAACATTCCTGGAACTGGGAACCGGGGTGGACAATATTTTCCGCATTTTCCGCATCGACCTGGTGTGGCGGGTGCTGCCCCGTCCGCTCCCCGCCAGCGGACCCCAGCGGTTCGGCGTATACGGCAGTTTCCGGCTGAGTTTCTGATCCATTTCCAGGAGGCTTCCCCTGTGATCCATCGGGGTTCCTGAACTTTTCAGTAATTTCCCTGCCATCTTCGGATTTAATACACCACGATTCATGCCATCGCAGTTCATTCTTGCCCTGGACCAGGGTACTACCAGCAGCCGCAGCCTCGTCTTTGACCACCAGGGCAGCATCCGCAGCATAGCCCAGAAGGAATTTCGCCAGTATTTTCCCCAGCCCGGCTGGGTCGAGCACGATCCCGAAGAGATCTGGAGCACGCAGGTTGGCACCCTGGCCGAGTCCGTGGCCAAGGCCGGCATCACCCTGAAAGATATTGCGGCCATCGGCATTACCAACCAGCGGGAAACCACCGTGGTGTGGAACCGGCGCACCGGCCGGCCTGTCTATCCCGCCATCGTATGGCAGGACCGCCGCACCGCCTCGTTTTGCGACGAGCTCAAACAGGCCGGCCACGGTGACCTGATCCGCGAAAAGACAGGCCTGGTGATCGACGCCTATTTTTCGGCCACCAAACTGCGCTGGATCCTAAACCAGGTCCCCGGCGCCCGCCAGCAGGCGGAGCGGGGCGAGCTGGCTTTCGGCACCATCGACAGCTGGCTGCTCTGGAAACTCAGCGGCGGTGCCCTGCACATCACCGACTACAGCAATGCGTCCAGAACACTGCTCTTCAATATTCACAGCTGCCAGTGGGATCCCGAACTGCTCAGGCTGTTCGATATCCCTGAAAGCCTGCTTCCCGAAGTAAAACCTTCCAGCGCGGTATACGGGCTTACCGGCACGATCCTTCCTGAAGCGCGCATACCCCTGGCCGGGATCGCCGGTGATCAGCAGGCGGCGCTGTTCGGCCAGTTGTGCACGCAGCCCGGCATGGTCAAGAATACCTACGGGACCGGCTGTTTCATGCTAATGCAGACAGGCCAGAAGGCCATACGCTCCCGCAATAACCTGCTGACCACCATTGCCTGGAAAATCCAGGACCGCGTGGAATACGCCCTGGAAGGAAGCGTATTCATTGCCGGGGCCGTGGTGCAGTGGCTGCGCGATGGCCTGAAGATCATTCATACCTCCGGGGAGGTGGAAACCCTGGCTTCCCAGGCCCCGGATACAGAAGGCGTTTATTTTGTACCGGCTTTTGCCGGCCTGGGCGCCCCCCACTGGAACTCCTATGCGCGGGGGACCCTGTTCGGCCTGACCCGCGGCACGACCGGTGCGCATATTGCCCGCGCAGCCCTGGACAGCATCGCCTACCAGACCTGCGATGTGCTCCAGGCAATGGAGGCCGATGCCGGCATCCGCATCAAGGAACTGCGGGTGGACGGGGGCGCCACCGTGAATAACCAGCTGATGCAGTTCCAGAGCGACCTGCTGGATTGCAGCGTAGTCCGCCCGGCCGTGACGGAAACCACGGCGCTCGGCGCCGCCTACCTGGCAGGCCTGGCCGTCGGGTACTGGAGCAACGTGGAGGAAATCAGCCGCCAATGGCAGGCAGACAGGCGATTTGAGCCCGCCATGGTCCCGGCCAAACGAACCGAACTGATCCGGGGATGGCAGCGCGCCGTACGGGCCAGCATCTCCTGGGCAGAAAATGCCTGAACGCGCAGGAAAACCATGCAACCATTCACCAAAGCCAAGCTATTTTGAACAGGGACCACATGATCGCGCAGCTCAGCACCCCGGGCACCTGGGACATCTGTGTTATCGGCGGAGGCGCCACCGGGCTGGGTGTGGCCGTAGACGCGGCCTCCCGGGGACTCCGGACCCTGCTGCTGGAAAAGCATGATTTTGCCAAGGGCACGTCCTCCCGCAGTACCAAACTCGTGCACGGCGGGGTCCGTTACCTGCAGCAGGGCAATATCAAACTGGTTATGGAGGCCCTTAAGGAACGCGGCCTGCTGCTCAAGAATGCGCCCCACCTGGCCAAGAATCAATCCTTCATCGTGCCCAATTACAAATGGTGGGAAGGTCCCTATTACGGACTGGGCCTGAAAGTCTATGACTGGATGTCCGGCAGCCTGGGCCTGGGCGCTTCCCAATTGCTTTCCCGCGAGGAAACCCTGGCCCTCGCGCCCACCCTGGACCCGGAGGGCTTGCGGGGTGGCGTGGTCTATCATGACGGCCAGTTCGATGATGCCCGGCTGGCCATACACCTGGCCATGACGGCCGCGGACCACGGCGCAACCCTGCTGAACTACGCTCCCGTGGAAGGGCTGCTGAAGGAGCGCGGCCGGATCTGCGGCGTGGCCCTGACCGACCGGATCAGCGGCCGCCAGTATGAGATCCGCGCGCGGGCCGTGATCAACGCCACCGGCGTGTTCACCGATGCGATCCTGCACCTGGATGACCCGGCGGCGGAAACCATGATCGCACCCAGCCAGGGGGTGCACCTGGTCCTGGACCGGGAATTTTTGCCGTCGGCCCATGCCATCATGATCCCCAAAACCGATGACAACAGGGTCCTGTTTGCCGTACCCTGGCACAACAAGATTATCGTGGGTACCACCGATACGCCGGTGCAGGCCGTCTCGGAGGAACCCGTGGCCCTGCACGAGGAAGTGGAATTTATCCTCCACCATATTCAGAAATACCTCACCAAGGATCCCGGTTATGCCGATATCCGCAGCCAGTTTGCGGGCCTTCGACCCCTGGTAAAAGGAAGTTCCCGTACCACGGCCGCCCTGTCCCGCGACCACCTGGTCACGGTTTCGGATTCGGAACTCATCACGGTAACCGGGGGGAAATGGACCACCTACCGTAAGATGGCCGAGGATGTGATGGAAATCGCGGTACACAAGGCGGGCCTGCCCGCCACCGAGTGCCGCACCCGGGACCTGCCTATCCATGGATACCGGGCGGATACGGATTTTGAAGCCTCTCTATATTATTACGGAAGTGACGAAACGGCCCTCCGCGACCTGATCCGCGAGCAGCCGGACCTGGGACAACTCCTCCATCCGGACCTGCCTTACCTGGAAGCGGAAATCGTCTGGGCTGCGCGCCGGGAACTCTGCATGACCGTCGAGGATGCGCTGGCGCGGAGAACCCGCGCCCTGCTGCTGGATGCGCGGGCGGCCCGGGACGCAGCCCCCCGTGTTGCCGGACTGCTGGCCCGGGAACTGGGCCGTGACAAGGACTGGATGGATCGCCAGGTAAGCTCCTTTGCCCAATTAGCCAATCAATATTTACCCACGACAAACCCTTAAAACATGTCTCCCTTCCTTGGTGAATTTACCGGCACGGCCCTGCTGATCGTCCTGGGCAATGGCGTGGTAGCCAATGTGCTGCTGAACAAGTCTAATGGCCAGAACAGCGGATGGATCGTCATCACGTTTGGCTGGGCCATGGCCGTCTTCCTGGGCGTGTATGCCTCCACCTTCCTGGGCGGCAGCGGTCACCTGAACCCCGCGGTCACCCTGGCCATGGCGGCCTTTCACCATTTTGACAAGGCCCTGGTAGCCACCTACCTGGCCGCCCAGTTCGCCGGGGCGTTCACCGGCGCGGTCCTGGTCTGGCTGACCTATAAACTGCAATTTGATGCCACGCCCGGAGGCGATGCCACGCTGGCCGTCTTCTGCACCGCGCCCGCAATCCGCCGGCCCTTCTACAATCTGATCACTGAAATCATCGGGACCTTTGTGCTGGTCCTGGGCGCCCTGCTGATGTCTCCGCCTGATCAGAGCCTCGGGACGCTCAATGCCCTGCCCGTTGGCCTGCTGGTACTCGGCATCGGCCTGTCCCTGGGCGGGCCCACCGGGTATGCCATCAACCCCGCGCGGGACCTGGGACCGCGCATCGCCCACTTCCTGCTGCCCATCCGGGGCAAGCGGGACAGTGACTGGAGGTATGCCTGGGTACCGGTGCTGGGCCCCGTGATCGGCGGGCTGCTGGCAGCAGCCTGCTTTACCTGGATCAGCTAGGTTGCGCTAAAAGGCCTTCGGGCAGGAGGGTATCTTCGCAGCAGGCCAGGATGATGGCGCAGGCCTCGCGGATCTGGGACTCGCTGATGGTAAGGGGCGGAGAAATGCGCAGGCAGTGGGCGGCGAACAGAAACCAGTCCGTCAGCACGCCCCGCCGGATGCAGGCGTCTATGATGCGCTTGCAGGTGGCAAACGAATCAAATTCCACGGCCATCCATAACCCGAAAGACCGGACTGCGCGGATGCGGGGATGGACCAGCAGGGACCGGAAAAGGGCCTCTTTTTCCGGTACGCCCCCGGTCAGGTGTTCAGTCAGCAGGACCTCGGTGGCGGCCAGCCCGGCGGCACAGCTCACCGGGTGGCCCCCAAAGGTGGTGATATGTCCCAGCACCGGACGATCGGCCAGCTGGTCCATCCAGGTTTTGTCCGAGATGAACGCACCCAGGGGCATACCTCCGCCCAGGGCCTTGCCCAGCAGCAGGACATCCGGCACGATCCCGAAATGTTCAAATCCCCATAGCCTGCCGGTCCGGCCGAACCCCGCCTGGATCTCGTCCAGGATCAGCAGGGTGCCGGTCCGGGTGCAGCGATCCCGCAGCGCCTGCATCCATGCCACGGAAGGCGGTTGTATCCCCGCTTCGGCCTGGACGGTTTCCGCCACCACGCAGGCAGTCTGGTCCGTAATCAGTTCCAGGCTTTCCGGGTCGTTGTAGGTAAGGTGCAGGATGCCCGGCAGCAGGGGACGGAACGGGTTGCGCCAGGTTTCGTCACCCATCAGGCTGAGTGCTCCCTGGGTGGACCCGTGGTAGGAATGCTGAAAGGCAACCATCCCGGTCCGGTTGGTTACCCGTTTGGCCAGTTTCATGGCGCCCTCCACGGCCTCGGCACCCGAATTGGTAAAATAAACGGCATTAAGCGTTTGTGGCAACAGGCCGGCCAGCCGGGTGGCATAGCGCACCTGCGGGGATTCCACGAACTCACCGTAGACCATTACATGCAGGTAGGCGTCCAGCTGGTCGCGTATCGCCCGGACCACACCGGGATGCCGGTGGCCCGTATTGGCCACGCTGATGCCCCCGATCAGGTCGATATAGGTCTTTCCTGCCCGGTCGCGTAGCAGGCAGCCGGAAGCCTCCACAATTTCCAGCGCCAGGGGCGCCGGGGAGGTCTGGGCGAGGTGCCGGTAAAACAATTCCCGCTGGTTCATGGCAAAATGAGGCGTTCCCTTTTCTGCAAAGAACGCAAAATCGGGACAAGAAAATCGATAATTTGCAGCCAGGCAGCCGGGCAAGGCCATCATGGCGGTCCCGGGCTTTCCCTGTCGCACCTTAACCTCCCCGTATGGCCCTTATTCTTCCCGTCCAGGATAAACACCCCCGTTTTGGCACCAACTGTTATCTGGCTCCCAATGCGACCATCGTGGGGGATGTCGAAACCGGCGATGATTGCAGCATCTGGTTCAACGCCGTGGTACGCGGGGACGTAAACTTCATCCGCCTCGGCAACAAGGTCAATATCCAGGACGGGGCCTGCATCCACTGCACCTACCAGAAATGCGGCACCACGATCGGCAACAACGTCTCCATCGGTCACCACGCCATCATCCATGGCTGTGTCCTGCATGACAACGTACTGGTCGGTATGGGCGCCATTGTCATGGACAATGCCGTGGTTCACTCCCATACTATCATTGCCGCCGGCGCGGTGGTGCTGGAAAATACGGTCTGCGAAGCCGGCAGCATTTACGCCGGCGTTCCCGCCAAAAAGGTCAAGGATATCCCGGCCGAACTCATCGGCGGGGAGATCGACCGGATTGCGAACAACTACGTCTTTTACGCCGACTGGTTCCGTAACCCGGCACCGCCGCCACCCGGGCAGCAGGCCGGGATATCATGATTATCATTTTCTTATCGGTCAGGCTCGCCAAAACCCGCCCCGCGGGTAGTTTTACTATGGCAGGGGTAATTAATTCTGCTTAATTTCGTTATAGGGTAAGAAAAATTACGTCTATGAAAAACCTTCGAATCGCACTGGTCATGCTGGGTATGGTAACCCTGCTTTCCTCCTGTAAACTGTGGAATAACCTGTTCGGCCCGAAATATGGCTGCGGAACGAACGGAAAAAATGTAGGCGCGGAAAAAATCGTTGCCGGGGATCCTGCTGCGATCAAAGCCGCCAGCAAGGCAAAAAAATTCAGGGATTAGCCAACAATCGGTGCAGCAGAGTGTAATTAATCCGGGTCTCTATTAAATAACGCGTAAACCTTTTTTTATGAGCCTCACCCTGAGAACCAACCTGGGCTGTACCGAAGTGGTCATCGACGACGATGGCGGCCTGAAACGCTTCTACCAGATCGCTGACATTCTCAGCAAAGACTTCAAGATCAGCTTCAGCAACAAGGAAGATGACTTCGACACCATTGACTGGGAGTTCCGGTTCAAGGGGCACAATATGACCCTGCACTACAACATCTACAACGGAATATCCATTTTCCCCACCAAAACGCGGGATGCGCTGAACAAGGATAACAAGGCGGTTGTGGAACTGGCCGGCGTCCTGGAAGGCAAACTGTTCTCCATGGACCTGCACCGCAACATTGCCTGACCGGCCCGCGAACCGGCAGGCCCCTGATTCAATAATTCCTTTCCTCGATCGATTCCAGGATGCTCCGGTAACTCACGTACCGGTCCTCGGCAATTGCCCCGTTTACCACGGCTTCCCGGATGGCGCAGCCGGGTTCGTTGATATGCAGGCAGTTATTAAACTGGCATCCCCCCAGGCGGTCCCGCATTTCCGGAAAATAATGGGATAGCTCCCGGCGGCTGACATCCACCAGCCCGAACTCGCGCATGCCGGGCGTATCGATGACCCGGCCGCCGTCGGCGAGGTCGAACATTTCGGCGAAGGTGGTGGTATGCATGCCCTTCCCGCTCCAGCCGCTTACATCCTGGGTGCGCAGCTGCAGGCCGGGCACGAGCAGGTTGAGCAGGGAGGATTTACCCACCCCGCTGTGCCCGCTGACCAGGGTGGTCCTGGCGGTAAGCTGTTGCAGGAGAGCCTCCAGGCCCAGCCGGGAGGCGGCGCTGGTCAGCAGGACCCGGTACCCGATGCCTTCATACATGCGGCGCAGCGCCTCGAACTTTTCCTGTTCCTTTTTCCCGTAGAGGTCCGCCTTGTTGAAAACCAGTACTGCCGCAACATGGTACATCTCTGCGGCAACGAGGAAGCGGTCAATGAACCCCTGGGAAGTGCGGGGTTCCCGCAGCGTGGCGATCAGCAGGGCCTGGTCCAGGTTGGCCGCGATGATATGGTGCTGGTGCCTGCCACGGGGGGACTGGCGGTTGATATAATTAGTCCGGTCATGAATCCGGGTAATCGTGGCGGTGTGTTCCAGGTCATTTTCGATCTCCATATCCACCAGGTCCCCGACCGCCACGGGATTGGTGGAGGTAATATCATCGATCTTGAACACCCCCTTGATGCGGGCCTGGTGCCAGTTGCCGGAGGTATCCTTTACCGTATACCAGCTCCCGGTCGATTTGTAGACAGTGGCCATCATGCAGCTGCAAGTTAGGGGGAATTTATCAGGGAAAGCGGCGCAGGACCGTATACCGGAGGACGGCTTCCGCCAGCAGGAGCCCCAGCGCGGTCAGCAGGAAGGGCACGAACCGTTCCTCGTAGCGTTTGAAGGAGGTCACCTCGATCCGGGACTTTTCCAGCCGGTCGATCTGCTTATAGATATTGCCCAGGCTTTCCCGGTCGATGGCCCGGTAATACTGGCCACCCGTTTCCGTAGCGATCCGCCGGAGCAGCTGCTCATCCAGGAAACTGCTTCCGGGCTGGGCCGAAGTTCCCTTTACCGGGTTTTCCGCCACCACCTGGCTGGAATCGTTCAGCGCACTCATGCCGACGGTGTAAACCTTTACATGCTGGGATTTGGCGATCTCCAGGGCGGTCAGGGGATCAATCAGCCGCGTTTCCGGGGGATCCTCCTTCCCGTCGGTTAGCAGGATCACCACCTTGCTCTTGGCATCGCTTTCGCGCAGGCGGTCCACGGCGGTGGCCAGTCCTTCCCCAATTACCGTTCCGTCCATCAGGAACCGCCGGCTTTCCAGGGACTCGATCTGGGTCAGCAGAGTCTCCCGGTCCGTCGTGATGGGACACTGCGTAAAACTTTCCCCGGAAAATATGACCAGGCCGATCCGGTCCACCGGCCGGTTGCGGACAAATTCCTCGGCCACCTCCTTGGCAGCTTCCAGCCGGCTGGGCAGGATATCGCGGGAGCCCATGGAACCACTCACGTCCATCGCCAGTACGATGTCAATCCCCTGCCCCTCCGTCAGCTGGTCGTCATTGCGCTTCTGGGGGCGGGCCAGCACCACGATAAGCAGGCACAGGGCCGCCATGCGCAGGAGAAAGGGCAGATGCCGGAGGCCGTTTTTCCAGGAACGGGCTGTAAAAGCATGCTCGGTGGATACCTCCAGGGTACCCTGGATCCGGTCTCCCCGGCGCCGGTACCAGCTGATCAGCACCGGCACCAGGGCCAGCAGGCTGAACATCCAGGGATAGGCAAAATCGGTATGTAGGATCCATTCGTACAACATGGTGTATCGCATCATTGCCCTGCAGGCTGGGCGGGCCGGTTTTTGATTTCCAGGGTTTCAAGGGCCTCGCGGATCTGGCGTTCCACCTGCTCATTTTCCTGGCGGGCGGGTTCGTATTTGGCAAATTTGACCAGGTCGCTCATGCGCAGGGCCTGGGCCAGCCGGCCGAAGAGGTCCGCTTCCAAACCCTGGCCGCGCAGCTGGGTGACCAGGTCATCGGTGGTTTGCTGCAATGAATGCAGCCCCAGGCGCTGCTCCAGGTAGAGCCGGAACACGCCCACCAGGCCGCTCTGAAAACCCTTGGCGTCCAATTGCCCGGCCCGCCAGGAGGCTGCCAGCCTGTCCAGTGCGTCCAGGGCGGTGCGGTAGGGGTCAGCAGGCGGGGCAGGCAGGGGCGCAGGTTGGGCGGCGGCGCGCCGGCGCAGCAGCAGGTACAGGATCAGCAGCAGCACCAGCAGGCCCACCCCCACCAGGTACCAGGTCCGGTCCTGCTTCTTTTCCACCGTAACGGCCAGGATATCCTTGAGGTCGTGGTAATCGCGGGAGGTGTCAAAGGGGGTGAACCCCACGCTGACCGCAAAGGAATCGGTCACCGGGCCGGCCGGTCCGCCCAGGGACAGGGACGGGATCACCCAGCGTCCCGAATCAAAACTGGTCAGCCGCAGCGTCTGGCGGAGTTCGGTGCCGTTGCTGGTATTCAGCGTATCCAGGTGCCCGCGGTCCAGGATTTCAAAATGAGGCAGGCTGTCAAGGGAAAAAAAGCGGATCGGGTCATTTTCCGGGATATCCGCCTGGAGTTGCAGGTGCAGGGCACCCCCGATCAGGATGCTGTCCCGGTCGAGGCTGGCCCGGACGGTGGTGTGGCCCTGGGCCCGGCCCGCTGAGGCCAGCAGCAGCAGTACAATGGTATGCAGTAGCAATTTGTTCATGGGGCGTATTAGCGGTTTCGGCTGAAGAAAAACCGCTGCAGGATTTTGACATAATCATCGCCGGACCGGATATGGAGCAGGTCGCTGCCGGCCTTGCGAAACGCCTCGGTGCTGTAGGCCGTCACCCGGAAAAACTCCTGCTGGAACTGGTAGCGGACATGCGGGCTGCTGCTGTCTACCCAGCGTGTAGCCCCGCTCTCCGCATCCCGGACCTGCAGCAGGCCCGCATCGGGCAATTCCATATCCATGCGGTCATACACTTTCAGGCCGATCAGGTCATGCTTGCGGCCGGCCACGCGCAGCTGGTCCTCGTAGCCGGCATCCAGGAAATCGCTCAGGATGAAGGCAATGCTCTTTTGGCGGGTGGCGTTCTGGAAGAAACGCAGGGCCCGGCCGACCTGGGTGCCGGGATGACGGGATTCGCGGGTCAGCAGTTCACGCACGATGTACAGGGCATGCTGGCGTCCCTTCTTGGGCGGAATATAGGACTCCACCTCATCGCTGAAAAAGATCGCGCCGACCTTATCCTGGTTATTGACCGCGGCAAAACTCAGCACGGCGCCGATTTCGGCGATCACGTCCTTTTTGCGGCCGTAATGGGTTCCAAACATGGAAGAGGCGCTGATATCCACCAGCAGCATCACCGTCAGTTCGCGTTCCTCCTCGAACACCTTGGAAAAGGGATGGCCAAACCGGGCCGATACGTTCCAGTCGATGAAACGGACATCATCGCCCGGATGGTATTCCCGGACCTCCTTGAAGGACATTCCCTTCCCCTTGAACGCGCTGTGGTATTCCCCGGTGAACAGGTCGCTGGCCAGTTTCTTGCTCTTGATCTCCAGGTGGCGGACTTTCTTTATGATCTCGGCGGTTGTCAGCATCACGGTACATTAATCTGTTTGAGCACCTCATCAATGACATTTTCCACATTGACATTTTCAGCTTCCGCCTCGTAGGTAAGGCCGATGCGGTGACGCAGCACATCCTTGCAGATGCTGCGGACGTCCTCGGGAATGACAAATCCCCGCTTATTGAGAAAGGCCTGGGACTTGGCCGCCAGGGCCAGGTTGATGCTGCCGCGCGGGGACGCCCCGTAGGAAATGAGGGGTTTGAGTTTTTCCAGCTTGTACTGGTCCGGCTGGCGTGTGGCAAACACGATATCCAGGATGTACTGTTCGATCTTTTCATCCATGTAAACCTGGCGTACCAGCTCACGCGCCTGCAGGATCTCCGACACGGCCACCACCTGCCTGACGGCGGGAATGTTCAGTCCCTGCACATTCTGCCGGATGATGAGTTGTTCCTCATGCATCGCCGGATAATCGACCAGGACCTTCATGAGAAAACGGTCCACCTGGGCTTCGGGCAGCGGATACGTGCCTTCCTGCTCCAGCGGGTTTTGCGTGGCCAGGACCAGAAAGGGTTCATCCAGCCTGTAGGTCGTATCCCCGATGGTTACCTGGCGCTCCTGCATGGCTTCCAGCAGGGCGCTTTGGACCTTGGCCGGGGCGCGGTTGATCTCGTCAGCCAGAATGAAATTGGCGAATATGGGCCCTTTGCGCACGACAAACTCATTTCTCTGCTGGTTATAGATCATGGTACCGAGTACGTCGGCGGGCAGCAGGTCCGGGGTAAACTGGATCCGGCTGAACCGGGCATGGATAGCCTGCGCCAGGGATTTGATGGTAAGGGTCTTGGCCAGGCCGGGGACCCCTTCCAGCAGTACGTGCCCATTACTCAGCAGCCCGATCAGCAACCGGTCCAGCATCTGGTACTGCCCGACGATGACCTGGCCGATTTCTTCGCGCAGCTTGTCGACAAACTGGCTGGATTGTGCGATCCGGTCATTGAGCTGCCGGATGTCCTCAGCGGTTTTTAGCATATAATCAGATTATTCGTAACACAAAATACGAACTGAGACTCAGCAAATTGTTTGCCGGGATACTAAATGAGCGCAAATATTCGTTTTCCAGGACCGGATTCCCCGCTTTTCGGCAGTGGAATGTCCCATTTTCAACCAAATACCCATACCATGTCCGCGAGAAGGCACGTGTCCGCAGGCGTCCTGGTCCTGCTGCTGATCCTGGCAGCCTGCAGCCGGGATCCCTCCGCCAAACCCCAGACCAAGACCGATCTGCTGGTGCTGGCCTCCTGGAAGATCCAGAAAGTGACGGTGGGCGGGATCGACGTGACCAGCCAGCTCGATGCCTGCGAGATGGACAATACGGTAACCTTTCAGGCAAACGGGAACGGCAGCTGGGATGAGGGAGCGACCAAATGCAATGCCGGGGATCCGCAGACCAACCCCTTCACCTGGGCCCTGCAGTCCAATGATACCGTCCTTGAGGTATCGGACAGCCTGTTTACCGGAGGCAGCGGCCGTTTCACGCTCATGACCCTGACCAGCTCCCAGCTGGTGCTTTCCCAGAACATCACCTACGGGGGTACCACGCAGACGGCCGTGGTCACTTTCATGCACTGATTGGCTTTCAGGAGAGGTATTTTCCGACGATCGGCACCCGGCGCCCCACCCCGAAGGCCTTGCAGCTTACGCGGATAATCGGGCAGAACTGGTTGCGTTTGTATTCGTTGGTATTTACCATGCGGAGGATCCGGGATACCAGGGCGGCATCAAATCCCTTGGCCATGATTTCCCGCGGCCCGTTACGCATTTCGATGTACTCGTAGAGGACCCGGTCCAGGACGTCATAGGCCGGCAGGCTGTCCAGGTCTTTCTGGCCCGGCCGGAGTTCCGCGGAAGGCGGCTTGGTCAGAATGGAGGCAGGAATCCGTTCCCCGTGACGGTTGAGGAAGGAAGCCAGGGCATACACCTGCGTTTTGTATACATCCCCCAGGACACTCAGCCCGCCTGCCATATCGCCGTAGAGGGTCCCGTAGCCCGTCGCCAGCTCGCTTTTGTTGGAGGTGTTCAGCAGGATATACCCGAACTTATTGGCAATCGCCATCAGCAGGTTACCCCGCGTCCGGGCCTGGATGTTCTCCTCGGCCACCCCGAAGGGCAGATCCCCGAACAGGGGGTGCAGCTGCTCCAGGAAGCGCTGGTAGATGCCGTTGATCGGAACGATGTCATAGGGATTGCCCAGGTTGCGGCTGAGCTGTTCGGCGTCGGTCACGGAATGCCCGCTGGAATAGGGCGATGGCATCAGGATGGCGCGCACGTTCTCCCGGCCAAGGGCCTCCACGGCCAGCGCCTGGGTAACCGCACTGTCGATCCCGCCGGAGGCGCCGAGGATAGCCTTGGAAAAACCCATCTTGCTGAAATAGTCCCGGATACCCAGGATCAGCGCCCGGCAGATCTCGTCAATATTTTTTTCGCTGGTGATATACGCAATCGTATCCTCCCCCCTGCCCACTTCGGTGGCGGAATAATAATACCGCTCCGCCGCAGCCGGCGCCTTCCCCGTAGCTGCCGGGCCCGGGGCCTGCAGGTCCTCCAGGCGGAAGACCTGGTAATCCTCCTCGAAATACTTCATTTCACAGACCTTCCTGCCTGCGCTGTCGTATACCAGGCTTCCCCCGTCAAAAACGATCTCGGTCTGGGATCCCACTGCATTGCAGTACAGCATGGGCAGACCATATTTTTGGGTATGGGCCTTCACAATGCTGTTACGCACCACGTCCTGGGCATAATTATAGGGAGATGCCGATAAATTGAGAATGACATCAGGCTGCTGGGGCAGGAGCTTCTCCAGGGGCGTGATGCGGTACAGCGGGTTGTCTCCCATGTTCCAGATATCCTCGCAGATGGTCACGGCAAGACGCTTGCCCCGGAATGCGAGGACCTCCCAGCGGTCCGCCGGTTCGAAATACCGGTATTCGTCGAACACGTCGTAATTCGGGAGCAGGGTCTTATGGACCTCTCCCTGGATCTGCCCGTCGGCCAGCAGGAAGGCCGCATTGTATAAATCCTTGCCCTCAGGCTGCAGGTTCCGGGCCGGGCTGCCAACCAGCACCCCGATCCCCTGCGTATGCTGGCGGATCGTATCGAGGGCCTTATAGCACTGGTTGATAAAGTCCTCAAATTCCAGGAAGTCCCGGGGCGGGTACCCGCAGACGCAGAGCTCTGAAAATACCACCAGGTCCGCACCCTGCTTTCTGGCCCAGTCGATACCGGCCAGGATCCGGGCCGTATTCTGTTCAAAGTTGCCGATATGGTAGTTCTGCTGGGCGAGCGCGATTTTCATGGCGCAAAGGTACGCGGTGCCTGCCAACTGCAAAACCCGCCGGGCCCTTCCGGCCCCGGCAGCATCTTTACGTATCTTCGCAGGCAACAAATCAACGGGATAACCGTTTTCCAACCACCATGAAACAACTGGGTCTTTCCTTCCTGCTGGCAACTGTCCTGTATTCCTGCAAGCAGCACGCCGCCTTGCCTGACGTATCCGGGATCCGCGTGGACCTGCAGGTGCAGCGCTTTGAAAAGGATTTCTTTTCCGTGGACAGCAATGCGGTGGCCGGCGCCCTGCCCGTCCTGCAGCAGAAATACCCCGATTTCCTGCCGATCTTCATCGGCAATGTCCTGGGTCTCGGGCCCCTGCGGGCGGACAACCCGCTGGCACTGGCCGGTACGCGGAGGTTCCTGCACCTGACGGGGCCGCTGTACGATTCGGTGGAGCAGGCCTACCCCAGCCTGGATTTCCTGGAACGGGATTTCCGGGAAGCCTTCCGCTTTGTCAAATACTACTTTCCCGACTACCGGACTCCCTCGCGGATCATCACCCTGGTTGGCCCTCCCGACGGTCTGGCCCAGATGGGCTCGGATTATTCCACCAATTTCCTGGGCCAGGATTTCCTGGGCATCAGCCTGCAGTTTTACCTCGGTGCCGGCTGTTCCGTCTATAACAATGACTATTTCATCGCCAACGTAGCCCCGCTTTACCGGAGCCGCCGGTTTGCCAAACCCTATATCCTGCCGGACGCCATGAAACTGATCGTGGACGATCTGTTCCCGGACCGCAGCAACGGCAAACCCCTGGTCGAACAGATGATTGAAAAGGGCAAACAGTGGTACCTGCTGGATAAATTTCTTCCCCGCACGGCCGATTCGCTGAAGACCGGGTACACCCAGCGCCAGCTGGACTGGTGCCGGAAAAATGAGGGGCTGATCTGGAATTACATTATCACCAACGAAAACCTGTATTCGGTAGAACCCGCCACCATACAGACCTATATCGGGGAAGCTCCCTTTACCCAGGGCATGCCGGAGGCCTCGCCGGGCAATATCGGCGCCTGGGTAGGCTGGCAGATCGTGCAGAAATTCGTGGAAAAAAACCCGGGGCTTTCGCCTGCTGAGGTCATGAAAACGGACGCGCGGCGCATCCTGGAGGAATCCAAATACAAACCGAAATGACCCGCTAATTCCCCTTAAAGGGCACGATCATTTCGAAGGCGGGAATATTCACCTCGAACATCTTTTTGTTGTGCAGGTTTTCCATCTGGTACGTGCCCTGCATCCTTCCCATTTCCGTGCGCAGGTTGCAGCCGCTGACATATTGGTATTTTTCCCCGGGCGCCAGGGTGGGCTGTACCCCCACGACCCCCTCACCCTCCACCTCGCGGTAGCTGCCGTTGCTGTCAAAAATATGCCAGTGGCGACGGTGCAGCTTGACAGGAAATCCATTATGATTTTCCAGGGTGATGCGGTAGGCAAACATGTACTCGGATTGCAGCGGGTTGCTGTAATCCGGCTGGTAGAAGGTCTCTACGCTCACTTCGACGCCTTCGGAGATCTTACTGGTCATCGCGGCATTTGTGTAAAATTAATCAAAAAGCCACAAGTAGGTAATCCTTACGCAGTTTTACCAAGTCCTTTGGGAACCTTATGCTAATTTTGTCCCTCATCCGCAAAAGCGTAACATATGAAAATCGCAGTCGCCAAGGGAGACGGAATCGGACCGGAAATCATGGATGCCGTACTCCGGATCTTTGAGGCCAACCGGGTACCGCTTGAGTATGAATTCGTTGACATGGGCAAATGGGTTTTTGACAAGGGATTCAACAACGGGATGACCCCGGAAGCCAGGCAGTCGATCGAGTCCCTGGGGCTGCTGTTCAAGGGACCGATGGAGA
The DNA here is from genome assembly GCA_035549175.1 of Chitinophagaceae bacterium. GTDB lineage: Bacteria > Bacteroidota > Bacteroidia > Chitinophagales > Chitinophagaceae > DASTSN01. The sequence continues at coordinate 34,984 of DASZRL010000105.1, read as the reverse complement.
CCCCCAAGGGAAAGGGCGTTAAAAGCATCAACGTCACGGCCCGCAAGACCTGGAATACCTATGCCAATAAGCGGACCTTCCAGACCCTGCACGGGGTGGACACGGTCTTCAGCAAGGCAGGCATCCCCATCGACATCACCGTGGTTCGGGAAAATATCGAGGACACCTATGGCGGGATCGAACACATGCTCACCCATGACGTGGCACTGAGCCGCCGCTTCATCACGCGCCCCGGCAGCCTCCAGGTGATCCGCTACGCCTTTGAAATGGCCCGCGCCAAGCAGGCAAGCCGGATTACCTGCGGTCACAAGGCCAATATCATGAAGATCACCGACGGCCTGTTCCTGGAATGTTTCTACGAAGTGGCCCGGGACTACCCGGACCTGAAGGCGGACGACGTGATCGTGGACGATCTGTGCATGAAACTGGTCACCCGCCCGGACAAATTTGACGTGATCGTCCTGACCAACCTGCAGGGAGACATTGTTTCCGATCTGTGCGCCGGCCTGGTCGGGGGACTGGGTTTTGCCCCGTCGGCCAATATCGGCGACCATATTTCCATTTTCGAAGCGGTCCACGGCACGGCCCCGGACATCGCGGGCCGGGGCATTGCCAATCCCACGGCGCTGCTGCTCAGCGGCCTGTCCATGCTGCGGCACGTCGGCCTGGTCGAAAATGCCGCGATCATAGAAAACGCCCTGCTCTACACCCTGGAAAGCGGCATCCATACCGGGGACTTCGGGGACCGCTCCACGGCTGCGGTCAACACCACCCAGTTTGCCGATGCCGTCATTGCCAATTTCGGCAAACAGCCGGCAGTCAATCCCCGCATCGTGGTGCCCAACCGGCCGGGTACGCCCGTTCCCTTCAAACTGGAGCGTAACCCCATGATGATATCCAAGGAAATCAACCACGAGGAAATCGTCGGGGTGGACCTTTTTATTGAAAGTGACGAACAGCCCGAGGAAATCGCCCGCAAATGCCAGCGCCACGCCGGCGTCAAGTTTAAGCTCGTGAACATCAGTAACCGCGGAACCCAGGTATGGCCCACCGGCTCGGTGTACACCAACCTGGTCAACCAGTATAATGTGCGCTTCGAAAGCCTCAGCGACGAGGCGTTGAACCAGCAGGACGTCATCGGGCTCTATGTGAGCATGAGCGGGAATTTCAAGATCTGTTCCCACGAACTGCTCAACCGCTGGGGCGACAAACGCGGCTACAGCCTGGCCCAGGGTCAGTAGCCGGATGATCGATTTGGCTTACCTTACACAGGCAAAACTGGTTTTATGGCCCAAAAGACCTTCCATTACACGAACGGGGACATTACCGTTGTATGGAAACCCGAACGCTGCCAGCATGCCACCCGCTGCTGGAAAGGACTGATCGAGGTGTTCAATCCCAAGGAACGCCCCTGGATCAACATGGCGGGCGCCCCTACCCAGCGCATCATAGAGCAGGTGGAACAATGTCCCAGCGGCGCACTGAGCTACTTCCGCAATGATCTGGGTGAAGTGATGTGACTTGGCCCCCGATCTGCCCGGCCAGGGCTCAAAACCGGTAATGCATGGAGAGCATACCGTGGCGCGGTGCACCGGGCCATTTATTGACATTATTATAGGCTCCCAGCCAATACGTCGCATTCCCCAGGTTATACAGGTTCAAGGCCCAGCCGAACTGCCGGTACCTGTACCGCAGGCCTGCATTCACCACTACATAGCCCGGCAGCTCAAAACCGGGCTGAAGCGTGCTGCGGCGCCCGGCCTGGGTATGACCGACCGCGAGGCCCAACCCCTTCAGGGCTCCCCGGGATACCTCATAACGAATCCAGGAGTTACTCGTATGACGGGGTGCGTTTTCCATGGGCTCCCCGACCTGGGAGGGTACTTCACTCCGGGTCATTTTGGCCACGCAATAGGCATAGGAAAGGTCCACCAGCCAGTGCCGGCCGATCCAGCCCTCCAGGACACTTTCGACACCCCGGGACCGGGCCTCTCCCTGCTGCACAAACAGGTTCGGGTTGGCCAGATCGTTGGCATTTACCGCCACATGGGAGAGCTTCAGCTGGTACAGGGCGATGGAGGCCGATAACCGGTCCTGCAGAAAATTACCTTTGGCCCCCGCCTCCAGCAGTTCACTGTTTACCGGCTTGAAGGGGTCCCGGAACACCTGTGTATTGGTCGAGGCTTCAAAGGGATCAAACCCCTTGCTATAGGTCCCATACAGGCTGATACCGGGCCTGAGGACATACAGCAACCCGACGCGGGGCAGGAAGGCATGTACCCGAAACAGGTCAGCCGTATCCGTCGCATCCTCATCCCCCGTGCGGTAGCTTTCCACCCGGAATCCCAGCAGGGCGACCCAATGACCCCACCGGGCCTGTTCCTGGATATACAAGCCCTGGGTATGAAACGCCGTACCCTCCACGTTGGCCTTACTGGATTCATAATCCGACAGGGCATACTGGTCCACGGGCCGCGGCAGGTATTCGGGATGGCGGAGGCTGAAGGTCCCGACAATCCCGCTGCCCGTACCAAAGAGATCCGGCCGTTCGTAGTAGCGCTGTTCCAGATCCACGGTGCTCTGGACAAAATCGTATCCCAGCATCAGCTGGTGCGCGAGGGCCCCGGTATGAAGGTCAGCCTGCAGGTAGTTGGTCAGGCTGTTGGTACGGGTCTGGTAATCCCACCTGCTGAAATACAGATTGACGGAATCGTTACTACGATAGCTGTGTACCCCGTGTCCGGCAGCTTCCTGGTCCGTAAAATAGGCCAGGTAGCCGCTGTGGAATTGCAGGTGAGGCAGGATCCTGACCGTGACAAGCAGGTCGGCGGACAGGTCGGATTCGTGGAGGTAATCACCCGGCCGGGAGACATTGAGTGAAACCGGGGTTAGCCGGGGGTCGAGGCTGTCCCGGAAACCAGGTTGCCCCCGGTCCAGTTGGGTGGCCACATGCGAATAGGACAGGTCCGCTTGAAAAGTAACCCGCGGGCTGGGCCGGAAAAGAAAGGAGGGAGCCACCTGATAGGATCTTCCATACAACTGATCCCGGAAGGAATGGGTGGCATCATAGCCCGCATTGATCCGGTACAGCAGGGTTTTGCGGTGATTGAGGGGGCCCGTGCGGTCCAGCAGGGCCCGGACCTGTTTCCAGGACCCGGTCGCGAGGCTGTACTGGCCCTGTGTTTTTTCCAGGGGCTTCTTGGTTACCAGGTTGATCGTACCACCGGGATCCCCGTTCCCAAACAGGGCCGCTACAGGGCCTTTGACCACTTCGATGCGGTCCACATTGACCAACAGGTTACTCGTGTAGGTGGTCGCATACCCCCTCAGCCCGTTTATGAGGCGGGCATTCTCGGCCTTGAAGCCCCGGATGCTGTATTCATCATACCCGGAATAGGCCTGAATCCCCGGTACATCCTCCAGGGCATCCTTCACGGTAAATTCCATCCGGTCCGATATCTTTTCCTGATCGATTACCACCGTGGATTGCGGAAGCAGGCGCGCCGCAGAAGCCGATTTGGTAACCGATTCCATGGTATCTGACCTGGCGGCGGTCAGGCGGCCGTATACGCGGATTTCCTGCAGAGCTTTCCGGTCCAGGGGAAGTTGGATGGTGCCCAGGTCCAGTTCCTGGTCTTTGTCCAGGGAGACCATCTGCCTGAAAAGGCCCGAAACGGCGGAGGACACCCGGAGCGTGTCCTTCAGGGCGGGCAGATGGCGTATTACAAAATAACCGGCCTCATCCGACTGGGTGATGCGCTTGGTTCTGCTGAGTTCAACCGTAAAATTGGCGGCCGGCCCTTCCGCAGTAAGGAGCCTGCCCCGGATCAGCCCGTGGGGCACCTGGGCACCGGTGCCTTTTGTCAGGATCAGAGCGGCCAGCAGGATGGGCCAGATAATCCCCGGCCATGTCTTTTTCTGCATAATCCGCCAAGATACCAATCCCGGGCAATTCAGGCGCGGGATGCCGAGAGTTAATCAAAATTTATCACAGGATCCCCGGGTTCCTCATGATGTCATCCCGGGAACCATCCAATCCCGGAAACGGGAGCCCCAAAAAGAACCGGCAGCCCTATGCCGGAAGGCTGCCGGTTCACGTGGAATCCGTTTCGCTGGACTTTCGGGAATGGTGTATTGTGAGAGGGGTTCAGCTTCCTCGAGGCAACGGAACTTCCCTGCCCAGCCTGCGGATACGTACCAGCCGGGTGATCAGGTAAAAAATGACTCCCCATACGGCCGCAATGATGGAATAGGCCATCACCAGCAGCCAGATGGGTGTATGGTTACGGGTGGCCCAGAGGGTCCGCCTGCCGAAATCCGAATGGGGTTGGAAGCGGATTCCCCAGGGCACCGTTTTTTCGATGACCAGGTTACCGAACTGATCATTATCCTCCACCCGCGCAACCAGTACCAGGTTGCCCCGGGAATCTCCCGGCAGGCTGTCGCGTTTGAAATCCGCTGAAATCCGCCCGGTTGAATCCGTCGTATAGCTTTCCTCGTCCCCTACGGGCAGTTCACCACCCAGGCGTCGTATGCCCACCTTGACATCCACTCCTTTGGCAGGCTTCCAGCTTCCGCCTGCCCATTGAAGGATCGTCGCGGTAACGGAACGGGTTCCGTCGTTACGGGCGGTATCGATGCTGATCCGGGCGCGGGAGATCGCAAAATCATTGGAACTTTCCTGCCCGCCGGGGGCTTTGTGGAGTACCACCCAGAACGTATGGGCAGGGCTGGCGTCCCAGACCGCCTTCAGGGAAGGCGGAATCACGGCCTTCGCGGTGCCGTGGTCCCCGGTGACGAGGCTGGCAATCCGGTCCCCTTCCTGCACGCTGTCCAGGTAGATTTCCACCGGTTGGCCGGCCAGCGGCTGAAACCGCCCGTTGACTTTCACCTTGATATCCGGAACCAGGTACTGCCATGCGTTATCCTGGTCAAAATAATGCAGGTTGACGGAGAGCTCCGGTTTGGTGGAATCTGCCTGGGCGCAGGCGGTCCGGGCCGCAGCGAGGCCGGACAGGAACAGAATTCCTGCGAGCAGGCTGTTACGCGTTTTCATCTTCTGTAATCGTTTCGTGTATGGGAATAATGGGAAACACCCGGGCAAAGAAGGTGATGACCAGCAGGGCCCCCGCCAGGGACCCCATGGCAATGGCCCACTCCTCCCAGCTGGGGAAATAATGCAGGTAGCTTTTCGGCACGTCGTGCATAGGCAGGAAGGGATGCAGCAGGGTCGGCGTCACGATCAGGTAACGCTTGAACCAGGCCCCGATGACGACCAGTACACCGGCCAGGAAGGCCGGCAGCGGCTGGCGGCCCCTGCGGAATACCAGGATCAGGATGGGAATCAGCATGCCCGAAAGGATCGCAAACCAGAACAGGGGGGCGAATTCGCCGGCAAACAGGTTGGTCAGGTGGGCTTCCTCCGGTTTTTTCATCTTGAAGGCCGGCACCAGGTATTCGTTGACGTTGAAATACAGGTAAAGCAGGGCCAGCAGCACGACGATGCGACCCATCTTGTCAAAATGCAATTCGGTGATGTAATGATCCAGCCGGTAGGCCCGGCGGAACACATACATGGCCACCAGGACCGCCCCCGCACCCACCAGGAAGGCCCCTGAAATAAAGTAGGCCCCGAAATTGGTGCTGTCCCATCCCGGCCGGTAGGTGGTGGCGAAGAGCCAGGAGGTAACCGTGTGGATGCAGAAGGCCACCGGAATGATGGTGATCGACAGGATGGTGATGGCCCGGTCACTGATCCGCAGCTGGCCCGCCGTCCCTTTCCAGAAGGAACCCAGGCCGCGGTACAGCCGGTTCATCCAGCCGGGAAAGCGGCCGGCATGCCGTTGCAGGATCTGCAGGTCGGGAAGCAGGGGAAAATACAGCAGCAGCAGGCTGATGAAAAAATACGTGCCGATCACGATCACGTCCCAGATGATCGGGGACTGCAGCCGCCCGTACAGGAACAGGTTGACAAACCGCTCGGGCCGTCCCATGTCCACGATAATGATGATGGATGCGAAGACGATGGCGGACACGGCGATGATTTCCGCGATCCGGGTGAGCGGGGTGCTCCATTTCACGTTCGCCAGCCGGAAGACCGCGGTTATCAGCGAGCCCACCAGGCTGATCGCCACGAAGAATACGAAATTGGAAATATAAATACCCCAGGAGACATAGTCCCGCATATGGGTTACCACCAGGCCGCGCGACAACTGCCGGTAATAGGCATAGGCTCCCACCAGGCAGATCAGGACCAGTCCGGCGACCCAGAGCTGTCCTTTCCTGCCGAACCGCTGGGGAAGCAGGTCGGCCGTGATTTTTTCGGGGGTGTATGTGGTGTCCACGGTAATAGCGTTTAACTGGTGTGGGTGGAATCATTTTCAAGTCCTTCCTGGAAGGGAAAGTTCCGGTTGACCGGCGGCAGGTAGTAGACCCGCGGCCGGGTTCCCAGGTCCTCCATCAGGCGATAACCGGCCTTGTCGCGGATCAGCTCGCTGAACCGGAAGGTCTCCGATCCGTTGGTGACGGAGTCTTCATTCAGGTCGCCGAAGAAAAAGACCCCGTTGGGACAGGCGCTCACGCAATGCGGGAGCATGCCCTGCCGGGTCATATCGGGACAGAAATCGCATTTGCCGACCGTTCCCTTCTTCTGGGGAACACTGGTCTCGCAGGAATAGGGCTGGCTGGCCACGTCCTGCGGCAGACCCGGGTCTTCCCAGTTGAATACCCGCGTGGAATACGGGCAGGCCGCCATGCAGAAACGGCACCCGATACAGCGGTTGGAATCGATCAGGACCAGGCCATCCTGGCGCTTGAAGGTGGCGTCTACCGGGCATACCTTGACGCAGGGAGGCTCATCGCAATGCATGCAGGTGGTCGGCTGCCAGTACGGGGCCGTATGGTCGCCGTCCTCCATGGGATACACCTTGATCCAGTTCTGTCCCGGATGTACGTGGTGCATGTGGTTGCAGGCCGCCTGGCATTTTTTCAGGTTCTTGCAGCGCGACAGGTCGATCACCATGACAAAACTCTTGCCGGCCATGCCCACCCGTTCTTCGGCATTCGTGAGATGCGGGGTATCCGGTACCGGTTTAAGGAAGGCCTTGTCTACCTCGATGATTTCGCCGTCCACGCTCAGCAGCTTTACTTTTTCCCCGGAAGCCTGCACGCTGGCATCCTGGGGCGTGAACGGGCTATCGTGATGACAGCCGGCTGCCACGGCAGCCGCCAGTCCCGCGGCAATAAACTCGCGGCGTGAGGCGGAACCGGGACCAACAGGGTCCGTAATATTTTCTTTCATGACAGGGGGTATTAGGAGGGGGTATGAGGTTTGCGGCGGATCCAGTGCTGCAGGTCGCGGTTGGTAGCCTTGCGCTTGCCGGCGGGAAGCCGGGAGACGTCCACCTCGACGAGCTGTCCATCCTGGGAGAGCATGCGGACGGTCCGGGGGCGTTCCCGGGTCCGGGAAATACCCAGGAACCGGAGGAGCGAAAGGCCGGCCAGCAGGCCCAGGCCGCCGAGCATGAACCGTTTGCGGCTCACCGGCGTAGGTTGATTGTCTTTCATGCTGGTTGATTTTTGGGGCAAGGAAGATCCGTTTCGGCGTCCTTCCCGGCCTGCCTGCAGGCCGGGAAGCGCCGGTCGAACGGTCCGGGGTGGCGGCAGCCATCCCGTTACTTATGCATGCTCCGGATATAGTTCACAATGGACCAGATGTCATCGGGATCATCGATTTTCTTTTTGAAACTCGGCATATCCTTTCTGCCTTCGGAAGTCTTGTAGAAAATGGCTCCGTCGGTCTGGTTTGTGAAATCGGGCTTGTTAAAATCGGCAGGCTGGGTCTTCAGCTGGGCCGCCTTCGGGCCGTCTCCCTTGCCGGTCTTGCCATGGCAGGATTGGCAATGCTTGGCCCAGAGCTCCTTGCCGGCGGCAATCGAGGTGGCATCAGACTTTACGGGATTGGCCATCTTGACGTACTTGTCCGGTACAGGCCAGGGTTCTTGCTGGAAGGGCCGGAATCCGGCAGCGCCTACCAGGAGCGCCAGCATGCCGGCCATGATAAGGGGAGTTTTCATGATCAACTGTTTGGTTTAAAGATTTAATAATTCCACAGCCGCGTAATATTGAATCCGATGAGGAAATTCTCTTTATGCAGTGTCATATCGTTAAAAGAGGTCAGGGTCACCGGGTTGTTCTTGTTGAACAGGTTATTACGCTGCGGGGTGATATAATAGTAATTGGTAAAGAATAACTGGAAGGTGTGCGAACTGGTCGTGAATTCCACCCCGATCGACAGGTTGGGGTTGGGGTTCCCGGCCGCGTGCCTGGTCAGGGGCTGGTCGTAGCCGAACAGCACCGACATGGTCGGTTTGAGCTTATAGCGCGCTGAAATCGCCAGGGCAAAATGCTCATGCTTCATCTCGCCTTCCACGGTGGCCTTGTAGCTGCTGTCGCCGACGGTTCCGGAGGTCTTGTAGTACCCGTTTACGACGTTCTGGTGGGACAGGCTCGGGGCCACCTGGATCGACAGCTTCGGCGTAATCTTCCGGGCGATCATCAGCTGGTGGAAGTACATCAGCCGGTCGGTGCTGTGAATGAAGTTGTCCTTGGTCCGGGTATCCACCGCCATATCCACCAGGTAGGTAATGCTGACCGGATACCTGCCCGGGGTCTGGCGCAGCAGGGCATATTTGGCATAGCCTTCCCAGGTCATGTTGGCCTTGGTAATGGCGGTACCGACCAGCAGACGGTCTATCGGAACATAGCTGAATCCAAGCCGGATGTTGGAGGGGGCGAAAAACCCGAAGAAGTCCTGGTAGCCCGTCTTCAGGGTACCGAACCGGTGCATGATATCCATTTCGAAGGATTTCTTCCTGGGCACCATCACCGTCTGGTTGTCGATGAGCCAGATGCTTTCAAATGTATTTTTAACCGGTTTGGCTTTCCGGGCCGGGGTGGTTTCTGCGGGCTCACTGGCTGTGCTGTCTGCATCCTGGGCCAGTACCCGGATTCCGCCACCTGCCAGCAGCAAAAACCCCAGGCAGGCTGCCGGTCTGGCCAACGCGGTGATCCAAAATTTTCTCGTTTTCATCTGTTGATGTTTTAGCTCGTTAATTATTGGGTGCCCCATTGCGGATCCAGTCCAGGATCTTCTGGGTGTCACTGGCTTTCAGGGCGCCGGTGGGCGGCATGGACCCCGACTTGACCTCGCTGTAAATAATGCTGGTGGTGGGCACGGTCACGTTGACATACCCGCCGCCGGTCAGGGCATTGTAGGCGTCCTTGGCTACCAGGGACGGATTATGCGAGGTCCCGTCATGGCAGCCGCTGAGCGCGCAGTTCGCGGAAAAGATGGGTACCAGGTCGCCGCTGAAACTGACCTGCTGGGGGGGGCCGTTGGGATCCTGCCCCGGGCTGATGATATCCTTATAACAACTGGTCAGGCCGGAGAGTACCAGGAAGGCCGCCAGGGAAACTAGAATCGATTTCATAACTCAATTTTTTAATTCAGGAATGCAGAGTGCCTCTCAAAAACTGCCGGATTTCCCCGCAGGTCATGGCGTATAGGTGAAAATCGCATTGCACTTGATCTGAACATTATCGGCGATGTTGGTACTGTTCAGCAGGTAATCGGTATTGGCGAGAATCTGAAAGTTGAAGCTGAAGCCGTACTTGGTCTTGGTGCCGGAGGGGGCCGAACCGTCATAGGTCAGCTTGCCGGTAATGGCGTTGGTCACCCCGTTGAATTTGAGCGTACCGGTGACGATATACCCTTTGTCGGTCGGGCTGAACTGGACGCTGGTGGTCTTCAGGACGGCCAGGTTGGAATCCACATTCTGGTCAATGGTGCCGATCTTGCCGGTATGGTAGGTCTTCAGCAGGCATCCGGTGTCCCGTCCCGGCTCGCTCGTGTTGACGGTATTGAGTTGCACCCAGGCTTCAAACGCCGTGTTTTCGGGATGGGATTCGTCAAACTTGAAGGAGTTGAAGCCAAAGGAATTGAAACGGCCTGTCAGCAGGGAAAGAGACCCTGCATAGGGTGTTTCCCAACCCACATTGGAGTGTGATTTCTCAAAAACCAGGTTGGGGTTGTTGATGGGATCCAGGGTCAGGGTGAGGGTACCCCGCTGAATATTGGCTCCGTTGGAGGCAACCACTTCATCCTTGTGCGTGCAGGCGGCAATATAGGCATAGCCGGAAATCAGAATGGACAGTACAACCAGGTATGCCGTGTTTTTAGCTCTCATAAACAAATTGTTTAATCATGAACAATCAGTGTCAAATTCGGCAACGAAGCTATCCACGGAAAAATGACAGTTTTATGACACATATCAAGGCACGGAGTGATGCTGCTCAAAACGGGGGATGATATGCAAGGCGGATTTCCGCCGCGACGGCGGTCAGGGCCCTGTCATGCAAACGGTTCATAGCGCGCCTGTAGGGCACCAGGTACCCACGCGCAGGCCTGTGTGAATATGGTCATGCAGCCCGCCCCTGGAGACGGGAAGAGGGGTGTTAAGGGGAAACACCTAACGGGCAGGAAAGGGCATGCCCGGCCGCAGCCGGGCCGCGCCCCGGAAGGGATGGCATCCGACCCGGCAGGTGGATTTTCAGATGCCGGGTACCGTTATATCTTTCGGGATTTCTGGTAGCCGTTTTGCAGGAGCCATTGCAGCACCTTATCACGGTGGTCGCCCTGCACCAGGATCTCTCCCTGCTTGGCCGAACCGCCCGCACCGCACAGGTTGCGCAGCTTACGTCCCAGTTCTTCCAGGTCCGCAGCGGTCCCGGTAAAGCCGGTAACCAGCGTTACCAGCTTTCCGGCCCGCTGCTTTTTGTCCAGCAGGATCCGCAGCGGCTGGGCTGCGGCAGGCAGCGTGGCCGTCTCATGGGCTCCCTCCGGCAGATAGGGAAAGTCCGGGTTCGTACTGTATACGAAACCCCGGCTGTCGGCTTGGTTCTTTTTGGCCATATATAGTATATGAGATAATTACTTGTTTCAGGACAGAACCGCTTTCAGGCTCAGGTCCAGGCTCCGGGCCTGGTGGATCAGGGCGCCCACGCTGACATAGTCCACGCCGGTTTGGGCATAAGCCGTGATATTGTCCAGGTTAATGCCCCCGCTGGCCTCCGATTCAAATGCGCCGCCGATACATTGAACGGCCTCCCCCACCTGGTCAGGGGTAAAGTTGTCCAGCAGGACGCGGAATACCTTTCCGCGGCCTACCTCGAGGACGGCCCGTACATCGGCAAGGCTGCGGGTCTCCACTTCGATGCGCAGGCCGGGCCGTTGCTCACACACATAGGCATGGGCACGCAGGATGGCATCCCGGATACCGCCGCAGAAGTCAATATGATTATCCTTGAGCATGATCATGTCATAGAGTCCGAAGCGATGGTTCACCCCGCCGCCAAGGCGCACCGCCTCCTTTTCCAGGAGCCGGAAGTTGGGAGTTGTCTTGCGCGTGTCCAGGACCCGGGTGTGGTAGCCTTCCAGGCGATCCACATACTGGCGCGTGAGGGTGGCGATGCCGCTCATGCGCTGCATGCAGTTCAGCACGAGGCGCTCGCACTGCAGGATGATATCGGCATCCGCCTCCACCTCGAAGGCCACCTCGCCGGCCCGCATGGCCTCCCCGTCCCGCTTGAAAGCCCGCAGGCGGCTGGACGGCTGGCGGTACCGGAAGATGCGGGCTGCCACCTCCAGGCCGGCCAGGATGCCATCCTGCTTGATTTTCAGCACGGCCTTGCCCGGCGTGGCGGCCGGGATGCAGCACAGGGTGCTGTGATCGCCATCCCCCAGGTCCTCCCGGAGGGCTTCATCCACCAGGTGGCGGAGTTGTTCGTCAGTCATCATGGGACAAAAGTAAAAAAGCCTCCCCGGACCCGGGAAGGCTTTTCCAGATGACTGGATGTAAGCTATTCAACACTCTGGAAGCGGATTTCTTTCATGACCTGCTTATTGCCCTTGGCCTTCATGAACACCATCGTACGGTAGTTCCCCGACTTGGTCTGCAGGGTTCCGATGCAGAACTGCCCGCCGCCCTGGTCTCCCTTGTGCTTTACGTCAAAGGTTTTCACTACGCTGTTGGCGAAGAAATCCTTCAGAATCAGCGCAGCCTGGGCCTTACTGTAGTTGTCGGTCTTGTCCGGCAGGGTAATCTCGACATTGTCGTCGATGTACTTGGATAACTCGGTGGCATTCCCTGATTTCAGGGCACCGATTACCTCGTCGATGCCGCTTTGCAGCAGCAGGGACCCCAGCAGGAACACGACCGAGAAAAGGTTTGCGGTAAGCCTTGTTTTCATAATTGCAATTTTCGTTTTTCTAGGTTAAATCATCTAAAAACATGCCACCGGTGCAGGTAGCTTTGGAATTCCTAAAGTACTAAAAACCACCGGGTTTTCACCAACTCCGGGGAAATCCATGATTTGCTTGTAGCTTTACGGGGTATTGTTACCTGAAAATGAATGTATTTATACCCTGATTGACCTAATTTTTTCATGACATGGCGCAAAAAAAAGTAATTCTGGTTATTATGGACGGCTGGGGACTGGGAAAAGTTGCATCAGCCGATGCCATCCAGCACGCTAAAACCCCCTTTGTTTCCTCCCTGTATGAAAAATACCCGCATACCACGCTGGTAACCTGCGGGGAATCGGTGGGACTGCCGGAAGGGCAGATGGGCAACTCTGAAGTGGGGCACCTGAACCTGGGTGCCGGTCGTATTGTCTACCAGGAACTCCAGCGGATCAATGTGGCCGTGCGGGACGGTTCCTTCGCCGCCAATCCGGCCCTGCTGGCTTCGATCCGGCAGGCCAAATCCACCGGGCGCAGCCTGCACCTGCTGGGGCTGGTCAGCGACGGGGGGGTGCACTCGCATATCAACCACCTCAAAGCCCTGATCGATGTCTGCCGGCAGGAGGGCCTGGAGAAGGTTTTCATCCATGCCTTTACCGATGGCCGCGATACGGACCCCAAAAGCGGCCTGGGTTTCATCGAAGACCTGCAGCAATACCTCAATACCCGGGTAGGCAAGATCGCCACCGTCAGTGGCCGGTATTATGCCATGGACCGGGACAAGCGCTGGGAACGGGTCAAACTGGCTTATGATGCCCTGGTGAAGGGCGAAGGAAAGAAAGCCACCGACGCGGTGGCCGCCATCGAGCAGTCCTATGCGGCGGGTGTCACCGATGAATTCATCCTGCCCACCGTGATCCTGGACGAGGGCCAGCAGCCGCTGGCCACCCTGCAGGACGGGGATGTGGCCCTTTGCTTCAACTTCCGCACCGACCGCTGCCGCGAGATCACCCAGGTGCTGACGCAGCAGGACTTCCCGGAATTCGGGATGAGAAAGCTGTCGCTGCACTACACGACCATGACCGAATACGACAAGACGTTTCAGCACGTGCACGTGGTTTTTGAAAACGACAACCTGCCCAATACCCTGGGAGAGGTTCTCCAGCAGCACGGCCTGCGCCAGATCCGTATCGCCGAGACGGAAAAATACCCCCACGTCACCTTCTTTTTCAGCGGCGGCCGGGAAGTGCCGTTTGAAGGGGAGCGCCGCATCATGATTCCCTCGCCCAAGGTGGCCACCTATGATTTGAAGCCGGAAATGAGCGCCCGGGAAGTAACCGACGCCATCATACCGGAAATCGAGAAGCAGGCGGCGGATTTCATCTGCCTTAATTATGCCAATGCGGATATGGTGGGTCACACCGGGGTTTGGGATGCGGCTATTAAAGCCGTGGAAACCGTCGACGAGTGCGTGCGCCGCGTGGTGACCGCCGGCCTGGAAAACGGGTATGCCATTTTCCTGACGGCAGACCACGGCAACGCCGATTTCATGATCAACCCGGATGGTACCCCCAATACGGCCCATACCCTGAACCTGGTGCCCCTGTTTATTATTGACAGGGAATGGAAGGGCAAGATCCACCCGGGGAAACTCGGTGATATAGCCCCCACCATCCTCACCCTGATGCATTTGCCGATTCCAAAAGAAATGACCGGCGAGGTTTTAATTGCTTAACTTCCGGTAAAAGTCAGTATATGATCAAAAAGATCCTCCTGATCCTGCTGGTGATCCTCGTGGTGATCCAGTTCTTTCACCCGGCCAAGAACCAGGCCTCCGGCGAGCAACCCAACAGCATTGCCCGGGTATATACCGTCAGCCCGGAGGTCAAGACCATCCTGGACAAGGCCTGCATGGACTGCCACAGCAACAACACCATCTACCCCTGGTACAGCAAGATCCAGCCGGTGGACTGGTGGATGGACAACCATATCCGGGAAGGCAAGCACGACCTTAATTTTGACGAGTTTGCCAGCTACAGCCCCCGCCGCCAGTACCGCAAGCTGGAGCAGGTGATGAAGCAGGTGAAGGAAGGCGAAATGCCCCTGAACTCCTACACCTGGATTCATAAAAACGCGATCCTGACGGATGCCGAAAAGGCCACCCTGACCCAATGGGCGCAGGGCATCCGCACGAACCTCGAAGGAAAGTATCCGGCGGACAGCCTGTCTCCCCCCAAGCGGCCGGGAGAAGGACCCGGTGGGGAACCGCATCAATAAACCTGTTTACCAGCACGGTGGGCCCGGTCTCTGAACAGACCGGGTTCTTTTTTGTACGGCTCCGCCGGCAACCCGTCCCCCGCCCCGGCCGATTGGAAGCCGGAGTCCCTGCGCCCAGGAACCCGGGCCCGGCCGGCTGTTTCCGGGCCCAAAATTTAGAATGCGGTGCAGCAATATCTTTTAAAAAATGTCTAAATTACAGGCAACCAAACGGGATACATGACCGAGGAAGCCATCTTAAAAGGCTGTATTAGTAACAACCCTTCAGCCCAGCGGGAACTATACAACCGGTATAGCCCCAAAATGCTGTCTGTTTGTTACCGCTTTGCACATAACCGGGAAGATGCCGAGGATATGCTGCAGGAAGGTTTCATAAAGGTCTTTTCGCAGATCCACACATTTGAAAACCGCGGAGCGTTTGAGGGGTGGATCCGCCGGATCATCGTCCATACCTGCATTAATATCCTCAAAAAGAACAAGAAGTTCAATGAGAGCGTGGACATTATCCATGCAACGGGAGTCCAGGTGCGCGAGGAGAGCATCCCCTCGGTCGTACAGGCCAAGCAGGTGGTCGAATGCATCCGCCTTTTGCCCATCGGATACCGTACCGTCCTGAACCTGTACGCCATCGAAGGGTATAGCCATAAAGAGATTGCCGGCATGCTGGACATCGAGGAGAGCACCAGTCGCAGCCAGTATACGCGGGCCAAGGCGATGCTCGAAGAGATACTGATCCGTAAGAAGATCCTGCAGCAACCCAGGCAGACGGTGGAGTGGCTGGCCGCCGTCAACAGGAGATAACCAAGCTGATCCTACCCTAAACGCTGACTGGTTATGGAGAGTAAATACAACAGGGATAACTTCGAGCGCTTCCTCAAAGAAAGCGCCGACCAGTACCGGATGTACCCGTCGGAGCGAGCGTGGAAGGGCATTTACAGTGCCCTGCATACCCGCCGCAGATGGTTTGGCATCGGATTCGTGCTGCTGATGCTCTCGGCCGGTTTTGTAACGACCATGATGCTGACCAACCGGCCTACCGGTTCCCCGAACCGGGTGATCACGGACAGACAGCCTTCCCGCCCGGCACCAGTCGAAGATGCCGGAGCCCTTTCCCGCAAATTATTCCAGCCGCAGGTGGTTACTTCCTCTGATGAGGAGCAGCGCCTGGTCCTTCCGCAGGCTTCCCTGCTTACGGACGTGCTGACCCGGCCGGTGCCCGAACTCGGTGACGGACGGGTCAACCTGGCCTTCCCGGACCTGACCGGCGCCCCGGGTGAACCCGGGACCGTCGCGGCGGACCTGGCCCCCGCCCATACCGCCCGCGCCGCGGAGCAAGGCCTGCCCGGAACCCTGCTCCCTGTTTCCCAGGCGACGGCAGCCACGCCGGTTATCCCCATGTTCAGTGACCAGGCTACCGACGAGAACAGCTGGAACCAATCCGGGTCCGGTATACACGCCGGCACTGACCGCCTGGTTTTTCCGGCCACGTCTGATAACCGGCCTGCCCCCGCTCGGAATCTGGGGCGGACCCCGACTGCCGAACCCGGCACCATTGAAAGCGTGATGAACAGTTTTCCCCTTGCCAGTCACCGCAGCCGGAAACTGAGCTTCCAGTTTTATTTTTCACCCACCATCAGCTACCGGAAGCTCGGCGAAAACAAATCCTACCTGACCCGGGTACCGGTCACCACGGCACCCTATAACTACGCCGCCATTTACTATAACATCAATAATTTCGTCACCCACAAACCGGATATGGGCCTGGAACTGGGCGCAACCGGCCGGTACCGGCTCGGGGAGCGGGTACGCCTGCTTGGCGGTCTCCAGTTCAATATCAGCCGCTACGACATCAAGGCCTTCACCTACCCGACCGAAGTGGCCACGGTCGCCCTGAACTCGGGTGCCTACCAGGTGGATTCGGTACACACCCTGAGCAGTTTCCGCAATTTCAGCGGATACCAACCCAACTGGCTGCATAACTTTTATTTCCAGCTTTCAGCCCCCGTGGGCATCGAAGTGCACCTCGCCGGGGACGACAAGGCCCACCTGGGATTTGCCGGAACCATCCAGCCCACCTATATACTGGGGGAAAGAGCTTACCTGCTTTCTTCGGACTACAAGCATTACGTGGAACTCCCCTGGCTTACGCGCCGCTGGAATATCAATACCAGCCTGGAGGCCTTTGTCGCCTACTCCACCGGTAAACTGGACTGGCAGGTGGGACCCCAGATCCGTTACCAGTTGAAGTCCAGCTTTGTCAGCGAGTACCCCGTCAAGGAAAACCTGTTTGATTTCGGGTTGAAACTTGCCGTCTCCCCCCATAAATAATAGCCGGCCAGATTAATAAGGCCTGCGGAAACCCATACTACCTGCTGTTTGATTGGCGGTCCCGGCCCTGCGCCGGGACTTTGCCTGGTATACCGATTCTGCTTCCCGGCAGCCTCCCTGCTGCAACGATACCCTGGCCCCGTCTGTCAGCACCGGTATACCCATGGCATACCCTTCTCACCTTAAAAAGCCGGCCGGAATGCACCTCGTCCTTTGCGGACTGGTTTACCTGGCTGCTGGCCTGCTGATAGCTGCCTGTTCCAAAAAGGATCTGAATTTTCCGCGGGCAAGGGTCCGCCCGCTGTGTCTCGACAGCCTGAAGACCCTGGATACGGACCTGCCGGATGCCCTGTACAGCGGCCTGGTATTTACCAATGAACGCACAGGTTTAGCCGCAGCACCGGGCTGGCTGGCCCGGACTACGGACGGCGGACGCCACTGGGTAACGATTCCCCTGCCCGTATCCACGCCTGTGGCCAGGATGCAGTTTACGGATGAAAAGACCGGCAATCTGATCAGTGGAGACCAGGCCGGAGGGTGCCTGTTAAAAACAACAGATGGCGGCCTGCACTGGCGGGTCATCCGCCTGGAGGCCCTGGCGTGTCCGTACGGGATGTATTTTCTGGATAGCCGGCGGGGGTTTATCACGGGCAAGAACCTGTTCATCCGGACCACGGACGGCGGGGAACACTGGTCCTCCCTGAAATCTCCTGGGTTCAGGATGTTTCAGGACGTCGGGTTCCGGGATGGCCGGACAGGCTATGCCAGCAGCTACCTGGGCGGATATTTCCGGACCCGCGACGGGGGCCGGACCTGGGACAGCCTGCACCTGGAAGGGGCCGGCTATCTGTATGACCTGTATTTCCCGCCAAACCAGTCCCTGGTCGAACGCTCCCCGGACAGTCTCGTGGACCTCGATCACCAGGAAAACATCATCCGCAAGCCGGTGATGGCCCGCAAACTGCTATACCTCGATGACCAGCGCTGTATCGGGGTGGGCTCTCATTACGAGGACCAGGGATTCTATCCCTATGGGGACCTGCTGGTAACCAATGATAACTGGTCGACCTGGCAGCGAAAAATCTTTTCACCTGGCCTGGCGCTTACCTTTTCGGCCTTGGCCCGCATCAATGACCACCAGGTTATGATCCTGGGTGCCGGATACGGGGGGACAAAAGTCATGGTGCTCAACTTTTAATCGGCCGGCAACTCCTAATTTTAGGCCATGAAACGCATGCTTTACCTGCCGGCAGCCCTGCTCCTGCTAGCGTCCTGCCAGAGCAGGTCGGAAAAAAAGGAGGCCTTTTTCCCCGTTCTTTCCTTCCTGAAAAGCCAGGTGGCCCAGGTGGATACCTCCCTGTACCAGCTTACCCTGATTCAAAGCCACGACAGCCTGTCGGACACCACCTATATCAAGCGGGAAGCGTTCCGGGGTTATGCCCGGGACTTCCTGGAACTCCCGGATCTGTCGCAGCCATCCTATGCGGGTAAATACCAGGAGACCAAATTCTTTGACCAGACCCTCAACCGGGTGGTGATTACTTACCTGCCTGTTGATAAAAGCCTCCCCATCCAGCGGGAGGAAGTCAATATTACCCCCGGCGTGGACGGCCCTGACCAGGTTCACACCGTGTACATCGACCAGGTGGTGAATGCCGGGGACAGCACCGTAAGTAAGAAGATGCTCTGGCAGGTCAACCAGGGTTTCCAGATAGCTACCACGGTGGATCGTCCTGGCAAGCCTGAACAGAATAATACACTGAAAATCAATTGGGAATAAGTGACCTCGGCGGAATTTCAGCATATGGCACCCGGCATTCCCCAGGATCCGGGGATCTACAAGTATTTTGACAGCTCCGGTGAATTACTGTACGTAGGGAAGGCCAAGAACCTGCGCAAGCGGGTCAGTTCCTATTTTTCCAAGACCCTGACCAGCTACAAGACCCATGAACTGGTACAGCGCATTGCCCGCATCGAGTTTACCATCGTGGACAGCGAGCAGGACGCCTTCTTGCTGGAAAATGCCCTGATCAAGCAGTTCCAGCCCCGCTTCAATATCAATCTCAAGGACGACAAGAGCTATCCCTTTATCGTCATCAAGAACGAGCCGTTTCCCCGCGTTTTCCTGACCCGCCGCAGGATCCCGGACGGTTCGGAATACCTGGGTCCCTTCACCAGCGTGGGCAAGGTCCGCGAACTGCTGGAATTCATCCGGCAGACGGTGCCGCTGCGGACCTGCTCGCTCAATCTGACCGCCCGCAATATCGAGCGGGGCAGGTTCAAAGTGTGCCTGGAATACCACCTGGGCAACTGCAAGGGTCCCTGTGAGGGCTTCCAGACGGCCGAGGACTATGCCGAATCCCTCCAGCAGGTCCGCCACTTGCTGAAAGGGAACCTGGCCCCCGTGATCCAGCATTTCCGGGCGGAAATGAAGCGGGAGGCGGAAAACATGGCCTTCGAAAAGGCGGAATTGATCCGCCGCAAAATCGATTTCCTGGAAAATTACCGGGCCCGCTCCGTAATCGTCAATGCCAGGCTGGGAGATGTGGATGTGTTTTCCCTGGTCCGGGAAGCCGATCTCGCCTACGTCAACTACCTGATGGTGCGCAACGGCACCATTGTCCAGACGCAGACCATCCGCCTGCAGACCCACCTGGATGAACCGGAGGAGGAAGTGCTGGGCTTCGCGGTGGCCAGCCTGCGCAGCACCTTCAACAGCGAGGCCCCGGAAATCGTCGTGCCATTTCCCATGGACTATGCGCCTGATGGCGTTACGGTAACCCATCCCAAGGCGGGAGACCGCCGCAAGCTCCTGGACCTGTCCCTGAAAAATGCCAATCATTATATCGAAGAGGTCAGGGATAAAGCCCGCCTGCAACTGCAACCTGCCACGCGGCCGGCCGAGCGCCAGGTTCTCCGGGAACTGCAGGAGGCCCTGCAGCTGCAGGAACTGCCGGTACATATTGAATGCTTCGATAACTCCAATTTCCAGGGCAGCTACCCGGTTTCCGCCATGGTTTGTTTTCGCAATGGCATACCCTCCAAGGCGGATTACCGGCATTTTAACGTCCGGACGGTGGAGGGGATTAATGACTTTGCCACCATGAAGGAAGCTGTTTACAGGCGGTACAAGCGCTTGGACCAGGAAGGTCAGCCGTTCCCCCAGCTGGTGATTATCGATGGCGGGAAGGGGCAGTTGCATGCCGCTGCCGAAGCCATGCAGGAACTGGGGCTCAGCGGGCGAACCACCCTGGTGGGCCTGGCCAAGAACGAGGAGGAGCTGTTTTTCCTGGGAGACCAGCAATCCCTGAAACTGCCCTATAACAGCCCGGCCCTTCACCTGGTGCGGCGCATCCGGGACGAAGTGCATCGGTTCGGCATCACGTTTCACCGGAAAAAACGCAGCCAGGGAACTTTTCACAACGAACTGGAAGACATACCGGGTATCGGCAAATCCACGGCCGACCGGCTATTGCAGACATTCCGAAGTATTGCAAGGATCCGCCAGCAGCCGGAGGAAGCTCTGGCGGCCGTGGTCGGCAAGGCGAAAGCCGCTCTGATTTTTTCGTATTGGCACCCGGAGGAAAAGAAGCAGGAGAGGGATTAAGGCAGGGCAAAAAAAATGGGGCCCGGATAGAAATCCAGCCCCGTTTTTAAAATCCAATATCCTATGAAAAACCGTAACGAAAATACAACATTTCCCGTAATTACCTATTAGGATATTTACGATTTTTCAATTTTTTTTAATCTTTTTATGCTGAATGATTTAGGCATAAAAAAACCTCCGGGATCCCCGGAGGTTTTTTTTGAAAGATATGATTCCGTTAGTAGGACCAGAGGTTCTGCTCGTAATTGAAAATCTTGTCCTTGATATTGTCCCCTTCCAGCAGGGCCAGGATCGGATCCTTGACATACTGCCTGATATAACGGTTCTGGGGATTATCCATCGTGGACTTGATAATATAGGAGCCAAACATCCGGGTCTCGAACAACTCCTCCCAGGTCAGGCGACCCATCCCCATGTTTTTGGGATTATAGACTTCCGACCTGGCCAGGGTGGCCCGGATATCCGGATAATAGATCCAGAACAGGACGCTGACGCCGCGTTCGGTCTTGCCGTCGGCAGCATACTGCACCTTGCAGGGCGCGATGCCGATGATGCGGCAGAACATGCGGCTGGCTTCCCGGTCAAATACCCAATCTTCCTTGATCCGGTACTTGACGATTTCGTCGGGGTTCAGGGAGCTGCAGTTGACCACGTACTTGACGATTTTGGTAGGGTCATTCAGGTCATAGACGGCGTTGGTATCACACTGGCCGCCCCCGCTCATGATTCTTTCGAACTGGGTTGAATCCAGCGGTGTGGTAAACCGGTCGTCGTCCGGGCTGAAAGCCGTCACCTTGCCGGAACGCACCGCATTCACCAGGATATTGATGAAACGCTGGCTGCCGTTATCATCTTCCGCCTTATACTGGAAAGGAAGATTGATCTTTTCCCGTACGTCGATTTCCCGCCATACCCGCTCGGTGAAGAGGGCATCGTCAGCCCGCAGGTACTCATAGGGCAGGGGAATCCTGTCCTTGAATACGGTCTTTTCCAGCGCCCCGTCATTCCGCATGGACGGCTTGATCGTGTCGTTGAAACCGCCCACGCGGGGGCCCATCTCAATCGGCACGTTGCCGTAGGGATTATACTTCGCAGGGGCATTGTTATTCTGCTGCTGCTGCTCCTGCTGGTTCTGCGGCTGCTGCTGGGTGTTGCCGGCCGGGCGTTTGCTGCGGCCCCGGCGCTGGGCGTCGGCGTTCAGAACGACGGCCCCCAGGGCGATCACCAATACCAGGCCTTTTACGAGCTGAGTTCTCATCACTAGACTTTTACTATTTTAAGTTAAATACCAACGGAGACAGTTTCCTGGAGCGTCCGTCCGGGCCCACGGCGCGGATATTGTCGATGACAATATACGATCCCGGGCGGCACTTGTTGATCACGGACTG
The DNA here is from genome assembly GCA_035549175.1 of Chitinophagaceae bacterium. Lineage (GTDB taxonomy): Bacteria > Bacteroidota > Bacteroidia > Chitinophagales > Chitinophagaceae > DASTSN01. The sequence goes on along the minus strand of DASZRL010000105.1, from coordinate 13,083 downwards.
GGCTTCCTTCCAGGCAGCACCCGTATTGATCTTTTCCTCAATACCATCTGCGAAACCTTCCCCGTCCCCGGTTATACGGAAACCGGTTACGTTAAATTGTGTCTCGTAGAAGAAATTCTTAACCAGGGCGCGTACCCCAGCCTGGCTCTTGAAGTAGGAGGCAGGCACGTCACCGCTCTCGTACTGGCCGACCATGGGGTTGGGATCCGGGATGGAACGCACGCGGAACTTGACCGGGGTAACCTTGCCATCCGGCGTGGTTACGCTGACGATGCACTCGTCAGTCTCCTGGTTTACGCGGGCAATGTAATGGCCATTGCTTCCGCTGAGCGAGCCGCCGCCACCGCTAATTGACACCTTCAGCTGGCTGGTACTTCCGCTACCGGAAACGGTAACCGGGTTGTCCACCCCGATGAACAGTACGTTCATCTTGTCCAGCTGCACGGCTGCATTGGATTGGCCGACGGTATATTTTACGCTCTCCCTGATGGTCTGCTGTTTGCCTTCCTGGTCCACATACTGAATGACAACAGGAACTTCATGTTCTCCCACGGAACCGCCCGTCACCTTCTGGTGGGCTGCGCCGTCTTCCCCGATCGGCACGGTCACCCCGCCAATCGTGATAGTGGGTTTGGCAGCCTTGCTGAAGGCGCCCACGCCGGCTGTCACGTCAATGGACTGGTTAGGCAGAACGTAGGAAGAACTCTGGCCGATGATGGCGGCATAGGTGTCGAAACGAACGGCCACCTGGCCTACCTGGTTGTGACAGAAGGCCACAATCCGGTTCTCCGAGGTTTTTACGTCGTTCTGGAACTTGCTGAGCATGGTCAGGGCAGCTACCGTGGGCACCATCCGGAAATAGGCGGCCTCCCAGGTATTATTGCCCTTGTTCTGCGTCTTGGGCATCGTCAGGTCAATCGGCAGGCTGTTCTGGAATTCGGCATTGATGGCCGGATCCACCGACAGGACCTTTTTCTTGTATTCATCCAGCATCTGGTACAGCTTCTTGCCGGCTCCCTTTTCCACCATGATGCGGGTAGCCACATCCAGGTTGTCTTCCTTGAAGGTCAGCTTGCCCTTGGCGGGATCAGCCCCGGCCTCGGTCATGATCTGGGTCTTCAGGTTGTCGATGTACTTGAATACATCTCCGGAAATATCGGTCACCGATTTGGCCTTCGGGTACCAGTAGTTTGCTTTCTCGGCGGTAGCCGGATCGCTCCTCTTCTGGTCCAGGGACGCCATGATGGTTTCCGTCGACTTGTTGATCGTCGTATTGGTCGTCTCCAGGCTGTGGTTAACCGTCTTAAAGGCATTGAGGATCTCCGCTGAGACGTTGAGTGCCAGCATCGCTGTCAGCACCAGGTACATCATGTTGATCATCTTCTGCCGCGGTTCGCGAGGTATGGACATGATTTATAACAATTTAATGGTTTTTCGAATGGTGACTAAATCACTCGGATACGGATTTTATTCTATAAACGAACGAATCCAATGGTGATCAAATCATTTTATTTAGGCACGGCCCTGCATAGCGCTGAGCATGTTGCCGTAGATCTGGTTCAGACGACCCAGGTTGTTGGCCAGCACGGCGATCTGCTCGTGTGCCTGCTTGGCATCAGCCACGCTGTTCTGCATCGTGTCGGAAGCCTGTACCAGGTTGCTGTAGAACTTGTTCATGGCCTTCAGGTGGTTGTTGGTATCCTGAAGTTCCAGTTCATAAATGCTGTTGAGGGAGGACAGGTTCTTGGTCAGGACCTGGACCTGCTCGTGGAACTGCTTGGTACCCTCGGCAGCCGAATTGAACTGCTGAACCGTATTGGCAGCGCCCATGTAGGCCTCCTTCATGGTACCCAGGGCGGCGGCAGCTTCCTTGGTCTTGGCGGTGTAATCCCCGGTGGCAGCTACCACGTCGCTGATTTCACTCATCTTGCCGACGGTGGTTCCCAGTTTCTTGAAGTTTTCGCTCAGGCGACCCAGGTTGGCCGGGGTAATATCGGCTTCGCGCAGCATCTCGTCCAGCTTGGTCAGCGCGGGATTCCCGTTGGAGCCGGTTCCGGCTACCAGGGGCGTAATCTCGAATTTACCGGTACGGGCGCGTTCTACGTCGGGGTGCTCGGTCAGGTTGGGGAAGAAGCGCTCCCAGTGGTACTCTTCCGGCGGAGGAACGACAAATGCCATCAGCAGGAACACCATGACCTCACACAGCAGACCGGCTGTGATCATTTCATCGGCGAAATTCCAGTGACGGATTTTGAAGAGGGCGCCGGCAATAACGGTTGCGGCGAAAAAGCTGAACAAAAAATTAAGCCACCATTGGCCTTTGTGTGTTTTAAAGAACAGCATAAGGGGTTCGTTTTTATAGGTTTAATAATTAATACTCTCTTTTAACGCGGAAAGCGGAAAATTATTTTAAAAAAAGAGGCCGCCGGGGGCCTCTTTTTCCAGTAGGTTATCTGCGACCCTTTGGAGCAGCGGGCAGGTCGATCACACTGCGGAACCCGATATAGGATTTGGCAGAATCCTGGTACTCGTAGGTCCGGGTGCTGGTTTCCAGGTAGTACCCGACGTCTTTCCAGCTGCCGCCGCGGATCACCTTCCGCTTCATCAGCGGGGGATCGGAATCCTTGGCGTTCCAGCGCACATCGGGGTTCATATCGTGTTGGAAGTTATAGGAGCCTTCGTAATAGATCGAGGAGGTCCATTCGGCTACGTTACCGGCCATGCAGTACAGGCCGAAATCATTGGGCCAGTAGGCGTCCGCGCGGACGGTGTAAAAGCCTCCGTCCTCAGGGTAGTTACCGCGGCCCGGCTTGAAATTGGCCAGCAGACAGCCCTTCTTGTTGCGCAGGTAATAGTTACCCCAGGGGAACATGGACTGGGACCGGCCCCCGCGGGCGGCATATTCCCACTGCGCCTCCGTCGGCAGGCGGAAGGCGGATTCCTGGGGACGCTTCTTGGAGTCCAGGAAGGAATTCAGGTAGTGGGTACGCCATTCGCAAAACGCATTGGCCTGCTTCCAGTTTACTCCTACCACCGGGTAGTTGCCAAAGGCGGGGTGGGAGAAATAGCGCTGGGTCATCGGCTCGTTATAGGAATACGAGAAGTCGCGGATCCAGCACAGGGTATCGGGATAAATGGGTGTATCGGTCTTTTCGATGAACGTGGAGCGGGGCTTGCCGGCATTTTCCCGCTTGGCAGCTTCTTTCAGGTTGAAGGTCTCTGAATGATAAATCAGTTTGGAAGGATCAATTTCCTTTTTGCCGAAAATGCGGTCTTCCGGGGAAAGGATGAGATCGGTCTGGCCGAGCTGCTCAATAACCTTGGGATCGCTCCACTTCAGGGTCTTCATTTTGGCCCAGTCCACATATTCAACCCCGTCCGACCCCGATTTTACATAGCCCAGTTTCTTGGCGGCCACGGAATCGCGGACCCAATAGACAAATTGGCGGTATTCGTTGTTGGTGATTTCTGTGGCATCCATCCAGAACCCGCTGATGGAAACGGAACGGTTCCGGGCGCTGAATGCATAGGCAGGATCTTCATCGCTGGGACCCATGTGAAAGGTTCCCTGGGGAATGTACACCATGCCGGGCGGTTTGGGGAGCACGTACCGGCTTCCCGGTGCGATGCCATGAACCTGGCCGTCATTGGGCAGCGTCCCGCCCTGGTTCTTTTTTCCCAGGATACCACAACTGGTGAACAGTGTGGTCGCTGCGAACGCAGCCAATAGGTAGGTGTAATGGTTTTTCATGTTCATACACTTAAAGGGTATTGGGCAAATATACTGTTTTGCGATTTTTCTTGCCACAAGGTTAATATTTATTTTTAGCATATAAAATCGGCATTTTACGAGGTAAATTTTCTAACGGATAACAAGGCCGATTTATTGTATTTGCGCCCAATTATATTGTCCGGCTTCAAGGGGTTAACTGCTGTATAAACGAGCTTGTTGAGTCGACTGGTTGCCTGCAACTGAAATCTTTACACAGGTACATCTGGGTTGTCCCAGGCTCCCCTTTTCCGGCCAGCAGGGGATAATCGGGATCGGACGCGGGTGCCGCCATAAGGACCCGGTGCGGTACGTAATGGGTCAGCAGTTCAGCCAGCCGCGTGGCGTATAAATCCCCGACAATGGCAATCTCCCGGGTCCCTGCCACGGATTCCTGGAGCAGGCAGGCCCAGCATCCGAACGACGTGGGGTATTGCGTGATGACCCGACCCAGGGACACCAGCATACCTGCTGCCTGTTCCCGGTAGTCGGAGCGGTCCAGCAGGATTCCCAGGTGATGCAGGTTGACTGCCATTACGGCATTACCGGAGGGAACTGCCCCGTCATAAATTTCCTTTTTACGCAGGATCACATCTTCCTGGCCGGCATGGGTATAGTAGAAAAAACCGGTTCCCTCTTCCTGGAAATGCTCCCGGACCCAGGCCATACGGCCCGCCGCCTCCTGCAGCCAGCCAGCATCGGCCGTAACCTCGTACAGATCGATCAGGGCCCGGATGAGGAAGGCATAATCATCGAGGAAGGCCGGATACCGGGATGCCCCGGTCTTCCAGACATGCCGCAGGTGGCCGGGGTGGTCAGGATCCCGGAACTGATCCAGCAAAAACCGCATGTTGGCCACGGCCAGCTCGCGGTAATCGTCCCGGCCGGTAGCCTGGTAAGCCCTGGTTAGGGCGCTGTTCATCAGGGCGTTCCAACCCAGGATGACCTTGTCATCGGTGCCCGGCCGGACCCGCCCTTCCCGGGTGCGCATCAGCAGGCGGCGTCCCTGCTCCAGCCGGGATTCCAGCTCCGTTTCCGAAAGGCCGTGCCGCGCCGCAAATTCCGGCCGCGGCGTGGAAACACGAAGGATGTTTCGTCCCTCCCAGTTACCCTGGGGACTGATGTCGTAGTAGGCGCAGAACAGGCCGGCATCCGCACCCAGCAGGGACTCCACCTCCGCGTAATCCCAGGTATAGAATTTACCTTCTTCCCCCTCGCTATCAGCGTCCAGGGCCGAAAGGAAGGCCGGTTCAGATCCCATCAGTTCCCGGGTTACAAAGGCCAGGGTGTCCTGGATCACGCGCCGGTATTCGCCGCGCCCCGTCAGCTGGCAGGCCTCGGCCAGTACCTGGATGAGCAGGGCATTATCATACAGCATTTTCTCAAAATGGGGTACCAGCCATTCAGTATCCGTGGCATAGCGGGCAAACCCACCGCCCAACTGGTCATAGATGCCCCCCCGGATCATGGCCTGCAGGCTGCGCTCCGCCTGCTCGAGCGCCCCGTTCTCCCCGGTCAGCCAGTGATAGCGGAGCAGGTAAAGGATCGCCATGGTCTGGGGAAATTTGGGAGCCCTCCCGAAACCGCCCCACTGGCGGTCCGCCTGTTGCATGATCTGCCCGTAGACCTGGTCCAGGCTGGCCCGGGAAAACAATTCCCGGGATGCATCCCCGGAAGGCACCTGCAGGCCAAACTGGTTAGCCTGCCGGAGGTGATCGGTCAGGCTTTCAGCCTGCTGGCTGATGGCTTCTCCCTTTTCCCGGAAGGACCGGGCCACCCCGGTAAGCACCTCCTGCCAGGAAGGGCGGTTATGGAACCGGGTCGGTGGAAAATAGGTGCCGCCGTAAAATGGCTTGGCCTCCGGGGTAAGAAATACATTCAGCGGCCAGCCGCCCGCCCCGGTCATGGCCTGGACTGCATCCATGTAAATGTGGTCCAGGTCCGGCCGCTCTTCCCGGTCGATCTTGATATTGATGAACTCCCTGTTCATCAGGGACGCGGTATCGGGATCCTCAAAACTCTCCCGCTCCATCACATGGCACCAATGACAGGCCGAGTACCCGATGCTGACCAGGATCGGCTTGTTTTCCCGGCGGGCCCGCGCCAGGGCTTCCTCCCCCCAGGGGTACCATTCCACGGGATTATGGGCATGCTGTAACAGGTACGGACTCGTTTCGTGGATGAGGTGGTTACTGAATTCCGCCATAAGCCGGGGATTTATGGGTATGATACCGCGAAGGTAGCCACCGGCTGATTACAGGCCGGTAAACTCCGCCCGCAGCCAAAAATAAACGGGGCACCCCCAAGGATGCCCCGCTCAAAAGGTATTGGTTGCCGCGCGCGGTTATTTGGGTTTCTTGGAAGACCCGGCCAGGAACTGTTCGAGGGCGGACACCATCGAGGGGGCCTGGGGAAGGGGTGCCTTGATATCCAATTTGAGCCCGGCCTCCTCGGCGGCCCGCAGGGTATTGCTGCCAAAGGCGCCGATCACCGTGCCGTTCTGTTTGAACTTCGGCATATTGTCGAACAGGCTCTTGACACCGCTGGGCGTAAAAAAACAGATCACATCAAACTCTTCCTGTACCAACAGCTCGCGGACGTCATTGCTCTGCGTACGGTACATGAAGGCCAGCGTGAACTCGCAATTATTACTCTTCAGCCAGTTGCAGATCTCATTATCCTGCTGGTTTTCGGAACAGACATACAGGAATTTCTCATTTTCCTTATGCTTGTTGATCACGTCAAACAGGCTCTTGTTCGTGCCGTCGGCACCGTAGAAGACCTTGCGTTTCCGGTACAGGATAAATTTCTGAAGATACAGGGCCACGGCCTCGGTAATGCAGAAATACTTGGTATCCTGGGAAACACTCACCTTCATCTCCTCGCATATGCGAAAAAAATGATCGATGGCGTTTCGGCTGGTGAATATGACAGCCGAATATTGCTGGATCTCAATTTTTTGTTTGCGGAATTCCCGGGCCGGGATCGGCTCGAGCCGGATAAACGGCTGAAACTTCAACTCGACGCTGTATTTCCTGGAAAGCTCAAAATAGGGAGACTTATCGCTCTCGGGCCGCGGCTGGGTAATAAGGACTTTTTTAATTGCTTTGGCCATCTCGGATTTGTTAACCCCGTTTTTAGTCATAATCGGTTCGGCTAAAGTTGGTTGCGAAGGTACGAACTTCTAAAATAAAAAACGCAACAATAGCTTGTAAATCAGCAAAAGGGGTGCTACCTCACAGGAAAGGACATAGACTAAAAAATGAAAGGGCTTGACTTTTACCTGGTTGCGAACCGCCGCGTAGGAAAGAAAGAACCGGTAGAGATACAAGCCCCCCACGCCGATGGCCGAAAGGAACAGGGAAACCTGGTACAGGGTCCCGTCTGTAAAGGCCAGCAGGACCAGGAACGGCAGCAGAAAGACCCCGATGACCTTGTTAATCACAAAAACAATAAAGATATAGGCATTGCTGGCCGTGGGTATATTGAATATCCAACCCAATATTTTAAGAACCAGGAACTTACCCAGGTAGATCAGTCCCAGCCCCCCGGCAGCATACAGGAAGTAAACCCGGAAACCGCCCGGCGGCACCCGGTTAAAATGCTGCAGGACGAAATCGATGTATAGTCCCCCGGTTACCAGGAAAAAGAGGTTGAACACCAGGGAAGGCAGCGGGGTCTGGCTCAATTGCTCGGTTATCTGCCGCTGCTTGAGCGTGGTGCGGAAAAAAAGGCGGAACAGGTCCTGAAAATACTTGGCAAATGCCAGGCGCAGCAGGGCAAATACGAGGACCAGGCCGGTGAGGCTGTAAAACAGCCAGTCCTTGCTGACTGGCTTGCGGGGTTGCGGTTCGGACATCCAGTCCCCGGAAACAAACCCAAAGGGAAAATCCCTGTCATATACCTGCGCCCGGAAGGAATCATACCGGGGCTGCCGGGTCCAGCCGGCCTGACCCGCCAGGGAATCCGGGTGGGCAGCCACCGCCGGGGAATCGAGGCGGGGCCGGAGGCTGTCGGCGGTCCCTGCGGCCCGCATACTGTCAGCGACCCGGATCGGCCCGGCCGTGCTGTCCTTTCGGTGCGCCGGGAGACTGTCGGGTCGCATCCGCCGGTTGCCGGCCGCCGGCAGGCCGCTGTCACCGGCTTCCTGGGCGGAAGCCTGGCAGGCAGCCAGGAGGAGACAGATGGTTGCAATCAGGTGAAATCGCGTCACGCGGTGGATCATAGCGGTTGAGGCTGCAAAAATAGCAGGAAGAACCTGGTTATGAAACGGGAATTCCCGGGTATATCGTTTAGAAGTAATTGACAAAGCCAAAGTGGATTTTTGACTGACGCAGGTTGAACTGGGTGTCGCTGCGCTTGCCCACAGCCCAGGCCAGGTTAAAAATCCCCGCCTTGGTTTCGAAAGCCAGGCCCAGCCCCGTTCCCAGGTAGCCGTAGCTGGCATGGTAAGACTGGCTGCCCGCCTGGCCCCATCCCCCGTCAGCCAGCAGGTAGAAATAGGAGTTCTGCCCGATCAGGTAATGGTACTCCAGGGTCCCGATCGCAAACTGCGACAGGTATTGGCTTTCTTCATCAAACCCCCGGAGCAGCCGGTACCCGCCGATCTGGAACAGTTCATTCAGAAAAATATTGCCGCTCTGGAACAGGCCCGCGTTCAGGGCGGTTTTCACCGCGCTCTGCCTGCCCACCGGAAAATACTTTTCGCCCGTAACCCGGACCCGGAACTGGTAGGTCTTCAGCTTAACCGTGTCATAGAGGCTGGCGAAACTGAAGGATGGATCGTTGGGATCCTTCAGGGCCAGGATCTGGTCATTGGGTTTGATCTTCTTGGTGCCGACCGAGCCGATGAGGTGCAGGACATTCCCACGCCGGGGGTTATAGCGGTAGTCGGTGCTGTTATAATCGTAATCGATCCCGACATTCAGAGAACTTACATCGGCCACCGGAGGCAACTGCCGGTACTGGATGATTGCCTCGGCATTGATGTTATTCAGGATGGTCTGAAACCGCTGAAAAAACAGCTTCCCGGACTGGTTGGAGGACAGCACATATTGCCCCCCCAGCTGCAGGTTCACGTTCAGGTAGGTGCTGTCCTTACGGAACATGTCAAAGGCGAAGTCGAGGCCCACCGGGGTATTAAACAGGTAGGGATGCTGGTATACCAGGTTGAGGCGGGGCGATTTTACCTGGAGCTGCTGCCAGTTCAGGCCGATCGTCTCCCCCTGCGCAAGGGCGTTGTGCAGGTTGATATTGGCTTCCCCCGTCACCAGGAGTTTCTTACCCGTCAGCTGATCATTGTTGGGCAGGAAGCCCAGCAGGACATTGACCTGGCTGCTTCGGCGCTGTTTCAGGTAAAGGTTCAGGATGGACCCGGTAGCCAGCATGGAAAGATCGGCCGGTTTCTCCTCCTGCACATAAGGCAGGTCCCGGAGTTTTTTGGATACCCTTAGCAGTTTATCCCGGTTATAAATACTCCCTTCCGGCAGTTCCAGGTAGCGCTGGAGGAACTGATTGGAAATCTTGACCGTTCCCAGAACCCGGATGCTGTCGATTTTGTAACGGGGGCCCCTGTCAACCCGCAGTATCGCTGAAACATCCTGGTTTTCAATCTGCAGGCTGTCCAGGTAAACCCGGGCGAACGGGTACCCGTTGTTGTCCATCCAGTCCAGTATCCGCTGCTGCCACCGGTTAACCTCCCCGAAATCCATCGGCTTGCCCGCAAACTGGGCCGGTCGCCAGCCCACTGATTCGAGCAGGTCGGGCGCCACCAGCCTGGTGTCCAGCCTGGCCCAACGGTACACCTCCCCTACGAACAGAACCACCCGGGCCTGGGCGGAATCGAACCGGACCGTATCCAGGGAAGCCGTCACATACCCCCGTGCCCGGAGCAGGTCAGGCAGTTTGTTGACATAGGCCAGGCAGTCGAACTGGCCGGTAAAGGAAGGCGGATCTCCCAGGGTACGCGCCAGAAAGCCGCTATCCTTGTCCACGCAGCGGATTTGCAGCGGATAGCCTTCCTGGGCCTGTGTGACCCGGGCTACCAACAATACCACCAGGAGTACCGATATTTGCAGTCCGGTTCTTACCATCCGGTTCTTGACAGGAATCGCCTTAAAAGTATTAATATAATCACATCAACCTGGAATTAATTGGCGGGGATTTACCTCCATATTCCCTTTTGCAGGCAGGCTTGCCATTATTGCAATTTTCACTTCACGACCTCCACCGCGTATAAGAACGAACTGGTTGGCGCTTTATTGAAGGAAATGGAACTACGCAGGGATTACCTGGGAGCGGAACCGGTCGAAACCGTGTATTTCGGGGGAGGTACCCCCTCCTTGCTGGGCCAGCAGGAGCTGGCATCCCTGCTGGACGCCCTCCGGAGCCACTTCACCTTGGTCCCCGGAGCCGAAATCACCCTGGAGGCCAACCCGGATGATATACACGCCGGCCAGCTTGCCGGCTGGCGGCAAACCGGCATCAACCGGCTGAGCATCGGCGTTCAGTCTTTCTTTGAAGAGGATTTGCGCGCCATGAATCGTGCGCACACGGCCCGCCAGGCCGAGTCCAGTCTTGACGCAGCCCTGGAACAGGGTTTCTCCAATATCACCGTGGACCTCATTTATGGGCAGCCGGGCCTGACCGATGCACGCTGGAAAAGCAACGTGGACCGCCTGCTGGCCCGGCAGGTTCCTCACCTCTCCTGCTATGCCCTGACCGTTGAGCCCCGCACGCCGCTGGCCAAGCAGATCCGCCTGGGACAATCTCCCCAGGTCGATCCGGACCAGCAGGCAGCCCAGTTTCTGCTGCTCATGGACTGGATGGAAGCCGCCGGTTTCGAACATTACGAAATCTCCAACTTTGCGCTGCCCGGCTACAGGAGCCGGCATAATACCTCCTACTGGCAGGGGAAAAAATACCTGGGCCTGGGCCCTTCGGCTCATTCCTATGACGGGCAGAGCCGCCAGTGGAATGTGGCTAACAACCAGCGGTACCTGGAAGGAATCCGGCAGAACCAGCCGGTGTTCGAACGCGAAGTGTTGACGCCTGCCCAGCAATTGAACGAATATGTGATGACCTCGCTACGTACCGGGGAAGGCCTGGACCTGGACCGAACGGAACCCGGACAGTCGCACCGGCTCCTTGCTCTGTCCCGCAAATACCTGGAGCGGGGCCTGATGCAGCAGGCAGGCAGCCACCTGCGGCTGACGCGGGAAGGAAAACTGCTGGCGGACGGCATCGCCGCCGACCTGTTTCTCTAGAAAACCCGCTGCACCGGCCTCTGTGCCCGGTAAGCGCCGCGGCGCCTCAGCAGGAAGCGAACCAGTCTGGCAGCCGCCAGGGAAAACCCGGTAAGAAGCAGGGCCAGCAGCCCGATGCCCAGATCAGAAAAGCTCATAGGGAGCGACTTTCCTACTCAGACCAGCACTTCCTCGATTCGTTTAAAGCCCTCGGCAGGAGGAAGCTGGTCATACAGGATCTGGTAAACGGTCTCGGCGATCGGCAGGGAAGCCCCTATTTCCCCGTTGAGATGGTGAATGCAGCGGGCGGCATGGTATCCTTCGGCCACCATGTTCAGCTCCAGCTGGGCTGCCTTGACGGAATATCCTTTGCCGATCATATTTCCGAAAGTCCGGTTGCGGCTATACAGGGAATAACAGGTAACGAGCAGGTCACCAAGGTAAACGGAGGCGGCATAATTGGGACTGAGTCGACGCGAGGCCGGTTCCTCCACGGCAACCCCGGCATGTTCCCCCACGACGATATGGTCGATGCCGGCCTTACGCAGGAACCCGGCCATCTCATCCGCGCTGTTGGCGATATACACGCTCAGGAAGTTATCCCCGTATTCCAGCCCATGGGCAATGCCGGCGCCCAGCGCATAGATATTCTTCAGCACGGCGGCATACTGGACCCCCAGGATGTCGTGGTTGACGATCGGATTGATATAGGGTGTCCGGAAACAGGACGCGATGCGGGTGGTATACACTTCGTCAAGCCCGGAAAAAGTAAGGTAGGAGAGCTTTTCCGCTGCCACCTCCTCGGCATGGCAGGGACCCAGCACGGCAAAATAATCCTGGAGGGGAACGGAGAACTGACGCCTCAGATATTCATTGAGCAGGACATTGGGGCCCGGCAGGATGCCTTTAATTGCCGACACCACCTTCTTACCCTGCAGGCCACCGGGTCCCAGCGGGTTCAGCACCTCCGCCGCGTAGGCCGACGGAACGGCCACCACGAGCACCTCGCTTCGGGCAACCACGCGGTCGATCCGGTCATCCAGCTGCAGCTGCGAGGGATTGAAATAAACACTGCTCAGGTAATGGGGATTGTGACGGCGGGTCTGCAGATGCCGGATCGTGTCCGGCTGGCGGACCCACCAGGAAATGGTATGATCATTGTCGGTCAGTATCTTGGCCAGCGCCGTGGCCCAGCTGCCGCTGCCAACGATTCCAAAACGAAGTGATGAATGGTTCGTCAATTCCTGCATGTAGCCTCCCGGCGGTAAAATTAAGCAACCCTGGGCTTGTCCGCCAAATGATTACGGCACACTGCCCCCTGTATCCTGCAGGTTGGGCCGGGCCGGTAAAAACGGCCAGGGCGTGCCGCCGCGATGGGGGACACGCCCTGGATCTTTAATAAGTAATGCGTATTATTTTTTGAAGAGCTGGTCCTTGGTCACCACCTTGACCTTGGAGCCGTCCTTCAGGGTTTTACTGATGGCATTGTAGGGCCCGGTGATCACCTCGTCGCCTTCCTGCAGGCCTCCCACGATCTCGATATAGTTGATATCCTGAATGCCCGTTTTCACCACGGTCTTTTTGACTGTATTGTCCTTCTGCAGCACGAACACCACCTCTTCCAGTTCATCCGAAAGGGCCATGTCGGATGCCTGGCTTTCATCCTGCGCGTTGGCGTTGTTATCGGCCTTATTCTTGTTTTGTTCCTTTTTCTTGTCCTCCACATTCTGGTCACTCCCCTTCACCCGGGCTGCCACGGCGTTGATCGGTACCGCCAGGACATTGTCGCGCCGTTTGGTCTTGATATCCGCGCTGGCATTCATGCCGGGCCGGAAGGGAAATTTCCGGGGATTCCTGGGATCCACCAGGTCCTTATAGGAATCGGGACTGATCCGTATTCTCACTTCATAATTGGTAACATCATTGGTCGAAGAGGTGGTCGTGCCGGTCTTGGTGGAAGCGGCGATCTGGGTGACCACCCCGGCAAATTTCCGGTTGTTGTAGGCGTCCACTTCAATATCCGCGCTATCTCCGATGTTGACCTTGACAATATCATTTTCGCCCACGTTG
>DASZRL010000104.1:0-96460 GCA_035549175.1 Chitinophagaceae bacterium | reverse complement strand
AATGGAACCTGCTTATATACGTTGGAGGAGCGGATACTTCCTTTTGCCATATAGCTGGTTTCCAGGTGCAGGTCCCTGACCACGCGCTCCATCAGGCTGCGCGATCGTAAGACCTCCATTTCGTTCTGGATATTCTGTGTCTGATCGTTCATGAAAAGCTGCTCAAGCTTTTGGTCTGAACTGGTCGGCTCATCTGTTTTGATCAAGATCGTCCCCGAGGAACTGTAAATCGGCGTAGCGTAGCGCAGGTAAGTATAGGCTACCAGCAGCGCCAGTGCCACCGAAATAATAAACCAGGGAATAAACCGGATATATTTGAAAAAGAGATCCTTTACACTCAGGCTGTTCAGTTCACTCTTTTCCGTTTGAAGTTGCTCCTCCATCAATGGCATTTATGGGTTAATGAGGGAAGATCATTTAAAGATGTTATAAAGCAATGCTGCAGCCGTAACCAGGCTTAAGGCAAAACTAACCCTTCTGAACGCAGCCTGTTGTTCCTCCTCCTTAAGCCTGTGCTCGGTAGATTCCACAAGCACCACATCGTTTTGTCTCAAAATGTAATATGGAGACTCGAACAGATGAGCTGAAGTTAAGTCTATTGTGCCGATCTCCCTGTCACCATTGATTTCTCGGATCACCTTTACCCGAGTCTTGATACCTTCCGGCGTGATATCTCCTGCCAATCCCAGGGCATCGAAAATGGTGATGCGTTCACTCGGAATACTGAACGAACTAGGTCTTGCGACCTCACCTAAGACGGTCACTTTGAAATTCATGTACCGGATAATGACCGAAGGGTCCGTTAACTGGCTTTCGAATTTCCCCTTGATGATTGCCGCCAGTTGCTTTTTGGTCAGGCCCTCTACATGGACAACCCCAATCCGGGGGTATTCGATATTACCCTCCTGGTCCACCAGAAATCCGGTTGTACTACCCCCTCCAGAAGAACCCGCGGAACTGGAAGAACCGCCTCCGCCCAGGGTGCTGCTCGAAATACCACCCCCCCCCTGGTTGGGCAGATTATAAGGAATATCCGTCTGGGGATCCAGGCTGGCAGAATATACCTGGATGGAAAGCAGGTCGCCCTTCTGAATGGTAGGTTCGGGATAGTTCACAGCCCCTTTACCCACCGTATCCTGCACCTGTTGGAGATAGGAGGGATATGATTTTTTAGTCGCGGTACAGGATGCCAGGAACAAAATGGTGATACCACCCAGGGCAGCCAGAAATGATTTCATGTAATGGTCTTTATCTGCGAATTAACCCCGGCCAGACACTTTCCGGCCTTCAGTCAGTTCGCGGCCGAAGATAATTTACTTCTCTCAATATAGGCCACTAAAACATAACCCAGGCTGTCGATGGCCACTTTGACCATCTTATGCCGTATGTCCACGATATTGCCTTCAAGGTCCATGAGAGGCCCCCGGAGCACCTTCACCCGTTCATTGACCCGAAAATCTGCCGCATACACCTCCACGTTTTCGTATTCATCCAGGAAACGGCGGATCGCCTGGATTTCCCGATCCCGGATAATCGCCGGCCTGCCGTCCCAATACACAAAATTGATGACACCGGGAGTCATTCGAATCTGCGTACGGGACTGGTCATCGGTCCTGACAAATACATAGGATTTGAAAAGCGGTTCCTCGATCAGTTTCACGCGGTCGCTCCACCGGCGGCGGATCTTGTTCAGCGGGCAATAGCTTTCGACCCCTCTCTCTCGCAACAAAAGGTCAACTTTCTTCTCCCACCTGGGACGGGTATAAATTGCCAACCACTTCTTACTCAAATCACGCCTGATTTTTCAGATGGCTTCGCCATCTCAGTCACATTAGGAATTTTTCCCATGACCGGTTAAACAAAGGATACATCCCGGACAGGCCGGGGCGCGGGTCATACAAATATAGCAGAACCCTGTGACTGGCAAGATAAGAAAAAAGACAGATTTTGAGGGGGTTATCCCCAGCGGTTGAAAAGTTTCAGGTTAGGGTAACCCGTCCGTTGTGAAGCAGGTAGGCCTCCTGCGTTTGCGGGCAGTTCGCGCGGCCATCCGGGTCAAATTGCAGTTTCAGGCCGGCCCGGCTGACCCAGCCGGATGGCCGGGCCGGGTTCCCGGTTACCAGGGCAAAGGCCGGAACGTCACGGGTAACCACGGCCCCCGCGCCGACCAGGGCATATTCTCCGATTTCCACTCCGCAAACCACCGTGGCATTGGCGCCGACAGTAGCCCCCCTGCGCACGAGGGTTTTGCGAAACTCGTGCTTACGCTCAATAAAACTCCTGGGGTTCAGCACATTAGTAAACACGACAGAGGGTCCAAGGAAAACTTCGTCCTCAATGGTTACCCCATTATATACGGATACGTTGTTCTGGATTTTCACCCGGTTCCCGATAATTACTCCCTGGTCAATAAAGATATTCTGGCCCAGGTTGCAATGGGTACCCACCCGGCAGGTACCTGACAGGTGACAGAAATGCCAGATCCGGGTCCCTTCTCCGATCTCGGCACCGGGGTCAACAACAGAACTTGGATGAACAAAAAACGGGGGGGCCTCCATAGCACCAAAATAACGGATTCCGGAGGGGTGGCCAATTTTTCCTGGTCCTGTCGATCTGCCGGCTGACGGACCGTAATGCCAGCCCATCCTTACGCGGAGGACTGTGGAGCATATGCTACCGCCGAACCTTACTATATTTACTCCCAATCGCTGCTGTATGAACCAACGCTTCTATTCCCTGGATGTATTCCGCGGGGCCACCGTCTGCCTGATGATCCTGGTGAACAACCCGGGAAGCTGGGCCCATATTTACCCGCCGTTGGAGCATGCCGCCTGGCACGGTCTGACCCCTACCGACCTGGTCTTCCCTTTCTTCCTGTTTGCCGTAGGCAACGCCCTCTCCTTCGTCATGCCCCGTCTGCGGACCGGAGGCGATGCGGCTTTCTGGAAAAAGATCATCCGCAGATCCCTGCTGATTTTCCTGATCGGTTTGTTCCTGACGTGGTGGCCCTTTTTCCAGTACAAAGGGGATGTCCTGGTCTTCCGGCATTGGGTGGATCCGCAAAATCCTGCTAGCGGCGTCCGGATATTGGGCGTACTGGCCCGGATAGCCCTTTGCTATTTATTTGCCTCCATCCTGGTGTACTACCTTTCTCCGAATGCCGCCTTCTTCACGGGCCTGGTGATCCTATTACTCTACTGGGTGCTTTGTTTCACGCTCGGTAACCCGCAGGATCCTTATAGCATGACCGGCTGGTTCGGTAACCAGGTGGACAAAGCCATCCTTCACATCCCGCATATGTATAAGGGAGAAGGCATTCCGTTTGATCCCGAAGGGATCATGAGCACCCTGCCTGCCATCGTCAATGTCCTGTTCGGATACCTGGCCGGAGATTATATCCAGAAACGGGGAGGCCGCGGACCCGCCGCAGCCGCGCTGCCATCCGCAGCTTTTGAAACCGGCCCCTACCCGATGGTGGCGGGCCTTTTCGTAGGCGGGGTGGCCCTGCTGCTTACCGGATTCTGCTGGGATATGGTGTTCCCGATCAATAAGAAAATCTGGACCAGTTCCTTTACGGTCTACACCTCCGGACTGGCCACCCTTACTATTGCCACGCTGATCTACCTGATCGAACTCAAAGGGGTGAAAGGACCGCTCAGCCGCTTCTTTGACGTATTCGGAAAGAATGCCCTTTTCGTGTTTGCACTCAGCGCCTTTCTTCCCAAAACGCTCTGGCTGATCCGGATACCGGACCATGTGAATGAAAAGGGAGCCATGGTATATACCAATCCCTGGAACTGGCTCTACGATAAGGTATTATCCCATGTACCGGGTGATCCCCGGATCGGCTCCCTGCTCTATGCGATCTGCATAATTCTGCTGATGTGGGCCATTTGTTACTGGCTGGACAGAAAAAAAATTTATATCCGGGTCTAGGCGGACACCGGTCCCGCACCGCATAATTTTCCTTAACAATATTTTAGGGCTGGCCGGGGTTTCCCGGCTGTGCATAATCCTGACGGCCCGCATCGGATATACAACCAAATTTATTGCATCATGCGTCTTGGTTTTCTGCTTGCTACCACCTCGGTCCTCCTTTTTTCAGGCTTCACGCTGAAACCCGAAAACCCGGATCAGCCAGGTCTTTACGGAACCCACTGGAAACTCCGTAAACTGCATGAAGGGGACTCGGTTACCGTCGTAGACACCCGGGCTTTCATACGATTCAACCAGGAAAAGGCCAGCGCCGGGGGCAACGGCAGCTGCAACAGCTTTGGCTCGAGCCTGTACATTAAAGGGGACTCCATGCACCTGTCCCGCCTTTTTTCCACCCAGATGTATTGCGAAGGCGTGCAGGCTACCGAAAACGCCTTTTTCCGTAAGCTGGAGCAGGTGAACCGCTACCAGGTAACCGGCACCAGCCTGGTACTCTACCGCGGTAAGGTCCCCCTCCTGGAGTTTTCTGCCGAACCCGACACCCCGAACCCGTAACCTCCATGTAATAAAAAGGGCCGGCCAATCCACTTCGGCTGGCCGGCCCTTCGTTTCGATAATTGGCTGACTTATCCGGATTATTCTCCCGGATCATGGCACATTGACTCATTGTTTTCTTACTATTTTCCTTTCGGTTATTATCAATCAGTACCCTTGGCTTGTTCCTGCCCGATTATCCAGCCTTACCATACTACTGAACGACCCTGTCGGCACAACTGGAACTGGCAAAGGATTCCGGCTTGGCTTTGAAAGCAAAGCCCATTCCCAGGATATAGCCCATGGCTTCCTTCAGGGCCTCCTGGCTTTTGAAGGCCGGGTTGGTATTGATATCCGCGTGCACCTCCAGGTCCACGCCGTACCGCGAAAACAGACCGCACAGGCCTAAAGCCACCTCCACACTCCGGGCCACCTCCAGCAGCATCCGCTGCCTGACGCTCATGCGCCGGCTGATTATCTCCCGGTTCACATACATGAACCCACCGCGACCCTGGCGCAGGAACACGATGACCGTGGCAAATACCGTGGTGCTTCCCTTCACCTGGCTGTCCGTTCCAATGCAAACCTTCATCATGTGCCCGGCCTGTCGTTCCCTGGACAATACCGAGGCAATCTCCTCGGCCAGGGGAACCCCGATGGGTTCCCCGCTAAATCTTCGCCAGGTGCTCCTGTTTTTCATATTGTTGAATTTCCTGTACTTATTAATCTGTAAATGGCCCTGGCTGGAAGATTCGAGCCTCCAACCGCAAATTGACGTCCCAGATGTCACCCGTTGCCGCCAACCCGTTACCTTAAATGGGCGGCCAGGCAACGGGAAGGGCATGTGTCCTCTATGGCCGCTCTTCAGCGCAGGTTGTACTCAGCCGGGTGCATAACCCCCGGCCCCTGCCGTTGAACCGGCTGCCTTTTCCCCGTATTTCCTCTCCAGGCAGCCCGCTGTAAAACCCATCGGGTGAGCATGACCACTATAATAAATTTCATAACCTACCTCCCTTTCCTGATCCGGGCATAAAAAACCCGGTCGCATTGCCGACCGGGTTCCTCCCTCCTGCCCAAATAAGGTTCAGGTAAGGATGGCCTCCGGCCCATCATAAATTTGTTCTTCCTCGAAGTACCACGACTGCCAGCCCTTCTGCATGGGCACAGCACCGCCTGTTCCGCAGGAGTGGCTGCTGCCACGGAATAGTACTGAATCCATGAATAGTCCTTGCGTCATACGCTTCGTTATCTTTTACTTTGTTCCCTTTTCATTCCGATGCCCGGGAAGTTCCCGGTTCAGGGTCCTGCCTTCGCAGCCCTACCCGAACCGGCGAAAAACAAAAAACCCCGCAATCGCTTGCGGGGCCTGCATTTCGTTAAACCGATCGAAAATTATCTGATCGCAGAAAATGCCCCGCAAGCCGAAGGATCCACCTTGGATTCAAACCAGCCTGTCATCAAAGTATGTGACTGAATGCAAAGCATGTTTCTGTTTTTATACATTTTTTCGAATACAAAGATCCCATTATTTTTTTAACGCTTCCAAATTTTCGGGGTAGATTTTTTTTAAAAAAACACGCAGACACTACCGTGTACGCAATACATAAAGCAACGGGAGTACGTTGGAACAGGCAGGAGACTGGCCATCTTCCCGGCCTGTCCCAGCGGGAAAAATAAGGCCCCATACTCCTCTGGGTCATCTTCAGAACAACCGCCCCTGCTCCCCGGGTCTTCGGAAGAGGCTCCGGTTCAGGCTCCACTCCTCGGCATTCATACCGTACAGTTTGCCATATTTTTTATACTGCTGGCTGACCAGCTGGGCGATGTTGCCTTCCCCGCGCATCCGTACACCAAAGCGGGAATCGTTCACCTTACCGCCATGACTCTGTTCAATGAGGTGCCACACTTTGTCGGCCCGGTCCGGGAAATTCTTATAGAGCCAGTCGTGGAATAACAGTTTGACAGCGCCATTCAGCCGGATAAAAGTATAGGCCGTGAAAGTTGCCCCGCCGTCACGGGCGGCTTTCATGATCCGCTGCATCTCATGCTCGTTCAGCCCCGGAATCATGGGACCCATCATGACTCCAACCCGCACGCCTGCCTGGGACAATTCCCGGATGACGCGAAGCCGCTGGCCGGCCGTCGTCGTGCGGGGTTCCATCACCCGCCGCAGGTCTTCATCCAGCGACGTGATCGACACCAGGACGGAAACCAGCCCCTTGCGGGCCATACCGGACAGCAGGTCTTTGTCCTTCAGGATCCGGGCATTCTTGGTGATAATGCCGACCGGCTGGTTGAATTCCTGGCACACGTCCAGCAGGGCCCGCGTGAGCCGGTATTTCTGTTCCGCCGGCTGGTAGCAATCCGTATTCCCGCTGAGCACGATGGGGGTGGCGTCCCAGCCCGGGCGCATCAGGAAGCGGCGCAGAAGGGCAGGTGCATTCTTTTTGACGATGATCTTCTGTTCAAAATCCAGTCCCGCGCTGAACCCCCAATATTCATGCGCATTGCGGGCATAGCAGTAAATGCAGCCGTGTTCGCAGCCCGCATAAGGGTTCATGCTGTAACTCATCCCGACATCGGGGCTCTCCACTTTATTAACGATACTGCGGGACTCCTGCTCCAGGTACTGGGTTGCCAGGTCCTGCTCCTCCCAGTCATCGATTCCCTCGGCATGCTCCCGCACCTGCTGGTCCTTCCGGAACCGGTTATGGGTATTGAACTGGGCTCCCCGGCCTGACCGGTAGCCGGACGGATCGGAGGCTCCGGGGACCGGAGGTCCGCCGGGAGCATCCGGACCTGGTTGAATGCTTTTTTTCATTGGTAACCTTTGGTGGATTCGAAATAAATAGATATACCGGGCCTTCCCCGCTCAGCTGCACAGGATTCTCCCGGAAAGCAGGACGGAACGTATACGCTGGGTGGCGTTTGGTTGCGTTCCGTCCTGCCGGCTGACCGGCATGCAACCGGCCGCGGCGATAGTTCCGGGAGGTTCGGGTAGGGATTAAGCGGCCGCTAGGCAAATAATTCGCCCTGCCGGGTAAAGACCGGCAGGTTCTGAAAGGCAAACTGCCGGGCCACCTGGAATTTCATTTCACCCAGCGGCCGTTTGAGCAGGACCATGCTGTCGGCAATGAAGCGGCCGCTGAAATGGCGCTGGCTGAATTCCATCCAGCCTTTCTCATACTGCCAGGGAAGGAGCTTGCGAACCAGCGGAATATGCGGTTCCAGGTTAAAATACGGTTTGTGCTCCTCGTCGAGCCGCATGAGGCGCTGCGTCTCCTGGCGGACCCGCTTGACCAGTCCCTGGACCGGCACCCGGCTCACCACATTGAAAAAAATGCTGTGGGAAGGAAAACTGCCGAAGTCGCGCAGTTCCACTTTAAAGGGCGTTACCCCCATGGCCACCAGGCGCAGCCGGTTCATCAGCCGTTCTTCCAGCATCAGGTACTGGGTGAAACTGGCCAGTACGATATGCGGCCGGCCCATCCGGGCCTGCTGGCAATCATACTCGGCAGCAAACTGTTCCCTGGCCTGGCTGATCCGGGACGCCAGTTCTGGCTGGGGCGGCAGGACCAGGAGATACTCCTGCACCCGGTACCCGGGAATTGTGTTGATACTTGCTTGCATAACCCATCCATTTAGGCCCCGCCAGCCGGTCCGCTCCGGTATCCGGCTACTGTTTTTCCGGGGCAGTGAAACGATACGTGCCCATTATTTTAGCATAAATTTACTAAACATTTTAGTATTTAAAAAATTTTCTCCAACTTTATTGGCTCAACCGGATGGATGGGTTCACCCGGTGCCAGCCCGGAACCGGGCAGACCCGGCCACCGGGCTATGCTAAAATCAATTTTTATGGATGGGGAACAATTCTTTCGCAGCGCCTACCAGGGCACCAAACAGTTCACGCAGCAAAACGTACGCACGGCCAACGCGACGGGGTTCGGCGCCGCAGCGGATGATTACGCCGAGCGGGGCATAGACCTGAACGAACAGCTGATCCGCAACAAACCGGCCACCTTCTTTTTCCGCATGAAGGGCGACGCCATGCAGGAAGCGGGGATCTTTGACGGGGACGTCCTGATCGTGGACCGTTCCCTGAAGCTCGCCAACGGCAAGATCATCGTCGCCATCCTGAATGGCGAGCTGCTGGTCCGCCGTTTTCACCAGAATTTCACTTCGGCCTTCCTCGTGCCCGAGAATACCCGGTACAAGCCGATCAACCTGGCGGAGTTCAGTGATTTCACCCTCTGGGGGGTAGTCACCTATACCATCCACGCGGTATGAAAGCCATTGTGGACTGCAACAGTTTCTATTGCTCCTGCGAGCGCCTGTTCCGGCCCGACCTCCGCAACCGGCCTGTCGTGGTACTCAGCAACAACGACGGTTGCATTATCTCGCGCAGCGATGAAGCCAGGCAGCTGGGGCTGGAGATGGCAGGGCCCTACTTCCAGGCCAGGCCCCTGATCGAACGCCACCAGGTCGCCACCTTTTCGTCCAACTACAACCTGTACGGGGACCTGAGCATGCGGGTCATGGACACCCTGCGCCAGCTGGTGGGAAGCCACCGGGTGGAAGTCTATTCGGTGGATGAAGCCTTCCTGGACCTGGGTCACCTGCCTGCTGCCACGCTGGACACCGCCGCCCGGGAAATCCGGGAAATCACCGAGCGCTGGACCGGCATCTCTGTATCGATCGGGGTAGCGCCTACCAAGGTCCTGGCCAAACTGGCCAACCGCCTGGCCAAGAAGAACAAGGTCCGCTCCGGGTGCGTGCTGGTTCTGGATACGGAAGAAAAGATCCGGGCTGCCCGCTCCCGGACGCCCGTGGCCGATATCTGGGGAATCGGGCGGCAGTACGCCGGCCAGCTGGTGCAGCGGTGGGGCATCTATGATGCCCAGCAGCTGAGCGCCATGCCCGATGACTGGGCGCGCAGCCACCTGGGGGGCGTGGTGGGCGTACGACTGCTGCGGGAACTGCGGGGGGAACCTTCCCTGCAGCTGGAAGACGAGATGGACACCAAAAAGATGATCGCCACCACCCGCATGTTCGGCCAGCCGGTCACGGATATCGGCGCAATCAGGGAAGCGGTAGCCACCTATACCTCACGGGCGGCGGAAAAACTCCGCCGCCAGGCCGGTGCTGCCAGCCAGATCCGCGTGTTTGTGGTTCCCCGGGAGCCGGTGGCGTCTGCCCATTTCCGCCACGGCCCTACCCGCAGCGCCCAGGCGTCCCTGCCGGTAGCCACGTCCCTGACCCACGAACTGATCAAGCCTGCCGTCCGGCTGGTCGACCAGCTCTACGAGAAGGGGCGTATTTACAAGAAGGCGGGCGTCGTGCTCAGCGGCATCGTGCCCGACCGGTCGGTTCAGGGAAACCTGTTCATGGACCCGGCCGCCCAGTCCGGCCGCCTGCTCATGGACATGATCGACAATATCAACTTCAGCCAGCGCGATGACGTACTCAAGTTTGCCTCCTCCGGCACGACCCGGGACTGGAAAATGCGGCAGGAACTGCGCAGCGGGCGGTATACTACCCGCTGGAATGAACTCCCGGAAGTATACTAAAAAGCGGTAATCAGAACAGCAGCCCCGTGAGCGAGGGTTTCTGCACGGCCAGGCCGGTAGCAGCCTGGAGTTGGTCCGCCAGGCGGACAGCCAGTTCCGGCGCCCGGTCATCCTCCCCCAGGTGCAGGAAGAAATAGACCTCCTCCATCCCCTGGCGGATCCAGGAGGCGATCTGCGTTACCCAGGCCCCGGTACGAACCAGGTCCGTGGGATGCATGCCGTAACCCACGTAGCGGATAAAGGCGCGCGGTACGGTCAGCTGCATGTGCAGGCAATCCCGCCTGCCTGCGGTATCAGTCAGTACGGCGCCGATCTGCCGTGCGCGGAGTTGCTCGAAAAGTCTTTCCCCCGGGCCTTCCTTCGTAAACCAGCCCGGATGCCGGAGCTCCAGGAAAAAAGGCCAGCCGGCCGGCAACTGGTCCAGGTAGGCGGCCAGCTCAGCATACCTCGAAGGGGAAAACTGGTCGGACAGTTGCAGGAAGATCGGGCCCAGGTGCTCCCCAAAGGCCCCGATCCCCGCCAGGAATTCGGCGGTGAGGGTCTCCTTGCCACGCAGGCTGCCCAGGTGGGTAACCCCCTTGAACATCTTGGGGCAAAACCGGAACGGCCTCCCCGCGGCCTTTTC
The DNA here is from genome assembly GCA_035549175.1 of Chitinophagaceae bacterium. GTDB lineage: Bacteria > Bacteroidota > Bacteroidia > Chitinophagales > Chitinophagaceae > DASTSN01. Next base: position 85,795 of record DASZRL010000104.1, on the reverse strand, counting down.
GGCCCATCCGGCCACGACGGAAGCACCATATACCTTGTAATGGGTGGCGTTCAGTTCCACGGCGCCAAAATGCTGCACGTACCGGGCCAGGAAATCCTTTTCCCGGGTACCGGGGGGATAGAGCCTGCCCACCCAGCCGGGATGGCCCCAGCGGGAGCAACCCAGATAAATCCGGGGGGAGCCGGCGGGTGTGCCACCCAGCACCATGCCGTTAGCCGCCGGTTCAGCCGGCAGGCGCCAATCGAGCTGGTCCAGTTGCGAGGTGGGAACGCGTCCGAATTCCATAGAGGCGATGCATTTTTTGGGGGGCCGTCAGGCGGCGGGGTCCTTGGCCGCCGGTTCAGACGCTGCGTCTGCCCCATCCGGGGCAGGCCCGGCAGTCCGGTTGCCGTATTCGCTGATCAGTTCGGCCACCAGGGCGGTCCAGCCCGTCTGGTGGCTGGCCCCGAGCCCGCGTCCGTTATCTCCGTGAAAATATTCATGGAACAGCACCAGCTGTTCATTGCCCGGTTGCTTGTAGAACCAGTTATACTCCCCGTAAAGGCGGCGGTTACCCTGGTCATCCTTTTCAAACAGGCTGATCACCCGGCGGGTCAGTTCCTGGCAGACCTGCTGCAGGTTCATTTTACGCCCGGAGCCGGTCGGATATTCCACCTGAAGGTTGTCCCGGTAGAACTCCCCGTACTTGCGGATGGCCTGGATGATCAGGAAATTGATGGGCATCCACACGGGGCCGCGCCAGTTGCTGTTGCCGCCGAACATATCGGAGGTGGAGTCCCCCGGGTCATAGCGGATGGTATAGAGGTTGCCATCGACACGGACCGAGTAGGGATTTTTCTCGTGGTACTTGGAAAGTGCCCGGATACCGCCCGGGGACAAAAATTCCTCCTCGTCCAGCAGGCGCCGGAGCAGGAAGATAAGCCGCTCCCTGGGCACCAGGGAAAGCAGGATGGCCTCGCTGTCGCTGGTTTCCTCGTTGGGCCAGAACTTCCCGTTTTTCTTCCGGTAGTTTTCAAACCAGGCGATCCGTTTTTTGAAATCCCCGAGTTTGTCGATGACCTTTTTTTCAATGGTGGAGACGGCAAACAGGCTGGTGAGGCCCACGATCGACTGGATACGCAGGGGCAGGGGATCGGAACCCTGCACGCACAGGACATCATAGAAGAACTTGTCCTCCTCGTTCCAGAGGCCGTGCTCGTTCAGCGCCTCGGCAATCAGCACAAAATGTTCAAAGAATTTGGTGGCCGTATCCTCGAAGGAACTATCGTGCATGGCGATTTCGATGGCCATGTCCATCATGTTGAGGGCATACATGCCCATCCAGCTGGTGCCGTCGGCCTGCTCCAGCTGCATTTCGCCGGGGAAGTGAAAACTCCGGTTGAACACCCCGATATTGTCCAGGCCGAGGAAGCCGCCCTCGAAGATATTGTTGCCGTTGACGTCCTTTCGGTTGATCCACCAGGTGAAGTTGATCAGCAGTTTCTGGAAGATCCGTTTGAGGAACGTGATATCGCCGGTTCCCTTCATTTTCTTTTCCACCTGGTAGACCTGCAGGGCCGCCCAGGCCTGCACCGGCGGGTTGACGTCGCTGAAATTCCACTCGTAGGCCGGCAGCTGGCCGTCGGGCTTCATATACCATTCCCGCATCACCAGCAGGAGCTGGTGTTTGGCGAAGGTAGGATCCGCGACCGCCATGGAAATGCACTGGAAGGCCAGGTCCCAGGCGGCATACCAGGGGTACTCCCATTTGTCCGGCATGGCGATGATGTCCTGGTTCTTCAGATGCCCCCAGTCGCTGTTACGGCCGTTCATCTTGCCCGGGTTGACCGGGGTGATGCCGTCGGAGGTGCTCAGCCAGCGCTCCACGTCAAAATGGTAATACTGCTTGCTCCACAATAGCCCGGCCAGCGCCTGCCGCTGGATCTGTGCCATATCCTCGCTCATCCCTTTGGGAAGGATGGCGGCATAGTACTCGTCGGCCTCCCGCTTGCGGGTGGCAAACAGGTCGGCAAACCCGTTGACAAAGGGCTTGTCCATGGCCTTGTTGCTGATGCGGCAGTACACCGTCCGGGTTTCACCCGGGTTCAGCGTCATCCGGTAGACAGGCGCGAACTTGGTGCCGCTCTGTTTGGCACGCAGCTCCGCCAGGTTGGTCCCGCGGATAATCGCATCATGAAACGCGTCCTTCACAAATACCGACGGGTTGGGGGTGCCGGAAATTTTTTCCAGGTTATTCTCGTTCTCGGTGAACAGGGCATCGTCCGCGGGCTGGAAGTAGAAATAGTAGGTACCCAGGCGTTCATGGTCCGCCCGGACCGAGGTCTTGCTGGTCAGGGTAATAGAGGGCCGCTTCATCTCCGGGGTATAGCTCCAGCGGTTGTAAAACCAGAGCGTTGGCAGCAGGGCCAGGTCGGCCGGCTGGCTGTAGCGGTTGGTCACCTGGATGCGGATGAAGATATCCTGGGCCGATTGCTTGGCATAGGTCACCAGCACGTCGAAATAGCGGTTGTCATTGAACACGCCGGTATCCAGGATCTCGTATTCCGGCTGGGTGCGGTCCCGGGCAGCATTTTCCTTTCGCAGCTGGTCGTAGGGGAATTCCTGCTGGGGGTATTTGTACAGGTATTCCATGTAGTAATGCGTAGGGATATTGTCCAGGTAGTAGTAGAGCTCCTTGACATCCTCCCCGTGGTTGCCCTGGCCATTGCCCAGGCCGAAGAGGCGTTCCTTGAGGATGGGATCCTTGCCGTTCCACAGGGCCACACAAAAGCACAGGTTCTGGAAAAAATCGGAGATGCCCGCCAGGCCGTCCTCGCCCCAGCGGTAGACCCGGAAATGGGCATGGTCAAAGGGAAAATAATGCCAGGCGTCCCCGTTGGGGCTGTAGTCCTCCCGGACGGTCCCCCATTGGCGTTCGCTCAGGTAGGGTCCCCATTGAACCAGGGGTACGGCCTTGGTGGCATTGACTGCCAGTCGTTGGTGTTCAGCGGTCATCATATGTCTTTACCTATCAGGAAATGGCTTTTCCGTATGGCAGCGCAAAGCGGGAAGGGCGCGTCGGAATAATCCTTCCGGACCGTGAAATTAACGCATTGCGGGAATATGCTCCGGCCCGCCCGCCTGAGGCCGGCCGGCAAGCGGGCTACGGCTGGCGGCTGGCCAGCTGGTACAGCACCTTCGCCTGGTCCGGGGTCAGCCCGGCGGTGGTATCCTGGAGCCAGTGGCGCTTGAAGGCCAGCACGGCGGCCGCGGAATCCCGGGTGTCATAACCGACCAGCCGGAGCGCCTGCACCACGTCGAACTGGCCGGGCAGCTGCACCCCGGTGGTGTCCGCATACCAGCTGCCGTAGCCCTGATCGGCCAGCATTTTCCAGGGAAACCGCCAGTTGGGATCGTTTTTGCGGGCGGGGGCGATGTCTCCGTGGCCGATAAAGTTGGCGGCTGGGATATGGTACTGCTTTTTCAGGAAAGCCAGCAGGCGCAGGAGGCTGCTGAGCTGCGGCTCCGGAAAGGGTTCGAACCCGTTATTATCCAGCTCGATGCCGATACTGCAGCTGTTTATGTCGCTGTTGTTTCCCCAGCGGCTGACCCCGGCCTGCCAGGCCCGCAGGTAATCGTTGAGCAGGTGGTGGATGGTCCCGTCCCTGCAGATGACATAGTGGGCACTGACCTGGGTCCTGACCGTAGTAAAGGTCTTCAGGGTCTGGTCACAGCTCCACTGGGCCGTATGGTGTATGATGACAAAGTCGGGTTTGCGCAGGTTGAAATTGGTGGTACCTACCCAGTAGGGGCCATTGTCCAGGCTGTCCTTCAGCGGGTAGCGCCGGATCTGCCGGGCGAGGGCCCGTACCTGGCGCTTGTAACTCCGGTTGGTCTGCCGGTACGGATTGGGGGCGCAGCGGGCCAGCAGCAGCGAAACAGACAGGGGGACCAGGAGCCACTTCATGGTTGGAGGTATTGCAGGGGCCAAGGTACGGAAAGACCGCCAGAAATCATCCCGCCGGCCTGCCAGTTGCTGTTATAAATCAGCCGGATATGAAAATAAATCCGGGGAAAAACCGTTACTACCCCGAGATCCAAGCACATGAAAAAATTCCTGTTGATTCTACTAGGTTTCCCCCTGGCCGCCACTGCCCAGAACCTGCACCTGTCGTTCCGGGCGGGCTTTGCCTCCTACAAGGGTGACCTGAAACCCAAGTCCTTCTCATCCGCATTCAGCCAGGGCAGCCTGATCGCCTCCGCGGGCGCACGGTATGACCTCAGCGAGCACCTGACCGCCCGCAGCTACCTGTCCCTGACGTCCCTGCACGCCGACGACAAGAAGGGCAACGCTTCCATGAAACGGCGCAACCTGAATTTCAAAACGGGCCTAATTGACTGGGAAGGCGGCCTGCAGTACAATTTTTTCTCCCTGAATACCCGCTGGTGGACCCCTTACGTATTTGCGGGAATTGGCATTTTTCATTTCAAACCCTATACCCGGGACACGACCGGGGCCAAGACCTTCCTGAAGCCCCTGAGCACGGAGGGGGAAGGCTTTCTGCCCGGCGTGAAGAACTACAAACTCACCCAGTTTTCCATCCCCTTCGGGGTGGGGGCCGAACGCGCCCTGAATGACGATATGCGCCTGGGAATTGAACTGGGATACCGCAAGACTTTTACGGATTATATCGATGACGTCAGCACCAATTATGTCGACCAGGCGGCCCTGCAAAGCGCCCGGGGCTCCAAGGCAGTGGAACTGGCCTACCGGGGCGATGAAGTGGGCAGCGGCCCCTACCCCGCCGGCGGCACCACGCGCGGATCAGCAGCCCGCAAGGATGGCTACTACTACCTGGCCCTGACCTTCACCATCCGGCTGCTCGACCAGTATACCCGGACCAGCGGGTTGCCCGCCCACAAGCGCGACAAAAAGGTCGGCTGCCCGGCCACCCGGTATTGATTACCTTCCGTTTTACAGGGAATAGGCTCCGTAATAGGCCGCGCCCAGCAGGGCCGTCTTATCATTGAGGATCACATGCACGGGTACCTGCTGCAGCAGGGGCTGCATGCGGTCACTGTCGAAAAACTGCCGGATCCACCCGGGTGCCTGGAGCAGGGGAAGGATCTTGGGCGGGATCCCGCCGCCGACAAAGAGGCCGCCGGTTGCCTTGTATTTCAGGGCCAGGCAGTTGGATTCGGTGGCCAGGTAGCCCGTAAACAGCTCGAGCGCCTTGACGCAGGCCGGTTCGTCTCCCGCAAGGGCATGCTCACTGATCACCGCGGAGGGATCGGCGGCCTTCATTTCCTCCAGCACCGCGGGGCGTACGGTCCATTGCTTTTCTTCGGTGAGAAAGCGGAATATATTGTGCAGGCCGGGGCCGCATACTATGCGTTCCCAGCTGATGTTGTCAAACTGTTTTTTCATCCAGCAGTACAGGTCAAAATCCAGCTGGGTCTGGCTGGCAAATACGCAGTGGCCCCCTTCGCAGGCAAAGGGATGGTACCGCTCCCCGTCCCAGTACAGGCCCGCCTCGCCCAGCCCCGTGCCGGGGGCGATGATGCCGATATTGCCGCCCAAGGTCGGGTTGCCCGCATTCAGGGTGCAGATTTCTCCGGGCTGCAGTCCCGCCAGCCCGTAGGCCGTCGCCTCGAGGTCATTGAGGAACCCGACGCGAACGCCGCCCAGTTCCCGGCTCAGCGCGTGGCTGTCGCAGTGCCAGGGCAGGTTGGTGATGTCGACCTTTCCGTCGATCACGGGCCCCGCCACAGCCAGGCAGACGCGGTCCGGCACCGGGTCGCTGCCCAGGAACGCTTTCACGATCCCGGTCAGGGACGGGTACTCCGCCGAGTGAAAGGATTGGGCGCGCAGGCTGCGCGGGCCGTCAGCATCCAGCTGGTACAGGGCCATGTTTACCTTGGTGCCTCCCACGTCGCCGGCGAGCAGATGGTGGGTACCGTCAATCGTTTTGCGTTGGAATGCTACAGGGACAAGCATGCTCGTGGTTTACTATACTTTAATATAAGGCGGCTTACTCCATGACCTGTTCCAGGTGGGCCAGCCGGCCGTCCCGGGTCATGCCTTCGATAATGACCCGGAAAGACTCCGTGACGTCGGTGTTATAAAAGACCAGCAGGACCTGGCGTTTCTGGGGTGTAAGCTGGATCCGCGGGTTCCAGTAAATGGTGGTCCGCGTGTCGCGCTGTTCGTTACGCTGGTCAAAATGATCGTAGTTGGGGGAATAGAACTGTCGTACAGGCGTATACCCGGTGACCAGGCTGTTGTTCATCCCCTTGCCGGGCGGCTGCTTGATATCGTTGCCCTTGCGGGTGTAGATCGCAATGGCTCCCTCGCCGCTGCCAAATCCGCCGATAAAGGGTGGCCGGAATACCTTGATATAGGCCACGTCGCTCACGTTGACGGTACTGAGCAGGTCCGGGTCGGCCTGCATCTCGTTGAGGAAGAGCTGCGGCGTGCCGCCCCGCCAGGACAGGGACACATTGTTGCCGTTGACGCTGATCTGCAGACCCGCCACCTTGCCCTGGAGGTACTGGAAAATGTTATTATAGCCCCTTGCGATAGGGTCGTTCAACAGGTCAAACTGGTAGGCGTCCCCGCCTTCGAACAGCCCGGAAGTGTAATTTTCGTCCATCACCTGCAGGGGCGATTTTTTCTTGGCGGTCACCGTCACGTTCTCCAGGACCTTCATGCGCGTGAGCTGCTCCAGCCCCACCGCTTCCTCGGTCAGCTTGTACTGGCGCAGGTCGGCGGCCGAGCTGCCCTGCAGGCTGAGGTAGGAGCCGCCGGGCAGCGGGTGATAGCCGAGCGGAGGCAAGCGGTCGACCATGAATTTTACCTCGGCATCACCCAGGCCCGTGGCCTTGGGGAACTGGTAATAGACATGGGCCGAATCGAAAAAGATCGTGGCCGGGTCATTGAAGGTGCCGTTGCGGGTCACCGGGGCGATGACCAGGTGGCTGGCGGAATCCCGCTGCTTCAGGATCATGAAGATCGTGCCCGCGCTGCCCAGCTGGGTGGGCAGCACCCCGAAGACCTGGCCGGACAGCGACAGGTAGGCGGTATCGCGGGGATAGGCGATGGTGGGAAGGCGCCCCTGCACCACATCCTCCCATCTGAACCGGCGCCAGCCATGGGTCAGCATCACCAGGTCCAGGTGCTGGCGGATCGTTTCGGTGGTATCCGAAAAATAATAGGCCGGGTCGTGCACATAACCCTTCAGATCCCCGGTAAGGAAGAGCCGCGACAGGATATTCTCACTGCTGTCCGTACCGATGGCGGCATCCGTGACCGCGACCGAGAGATCGGCCTGCAGGCTGTCGGGGATGGTGAGCAGCACTTCGTTACGGGCCCGCTTGCTCAGGCCCCAGTGCTGCACTTCCATCGTGGGCTGAAAAAAGTATTGCAGGTTATGGACATAGGTAATGCGCTCCGCCAGGGCGTTCCAGCGGTCATCGAAGACCGTGATGGTCAGGATGCCGTTGGGCAGTGCCTCCGTGGGCACGACCACGCCGGCCGTGCCGGAGCTGATATCCCGGCTGATCTTGAACACTTCATGCTGCTGCACGGTACCCAGCACATGGATGGTCCGGATGGTCGCGGCGGCATCCGGCGTCGCATGCACGGACACGATCCGCCGCTCACCCGTCCCGGTAACCTGCAGGGTCACCCCGCCGGGCTTGATCGCGGGCAGCGGCGTCACATGGGCCGCACCCCGGTCATCCTTCCATCTGGCCTGGTAGGTGAGGCCCGGCTGCGGAATCAGGAAAAAGGCGCCCATGCCGTCATGCTGGACCCGCAGGCTGTCCACCAGCCGGCCCTTGTCATCGGTCACCACCCCGCGCAGGCCCACGGGGCGGCCCCACGGGTCATTGGCCTTGAAGGCAATCCGGTTGGGAATCCCGGCCACGGCATCCCCGCCCTCCGGAAAAAACTGCAGGGTGGCTGCGGGCACCGACCGGGACGAGGAAGCGGGGGGATTGGGGGAAAGTATCCGGATATCCTTCGTATAAATAAATGCCGTATCGAAATTGAGCATCCACCGGGTATAGGCCTTCACGTGCAGGACCGTCCCCGGGTAGGAAGCGGGTACCTCGAACTGGCCGAAGGTCGTGGCGTCAACCAGGGGGCTGACCGTATGGCTGATCAGCTTGCCGCCCTGGTCGTACCAGTCGATGTAGAAGGTCTTGCTTTCATCGGCGGGAAAAATATCTTCCATCAGGTAGGCCTTGAACCAGATCGTCTCCCCGGGGGAATAGGCCGATTTGTCGTAGTGGATGTAGGCACGCTCCTGGCTGTACTGGTCCGCATAAATCCCGAGCGTGGAATCGAGGCGTTGCGCCCGGCCGGCCTGCGCTGCCAGCAGCAGCAGCGCGATCACCGCCCCACGGACCGGGCGGCACCGGAAATACTCCCTGCAGAAAGTCATAGTGGACGTAAGTTACAGCAGGATGCCAAACCAAACAACGCCTTAACACTTTTTCAACACCCGGCCCGGGCCTACATGTTGCGGCGGTACTGGCCGCCGACTTCGTACAGCGCATGCGTGATCTGGCCCAGTGAGCAGTATTTAACGGTTTCCATCAGCTGCCCAAAGAGGTTGCCGTTTTCCAGCGCCACGCGCTGCAGCCGGGCCAGTTCCTCGGCGGCGCGGGCCTGGTTGCGCTGCCGGAACAGCGCCAGGTTCTGTATCTGCTGGTCTTTTTCCTCGCGCAGGCTCCGGATGACTTCAGCGGGCAGTATGGTCGGGGAGCCCTTCTTGTTCAGGAAAGTATTCACGCCTACGATCGGCAGTTCCCCGGTGTGCTTGAGGTGCTCGTAATGCAGGCTTTCCTCCTGGATCTTGTTGCGTTGGTACATGCGCTCCATGGCGCCCAGGACGCCGCCGCGCTCGGTGATCCGGTCGAACTCGGCCAGCACGGCCTCCTCCACCAGGTCGGTCAGCTCCTCGATGAGGAAGGATCCCTGCGTGAAATTCTCGGTTTTGGCCGAACCCAGTTCCCGGTTGATGATCAGCTGGATCGCCATGGCCCGGCGCACGCTTTCCTCGGTGGGCGTGGTAATCGCCTCGTCGTAGGCGTTCGTATGCAGGCTGTTGCAGTTGTCGTAGATCGCATAGAGGGCCTGCAGGGTGGTGCGGATATCATTGAAATCGATCTCCTGGGCATGCAGGCTGCGGCCGGAAGTCTGGATATGGTATTTAAGCAGCTGGCTGCGCTTGCCGGCCTTGTAGCGGTACTTCATCGCCTTGGCCCAGATGCGCCGGGCCACCCGGCCGATAACGCTGTATTCCGCATCCATGCCGTTGCTGAAGAAAAAGGAGAGGTTGGGCGCGAAGGCATCGATGGCCATGCCACGGCTGAGGTAGTATTCCACATAGGTGAACCCGTTGGCCAGCGTGAAGGCCAGCTGGGTGATGGGGTTGGCGCCCGCCTCCGCAATATGATACCCCGAGATGCTGACACTGTAAAAGTTGCGTACCTGGTGCTCGATAAAATACTGCTGAACGTCCCCCATGAGCTTCAGGGCGAACTCGGTGGAGAAGATGCAGGTGTTCTGCGCCTGGTCTTCCTTGAGGATGTCGGCCTGTACGGTCCCGCGGACCTGCTGCAGGGCATACTGCCGGCACTGGGCATAGACCTGGGCCGGCACCACCTCGTCGCCGGTCATTCCCAGCAACCGCAGGCCCAGGCCGTTATGGCCTTCGGGCAGGCGCTCCGGCGAAGCCGGGTTATAATAGGCCGGCCGGGGAAGGTGGCTGAACTTCCGGCGGATCACCTCCTCGGCCTGGTCCCAGCCATCGGCCCGCGTGATCCACTGCTCCACCTGCTGATCAATGGCCGCATTCAGGAAAAAGGCCAGCATGACCGGAGCCGGTCCGTTGATGGTCATGCTCACGGAGGTGCGCGGATCACAGAGGTCGAATCCGCTGTAGAGTTTCTTGGCGTCGTCCAGGGTGGCAATGCTGACCCCGCTGTTGCCCACCTTCCCGTAAATGTCGGGCCGGTGGTCGGGATCCTCCCCGTACAGGGTCACCGAATCAAAGGCCGTCGACAGGCGCTTGGCCGGCTGGTCCACCGACAGGTAGTGGAAGCGTTTGTTGGTTCGCTCCGGGCAGCCTTCCCCCGCAAACATGCGCGTGGGATCCTCCCCTTCCCGCTTCAGCGGGAACACGCCGGCCGTGAACGGAAAGTGCCCCGGGGCATTTTCCTGGGCCTGCCAGCGCAGGATATCGCCCCAGTCCCGGTACCGGGGCAGGACCACTTTGGGGATCCGGGTCCCGGAGAGACTCGTGGTATACAGGTCCTGGCGGATCACGTGATCGCGGACGGCATATTCATAAAAATCCTGCCGGTAGGCTTGCAGCTTTTCCGGCCATTTCTGCAGCAGCTTGCGGCTGACGGGCGTGAGCTGCTCTTCCAGCTGGCGGATCCGGCTGCGCAGCTCCTCGGCGGCAGCGGCCGGTGAGGCCGGCGCCGACTCCAGTTCCTGCAGGGCGCCCTGCAGCCGGTAAAGCCGGGAGGCAAGGGCCGCCTGGTCGCGGACCAGCTGGTCATATTCCCGGATGGTCTGGCTAATTTCACTGAGATAGCGTGCGCGGCCGGAAGGAATGATCACGGCCCCCCCGAGACCTTCCGCCCGCGGCAGCTCCCGGACCGGGCCGAAGTCCGCCGAGGTCTTCTCCCGGATCTTTTCCAGCAGCAGGGAGAAAAGCCTGTTGACGCCCTCGTCGCCGAACTTGCTGGCCATCGTACCGATCACCGGCAGGTCCTCATCGGGGGCGGTGAAGAGCTGGTGATTGCGCCGGTATTGCTTGCGCACGTCGGCCAGGGCATCCAGCGCGCCGGCCTTGTCGAACTTATTAATGGCGATCACGTCGGCATAATCCAGCATGTTGATCTTTTCCAGCTGGGAGGCGGCCCCGTATTCCGGCGTCATCACGTACAGGCTGACATCGCAGAAGGGCAGGATGGACGCATCGCTCTGCCCCACCCCCGCACTCTCCAGGATGATCAGGTCAAAGCCGGCCCGCCGGCAGATATCGATGATCTCCCGCATGTGTTCGCTGAGTGCCCGGTCGCTTTCCCGGGTAGCCAGGGAGCGCATATAGGCCCGGGGGTGGCTGATCGCGTTCATGCGGATGCGGTCACCCAGCAGGGCCCCGCCGGATTTTTTCTTGGAGGGATCCACGGACAGTACGGCCAGGGTCTTGTCCCTGAAATTGGTCAGGAAGCGGCGTACCAGTTCATCGGTCACCGAAGACTTGCCGGCGCCGCCCGTGCCTGTGATACCCAGGACGGGAATGACAGGGACCGGCCCGCCGGATGCGGGCGGCGGCGGGGCCTGGCCGTTCTCGGCCCGCGTGATTTCAGCGGCCACGCGGCGGATATCCTTCCATTCCTCCAGGGCATACCGCGCGGAGCCATTTACGGCCGGAGCCTGCGGCGGCGCGGGGGCGATGACCTGCCGGCACTGGCGCAGGACGTCCTCGATCATGCCTTCCAGCCCCATGCTGCGGCCATCGTCCGGCGAATAGATCCGGGCAATCCCGTATTGCTGCAGCTCCCGGATCTCCGAAGGCAGGATGGTGCCCCCGCCTCCCCCGAATATCCTGATATGCCCGCAACCGTTCTGATCGAGCAGGTCCTTGATGTATTTGAAAAATTCCAGGTGGCCGCCCTGGTAGGAGGTGATGGCGATCCCCTGCACGTCTTCCTCGATGGCCGCTTCCACGATCTCCCGGGCGCTGCGGTTATGGCCCAGGTGGATGATCTCGGCCCCTTTGCTCTGCAGGATGCGCCGCATGATATTGATGGCGGCATCATGGCCGTCAAACAGGCTGGCGGCCGTTACGATACGGATCTTCCCGGTGTTGGGTGATGTCGGCTGGTTCATGCAACAGATTTTGCGGCCGCCCCGGAGCGGCCCGGACAAAGGTATCGCTTTGCCTTCATACCTGAACGGGTGTTAGTTTTCGGGAAGCGGGTATCCCCGGGGTTACCCTTCATCCGGCAGCCGGCAGGCCGGTGCGGGGCGCGGGTACGCGGGGCAGGAAGCATCCCCAGGAAGGACGGCCTGGTACCGCCGGACACGGCACGGTAATACCTTGCGGCCGGCCCACCGGTATGGTCAGCGTAATTCAACTAAATTTGCCCGATGCAGCCAACCCTTGACGCCATTGCCCGCCTGTACCAGTCCTGGAAAAACCAGCCGCCGCAGCATATTGATGTCCTGCAGCAGAGCGGCAGTGAGCGGCGGTATTTCCGGGTGCACGGGCCCGGGGGTACCGTGATCGCCACCCATGGCGAGAACGTGAAGGAAAACGAGACCTTCCTGTACTTTTCCCGGCATTTTGCGGCCCGCCAGCTGCCCGTTCCGGACATCTACTGCGTGAGCGAAGACAAAACAATCTATCTCCAGGAGGACCTGGGAGACCTCTCCCTGCTCAACCGGCTGGAGGCGGAGGGATTTACCGAAACCGTGTACGGCCTGTTCCGTCAAAGCCTGGAGGCCCTGGCCAACCTGCAGGTGCGGGGTGACCAGGGAATGGACTACTCGCGCTGCCTGACCAACCAGGTATTCGGCAAGCAGGCGATCCTGGCGGACCTGCTATATTTCAAGTATTATTTCCTGGACGCCCTGCGCAAACCCTACGACAAGCAGCGCCTGATCGACGACTTCGAGGCGCTGAGCACCTACCTGACGCACACGGAGTACAAATACTTTATGTTCCGCGACTTCCAGAGCCGCAATATCCTGCTGGACTCCGGGGGCGGCGTCCATTTCATCGATTACCAGGGCGGCATGAAGGGAGCCCCGCAGTACGATGTGGCCAGCCTGCTCTGGCAGGCGCGGGCCAACCTGCCCGGGGAGTGGAAGGACCGCCTGCTCACCGACTACATGGATGCCTTCGAGCGGCTGATAGGCCGACCCCTGGACCGCACCGTATTCCGCAGCCAGTTCAACGGCTATGTGCTGATCCGCCTGCTGCAGGTCCTGGGCGCCTACGGCTTCCGCGGCCTGTTCGAGCGGAAATCCCAGTTCCTGACCAGTATACCCACTGCCCTGCGCAACCTGAAGGACTTTTTTGACAAACAGAGCCTGGGGATTGCCGTACCGGAATTCCGCAAGGTGCTCGGTCTCTGTGTCGCCCCGGAAATCATCCGGCAGTTCACCCCCACCCAGGCCACGGAAGACACCCCGCTGGTCGTCACCATCAACAGCTTCTCCTACCGCCAGGGTATTCCGCCCGATCCCAGCGGGAACGGGGGCGGGTTTGTGTTTGACTGCCGCGGGATACTGAACCCCGGACGCCTGCCCGAACTCAAGGCCTTCCACGGCCGCGATAAGGTGGTCAGGGATTACCTGGAGCAGCAGACCCGGATGCCGGAGTTCCTGCGCAGCGTGTTCGACCTGGTGGACCTCAGCGTGGAGGACTATATCCAGCGCGGCTTTGCCAGCCTGCAGGTCAGCTTCGGCTGCACCGGCGGCCAGCACCGCAGCGTGTATGCCGCCGACGCCCTGGCCCGCCACCTGCGCAACAAATTCCGCGTCAGGGTCGAGGTCCGTCACCTGGTCCAGGAACCGCGGGACTGGATCAATGTACCCACCGAACCCCAACCCCCCGTCGCATGAAAGCCATGATCTTCGCCGCCGGCCTCGGCACCCGCTTCAAGCCCTGGACGGACAGCCATCCCAAGGCCCTGGCCCTGGTAAACGGCAAGTCCCTCCTGCAGCGCAACGTGGAATACCTGCAGCGCTACGGGATCACCCAGCTGGTGGTTAACGTGCACCATTTCGCCGACCAGGTCGTCGAGGAGATCAAACGGACCAACGGCTGGGGCAGCCGCATCCTGATCAGCGACGAGCGGGACGAGCTGCTGGAAACCGGGGGCGGCCTGCTGCGGGCAAAGCCCCTGTTCGATGCGGGCCAGCGTTTTCTGACCTGCAACGCCGATATCCTGACGGACCTGGACATCAGCCGCCTCGTGGCCTTCCATGCACAGCAGCTCCCGCTCATCACCGTGTCGGTCATGCAGCGAACGAGTTCCCGCTACCTGCTGTTTGATGCGGATAACCGCCTTTGCGGATGGCGCAACGCGGCCACCGGGGCCGAACGCATTGCCGTGGCGCGCAGCGCCTACCTCCCGAAAGCCTATTCCTGCGTGGCCGTATTCGAATACGAGGTATTCTCCCTGATTGGCCGCACCGGCAAATTCTCCCTGATCGACCTGTACCTGGACCTGGCGGCCGGCCACCGCATCCTGGGATATGATCACAGCGGCGACCGGCTCGCCGATGTGGGCAAACCCGACAGCGTAGCCGTCGCGGAATCCCTGTTTCCCTAAAAAAACCCAAATAAAGGACTGCCGGCAAGGGCCAAGCCGCCCTTTTGGCTATATTAGTGCCCTTTTAAATTGTTTACCATGAGAAAAATCGTACTCGGCGCACTCGGCCTGCTCTGGCTGCTGTGCGGGTATTCCCAGCAGACGACCGCACCCGCCACCTCGGTGTATAACCAGCGGGAGGCCTTCAATCCGCAATTCTATCCTTACCCCGGCACGGATTTCCGCAGTGCGGACGGCCAGCCCGGTCCCCGCTACTGGCAGAACCGCGCCGACTATGTTATTTCCTGCACCCTGGACACCCTGAACCACGGGGTCAGCGGAACCGAAGAACTCTCCTACACCAATAACAGCCCCGACAGGCTGAAATTCCTCTGGCTGCAGCTTGACCAGAATATCTACCGCAAGGATTCCCGGGGATCCGCGACCACGACCGAAACCGGCGGCCGCTGGGCCAATGCCCAGTTTACCGACGGGGACGTGATCAAATCCATCTCGGTGGAGTATGACGGGAAAACCTATACGCCCCGCTTCCATATCACCGACACCCGGATGCAGGTCTGGCTGGATCAGCCCCTGGCCGCCGCCGGCGCCCATATCAAGGTCCGCATCCAGTTCGGGTTCACGGTGCCGGAATACGGTACCGACCGCATGGGCCGACTCAATACCAGGAACGGCTGGATCTACGAAGTGGCCCAGTGGTTCCCCCGCATGTGCGTGTATGACGATATCCAGGGCTGGAACACCCTGCCCTACCTGGGCGCGGGTGAGTTCTACCTGGAATACGGCAATTTTGATTACAGCGTGACCGCGCCCTCCAACCTGGTCGTGGTCGGCTCCGGGGAACTCCAGAACCCCAAGGAGTGCCTGACGGCCGACCAGCTCAGGCGGTATGAAAAGGCCTGGACCAGCGACCAGACCGTGGTCATCCGCAGCGACAAGGAGGTGACCTGCGCGGATTGCCGGCCCAAAGCCGCCACCACCACCTGGCACTTCCGCATCGAGAATGCCCGCGACGTGGCCTGGGCCGCGTCCCGTTCCTTTGTCTGGGATGCCGCCCGGATCAACCTGCCCAGCGGCAAAAAATGCATCGCGGCCAGCGTGTACCCGGTAGAGAGCATCAAGAAAAACGGCTGGCAGCGCAGCTCCGAAATGGTCAAGGGCTCCATTGAGTTCAACTCCAAAACCTGGTACGAGTTCCCCTACCCCGTGGCTACCAACGTAGCCGGCATCGTGGGCGGCATGGAATACCCCGGCATCGTCTTTTGCAGTTACAATGCAGCCGACAAGGGCCTGTGGGGCGTTGCCGACCATGAATTCGGGCACACCTGGTTCCCGATGATCGTGGGCAGCAATGAGCGCAAATACGCCTGGATGGACGAAGGGTTCAACACCTTCATCAACGATTTGTCCACCGCCAACTTCCATAACGGGGAGTTCAAGGACCAGAGCTTTTTCAGCGATCCCAATTCCCCCTTCATGATCCGTTATGTATTCGGGGACAAGATGGACGGCCTGTTCAACATCCCCGAGGTGATCCAGCAGGACAACCTGGGCGTGGCGGCCTACCTGAAGCCGTCCATGATGCTGCACCAGCTGCGGGACAATATCCTGGGGCCGGAGCGCTTCGACGCCGCCTTCCGCGAGTACATTAACCGCTGGGCCTTCAAGCATCCCACCCCCTGGGATTTCTTCCACACCATGGAGAATGTGGGCGGGGAGGACCTTTCCTGGTTCTGGCGCAGCTGGGTGCTCAACACCTGGAAGCTCGACCAGGCCGTCAAGGACGTCAAGTACGTCAAGGGCAAACCCGAAAACGGCGCGGAGATCACCATCCAGAACCTGGAGAAAATGCCGATGCCCGTCACCGTGCTGATCCGGGAGACAAACGGGCAGGAGCACCGCCTGAACCTGCCGGTGGAAGTATGGCAGCGCGGACCGGAATGGACCTTCGGTGTGCCCACCACCAGCGAGATCAAGGAAGTGATCCTGGACCCCGACAAAAAACTGCCGGACTGGAACCGGGACAACAATACCTGGAAGAAGGCATTCTGACCGGCCATCGCCTGAAAATACCAAAAAGCACAGGGCCTCCGCGGGGAGGCCCTGTGCTTTTACATCCCGTCCGGTCAACAGATCAAGGCCCCGGGGTAGTGGCAGGCGGTTCCTGTTTCAGATCATACTTCTTCATGCAGGCCAGCAGCACCCCGTTGGTCCAGCCGAACCCGTCCTGGGAGGGATACTCACCCCCGCCGGCTTCCAGGCGGGTGTCCACGACATTATATTTTTCCATCAGTTTGCCGGTGTTTTCGAATACCCGGATATTGAGTTTTACCCAGCGCTGGGCGATCTCGCGGGCCAAGGGGGATCGCCCGTAGTTTTCCAGCCCGGCGATGGCCATCCATTCCAGGGGCGCCCACCCGTTGGGGGCATCCCATTGCTGGCCGGTGTTCTTCAGCGTAGTCACCAGGCCGCCATCCCGGAGAAACTTCTTTTCCAGCACCGCGGCCGCGGGCCCGATGCGGCTGGCGGGCGCCACGTTCAGGAAGAACGGCGACATGCCGGCCAGCGTCAGCTCGGGCGAGGGGGCCTTCTTAACCAGGTTGTAATCCACGTACCAGCCACTGGCGGCCGACCAGCAGTATTTGTCGATGGCCCGGCGGCGGCGCTCGGCGATGTTGTCATAATATTTTGCCTTGAGCAGGTTGCCGCTTACGCGGTAGGCCTTGGCCATCACCTTTTCCAGGTGGTAGAGCAGGCAGTTCAGGTCCACGGGGACCAGGGAGGTCACCTGGATGGTGCCCAGGGTCTTGCCGTCAGCGAACCAGCGGCTGCTGAAGTCCCAGCCGCTTTCGGCCGCGCTGCGCAGGTTACGCAGCAGGGCGGCCTTGTCCGTTTTGGATTTCTCCGCCAGCTCATAGTCCTCGGCATAGGCCTCCTGGCGGGGGATCGCATCCCGGTCGTAATAGCGGTTCAGGATACTGCCGTCGGGCATGCGGACCACGTGACGCGTGGGAGCCGACTGGTCCATCCAGTAATTGTATTCGTTGTTCAGGGCCGGCAGGAAGGTGGCGTATACGTAATCGCCCTTGAAGGAGGCCAGCAGGTCCAGCATCAGGGCAAAGAAAGGTGGCTGGGACCGGCTCAGGTAATAGCTGCGGTTGCCGTTGGGAATATGCCCGTAACGGGACAGCAGGTAGGCAAAATTATTAACCATATTCTCGATCATCTCCGTCTCCCCGCTCTCCTTCAGGCCCAGCATGGTAAAATACGAATCCCAGTAATAGACTTCGCGGAACCGTCCGCCGGGCACGATATAGGGGTTGGGCAGCGGCAGCAGGGTACTTCCCCGGACCGGCTGGTCCTGCTGGCGCTTCAGGACGCCCCACAGGTTTTTGATATGCATGACCACGTCCTTCTCCTGCGTGATATAGTTCAGCTGGGGCGTTTTGGGCTGCTCGAAATTTTCCTCCACGAACAGCTTCAGGCTGAAGCGGACGGCGGGATTGCTGCGGGCGGCCTCGTAATCGCGCAGGATGTCGGCGGGCTCCCGTTTGGGCACGCAATCGACGAAGGTCTTGCTGTCCGGGAATATGCGCGCCAGCTGGACGTCACGGAACAGCTGGCCGTAGAGGCTGTCCGGCGTAATCACGTCCTGGCCGGGCGCGTCCAGCCGGCCCAGGGCGGCCATCAGCAACAAAAGGACCCATTTTCTCATAGTGACCAACAGTTTATTCTTCGAATTTAATCATAAAAAAAGCATCCTGTGGAAACAGGATGCCATGCTTTCCAAAACGTGACTGTTGCTTATATGGTAATACCTAACGAAATATAACAGGTCCTGCCGTCTGCCGGCAGGATGCCGGGTCCCGGGTACATGTTGATCCGGCGCGAAAAATACCGGGCATCGGCCAGGTTGTTGATCCCCCCGGATACCTGATAGCGGCCCCGGATTTTCCAGCCGGCCGAAAGGTCCCATACCTGGTAGGCGGGTACCAGGCCCGTCGCCCCCGTGGCACTGAATAAGGTATTGTTGGCATCGCTGAAAGACCGGCCCACGTAGCTGTACTGCAGGGTCGTGGAAAACGTTTGGTACTGGTAGGTCAGGCCCGCCCGCTCAATCCAGGTGGGCGTTCCTTCCAGGTAATGATGGTCCAGCGATATATTGGTTCCCCCCTTATTGATTTCCCCGCTGAGATAGCGGCCATGGTTCAGGGCCAGGGAATTGTACATCCGCAGGTCAAAGCCCGCGGCATGCCAGTGCAGCAGGGCCGGCAGGGACACCGCGCCATAGGCTTCCAGGCCGCGGGTCATCGCGTCTCCCACGTTGGTGGTATACAGGTATTCCCGGTTGTTGGCGTCGCGGAGGCTGAGCTGACCAACCCGGTTGCCGTAATAAACCTGGAACAGGTTCAGATCAAACCGGAACGCCCGGCCCAGTTCACCCCGGTATCCCAGGTCAATATCGTACCCCCTGCTGTCTTTCATGTTCGGATCAATCCGGCCAAGCTGGTCAGCCGGGGTGACGTTCGCGTACAAATAAGGCCGGTAGGCCTGCGAGAGGTTCCCGTACAACTGGGTGGATCCGGACAGCTGGTACTGGAGGCCCGTGCCGAACAGCGGAAAACTGCGCCTGCCCAGGTAGTTCACGGGTAGGGTGGCCTGGCTGATTACGCCGGTCAGGTTGGTCCGGATTACCTCGAACCGAACACCGGGCGTTACCGAGAAACGGGGCGTCACCTGCAGCAGGTTCTCAGCGAAGGCCGCGTAATTGCGGGTATGGAACCGCAGGTCGATCCCATAGGGTGCGACCAGCGCAAGATCAAAATCAGCGCCGGTCGAACCAACCCCCTGCTGGCGGCGCCGGGTAATCTCGTCAAAATACCGCAACCCACCGCTCAGGGTACTGGCCAGGCCCCCGATCCGGTAGGTGTGCAGCAGCCGGGCCTCCGTGGTAAAGGCCCGGTAGTAGTCCCGGTCCACCTGGCGGGGGTTGTAGGTGCCTGTCTGCCTGTTTACCGTATCGGGGATATCCGCCGTACGGAGGAACTGCACGCTGTTACGCTGCCCCAGCAGGGAATGGGCGGTCACCTGCAGCCGCGTCCGGGCAGACAGTCCGTAGGTCAGTATCAGGGCCGGGATATTGATCTCGGGGCTGAAATAGTTCCGGGATCGCAGCGACAGCCGGGGATCGGCGGCAAACTGGGCGTCCGTCAGGCCTCCGGCAATCTGCTGGCGGTAGTCCATGCGGGAAAACTGGACATGGATCTGCCCGCGGTCATTCAGCTGGTAGGCCACATCGGCGTACAGGGCATGGTATTCGAAGGCGGAATTCGGGCGCCAGCCATCCCCGTGGCGGTTATCGTAATAGGCATAATACCGCCACCTGCCGGATTTACCGCCCGCCGAATTGAAGGAGTTGAACAGGTTGTGGGAGCCCAGGGTCTGCTCGCTGTACAGGGAGACCGGGCGCGTGGTATCTCCCTGCTTCATGATGTAATTCAGCATGCCGCCGAACTGGCTGCCGTACTGGAGAGCCGCGGAGCCCCGCACGATCTGGACCTGCTGCACGCCCTGCAGCGGCGGCGTGTAGTGGTCCTCCGGGTAACCGAAGATGTCGGAGTTGGTGTTATAGCCATTCTGCCGCATATTCATCTCAATGGAACGGTGGGCGTCCGTGCCCCGGAACCCGATATTGATCTGGGTCCCCGCCCCGTCCATATCCCAGGTGGTAAGGCCCGGCACCTTGGCAAACAGGGATCTTACCACCCCCTGGCTGAGATTACCCTGGGAGGGGTCCAGCACCAGCAGGCTGGTGCGCTTGCCGGCGAACAGATCCACCCCGTCCAGGTCCGGCAAAAAGGAGGGCGCCTGCCGGTACCCGTTCAGTATGACGCTGTCGAGGCTCCGCACGCCGGCTGAATCCCGGCCCCGGGCCGGGTTCTGCTGGGCGGCTGCCCCGTGGTACAGTACGAAGGCCAGGCAGGCGGCCCCGATCAGCTTGCTATTATGCATCCTGTTGTTTTTTAACGTGACGTAAAATATGTTCCTGCCGCATGAGTTACCTTGTTTCGGACTGCCCCTGCAGGTAGACTACGCTCAGGGCGCTGGCTACCAGGACCAGGTTTTTCATGATGTACTGGCCTGTAAGGGTCAGGGCGAAGGCGTTCTGCCAGGTTTCCGACCTGAGCAGGAACAGCGGCAGGAAGGTCGTACCCATCTGCAGCAAAAACAGGCCGAAGGCATACCGCGTCAGCCGCGGTACCAGCCAGAGCAGGCCGATGGCGCATTCCACCCCGCCCAGCAGGATCATGAAATGGCCGATGTCCATAAAGCGTGCGATGGTAACCTGGTGCAGGTGCGTAACCAGCTGCTCAGCCGGCGAAAGGTGCAGCACTTTGAGCAGGCCGAACCATCCGAATACGATAGCCAGTGCCAGGCGGTTCACCCAGCAGATAACCCGGGAGGCGGGCCAGGCCTGTGACCGGGCCGGCGAGCGCAGTACAAGTACTTTTTCCATGTTGACGTGTTTTTGTTGGTAAACTGGTTGGTTTGGCTGGCTGGTGATATTCCGTTTATTCCGCGCCGTCCGACGTAGCCCGCAGGACTGCGTAATTACCGACGTTGGCGCCTACGACCAGGCCCATCTGGCAGTCACTGCGGTAGTGTATCCCCGCAAACATCCGCGACATCGAGGCTTCCTGGGCCATGGCCTGGTAATCGGCCGCCCGGTCCGGGTTCAGGTGGGCCAGGATGGTCGACGCCGCCCCGCTGAACGTGGAGTGCCCCGAGACATAGGATGGAAAGTTGGGAATGCCCGTCAGGGTCTTGATGCCGGGATTCATCTGGGTGGGACGCGGATTGAAATAATAATATTTGATGTCCCAGCAGACGATGGCGGCATCCATCAGCGCCATGTTCAGCAGCGCCATATTGCGGGCCCAGCGCACTTCGCTGAGGTTCATCTTGATAAAATCCTCGGCGGCGATGGCATCCCAGTGGCCGGGAGGCGTCGAGGTGCCTACCCCGTCGGCCCAGACATGCACGATGCGGTAATGATCCCGGGAGTCATCTTTGGAGAAGCCCAGTTCCTCGGCCACCTCCTTTTTCATGGCGTCGCTGGAGGTGGCGTTGGGTGGCGGCGGGCGCAGGGCAATGACCGTGGCGGAATCAAACAGGAAGGGCTTGACCCGGCCGAACAGGGGCAGCATGGGCGGCCGCCTGGGCGTTTCCAGGCTGTACCAGGGGATTTCCCCGCGGGCCGTGGCATCCTGCTCCAGCTGGCTCCACTCGGCGGGATTGCCGCCGGCCGCTCCGGCCCGATCCGTGCGCGCCCGCGCCACGAAGAGCTGGGCCACCTGGCGGCCGAGGGCCTCGCCGGCCTCGATATCGCTGCGCACGTTGGCACCGGACTGGATCCGGGCCTGGCGCTGCAGGCTGGCCTGCTGCTGGATATAATCCTGGTCGCCGGGGAACATAAGCTTCAGGATCTCCACGGCGGCTCCTTCCACTACGGCATCCTCGGAAGGATAGGAAGGCAGATCGGTCCGGGGAACCAGGGCCTGCACGCTGCTGTCTACCTGATAGGGGGCCGGCCGGCCGTACAGTTTCTTGTAATGCCAGGCCGCCACCAGGGCGTCATACTGGGCCGCGCTGGCATAGGCATAGGCGCGGGCCGCATACGGCGGGTTGGCAAAGGGAAACTGCGGATAGGCCAGCGGGTTGCCGGCACTGGGCACCGGATAGGTCCCGTCCGGGTTCTGGTAGGGAGCGAGGTTGTGTTTGGCGACCAGCATGCGCAGGATCTCGTTCCAGCGCAGCACGGCTCCCGCGCTCCAGTACCGGATATTATCCTGGTCAGCCTGGCTGATATGGGTTTGCCAGGACTTGATCTCGCTTAGCTGGGCGATATAGTCCGGTGAATTGGTGGCCACCGGCGCCGCCACCGGGAATTGTTCCGGGCCCGTAAGCAGGACCGGTTTCCAGTTGCCCGCCTCGATGTCGGTACTACCCGGGCTGAGGGGCGCGATGTCCTGCGTCCGCCCGCGTACGACCTTGGAACAGGCCGCGACCAGCAGGGTGGCCAGGAGCAGCCATAAGCCGGTTATGCGAATTATCTTTTTCATGTCGGTTACATTTTGGGGTTGTTGGAAGATGATTTCTTGTGGGACGACAGGTCAAATACATAGAAAATGGCCCCGTCCACGGTGGTCGCCTGACCCATGTTGCGGCCGGTGACCACGCAGCTGCCTGTTCCCACCAGGGACAGGCGCGGCGCCCAGGTGGGCGTGTACTTGACATTCACGCCGAGGGAGGTGGCGTTCATCCGGTTACTGGGAAAAGGCATGTTGTTGCGCGTGATGTCAAACCCGCCCAGCGTGGTCCAGTTGTTCAGGAAGCCTTCAGCGATCAGGTGGTAGCCACGCAGGCCGGCCCGCAGGTTAAAGGACATGGCATCGGGCATTTCCACCTCGGTGTTGTCAATCATCTCCGTGGTGTAATAGGAATTGCGGTCCAGCCGGGTATTGCTGCGGTAGACATAGGTGGCCGAACCGGTGACGAACCAGTTGCCCCGCTGGTAATCGGCCATGACCCGGCCCAGGAGGTTGCGGGTATGCAGCCCGATGGACAGGGGCAGGTAATCCACGACGTAATTCGAGAGGGGGAGGCTAAACCCGCCGATGGCGAAGGCGGAAAATACACCCTCTCCCCACTTGCGACGTACCGGGTTCCATTTCAGGAACAGGCTGAGGTCCTGGACACCCTCCAGGCCATGCAGGGTGCCCGCCGAGGCCCGGGTCCGGACGTAGGGAAGCCCGAACAGGGCGTTGAGTTTTTTGGTGATGCCGTAATCCCCCATTAGCCCGAACATCCGGGTGCTGACCCGGCCCATGTTCAGGTTATTGCGCTTACGTGTTCCTTCCCAGTAATTTTTGAAGGAACTGTAGCTGTAGCTGGGACCCACGCAGAAGGCGTGCTTTTCCATCATGATGGCATCGATATCGGTCTGTGCCTGCGCGGTGCTCCCCAGCAGGATCGCCAGGACAAGCAACCGCCATACCGCGAATGCCTGCAGTTGTTTTGCCATTGTAGTAGGAGTTTGTAGGGGCGCGCCCGGAACATACGCCCGCACCACCCTGGTAGCCGCTACGACCCCGGATAGGGCGTATCGGCCGGGGCTGCCGGCATACAGGTCCTGGCCGTACCTGGCCTGAGAATCGTTACAGACGAACGGTTATTCCCGCACTGATGAGGTAATCCGCAAAAGCTGCGTCGCCCTGCACGTGTGTGCCCGTATCGGCACTGCGGCGCCGGTCGGAGTCGCTCTGCGTGCGGTTGCGCACCACCGCGATGGGGACCCCGAGGTTATAGCTGATATGCTTTGCGACGTATGTAATGGAAGGTTCTGCGGAAATTATATACCCCGGCCTGCGGAAGCCCTTGCTGCCTCCGACCAGATCCCGGGACGGAAGGCCTTCGATGCGCATCCCGCCCGAGAAGGTCCAGTCGCTTACCATATACGCGACGCCGGCCCGGCCCATATACAGGTCCGGTACACTCATCACATCAAAGTTGTACTTCCTGGATATGGCGGAAACGGGGCCGCCCCTTGCCGTGGAGGTACCGTTTACCTCCCGCGGGTTGACCAGGTAGAAAAAGCCGCCGTACACGCCCAGCTGGTGGTTGAAATTATAATAGCTGTTCAGCTCGAAGGTGATGCCGGTACCCCCGTCGCCCGGCTGGATGGACTGGTCCACCGGCCCCAGCACCAGGCTGTCAGGTCCTCGGTAGAAATAGTCCTGGTAGTTCGAGTTGCCGGTCGGCAGCTTGATGCCAAGGCCCAGCTGCACGTTGCCTTTATGGGAGGTTTTCGGATCAAACATCCAGCGGTAGGCAGCCACCCGCGCATCCCCGATCCCGAAGGAATGGGTCGTATGCCGGCTCAGCCCGTCATGCTCATAGAGCGAAGACCGGGAAAAATCCATGATCGGCAGGGTTATGCCGATCGACCAGCGGGCGTTGAGGGTTTTGGTCGCGGTGAGATCCATCTCGTAGGAGTGGTTGATCACGTTGGTGTGCTGCGCAATGCGCTGTTTCTGTTCCGCGGTACCTACAAAGTGCTTGTAGGAGCGGAAGTAGCGGTTATTGATGTTCAGCTCCCATCCTTTATAATCGGAAGGACGGCTGCACACGCCGGCGGTGCCTTTAATGGCGACACAGCCCTGCGCCTGGGTATATTGGGTGCATACGGTGGCCATGACCATGACCAGTATGGCGGTAACGATTCGCATGATAATTAGTTAGTCGGTTTTAGAATACGATCATTTCTTCATCTTCAGCCGGCTCACGACGAGCTGGCCGACCTTTTTCCCGTATTCGGTGCTGATGATACAGGAGTTGTGGTAATGGATTCCTCCGTAGAACCGGGCCCAGTTGTTCTCGATCGCGGCAGCGCGAAACGAAGGGTAGGACCGGCTCTTGATGCCGAACTCCAGTTCCGTGGTATCCGTGTAGGCAAAATTGTCCCCGAACACATGGGTGAGTGCCTCCGCATCAGCCGCTGAAACCGTGGAATGCCCGCAGGTATACTCCGGGAAGGGGGGTGTCTGCAGCAGGGGATGCCAGTTGGGGTCAAAGTATTTGTTGATCACGGTTTCCGGGCGGACGGTGTTGTGCCGGTATTTCTCATCCCAGCACTGGATAAATGCATCGAACTGGGCAATGGTCGTCAGGGCGAAGGCGTAGACCGTCGTGGGAAAATCGGCCTTGGCCTTCTGGGCGGCGATGCCTACGATGCTCATCCAGTGACCGGTGGGAGAAAACTTCTTGGTCCCGAACATGACGTGTCCGGACACATTGAGTTTAAACGGGTTGTCATCCCAGAAATTAGCGATATGCTTCTGTTCGTCCGTCAGGGAATCCCCGGCGTTCTTGATCAGCATGACTTCGTGGTAGTACTTGCTGTTTTTGTCCGTGACGTTGAAGGGCGGCGGGGGCGGCGGAACGAACTGGTTGGCGCTGTCCAGCACCAGGGTGCGGATCAGGTTCCAGTGCGGCTCCATCGCATCGGCATAGGCGGGCGGGGTGGGTACCCAGCGGCCCGGTGTGTCGATGACCGTGTACTTCGGATAACTGCGGGTCTCCGCATACATATCCTTCTTGCTCCAGGCCAGAATGGTTGCCGATACGGAATCCGCATAGTCCACACTGTTCCGGAACATGTCGCCGGGCATGCCGTGGTCCCGGACCAGCTTCTTCAGGCTGTCGGTATATTCCTGCATGCTTCCTGCCGGGAAGGTGACTGCCTCACCCAGGTTCACGTAGGCCAGCAGCGCGGCAAACTCGAAATCGATGGGCTTGCCGGGTGCCGGTTTGGGCACCGCATCCAGGCCGTGAAGCTGGCCGGCCAGGGAATAATACTGGTTGGGGTATCCTGCCGCGATCACCTCGTAGGCCGCCACAGCGGCATACAGGTAGTTGCGGGAAGCCACAATCGGGCTGAAATTATTGCCCATCACCACGCTGTTCAGCTCATGCACCGTATTGCAGAACAGTATCGGGTCATGGGTAATGGCTGCATAATCACTTTTCTTATTGGTATTGCAGGCCTGCATGAACAGCAGGGCGGCAATAGCAATGCCTGCTAATCGCATAATTTTTCTGTTGGGATGAATACTCGTTTTATACCGGTCGGATCGTGTCAGAGGTGCGATCAGCATTCCGGCGGCTGAGCAGGCGTGCAGGGATCAAACTGGCTGGAAAGATCCCGGTAATAGAGATTATAAGCGGCTAGTTCGCCGGTGCGGTGCTCCAGGGTGAATGCCGGTTCGGTACCGATAAATTCACTGAGCATTAACTTGATGGAGATGGGTTGCTGCCCGGGCTTCTGGGTTCCCCCGTCGTGCTGCAGGTCGTTGACGATCCGGAAATAGTCCATTTTGGCTGACTGGATCGTGTTCTTCTCCGTATGGGGAATGCAGAGCAGGTAGAGAGTATCCTGCGACAGCTTGCGCTTGACATACTGATAATTCTCCCCGTTCCAGGTCACCGAGCCGCTGTAGGATTCGTAGTTGCCCCAGTCGGTATAGTAGGGCAGACTCAGCGGGATCTTCACCTCCACCAGCTGGTCCCGGGAGTAATCCCCGGCGTCCAGGCGATGCACCAGGCGGGTGGTGGCCTCCTGTTCCAGGAAGGAAAGCACCACCCGGTATCCCCAGAAATTGAATACCAGGATCAGCAGGAACAGTATGGAGCCAGCCTTTCTCAAAGCGCTTAAAGATAAGTTATTTATTGTAAAAAATCTTTTTTTGCGGCCCCACGCCGGTTATGGTCAGGCTTTTCCATTGCCTGGGCAGGGCCGACTTTACCTGGACGATTCCCTGCGGGGTGATGTCCAGGCCGCCGAACCCGTTGAGCACCGCCTGCAGCAGGCCGCCTGCTCCCGTTGAAAAATAAGGATTTGTACCGCCCTTGGTCTCGGCCAGCACATTGAAGGGCGGGTTCTGGTTGGGCACGTGGGCGTCCACAAAATAATGATAGGCCTTCTCCCCGTCTCCCAGCCGGGAATACAGCAGGGCGAAAATGGCCTGGGTCATCGCCGGGGTTCCTTCCACGGGCACCCGGGTCTCGTAATAGGCGAGGTCCTTGCGGATCTGGTCCGGATCGGTGATCTCCTTCAGCGGATAGGCCAGCAGGTTGACATCCGCCTGCTTGATCCCCTCTCCCTGGTAGCCGGCGTGCTCGCGCGTCACCCCGTTTTCCATTTTCAGGATCGGGATATTGTTGCAGACATTCATCCAGTCGGGGTCCGGCGTCTCCCCGATCAGTTTGGCGGCCATCGTGGCATACCGCAGGGTGGCCTTGGCCGCGGCGTTGGTGAAGGCGTTATTGTCCACGTTCTCGGCCCATTCGTCCGCGGCCACCACGTTGTTGATGTCATAATGCCCCGGGCCGTTGCGCTCCACGCGGGAGGCCCAGAAATCGGCGCAGGCCTTCATGACGGGGTAGCCTTTCTCCTTCAGCCACTGACGGTCCTGGGTCACGCAGTAATAGTTCCAGGCCGCGATCGCCACGTCGGCGGTGATATGGTGTTCAAAGGGACCGCTCAGGGCCCAGACGGGGGTTTCCTCGTTGCCGCTGGCCGCGGATTCCCAGGGATACATGGCGCCCCGGTAACCATGGGCAAAGGCATTGTGCTCGGCTTCCTTCAGCCGCTGGTACCGGTACTCGACCATGGAGCGGGCCATTTCGGGGTGAAGCACCAGGATGGCGGGGTACATCCAGATTTCGGTATCCCAGAACACATGTCCGTTATACCCCAGGCCGCTCAGGCCCATGGGCGAGGGGGAATAGGCCGTGCCTTCCCGCACAAAGGAATACAGGTGGTAAAGCGCGGAACGGACGGCCAGCTGCGCTTCGGGGTCTCCCTCGATCCGGATGTCGCTCTTCCAGAGCGTATCCCAGGCTTCGTTATGATGGCGGATGAGCCGCTCGTGGCCTTCCAGTTTGCAGAAAATCGCGTAGCGTTCCGCTTCATTGAGCGGGTCGTCATGCTGGGCGCTGGAAATCGAGGCGCCGGCAAGGCTGAAGCGGTAGGTCTCCCCGGCCTTCAGGTGCTTTTTGAACTTCATCAGGTGCATGTTGTTGTCCCACATCTCGTGGATGATGCGGGGCTCGCTGCCATGCGGTTCGTTGAACAGGAAGGTGGTGGAGGAGGCAAACAGGAGTTTTCCCGTGGGGCTTTTAGCCGTCGAGGTCAGCAGGCTGATGGTGACATGGGGCCGGTCGATCTCGTTATAGTAATTCTGCACTTCGCGCAGGGCATCCGGCGCTTCCATCACCGAGGCCGCCGTGATGTCGATGTCCTTTTTGGGCGTGATGCTGACATCCATCATCCCGCAGTAGGGCAGGTGGCGCAGGGCGTAATAGGTGTAACTGACGTGCGCAGCGTCCTGGTAATCAAAATCCGCGGTGAAGGCGCCGTGGTGCATGTCCAGCTGCTGGGTCATGCCCCGGGCATCGGCCGGGCCGATGCGGCGCCCGTCCACCTCCAGGTACATGTTCAGGAAATTGAAGCTGCGCAGGAAATTGCTCACACGCCCGCGGCCATACAGGTCATAGGCCCCGTTCAGCACGACATCCTTGACGCGGAAAGGCTCGGGGGAGGACACGATGCCGATCATCCCGTTGGCTACGGTGATGCCGTAATAGTTGGCGGGATCAATGTGGTCGGCCCGCAGGGTCCATCCGTCCTGCGCGCGCCCCTGCCCGAGCAGGGCGGCCATCATAACAAGCAGAAAGCATTTTTTCATGGCAAATCAATTTGGGAAAGGCAATGAGGGTGGTCGCCGGCCCGGCCGGCCACTCAGGCCACGGCGATCAGGCTGATCTCAACCTGCACGAAGCGCGGAAGGGCCGCCACCTGGACGGTCTCACGGGCCGGGTAATGGCCGGTAAAATACTGGCCGTACACGTCGTTTATCTCCGCAAACTGCTTCATGTCGGTAATGAACAGGGTGCACTTGACGACCCGGGAAAAATCCATGCCCGCCTCCTGCAGGATGGCCCGCAGGTTTTCCATGACCTGGCGGGTCTCCTCCCGGATACTGCCGTTGCGCAATTCACCGGTGGCGGGGTCCAGGCAGATCTGGCCCGAGACATACAGGGTGTTTCCGGCACGGACCGCCTGGCTGTAAGGTCCGATCGGCGCCGGGGCCTGGGAGGTGTTCAGGATCGTGTGGGGCATATGGTGCAGTTGAAAATCAGCGGAACGAATTTAGCTTTATACGCTTTCTTTGCAAAAAATTGACCATGAAGCTCGTTGTGCGGGCGCTGGCGGACCAGCGCGCAGAACTGCTGAGCCGGGGACTCCGGGAGAACACCCGCCTGGTCTGGATCGGGGAGGAAGCGGCATTTGCCGGACACCGCGACGCGGATGCCTGGCTGGACCTGGCCGGCCCCGGCGACGGGGACGGGATGACCAAACGGCCCCCGCAGGGACTCCCCCGCTATGCAGGCCCCAGTTGCCCGCTGGTCCTGCTGGGAAGCATGTCCCGGCTGGAGGGACCCGTCACCCCGCATGCAGATACGGATGCGGTTAGGGGTGCAGGTGAGCCGGCGGCAGCGCGTGTGGTGCGGATCAATGCCTGGCCCGGCATGCTGGAGCGGCCCCTCGTGGAAGCAGCGGGCCCCGGCGCCCTGCAGGCGCAGGCCGAGGCCGTCCTCGCCTGTTTTAACCGTACGGTGGAATGGACGCCGGACATACCGGGCTTCATCAGCGGCCGGGTCCTTGCGGCTATCATCAATGAAGCGTATTTTGCCCTGCAGGACCAGGTGAGCTCGCGGGATGGCATCGATACGGCCATGCAGCTGGGCACCGGCTACCCGCTGGGACCCTTCGCCTGGTGCCGCCGCATCGGGGTTCGCCGCATTCACCAGCTGCTGCTGCAGCTGGCGGGGGAAGACAGCCGCTACCAGCCCTGCCCCCTGCTGGAACAGGAAGCCGACTTATCATTCCATGGCACTGATTCTTCATATTGACACCGCCCTGGACGCCGCCTCCATCTGCCTGGCGCGCGGCGAGCAGGTACTGGCCACGGCGGAGAATGCCCGCCGGCAGGACCATGCTGCCTGGCTGCAGCCGGCCATCCGCGCATTGCTGGATGGCGAGGGCCTGAAGCCGGCCTCCCTGGAGGCGGTGGCCGTCACGGCGGGGCCCGGATCCTATACCGGGCTGCGCATCGGGATGGCCACAGCCAAAGGACTTTGCTATGCTCTGAACCTCCCCCTGATCACCGTAAGCACCCTGGAGGTCCTGGCCGCCGCAGCCTGGGCGGATGCCCCGCCGGCCGACCTGGTCTGCCCGATGGTGGATGCCCGGCGGCAGGAAGTGTTCACGGCCGTGTATGACCGGGAACTCCGCGAAGTGATGACGCCCACAGCCATGGTCCTGTCAGAACCGGGTTTCTCGGAGCTGCTGGACACGCACACGGTCCTGTTTACCGGTAACGGCAGCCCGAAATTTGAGGCGATGACCCGTTCTCCCCGGGCTTTATTTAAGAGTATCCACTTACAGGCGGCTTTATTAGTAAAATTTTCACACAAACGATTTCACGAGAAGCAATTTGCGGACCTTGCCTACGCTGAACCGCTGTATATCAAAGAATTTTATACTACTTCACCAAAGACCCCGTTCCGGTAATTCCTGCAGGAGCTTCCGCCAAAAGGCGGATATGATGATTTTTATTTTTATTTAACCGGCAGTGCTTGTTAATTTTGCATCCGTCAGTCAATTTTCGAAGACCAACCGAGCATACGCATGGAGACCTATGATGCAATCACGGAGTCTGCCTCCGAAACGACCACTACCCTGAAGTTCGATCTGCACAGCCTCAAGAAAGCAGCGTTGATCCTGCGGGCCCTGAACCATAAACTTCGCCAGCAGATCCTTCGCCTGATCGAGCAGCACGGCAAAATGACCGTAACCGATATCTACGTCAAGATGCGCCTGGAGCAGTCCGTGGCCTCCCAGCACCTGGCCATCCTGCGCAAAGCGGGCTTCGTGCGCACCGAACGGGAGGGAAAATTTATTTATTACTCCGTCAATCCCAACCGCTTTGAGGAAGTGAATCATTTCGTGCAGGAACTGCTCGGCTGAGCGCCTGCCGGTACCTCGTTCGAGCGGAAGCCCTGCGGCTTCCGCTTTTGTTTTTATTTGGCCTAATTTTGCCGGTCAACCATTCAGCTATGTATATCCAGCAACTCTATACCGGCTGCCTGAGCGAAGCAGCCTATTATATTGAAAGCGAGGGCGAAGCGGCCATCGTGGACCCGATGCGGGACATTGATGCGTACCTGGAACTGGCCTCGCAGCGCGGGGCCCGGATCCGATACATCTTCGAAACGCATTTTCATGCCGATTTTGTAAGCGGGCACCTGGACCTCAGCAAGGCCACGGGTGCGCCCATCATTTACGGGCCGGGTACGGTAACGCGCTTCCCCGTCCAGATCGCGCGGGACGGCCAGGAATTTCAGGTCGGCCAACTGCGCATCCGGGTGCTCCACACCCCGGGTCATACCCTGGAGTCCTCCTGTTATCTGCTGTACGATGAGCAGGGCAGGGAACACTGCATTTTTACCGGGGATACCCTGTTTGTCGGTGATGTGGGCCGACCCGATCTCGCCCAGAAAGGCACCGAACTGACGACCGAAGACCTGGCGGGCATGCTCTACGACAGCCTGCAGCGGGTCATTATGCCCCTGCCGGATGATGTCATCGTCTACCCGGCGCACGGACCGGGCAGTTCCTGCGGCAAGAACCTGGGCCCGGAGACCGTCAGCACGATCGGCCGGGAAAAACAACACAACTACGCACTCCGCGCCGAAAGCCGCGCGGCCTTTATCCGGGAAGTGACCGAGGGTCTGCCGGAGCCGCCCCAGTATTTTCCCGTCAATGCCCAGATCAACAAGGAAGGATATGAGAGCCTGGACCAGGTGTTGGAGCAGGGACTCCGGCCCCTGGATATAGCGCGTGTCAGGCAGCTGCTGGCCGACCCGGCCACGATCCTGCTGGACACCAGGCCGGCCGATGTCTTTGCCGGCGGGTTCATCCCCGATTCCATTAACATCGGCCTGGACGGTCGCTTTGCGGAGTGGGCCGGCAGCCTGCTGCCCTTCGACCGGCCCCTGCTGCTGGTGACTGAACCGGGGAAAGAACGGGAAAGCGTGGTCCGGCTGGCCCGCGTCGGGTTCGCGCATTTTGCCGGCTATGTGGACGGAGGATACCCGGCCTGGAAGGCGGCAGGCGAACCCATTGACCTGATCGTGGACGTGGAGGCCGATGAACTGATGATGGATATCCCCTTTGACAGCAACCTGCTGGTCGTGGATGTGCGTAAACCGGCCGAATTTGCCCAGGAGCACCTGCGCGACGCGGTCAATATTCCCCTGGAAGACCTTACCGATCCGGCGAGCATGGCCAACCTGGATGAACGGTATAACATCTACGTCCATTGCCAGGGAGGCTATCGCAGCATGATCGCCCTGTCCCTGCTCAAGCGCCAGGGGCTGCAGAATGTGCGCAATGTACACGGTGGCTTTAACGCGATCAAACAGGAATCCCGCGCCGAAATTGTTTCCGAAACAATCGCTTCCTCCTAAAAAAGTGGGGCCTGAGCGAAGGGTCCCCGGAAAATAGCGCCGCCCGGCAGACCTGGTACCCAAAGGCCGGATCGTTACCGAGTGGGCCGGCTTCCTGCCGTTTCCTCCTGTCCGATTACCGGCGGGTAATCCGGCTGCCAGGACCATTTCCAGCGCCGATGGCTCCAGAGCCACATGTCGGGATGTTCCCGGATGAACCGCTCCAGGTACTGCGTATAGTGCAGGGTGAGTTCCCCTTCCCGGAGGCTGCCCGGGTTCTCATGGCCCATTTCAAAAAAAATCCGGTAATACCCCCTGCGCTCCTTTGTGAACTTGCAGTAGAGCACCGGCGTATTCCCGCGGCGGGCACCGCTTTCGGGGCCTCTAACAAACGGAGTGGGGCGTCCGAAAAAGTTCACCCAGTAGGCCGATTTAGGAATCCCGGGGTTCTGGTCGGCCACCAGGACCAGCATGTATTTTTCGTCACGGTAGGGAATGATCGCCTGGCGCATGTTGGTGGCAGGCAGCAGGATGGCTCCCGTCTTGGCGCGGATTTTCAGGAAGAGCCGGTCCACCACCCGGTTGGAGATCGGCATGTACACGACCAGTAATAAATGATTCACCCGGGTGGCCGTGGCCACGCAGGCCATTTCCCAGTTGAAATTATGGGCCAGCAGCAGCTCGCAGCGCCGGCCTTCCGCATACAGGCGGTTGGGAAGCGAATAATCGCCCTGGAAATGGCGCTCCAGGAACCGCCTGCCCGCCGAAATCATTTTGATGAACTCGATGAAATTATCGGTAAAGTTGCGGTAAAAGCGGCGCGCGATCCGCTGGCGCTCCCGCGGGGATTTTTCCGGGAAAGCCTGGGCCAGGTTGGCCATCACCACGCCGCGCCGGTAACCGATCACGTAATAAAGGAGGAAAAAGGCCAGGTCGGAAAAAAGAAACAGGACCCGCAGGGGCAGCAGGGAAAACAGGTACAGCAACCCGTAGACCAGGTAATACATAATGCCCGCAAAGATAGGAAAGCTACAAGACGATGTTTTGCAGCAGGGGGCTTTTCTGCGGGTAGTCCGTATTGAAGTGCAGGCCGCGGCTTTCCCGGCGGAAACTCGCTCCCTTCACGATCAGGTAGCCCACCGTGATCATGTTGCGCAGTTCCAGCAACTGGGGCGACAGGGTGCTGCCTTCGTACAGGGCCTCGGTCTCTTCCCAGAGCAGGTCCAGCCTGCGCAGCGCGCGCGCAAGCCGCACGGTATTGCGAACGATCCCCACGTAATCGCTCATGACCTGCTGGAGTTCCTTCAGGCTCTGGGTGATCAGGATCATTTCCCGGGGCTGGGAAGTGCCCTGGGCATTCCAGTCCGGGATATCGGTGCGCAGGGGGATCTGATCAACCGTCTCGGTTACCGAGAGGTAACAGCGGTGGGCGAAGACCATCGCCTCCAGCAGGGAGTTGCTGGCCAGGCGGTTGGCGCCATGCAGGCCCGTGCTGGAACATTCCCCGCAGGCATAGAGATGGCGGATACTGCTGCGTCCCCACTGGTCGACCTTGATCCCGCCGCAGCTGTAGTGCGCCGCCGGCGCCACGGGGATCATAGCCTGGGTGATATCAATCCCGATGGAAAGGCACTTTTCATAAATCGTCGGAAAATGCTCAGTGAAGCGCTCCCGGCTGAAATGCCGGCAGTCCAGCCACACATGTTCCGTACCGGTGCGTTTCATTTCGCTGTCGATGGCGCGTGCCACGATGTCGCGGGGAGCCAGGTCCTTGCGCGGATCATACCGTTCCATGAAGGCTTCCCCGTCCTTGTTGCGCAGGATTCCGCCGTCGCCGCGCACGGCTTCCGTGATCAGGAAGGCCTGCCCGCGGACGCCCGGTTCATACAGCGCGGTGGGATGAAACTGGATGAACTCCATGTTTTCGATTCGCCCCTTGGCCCGGTAGACCATGGCCACCCCGTCGCCGGTGGCGATATAGGGGTTCGTGGTGGTACGGTAGACCTGCCCGTTGCCGCCGGAGGCCAGCAGGGTGGTCCTGGCCAGAATCTTTTCAATCTGGTTGGTCTGCAGGTTGAGCACATATACCCCATAACACTCGATATCCGGCGTGGATTTGGTGACCAGGTACCCCAGGTGGTGCTGGGTAATGAGATCCACCACGAAGCAGTGCTTGACAAACCGGATATTGCGCTGCCGGGAAACGGCCTCCAGCAGGGCCCGCTCCATTTCCCGGCCGGTAACGTCCTTGTAATGCAGGATCCGGAATTCCGAATGGCCTCCCTCCCGCCCCAGTTTGTAATCGCCGTCGGCGGCCTTGTCAAACCGGGCACCCCAGTCGATGATTTCCTGGACCCGGTCGGGCCCCTCCTTCACCACGATCTCCACGACCTGCCGGTTACAGAGGCCGTCGCCGGCTATCAGGGTATCCTCGATATGTTTCTCGAAGCTGTCATTCTCCAGGTCATTGACTACGGCCACGCCGCCCTGGGCATACTTGGTATTGGTCTCGTCCGCGGTCGCCTTGGTGATGACAAGCACTTCCCGGTCGGGGTAATGCTGGGCAATCTTCAGCGCATAGGTGAGCCCGGCAATGCCGGAACCAATCACCAGAAAATCGGTTTGTTGCATACGATATCCTTTATTGCGTCAGGTCCGCAGCCGGCGCAGGGGCTGACTGGCGGCAAATATACTGGATCGCCCCCCGGGTCAGCCCATACTCGGCCAGCCCGTAGGTCAGCATGATGAGCAGGGGTGCGACCGGCCAGGCCTGCACGAATTTATTGAGCGCCAGCAGGGAATCGGAACTTACGAACAGGGCCGCCCCGGCGGCGAGGACACGGCCCGCGGGCTGCGTCCACCCGGGCCGCAGCAGGTGCAGGGCCAGCATGAGCATGGTCGTGATGACCAGGCCGTAAACCCGGACCGGCCAGCGCAGGTCAGCCAGGTGCGGATCCAGCCACCACATCAGAACCACGTAATACACAAGGACCGGGATGATCCATATGCCGCGCAGCCGGAGGCCCTGCTGGCGCAGGATGGCTGCCAGGACCCGGATATAGGCCAGCTGGGCCAACAGAAAGGCCGCCAGGCCTGCCAGAAAAAACACGGGGTTGCGGTCCTCGAAGATCAGCAGCAGGTCTCCGGCCCAGGAACATACCAGGGCGACCGTGACCGGGAGTAGTAGCCGGCTGCGGGTACCGCCCGCGCAGGCCAGGAAATAGGCCAGGAGCAGGGGCATCAGCAGGGCCTTGGCGAAGGCGGCCGCAACGGGCCGCTGAAGGACCAGGGCCGCCAGGTCGGCCGCCAGGACCAGCAGGTACAGCCAGGCAAACAGGTTTCGGTTCATGCGGACGGTTATGGTTCTACCCAGGCGCCATGTTCGCGGAGCAGGGCAATGAGTTCCTCCACGGCCACTTCGCTGGGAACGCCACGCTTGATCACCTCCTTCCCCTTGTACAGGGTGATCTTGCCCGGGCCGCTGCCCACGTACCCGAAATCAGCATCCGCCATCTCCCCGGGCCCGTTCACTATGCATCCCATGATAGCAATCTTCACGCCTTTCAGATGATGGGTCACGGCGCGGATGCGGGCCGTGGTCTCCTGCAGGTCGAACAGGGTCCGGCCGCAGCTGGGGCAGGAAATATATTCCGTCTTGGATATCCGCGTGCGCGTGGCCTGCAGGATACTGAAGGCGGTATTGTTGGCAAACTGGTAGCGGTCGCGTACCGGAAGGTAGGTACGGCCCCTGACCTGCACGCTGTCCAGGCGGGCCGCCGGCCCATACCCCAGGCAGATGCCGTCACCCATGCCTTCCAGCAGCAGGGCCCCGGTCTCGGTCGCGAAATGAATCAGGTGTTCGTCCGGCGTCTGCCCATTGGAATCACAGATCAGCACCACCGGGTTGTCGATGCCCCTGTTCATCAGTTCCACGAACATCCGCCGCAGGGACTGGACCGCGTTGCGGTGGGTAGTGGAAAGGCAGAGCACGACCCGGGGATCACCCGCCAGCTCGTCCAGGTAGGTATAATCGTTGAGCGCAGGCTGATCATTATAGCAGTCGACCAGCACAAAATTGAGCGTCTCGCTGCGCTGCTCAGCCTGTACGTACCCGCTGTCCTGAAACAGGGGAAAATAGGTGGCGGGATCACCGGCTGCCTTCCAGGCTTCCGGGTACACGATCACTTTAAGGGTGCCCGGCAGGGGAAAATCCAGCAGGCGATGGCCGGTAAAAATATAATCCGCGGCGCTGTCACTGATCGCCCACTTGTCCGTCACGGGGTCATACGAGTAACCAACAGCCTCCAGGCTCGCCGGGGTGATCGCATCCAGGTCGCTGAGATCGGCGATCACGACGGGCACCTGGGTGCCGCCGATCCGGTCCACGGCGAAGGTGGGACGCCGACTGTAGGCAAAAGGCGAGTAGGGCAGTTTTTCAATGGCCGGTACGCGCCCCGGTGAGGCCGCGGCGGTGGCAGAAGGGACATAGCGCCGGACCAGGTCCCGGCATACCGGGATCTCGAACTCGGGATCTTCCGTCAGGGAGACGCGGATCGTATCGCCCAGGCCGTCCTCCAGCAGGGTGCCGATCCCGATGGCGCTCTTGATGCGGCCGTCCTCGCCGTCCCCGGCTTCCGTTACGCCCAGGTGGAGGGGATAGCATTCCCCGAACTCTTCCTGCATGGTACGGACCAGCAGCCGGTAGGCCTGCACCATCACCTGGGGGTTGCTGGACTTCATGCTGAGGACAATATTGTGATAGCTTTCCAGGCGGGCGATCCGAAGGAACTCCATGGCGCTTTCCACCATGCCCATCGGCGTATCGCCGTAGCGGCTCATGATCCGGTCACTCAGGGATCCGTGGTTGGTGCCGATACGCATGGCCGTACCGTACTGCTTGCAGATGCTGACCAGGGGCGTGAACCGCTCCCGGATCCGCTCGATCTCTTCCTGGTACTCGGCATCGGTGTATTCGATCTGTTCGAACTTCTTTTTGTCGACATAGTTGCCCGGGTTGATCCGGACCTTTTCCACGATCCGCGCCGCGATCTCGGCCGCATGGGGCGTGAAATGGATATCCGCCACCAGGGGCGTATGGTATCCCCTGCGCCGCAGTTCGTTGCGGATATGCAGCAGGTTTTCCGCCTCCTTGCGCGAGGGCGCCGTAATGCGGACCAGTTCCGCCCCCGCCTCGATGCAACGGATGGATTGTTCAACCGTAGCCAGGGTATCCAGGGTATCGGTAGTGGTCATGGTCTGGACCCGGATGGGATGAAAATGGCCCAGGGCCAGATCGCCGATCCGTACTTCCCGGGTCGGAAGACGCTGGTAGTCAGTTAAAGATGCGCAGTAAAATTGCATAAGCCCCGCTGGGTGATGAGTGTACAAAACTAACAAAGATCGGGCAGGGATGTTTACCAATCTTTGGGCAGGGCATTGCCGCTCTTGGCCTTTTCGCTCTGCATGCGCTGCAGGACTTCCTTTTCCTTCTGTTCCATGAGTTTGAGCCGTTGCTCGGCCTCCCGGGGATCCATTTTGGGCTGGGATTGCTGCTGCTGTTTTTTCTGCTGCTGTTGTTGCTTTTTCTTTTTTTCGTCTTCCTGCGGTTTTTTGGGCGGGGTATGTTTGCGAAGTTCCAGCAGCGCCTTCTGCAGGTTTTCCCGGGCCTCCGTGTCCTCAGGGTTCAGCCGCAGGCAGTTCATGTAGGCTTCCACCGCATCCTCCAGCTGGTTTTGGCGCGTCAGTGCCACCCCGGCATTGTAATAGGCCCTGGACCGGATGGAAGGCTCCACCCCGTCGGTGGTGGCCAGTTCCTGGAAGAGCTTGATGGCGTCCTCCCTTTTTCCGCGCTGGTACAGGGTGCTCGCCAGGTTATAGCGGGCCAGGTTGTTGGCATGGTCCCGGTCCAGGACCTGGTTGTACTGCTGTTCGGCCTGCTCGTATTGCTGCTGCCTGTACAGGTCATTGGCAGCCTGGATCATCTCCCGGGTGGTACGGTCTCCCTGGCCCCTGGCCCCTGACAGGACCACGAAAAAGGCACATGCGGTAAGGATTGCCCGGGCGCTCATGCGGGTTTCTTTTTTCGGTTTTCGGAAAGCAGCAGCTCGGCCAGCAACAGCAGGAACATGGGCACGGCGAACCACATATAATACGACCTGAAGTTCATCAGGGAAACGTCCCCGTAGGCCTTGCGGTCAATCTGGGCCAGTTGCGCCTGCAGGGTCTGCACCGCCTCGTCGCTGGATTGCAGGTGCACATACACCCCGTGGGTCCTGGCGGCGATCTGCCGCAGTTCGTCCTCGTTGAGCCGGGTGATGACCGTGTTTCCCTGCGCATCCTTTTTGACTGCGCCGGTAACCGGGTCGATGATCTCGGCTCCTTCGGGAGACCCGATGCCCACCGTATTGATCATGACGCCCTGGCTGGCCAGCTCTTCCGCCTTTTTCAGCGCGTTGGCATCAAAATCCTCCCCGTCGGAGAGCAGGATGATCGATTTGAAGCGGCGCTCCTTCGGGTTAAAGGCGTTGGCGCTCATCTGCAGCGCATCGGCGATCACCGTACCCTGCACATTGATGGCATCAGGATCAGCCGAGGAAACAAAGAGTTTCGCGGCACCATGGTCCACGGTCAGGGGCATCTGCAGGTAGGCCCGGCCGGCAAACAGGACCAGGCCGATGCGATCATTGGGCATCGCATCCATGAGCTTCAGGATGACCTGCTTGGCCCGCTCCAGGCGGTTGGGCTGCAGGTCGGTGGCCTCCATGCTGCGGCTTACGTCCAGGGCGACCACGACGTCGATCCCCTTGCGCAGGATGGATTCCGCACCGCCGGGCCTGCGCAGGTTGGTCAGCGCCACCACGCCCAGGGCAAAGGCGGCGGAGAAAAGCAGGAATTTGGCGCGGAACCGCAGCGGCGAAAACCCGGCCGTCAGCGCATGTACAAGCCGCTCCTCCCCGATACGCCGGGTAACCCGCCTTTTCCAGCGCGCCACCCAGATAAACAACCCAGCCAGCACGGGAAGGCCCAGCAGGAGCCAGAAAAAATAACCATATTGGAACTGGTAGGTCACGAAGATCCGTTGAGCCCGCTGTAAATCAAATATTATGCTAGATGCAGCGGATTACATCTTTCCCTGCAGAAATCCCAGCTGCCGCAGGATCCCCTTGAGGACACCCATCCGTACGGCCGCCATATCGATCGCGGGGTCGGCCGATTCCAGGTTGAGAACGAAAAAGTAGGGATGGTTATTCTCTTCCACATACCCGACCACCCAGCCGACGGAGTGCCCCCGCTCATTGTAACCCCAGCCGGTCTTATAACTGAGCCGGTAGGCGGTATTGTCTTCAAAGAGCATGGCGCGCTTGACCGTCTCCTGGTAGCTTTTGAAAAAGGGGAGCTGGTCGAAATACAGTTTCCTGACCAGGCCCAGTTCTTCATCAGGCTTAATTTTCAGTGAATTATCCAGCCAGAAGCTGTCGATACGCGGCCCGATCGTGTGCGTCCCGTAACTCAGGGAGTCCAGCCAGAACTGCATGGTATCCCGGCCGATACGCCGGGCAACTTCCTGGTAATAGGGCACCGCGGAATACCGGAAGGCGCGGTACATGGAAAGATCCTGGTTCCATTCCTTGACCCTGCGCACCACGCCGTCCCAGGGAATGACCATGCTGTCGCTGCTGATCCGGCCGGTCTGCAGCCCTATCAGGGAGTTGACAATCTTGAACGTGGAGGCGGGCAGGAAACTGCTGTCCCGGTACCGGGGCAGGTTGTAGATGGTAAACTGGTTGGTACCGTTGTCATAGAGGGCAAAGCAGCCCACGGTACCGGTTGAATCGAAAAATTTCCCGAGACTGTTATCAATCGTCACATTGTTGGGGGCACAGGAATACAGGGCAACGGCAAGAAGCAGGGATGAGGCGATCGATTTCATGCAAAAAATTTCCGCAAAGGTAACCAGTACCCCGCACCCAGGCCCAAAAATGGTACTTTTACCCTTTACCCACCGGACGACGCCATGCTTACCTCCCCCCATTTCTACCTTTTCCTGACGGCCAGCCTGCTGATCAATCTGGCACCGGGTCCCGACATGCTGTACACGGCAGCGCGCAGCCTCTCGCAGGGCGCCCGCGCCGGGATCCTTTCGGCGGCCGGCATATTCAGCGGATGCCTTTTCCATGTGGCGGCCGCCGTCTTCGGCCTGTCCCGGATCATGGAGCGTTCCGTGCTGCTGTTTCACCTGGTCCAGTATGCCGGGGCGGCCTACCTGCTGTACCTGGGTATCCGGTCCCTCGTCCGGAAGACCGGTCCGGCCAGCCTGGTTAGGTTGCAGACGCTTCCGTACCGGACCATTTATATGCAGGCGGTGCTGACCAACCTGCTGAACCCGAAGGTGGCCATCTTTTTCCTTTCTTTCCTGCCCCAGTTCATTGATCCGGCCGCAGGCCCCGCCTCCCGGCAATTTGCCTTACTGGGGTTATGGTTTGACCTGCAGGGAACAGCGGTGCTGATCCTGGTGGCGCTGCTGACGGGACGGTTCCGCCAAGTCCTGCAGGGCAGCCCCGCCTTTTGGCGCTGGCAGGAAAAGGGCACGGGACTGATCCTGGTTGCCCTGGGGCTGCGCATGCTTGGCGAACGGAAATAGAAAAACCCGGGCGTTCTGCTCCGGGTGCTTATCGTTTGGGTTGTCGGAATCTTACAGGTATATGCCGTTTTTCAGCTTGTAATGCCGCACGCCCTGACAGTCACGCTTGCTGGCGGCGCAGGAGGAAAGGCAGAAAACAAGGATGGCACCTGTTAAAAAGTAACAGATTGTTCTTTTCATATTCGCCGAAATTAAAAACAGACTTCAGTAAATGGAATTTTGCAAAGGAAGGATTCGGTAGAATTGGTCCATCGGAGGTAGAACGAAGGTACAAAGCCTTTATTATTTCTCATAACGGTTGCTGCAAATTTTCCTGGCATTTAGCATTTTTTTTCGCGTAGATTTACGAGAGTACACCAAAACCTTATACCAAAACCTATAACTATGCGCCGCTTTCTCCCCCTCCTGCTCTGCGCCGGGCTTGCGCTGGCTGCCTGCAAGAGCCGCAACACAACTACGATCACCAGTGACGATGGCAAGACCAAGGTAAAACTGGACCTCACCGAAGCTTCCAGGGCCAGCAGCGATATGGAAAAGAAGATGGAAGAGCTGAAAAAGCTCACCCCGCTGACCACCGACCAGCTGAAGGCCATGCTGCCCGACGAACTCCTGGGCATGAAACGATCCAGTTTCAATGCCAACAGCATGATGGGATTTGCCTCCGCCGATGCGACCTATAAGAAGGCGGATGACAGCCAGCAGATCCGCCTGTCGATCTTCGATTGCGCCGGCGAGGCGGGAGCCGGCATCTATTCCCTGAATTACTGGACCAAGATGAGCGTCCAGTCGGAAAACGAAGACGGCTATACGAAAACCGTTGATTTCAACGGGCAGAAGGCCGTGGAATCCTACCATAAGAGCGAGGACAGTTACGAACTGACCTATACGGCCGCGGACCGCCTGCTGGTGACCATCCGGGGCGACAAGACCGGGCTGGATGGACTGCGGCAGGCCGCCCAGGGTCTCAACCTGAAAGTGAATTAAGCCGCCCGGGCCGACGCCACGGGACCAGCACAAAAAGTCCCGGCGGGTAACCCGCCGGGACTTTTTCCTTGCCGCGAGGCTGGTACAGGCCGGCAGCCTGCTTATTTAATTACCTTCAGTTCCTGGCCGACCTTGGTGAAGGCGGCGATGGCGCGGTCCAGGTGTGCGGGCTCGTGGGCCGCACTCAGTTGTACCCGGATGCGGGCCTGCCCCTTGGGTACCACGGGGAAGAAAAAGCCGATGACATAGACCCCTTCCTCCAGCAGGCGCGCGGCAAACTGCTGGGCCAGCACGGCATCATACAGCATGATCGGGACGATCGGGTGTTCGCCGGGCTTGATGTCAAAACCCGCCTCGGTCATCCTGCCGCGGAAGTACCGGGTGTTCCATTCCAGTTTATCGCGCAGGGCCGTAGTTTCGGAAAGCATGTCCAGCACGGCAATCGACCCCCCGACAATGCTGGGGGCCAGGGTATTGCTGAACAGGTAAGGCCGGGATCGCTGGCGCAGCATCTCGATGATCTCACGGCGTCCGCTGGTAAATCCGCCGGAAGCGCCGCCCAGCGCCTTGCCCAGGGTGCCG
This sequence comes from Chitinophagaceae bacterium, assembly GCA_035549175.1. Classification (GTDB taxonomy): domain Bacteria; phylum Bacteroidota; class Bacteroidia; order Chitinophagales; family Chitinophagaceae; genus DASTSN01. Next base: position 43,107 of record DASZRL010000104.1, on the reverse strand, counting down.
GTAATGATATCGATCTTACCCATGACTCCGCGGTATTCGTGGGTTCCCCGGCCGGTCTTGCCCAGGAAGCCCGAACTGTGGCACTCATCCACCATGATCACCGCATCGTATTTTTCGGCCAGTTCCACGATCCGGTCCAGCTGGGCGATCGTGCCGTCCATACTGAAGGAACCGTCCGTGACAATGATGCGGCTGCGGCAGTCCGCCGCCTCCTGCAGCTTGCGCTCCAGGTCGGTCATGTCATTATGGTCATAGCGGAAGCGCTGCGCCTTGCAGAGCCGCACCCCGTCAATAATCGACGCATGGTTAAGCGCATCGGAAATGATGGCATCCTGCTCCTGGAACAGGGGTTCGAAAACCCCGCCGTTGGCATCGAACGCCGCGGCGTACAGGATGGTATCCTCCGTTCCCAGGAACGTGGAGAGCTTGGCTTCCAGTTCTTTATGGATATCCTGGGTACCGCAGATGAACCGGACACTGCTCAGGCCGTAGCCCCGCTGGTCAATGGCCCGGTGCGCGGCCTCGATGACGCGCGGGTGGGATGAAAGGCCCAGGTAGTTATTGGCGCAGAAATTCAGCACCTGCTTTCCGCCCACCAGGATTTCGGCGCCCTGGGGACTGCTGATGATCCGTTCTGACTTGAACAGGCCCGCCCGGCGGATTTCCTCCAGTTCGACGGCCAGGCGTTTTACAAAAGATTCATTCATATGCGCTTATTTGGAGGCAAAGATAATCAACCCCCTGACGCGGTCCGGGAATTCCCGCCCGGCTTTTCCCGGTCCTGCCTGTAACGTAACCACCGGCCGGGTCGTCCCATACCCAAATCCCCGCCATGAACATAAAGAAATCGGCGTTCCTTGTCCTGTTCCTTGCGGTGCTCGGCTGGCTGGCCATCGCCCTGACCGCCCGGCCGGTCGCAGGCCGGGGGCTGCCGGGCGCCGCGGAGCCGGCTCCCGGTGGCGGATCCGCCCGGTCCGCCGGTTTAACCAGCGCACCGGAGGGGCTGACCAGCCAGTTTTTCTCCGCAGTCTGCCTGCAGCCCTGACTGTCAGCTCCTTACAACAAAAATATTCCCCCCGGTCCCTGTAACATTCTGCGGCCCCCTCACGTACTACCTGTACGAATAACGACATTGATCTAATTTTATCTAGTTTACCGGCTGTTTATGACTGAAAAGGAATACAACGAATGTGTCACCTCCTACGCGGATAACGTGTACCGGTTCATCCTGAAGAACCTTCGGCACGAAGACGACGCCCGGGACGTGGTACAGACGGCCTTTGAAAAAATGTGGCGCAACCGCGACCAGATCGACTCCGCCAAAAGCAAGTCCTATCTCTTCACGGTCGCCTACCACCAGATGATCGACCATATCCGCAAGACCAAGCGGGTTCACCTGCGGGAGGAATTCAGCGACGAGGTGCGCATCCAGGACCGGCCTGCCAACAACATGAAAAAGGTACTGGAAGAGGCGCTGAGCCGGCTGAACGAGACCCAGCGGTCCCTGGTCATGCTGAAAGACTATGAAGGATACAGCTACGAGGAGATCGGCCGGATCACCGGCCTGAACGAGAGCCAGGTGAAGGTATACCTTCACCGGGCGCGTGTGCAGCTGAAAAATTATTTGGTAAGCCCTGAAAACGTCCTGTAACATGCTGATCAACCGCCACAATTACGAAGAATATTTCCTGCTGTATACCGACGGGGAACTTTCGCCGTCCGAACGGCAGGCCGTGGAAGCGTTCGCGGCAGCCAACCCGGACCTCGCCGCGGAACTGGAATGGCTCGGCCAGTCCCGGCTGCAGCCCGATGAAGCGGTCGTCTTTGAAGGCAAGGACCTCCTGCTGAAACCCGTACCCGGTCAGCAGGCCGGCCCGGACCCGGCGTCCTACCAGTCCACCCTGCTCAGTTACCTGGACGACGAACTGGACGGCCCGCAGCGCTCCGCATTCGAGCAGTTCCTCGCCTCCGATGAAACCGCCCGCCAGCTCCTGGACGGGTTCCGCCAGACCAAACTGCAGCCGGATCCCGCGCTTACCTTCCCGGATAAGGACAGTCTTTATCGCCGGGAACCGGCCGACCGGCCCGCGGTAGTAGTCCGGATGCGGTGGTGGAGGATGGCCGTGGCGGCTGCCGTACTGGTTGCTGCCGGGCTCAGCGTCCTGTACCTGCTTGGGCGTCCCGCCGGCCACATCCAGCCCGCCGGACCGGTGGCTTCCAACCAGACCCCGGTACGGGACACAAAACCCGGCAGTCAGCCGGACACCCGGCCTGGCCGCAACACCGCGCAGCCGCAGCCGCCTGCCGGCGCGGAAAATCAAAAAGAAGCCCAGCCGTCCCTGGCCTCCGCTACCGAACCCCACCCCCGGCGGGCGATCGGCTCCCCGGAGCAGGCATCCGACAAACCGTCCGTTACCCGGACCGTTACGGTAAATCCCGGCGGCGACAAGGCGCAGCAAGCCTCCCGGGAGAACCTGCCCGCCCAGTCCAGCCTGGCCCAGCATGACGTGCCGGTCAGGAAACAGAACCCGGATCCCGGGCAACCGGCCGGCAACCGGATGGCGGAGAACCCGGTGGTCAACCCGGTGGATCAATCGGCCAATACCGCCAACGTGGCCATGCTCAGCCATCCCGTTACCGAAAACAAAGGCAACCCGGATGTAACAAACGCAAAGACTCAGCCGTATAATAACCAGGAAACAGCCGCTCCCGGGCTGGCCAGCCAGACGGGAGCCGTGTTCGCCAGCAACGACGACACGAAAAGCCGGAAGGTCCGCGGGTTTTTCCGGAAAGCCACCCGGATCTTCCAACATGCCACCAACATCAATCCCGCCAGCGACGATGACAAGGTGCTGATCGGGGTACTGGCTGTGAAGCTTTAATAATCAAGAATCATTAAAAAAAGAAGTATGAAACGGATTTTTACCCTGTGCATCACCGTATGCACCGCGATGATCGGCTTTGCCCAGGCTGATACCACGGCCAAACAACCCGCCGCCACCGGCTCGGACACCCTCCGCATCGGCGGGATGATCATCATCCGCAAGGCAGGCGGACAGGACCGCGAGATCACCCGCGACCACCATTTCCATTTTTCCAACCGCAACCAGGGAAAACCCGCCAATATAAGCACCAACTGGTGGATCGTGGACCTGGGATTCGCCAACGTCAACGACAAGACCGACTACAGCCTGGCCGCCGTGCAGAATCCGATCAACGGCTTTGCGCCAGGCCTGGGCAAGGATGACCTGAACCTGCGCGGCGGAAAGTCCGTCAATGTCAATATCTGGTTTTTCATGCAGCGGCTGAACCTCATTGAGCACGTCGTGAACCTGAAATACGGACTGGGTCTGGAACTGAACAACTACCGCTTCGATGACGAGCGCGTCCGGATGCACCGCAATCCCACCTTCATCTCGCTGGATAACAACCTGGCCGGGGCCAGGAAGAACAAACTGGCCGCCGACTACGTGACCGTACCCCTGATGCTGAACTTCAATTTCACGCCCAACCGCCACAAGGAAGGATTCGGGTTCAGTGCGGGAGTCAGTGCCGGCTACCTGTATTCCGCCCGCCAGAAGATCAAGATGGACGGCCATATCGACAAGCTGCACGATGATTTTGACCTGCGCCGCTGGAAGCTGTCCTATATCGGGGAACTCAACCTGGGTCCCGTTAAACTCTACGGAAGCTATGCCTTCCAGTCCATGTGGGAAAAAGCGCTGGACCAGACGCCCTATACGGTCGGGCTTCGACTCAGCAACTGGTAGATCGCATACGACAACCAATAGGATTTCCTCCCGTAAAACCCGCTGCCTCCAGCGGGTTTTACCATGTTATCCCGGACAAACCCCGTCCCGGGAAAGGCCATTAAACTCCTTGCCTTGACCGGCGTCAAAAAGGGCGGCCCGGAAGGCCGTTCCTGCACAATTTTTGCTGATGGGGAATTGTAAACGTCGCGTTAAAGCAGGGCCCGGAAAAAATAGCAGGAAGGCAGCGGACGTTTCATCGATACGGTAAAAGGACAAGGACATGAAATCACTTTATATTCTGGCGGTGGCCGCGCTGGCCAGCAGTTTCATGCCGCGCACCTCCCAGGTGCGGGCAACCCGGTGGGACTCCGGCCGGACCGTTGCGCGGGAGACCGGAGAAGGCCCGGTGGGCACGGTATATATCATCATTGATAAGAGCGATTACGAGCTTACGGTGTATGACAGCAAGGGCTGGTATGCGACCTATCCCGTCGTTTTCGGGAATAACAGCCTGTCAGACAAAAAAATGGAGGGCGACCGCAATACCCCGGAAGGATCGTTCCGCGTGGTGAACAAACGGATCCATGCCAAGTGGGACCGGTATATGGGCCTGGATTACCCGACCCCCGAAAGCTACCAGCGGTTTAACCAGCGAAAACAGCGCGGGGAAATTCCCTCCTACGCCCGGATCGGGGGTGGGATCGGCATCCATGGCACCTGGCCCCACGAAGACTACCAGATCGACCGGTACCAGAACTGGACGGACGGGTGCATATCCCTCAAGAACAGTGACGTGGAAGAACTGTACAGTTATGTGCCCATCGGCACCCAGGTAACCATCAAAAAATAAATCCGGCCGTCTGCCGCCGGACCCTGCGTACCTTCCCTTCCGGTCTTTTCAAACAACCTCCATGAAAAGGGTGGCGATCCTGCCCTGCCGCGACCTGTCGCGGCCCGTCCGGTTGAACATCGAAGTCCTGGATTGCAGGTTCAAAAATCCTCCCGAAAATCCGGATGGCTCGGTCGTGGACCCGTTTCACGGACGCCCGACACCTCAGCGCAGCCGCCTGGACTTACCGCGAACCTCCGGGTCGAACAAGCCGATGTCCCTTTCGAATCCTGCCCGCGCCGGGGGCCGGGTCAGCCGGGCAGGACCGACTCCCCGGTTCACCCGGGCCCCGTTACCCAGACCCGGAGGCTCCGCGAAGGCTGTGAAACTGACCCGGATGCCGACACCCTCCGGTCCGGTCATCCCATCCGGTAGCCGCGATACGGGCCGGAAACCGCGCTAGCCCTTATTACCTAACCCTCAAACAGATCGGTATGGCCACCGAGTTCATGCTGTACATCCGGAATGCCGGGGATGCCAAGGCCTCCCTTTCGGCAGCCGACCACCTGGCATTTGTCCGGGCCTGCGAAGCGTACATCGGCCGGCTGAAGGCCGGCTACCACCTGATCGCGGCCCAGCCTCTCGGGCGGGAAGGCTATGTCCTTTCCAGGAGCGGGCAGGGCTGGCACCACCGGCCCCTGGACCTGAGCTCGGAGGTCCAGGTGGGCTATTACCATATCCTGGCCCGGGACATGGAGGAGGCCCTGAAAATAGCCCGGCAGAATCCGGAATTTGCCTACGTACCTTCCGCCACCATTGAAGTGCGGCCCGTTAAAAGGCAGGAAGAAGAGACCCGGTTCATCTATCCCCGGTAACCGGTATCAGGGGGCGGTGGCTCCGGGGTCCCGCAGAAAGCGTTCGACCTCGCTGCGCCAGACAGCCGGATGGCGAAGGGCCAGCAGTTCATGGTCCACCCCGGGATACACGACCAGTCTTTTGCGGGTGGTGGCCAGGTGGCTGAAAATCGATTCGGTTTCTTCCCGCAGGACATACCGGTCAGCATCCCCCCATTGCAGCAGGACAGGACAATGTACGTCGCGGGCATATTCCGCCGGCCGGTAGCGGAAGCCGTTGTATCCCTGTTCGATGCCGGTCCAGAGCGTAACCAGGAACCCAAAGGGCTGCTCGGGGAAACCCAGGGCCCGGGAGCGGGCCATAAGATGGTACTGGAGGCTGGCAAAAGGAGATTCCAGCAGGATGCCCTCCGGCTGCAGGCCGTAGTCGTGAAGGGCTTTGATAATGATGACGGATCCCAGCGACATGCCCCACAGAAAGATATGCTGCTCCCCGCGGGCCTGTACATACTGGTAGGCCAGCCTGACCTCTTCGGATTCCCGGTATCCCAGGGAGGTTTGGTCGCCCCCGCTGTCACCATGGCCGCGCAGGTCCACCAGCAGCACGTCATAACCCAGGTAACGGAACTCGGAAGCCACGGGCAGCAGCATGCCCTTGTTCATGTTGAGGCCGTGGAACAGGATCACGGTGCCGCGATGCAACGAATCAGTCCTGCCGAACCAGGCTTTGATGTTCAGGTGATTCCGGGTCCGCAATAGGACCGTGTCCACGGGGAACTGCGGTACGTCGGTGACCAGTTGCCGGGGAAACCGGATGCCGGAGAATAATTTCCAGGTTCTGACCAGCGGATTACGGGAGGAAGGATGTACCGCCCGCAGGGCCGGATCCCGGTAAAAATGGGTAAACTTCCAGGCATGCAGGGAGGCGCTGATGTTGATAAGGATCAACTGAAAGAGCAGGACCCATCCCACCCATTTCATCAAAGACCGGATTTTCCCGGAAGGGGTAGTTTGCACCATATGCAGTTTGCCGGGTGAGACCAGGGATCGGGGGCGAAAGGATTGATCTGGATTTGCTTTTTCGCCGAAACATCCTGTTTTTTCACCTTCTCGTAAACAGGGTATAGTTTTTGTTACCCTTATCCAACATTCAACGTATTCGAAAAACCTTTTAAAGCAGCTTATCCGGGCTGCTTTAATTTTTTTTACCCGGCTGCGGGGCCGTTACAACCGGCCATCCCGGATCTGTTCCACGACGGAAGGATCCAGCAGGGTGGTTGTATCCCCGAGGTTACCCGTCTCCCCTTCGGCGATCTTGCGCAGGATCCGGCGCATGATTTTTCCGCTGCGCGTCTTGGGCAGCCCGGAGACGAACTGGATCTTATCCGGCTTGGCGATGGGCCCGATGATCCGCGATACCGTCTGCAGAATATTCTGGCGGGTATGCTCGGCATCGCCGTGCATGGCCGTCATGATCACGAAAGCGTAGATCCCCTGGCCCTTGATTTCGTGGGGGTAGCCTACCACGGCGCTTTCCACGACATCGGCGTGCATGTTGATGGCATTTTCCACTTCGGCCGTGCCAATCCGGTGGCCGCTGACATTGAGCACGTCATCCACCCGTCCGGTGATGCGGTAGTTACCCTGGTCATCCTTCAGCGCCCCGTCGCCCGTAAAATAAAGATCCGGGTAGGCGGCAAAATAATTTTTCCGGCAACGCTCATGGTCGCCGTAGGTGGTGCGAATGATCCCGGGCCAGGGAGCTTTCAGGCAGAGATTTCCTTTGTACAGCCCCTGCTCATCCTTTTCGGTAACCTCGCGTCCCTGCTCGTCCACCAGGACGGGCTGCACGCCGGGCAGCGGCAGGGTGGCCCAGCTGGGCCTGGCCGGGGTGACACCCGCCAGGTTGGAGATCAGCACGCCGCCGGTCTCCGTCTGCCACCAGGTGTCCACGATGGGACAGCGTTTGCGTCCGATGTGCTCATCATACCAATGCCAGGCTTCCTCATTGATCGGCTCGCCCACCGTACCGAGGACCTGCAGGGAGGAAAGGTCCTTGCCTTCCAGCGGCGCGGTGCCAAATCCCATCAGGCTGCGGATGGCGGTAGGTGCCGTATACAGGATATTCACCTTGTATTTATCCACGATGTCCCAGAACCGGCCTGCATCCGGCCAGGTGGGAATTCCTTCAAACATAACCGAGGTGGCCCCGGCGCAAAGCGGGCCGTAAAGAATGTAACTGTGCCCTGTGATCCAGCCGATATCCGCGGTGCAGAAATGGACCTGGCCGGGTTTGTACTGGAATACGTTGACGAAGGAATAGGTGGTCCATACCATGTATCCCGCACAGGTGTGCACCACCCCTTTGGGCTTGCCGGTGCTTCCCGAGGTATACAAAATGAACAGCGGATCCTCGGCATCCATTTCTTCGGCCGGGAACCGGACGACCCCGTCCTTTTCCACCTGCGCTTCGGCATGCTCCATCTCATCCTCCCACCACACGTCGCGTCCCTTGATCATGGACACCGGCGTGCGGGTACGCGTATATACGATGACGCGCTTGACCGTCTTGTTCCCTACCAGGGCATCGTCAATGATGCTTTTGAGGGGAATATCCTTGCCTCCGCGGAATGCGCCGTCACAGGTGATAATGTATTCAGCCTGGGCATCCTCCAGCCGGTCGGCAATGCTCTGGGCCGAGAAGCCGCCGAATATGACACTGTGGATCGCGCCGATCCGGGCACAGCCCAGCACGGCATAGGCCAGTTCCGGGACCATTCCCATGTAAATGCAGACCCGGTCTCCCTTCTTCACCCCATTATTCTTCAGCATCTGGGCGACCTGGCAGACCCGCTTGTGAAGCCGGTTATAGGTTACGATCCGGGTACGCTCCTCGGGATTATTGGGCTCCCAGATGATTGCCGGTCGTTCGCCCAGGCTGGCCAGGTGCCTGTCAATGCAGTTTTCGGTAATGTTCAGCCTGGCACCCCGGAACCACTCGACCCTGGGTTCCCGGAAATTCCATTCCAGCACGTTGTCCCACTTTTTCCTCCACTGGAAACTTTCCGCCACGCTGGCCCAGTACGCCTCGGGTTCCTCGGTGCTCACCCGGTAGGCCATTTCATATTGATCCATCGTGCGGATCTGGAAAGGATATTCCATAAGCAAGCTTCATTTAGGCCATAAAAATAAGCAATGCATCGTATTGTCGAGCAGGCTGCTGCGGGAAATCGATTGCGTAACCATCTGTCGCGGGCGCCCGCAACAGATGGTTGAGCGGGATGAAACGTAGCGGAATATCCGCCCGGGGATTGGGGGGAGCTATACCCGGCCCGCAGTGCGGCGGTCATTTCAGCACCTGGTCCAGCGCGTTCACGATCGCCTGCAGTAATGCCGGTGAAATGGCCTTACTGCCGGGCAGTTCCTCCTGGGGCAGCACCGCCCGCCAGTTTCTTTCCTCGTCCGGTTCGAACAGCAGCGTCCTGCCTTCCACGGTAACCTCCAGTTTATAGGAATAGCCGAACTGCAGGAGGCGAACAGGGAACTCAAGGACCTGCTGGTTATACTCCACCGGCAAAAGAATTGGTTCTTCTGGCATGATGCGTAGGCGTGGGCCTGGTTATGCGGCAAAGTAAGACAAAACACCGGTTCCGGTTCACCTTAAACGGATAGCCGCGGGCCGGTTGCCTCCATGCACACCCATTCCGCCTGACGGACGGCCCCGGGGCGAAGGGCTTGCGGCAGGTGCGGGCATGGCCGGTTACCCGGGTAACCGGCATCTAGTGTGCAGGTCTCTGACCCCGTACCGCAGGGGGCACCCGCAATCTGCCGTTCTTCGAAGCGGTCCGCCGTCCTGATTACCCGGGCCGGCTTATAATATAGCAGGCAGCACCGGGGATGTCTTCCTGACACATGCAGGCCGGGTTGCGCCGTATGCCCCGCAAGGAGTTCTTCCACTACCCGTTACAACCAGGATACCAGCCGCCCGGGAGCCTGGCCGCCAGATTTTACAAAATTTCAACATGTAATTTTTTGCGGCCCTGCCTGAGCTGGTAACTTTGCGTGCGAATGAAAAAGCTGGCCCTTTTCCTGTTACTCCTCTTCGCCGCCGTTCAGGCGGTACCGGCTATCAGGGCCCTGGTAGACGGGGAAAAGATCCTTGTTTTTAACGTGGATGAGGAAAAGTGCGCTGGCAAGCAGGTTGCCGACTATTTTAAGGACAGCCGAAACAGCTTTGCAGCCTGCCTGGAACAGATCAGCCTGACGGCCCGACTTATTGCACCGGTGCAGCCGGATGACCAGCTGCCCTTACATCCCTGCCTGGAAAGGCATACCCCCCCTCCCAATTTCTGTTGATTATTAACGTGTGCGCGCTGACGGCGTCTGCGCGCAACCCGCTTTGCTTATTAATCAACAAAACGTTTGTCTATGACACCTGCGGTCCATCCGGTCGCCCGGGTCCTGAACCTGGTGCACCTGGAACGAAAGGAAATTGCTACCATTTATCTTTATGCGATCCTCAGTGGCCTGATCCAGCTGTCCCTGCCGGTGGGAATCCAGGCAATTATCGGTTTTGTATTGGGAGGCGCGATGGTGGCCTCCCTGGCCATCCTGATCGGCCTGGTAGTGCTGGGCGTTCTCTTTACGGGCATGCTCCAGATCGGCCAGATGGAGATCACCGAAAAGATCCAGCAGAAGATCTTCCTGCGCTATACCTACCTGTTCGCGGACAGGATTCCGCGCCTGAGCCTGGAGAAGACCGACCGGTACTACCTGCCGGAACTGGTTAACCGGTATTTTGAGATCCCCACCCTGCAAAAGGGCCTTGCGAAACTGCTGCTTGAAATTCCGACTGCCCTGATCCAGATCCTCTTCGGCCTGGTACTGCTTTCCCTGTACCATTCCAGTTTTATCCTGTTCGGCCTGCTGCTGATCCTGATTCTGTGGCTGATCCTGCATTATTCCGGCATTCGCGGGCTGCGCGCCAGCCTGGCCGAAAGCCATTATAAGTATACCACCGGCGCCTGGCTGGAGGAAATGGCCAGGCATGTGAAGACCTTCAAGTTTTCCAAAGGCTCAGCGATCGGGGCACGCAAAGCCGATGAGCAGGCTACCGGCTACCTGAAGCACCGCAACGAGCATTTTGGTGTCCTGAAATGGCAGTTCCGTGTCCTGGTTGCCTTCAAGGTAATCATTACGGCGGCCATGCTGATAGTCGGATCCCTGTTACTGGTAAACCAGCAACTCAATATTGGGCAGTTCGTAGCCGCCGAGATCGTGATAATCACCCTTATCGGCTCTGTGGAAAAACTGATCGGCAACCTGGAAACGGTCTATGATGTCCTGACGGCCGTGGATAAACTGTCTGCGATGACCGAGGCACCGGTGGAGGAGGAAGGAACCCGCCCGCTGGAATCCCCGCCCGGGGGACTCCGCCTGGAGGCGGGACGTCTCCGGTTCGCCTACCCGGACCAGGAACCTGTCCTGGAGGAGGCCACCTTTCACATCAGCCCCGGCCAGTGGGTTTGCATCCGGGGAGAAGAAGGCAGCGGTAAATCCACCCTGCTTCGGTTGATGAGCGGGGCCTACCGGGCGTATGAAGGCACCTTCACCATTGACCGGCTGCCGCCCGGCAACTTCGAATCGGGTTCGCTGCGCAGCCGGATGGGCATCCTGCTCCAGCAACAGGACATCTTCCAGGGTACTCTCTGGGAAAATGTAACCATGGGACATGCGGATATACGCCTGGAAGAAATCACCGACCTGTTTCATGGGCTCGGCCTGGATGATTACCTGGCCAGCCTGCCGAAGGGACTGGACACCCCGCTGGATCCGATGGGCAATCGGTTACCCCGCAGCGTGGTCCTTAAACTACTGTTGGTACGCGCCCTCGCAGGCCGGCCGGCCCTGCTGCTGCTGGAGGATCCCTGGTTGGGCATGCATGCCTCCTACCGCCGGCAGGTGATCCGTCTGTTGCGCGCGAAGTACCCCCGGACCACGGTGGTGATAGCAACCCAGGACCTGGAATTTGCCGGCGAGGCAGACCAGGTGCTGGAAATCCATCAACGAAAAATAAAGGCCCTGACATGGAAAAAGAATTGATACCCGAAACCCTGCCGGTCGGCCAGTGGCAGTCCGTGCGGTCCATTTACCGGTTCAACCGGAAGAGTTCCGCGCATTATTGGATCTACGGACTCCTGATACTCCTGTTTCTTATCCTGTTCCTGCCCTGGACGCAGCATATCCGTGCACGGGGCACCGTCACGACCCTGCGGCAGGAGCAGCGTCCCCAACAGGTCAACGCCGTCATCCCGGGGCGGATCACCCAATGGCATGTCCGGGAAGGGGACCAGGTTAAGGCAGGGGACACCCTGGTTCAACTCGCCGAAATCAAGGACGAATATTTTGATCCGAACCTGCTGGAAAGAACCCGCGAGCAGCTGGATGCCAAAACACAGGCCCGGGATTTTTACCAAAGCAAAGCCAATCTCGCCGTTACCCAGGTTCAGGCCCTTACCCGCGCGCTCGACCTGAAGCTGAGCCAGCTCCGGTCCAAGCTGGTTCAACTGGAATTGCGCCTGCAAAGTGACAGCATGGAATCCGTGGCCGCCGGCAATGACCTGTCGATCGCCAGCCGCCAGCTGGCGCGCCAGAAGGTCCTGTTTGACAGCGGCCTGGTGTCACGTACCCAGCTGGAGCAACGCAGCCAGTACCACCAGCAGGCCCTGGCTAAAAAGGCCGGAGCCGACAACAAGCTGGCCGCTACCCGTCAGGATCGCGGGATCACCCAGCTGGAAATAGCCGCCACCGAACAGGATTACCGCGAGAAGATTGCCAAGGCGCAGGCCGATGGCTACCAGGCGCTTTCCCAGTCGGCCGCCAGTGAGGGTGAGCTGGCCAAGCTCCGGAACCAATACCGGAATTACCAGGTACGGCGCAGCCTGTATGTGGTGACGGCCCCGCAGGACGGACAGGTCATCCGCGCCCGCAAGGCCGGCCTCGGGGAAACCGTCAAGGAAGGCGACCTGCTCGTGGAAATCGTCCCCCGCCGGGTGCAATATGCCGTGGAATTGTTTCTGCGCCCGGTGGACCTGCCCCTGGTCAGCCCGGGACAGCGGGTGCGGTTAACCTTTGACGGATTCCCCGCCATCGTGTTCAGCGGGTGGCCCGCCTCCTCCTACGGAACCTTTGGCGGACGCGTATGGGCGGTGGAGAATGCAGCCGACGGGAAGGGCCGTTTTCGCATACTGGTCAGTGAAGACCCCGCGGACAAGCCCTGGCCCGAAGCCCTGCGGGTCGGTACCGCCGCCCGGGGGATGGCCCTGCTCAAAACGGTACCGGTCTGGTACGAGATGTGGCGTACGATCAACGGGTTCCCTCCCGATTATTACTCACCGGCAACTGCCGATTCAAAAAAGAATACTTCCGATGAAAAGTAACCTGTTATGCATGCTGCCAGCCCGTCTTGGCGGCTGGGTGGCTCCCCTCCTTTTGCTATGGCTGTGGCCGGCCGGCCCGGCCGCCGGCCAGGGCCCGGCTGATACCCTGGCAAACCCCGCCCTGTCCCCGGTCACGTTTCACCAGCTGGTCCTTCGCTACCATCCGGTAGCCAGAACGGCGGACCTGCAGGCAGACCTGGCGCGGGCGGAAGTGGTTCGCGCACGCGGCGCCTTCGATCCGGTACTATCCCACTCGGCAGGCCAGAAACGCTTCGGGGGAACGGATTACTATTACTACAGCCGCCCGGAGATCAAATGGCCCACCTGGCTGGGAGCTGAACTGTCGGCCGGCTTCGAGTACCTGTCCGGACAACAAACCGATCCGCAGCAGACCCTGGGGCAAACCCATTTCCTGGGAATCGCCGTACCTCTGGGAAGAAATCTAGGGATGGATAAGCGTCGCGCAGCCCTCCAGACTGCGCGGGTCCTGCAGCAGGCCTCCGCAGCCGAAAAAACCGAGGCCCTCAATAACCTGTTGCTGGAAGCGATGAACCAGTACTGGGACTGGGTTCGGCTACACCAGCAGTGTGCCCTGCTCACCGAGGCAGTACGGGTCAGTCAACGCAGGCTGGAATATGTGCGGCAGACCTGGTCCGCGGGCGAACGAGCGGCTATAGATACCAGTGACGCACTGGCCCAGGCCCTCAGCCTGCAGGTCCAGGAAACCGAAGCCAGGACGCAGGCCCGCAATGCCCTGCTCCTGCTGGAAACCTTTGCCTGGCAGCCTTCGGGACTGCCCCTGGAACTGCCCGGGTCGCTTGTCCCGGACCTTTCACTCCCCGATGGAGATGGGTCCGCCTGGACGCCGCCTTCCCTGGACAGCCTGCTGCCCGCGGGATTGGCTTCCCACCCGGTGCTGCAGCTGGCTGACTTCAAAATCCGCGCCCTCGAAATAGATAAGAGGCTTAAGTTTCAGGAGCTGCTACCCTCCATGACGGTGCGCTATAACCTGCTTGGCAAGGGCTACGACCTGTGGAAGACCGTCAGCCGCCCGATGCCGGAATATGCCTACCGCTACGGGATCAGCGTGAGCATCCCGCTGCTTTTTTCGGAAGGGCGCGGAGCCTACCGTTCCGCGTCCCTGAAACTGGCCCAGGCAAACCTGGAGCGACAGCAGAAGCAGGCAGGCCTGGCTGCCAAAATCCGGTCGCGCCATATAGCTTTGGTAGCCCTGGGTGATCAGCTTCGCCTGCACGGGGAGGCCCTGCGCCAGTACGAAGCGCTGCAACGGGCGGAGGAAATACGGCTGCGTACCGGCGAAGGATCCCTGCTGCTGGTCAACCTGCGGGAAAGCCGGACCCTGGAAGCCCGGCAGAAATGGGTGGATCTCCAGGTCAAGTACCGGCAGGCAGGCACCTACCTGCTATGGGCCAGTGGCCGGCTGGTCAGCGGGCCGGATCCCTGGTCCGACTGAGCACGTCGGGGTAAAAAAGAAAGCCACCGGGAATGGCAATAGCCAGTATTTTCGTGTCGCTTTTAAACCAGTCCATATGCAATCGTACGAAAAGCTGCTTCGGAACAATAAAGCCTGGGCCGGCCAGATGGTGACGGAGGATCCCGATTTTTTTCACCGCCTGGCCCTGCTGCAGACCCCTGAATTCCTGTGGATCGGTTGCAGTGACAGCCGGGTGCCTGCCAATGAAATCACCGGCACCCAGCCCGGGGAGATCTTCGTGCACCGCAATATCGCCAACATGGTGATCCACACGGACGTCAATTTGCTGAGCGTCCTGGAATTTGCGGTCACCCACCTGAAGGTCAAGCACGTCATCGTATGCGGACACTACGGTTGCGGGGGGATCAAGGCAGCCCTGGGCAACCATGACTATAAACAGGTCCTCAACATGTGGCTGCGCAATATCAAGGATGTTTACCGCCACCACCGCGAGGAACTCGATGCCATCACGGATCCCGACCTGCAGGCCGACCGCCTGACCGAACTCAACGTCATGGAGCAGGTCCAGCGGCTGGCCAAGACCTCCATCATCCAGCGCGCCTGGAAGTATGACCAGCGTCCTGACCTGCACGGCTGGGTATACGGCCTGCGGGATGGCATCCTCAACCCGGTCTTTGAAATGAAGGCCGGCACGCCGATTGATCCCATTTATGAATTTGACGACCTGTAAGCGGGCCGGAAACCGCCATCCGGCCATTGCCTACCTTTACCGCGTGTCAAATCCTGCAATATGAGATATTTGCTTGCCCTGTCCCTGGGGGTCCTGGTAGCCGGCTGCGCCCGGCAAGCCAAAACGGGGGAACATCCTTCCGCACCCGCCTGGGCCCTGGTCCCCTTTGAAAAAGTGGACTCCCTCAACCCGATCCTGAACCCCGATACGGCCGCCTCGTTTACCTGCCCGGTCCGCGGCCAGCGCGTGCACTGGGAGGAAAAGGACGTCTTTAATCCCGCCGCCCTGGTGCGGAAGGATACCGTTTTCCTGCTTTACCGGGCGGAAGACAGCATCGGCAAATATGCGGGCACCTCCCGGATCGGGCTGGCCTGGAGCCTGGACGGCCTCCATTTCAACCGCCTGCCCGCGCCCGTACTCTACCCGGACCAGGATTCCGTCAAACGCTATGAATGGGAAGGCGGCTGCGAGGACCCGCGCGTAGTAGAGGACAGCAGCGGAACCTATATCATGACCTATACCGGGTACGACGGGGACAAGGCGCGCCTGCTGGTGGCCACCTCCCGCGACCTGCGCCACTGGACCAAATACGGCCCGGCCTTCCCGGGTAAATATGTCAACACCTGGAGCAAATCGGGCTCCATCGTCTGCCGCTACCGGGACGGGAAAGCCGTCGCCGTACGGATCGCCGGCCGGTACTGGATGTACTGGGGAGATACCAATATTTTCCTGGCCAGTTCCCCGGATCTGATCCACTGGACCCCTGCCGAAAACCCGGACGGCAGCCTGCTGGTAGTCTTCGGGCCGCGTCCCGGCAAATTCGATAGTGACCTGGTGGAATCCGGTCCGCCGGCCCGCCTGGACAGCGCCGGGATCGTGCTCATCTATAACAGCCGCAACGTGCCTTCCAAAGGAGACAGCAGCCTGCCAGAAGGCACCTATGCCGCCTCCCAGGTCCTGCTGGACAGTACCCGCCCGGGCCGGGTCCTTGACCGGATGACCACGTACTTCATAGCGCCGGAAAAACCCTACGAGATCAGCGGCCAGGTCAACCAGGTCTGTTTCCTGGAAGGGATGGTCCACTTCCGCGGCCACTGGTTCCTGTACTACGGAACGGCGGATTCCAAAATTGCCGTTGCGGTGAAATAAGAACCGGGGCGGGGTGTGGCCGTACCACCGGCTAATTCGCTAATTTGCGTCCATGTCCATTGAAGTCAGCCAACTCCTGAAATGCTACGGCGAACAAAAGGCCGTGAACGACCTCTCCTTCCGCGTAGACCAGGGAGAGATCGTGGGCTTTCTCGGTCCCAACGGAGCCGGGAAATCCACCACGATGAAAATGCTCACCGGCTACCTGCGCCCGGACCAGGGCACTGCCCGGGTTTGCGGCATCGACGTCGCCCGGGATCCCCTGGGCGCCAAGCGCCGCATCGGTTACCTGCCGGAATCCAATGCCCTTTACCTGGATATGTACGTGCGCGAATACCTGCATTTCCTGGCACAGGTACACGGCCTGGAAAACAAACGGGCCCGCGTGGAGGAGATAATCGGTCTCACCGGCCTGACGCCGGAAAGCCGTAAAAAGATCGGCCAGCTTTCCAAGGGATACAAGCAACGGGTAGGGCTGGCCGCCGCCCTGATCCATGATCCGGATGTACTGATCCTGGACGAACCCACCTCGGGCCTGGATCCCAACCAGATCCTGGAAATCCGGGAGGTCATCCGCCGCCAGGGAGCCAACAAGACGGTCCTGTTCTCCTCCCATATCCTGCAGGAAGTGGAGGCGCTCTGCGACCGGGTGATCATCATCAACCGGGGGAACCTGGTGGCCGACGACCAGCTGGGCCGGCTGCGGCGCGACCGGACGGGAACAACGGTGCGGGTCGGCTTCAAGGAACCCCTCGAGCCGGCCTGGCTGGAGCGCCTGCCGGCCGCACGCCTCGTCAACCGGATCGATCCAAACAACTGGTCGTTAGAGACGGATCAGCCCGAACAGCTGCGCAAACAAATCCTGGAACTTGCTTTGCAGCATAACCTCAACATTGTTTCTTTGCAGGACGAAATGCAGAGCCTGGAAGAGGTATTCCGCTCCCTGACGAATTAGGCGGACGCTTCGCAACAGGCCGGAGCCAGCATATGAAATTTGCATTATTTCCATAACCCAAAAAGCAACTCCCCCGCCGGGGGAAGGAATCCTGTATGAGTTACATATCCGAAATCTTTGCCAGGCAGATATTAGACAGCCGCGGCAACCCCACCGTGGAAGTGGATGTCATTACCGACGAAGGCGCCCTGGGCCGCGCAGCTGTCCCCAGCGGAGCCAGCACGGGCGTGCACGAAGCCGTGGAACTGCGTGACAACGACAAGAAGAAATTTGGCGGCAAGGGCGTGCTTAAGGCCGTCAAGAACGTGAATGACAGTATTGCACCCGCCCTGGTAGGCTATGACGTGGCTGACCAGACCGGTATTGACCAGCTCATGATCGAACTGGACGGCACACCCAACAAGGCCAAACTGGGAGCCAACGCCATCCTGGCCGTGAGCCTGGCCGTCGCCAAGGCCGCCGCG
This sequence comes from Chitinophagaceae bacterium, assembly GCA_035549175.1. Lineage (GTDB taxonomy): Bacteria > Bacteroidota > Bacteroidia > Chitinophagales > Chitinophagaceae > DASTSN01. Next base: position 25,479 of record DASZRL010000104.1, on the reverse strand, counting down.
GAGGAAGCCGCCCTGCCGCTGTTCCGCTATGTCGGCGGTACCAACGCCAAGACCCTGCCGATCCCGATGATGAATATCCTGAATGGCGGGGCCCACGCGGACAACAAGATCGATTTCCAGGAATTCATGGTCATGCCCACCGGCGCCCCCAACTTCAGTGAAGGACTGCGCTGGGGCGTGGAAATCTTCCATGCGCTCAAGAGCGTGCTCAAGAAGAAAGGTTACAGCACCAACGTGGGAGACGAAGGTGGATTCGCCCCGGATATCCAGAGCAACGAAGAGGCCATCGATACCGTGATGACGGCCATCTCTGCCGCGGGTTTCAAGCCCGGCACGCAGGTATCCATTGCGATGGACCCCGCTGTCAGTGAAATGTACGATGCCGCCAAGAAGCAATACCATTTTCATAAATCCGACGGCCGCCGCCTGAGCAGCGAAAAGATGGTCGACTTCTGGGCCGGCTGGGTGAAGAACTACCCGATCGTATCCATCGAAGACGGCATGGCCGAGGACGACTGGGCCGGCTGGAAATTGCTCACCGACAAACTGGGCAGCAAGATCCAGCTGGTGGGCGACGACCTGTTTGTCACCAACGTGGAACGCCTGCAGATGGGCATCGACCGCGGCGTAGGCAATGGCCTGCTGGTCAAGGTAAACCAGATCGGCACCCTCACCGAGACGATTAACGCCGTCACCCTGGCCCAGCACAACGGCTACAATACCATCATGAGCCACCGCAGCGGAGAAACCGAGGACAGCACGATTGCGGACCTGGCCGTGGCCCTGAACTGCGGGCAGATCAAGACCGGTTCGGCCAGCCGCACCGACCGGATCGCCAAGTACAACCAGCTGATCCGCATCGAAGAATTATTGGGCGCCTCCGCGGTATATCCGAAAGGAAAGATTAAATTTGGTAAATAAAGCCCTGGCCGCTGACCGGTTTCCCATGCCGGCCGGTCAGCGGCCCTTTAATAATCTGGTATCATGCAGCTGATCGGTCGAATTCCATCCTGGCTCAGGAACAAGTACGTCCTGGCTGTCCTGGCTTTCGGAGCCTGGATCCTCTTTTTCGACCGCAATGACCTGATTACCCAATGGCAAAGACGCCAGGAACTCATTGAACTCCAGAGAAGTAAGAATTTTTACAGTGCCCAGATCCGCTCCGAAAGCCAGGAACTGGACCAGTTGAAAACCAATCCCGCCGCCCTGGAAAAGTACGCCCGGGAGAAATATTACATGAAGCGCGACAACGAAGAACTCTTCCTGTTGCCCGGTGACGCCAAAAAGGGTCCAAAAACCCCGGTCGCCATACAATAAAGCCATCCATTTCCCGTTTAATAAACCGGACGGACATCCACTATCCCTTATCCCTGCCTGAAGGACGCTTATTTATTTTAGGACATTAATGGTTTGCCCATGACAAGTTTTACGCCCGAGGACTTGCTGCTATACCTATACAAGGAAGCCTCTGCGGAGAAAATGGCCGCGATTGACGAAGCCCTGAAAAGCGACTGGACCCTGCGGGAAAAACTGGACGTGCTCCGGACTTCCCGGGACCGGCTGGAAAAAATCGCCCAGGCCCCGCGCACGGAAGTCATCCTCAACATCCTGAATTACGCGCGCGAAAAACTCGCTGAAAAGATGGAACAGCAGGCCTGATCTGCGATTCCTGCCGGCAGGTTCCTTGAAGGAATCCGGCCATTGGCGTACATTCGCGGCTCAGCCGTTTTCCCATGACCCTGCAGGAACGTTTCCGCTTTGTTCTCGATTATTTTCTTACCCACACCCCCGACGCGGAAACCGAATTACTCTACGACAATCCCTACCAGCTCCTGGTCGCCGTGATCCTATCGGCCCAGTGCACCGACAAGCGGGTCAACCTGACCACACCAGCCCTATTTGACCGCTACCCCGACGTCCAGGCCCTCAGCGAGGCGAGCTATGAAGACCTGTTTTCCCTCATCCGGAGCATTTCGTATCCCAATAACAAGACCCGGCACCTGATCGGCATGGCCCGCCAGGTAATCGAACAGTTCGGCGGCGAAATCCCCATGACCGTGGAAGACCTGGTGAAGCTCCCGGGCGTGGGCCGCAAAACAGCCAATGTCATCACCTCCGTGGTCGACCGGCAGCCCAATATGGCCGTGGACACCCATGTTTTCCGGGTCAGCAGGCGGCTGGGACTGGTCACGGCTTCGGCGACCACGCCGCTGGCGGTGGAAAAGCAATTGGTCCGCCATATTCCCCGGGACCTGATTCACCGTGCCCACCACTGGCTGATCCTGCATGGACGCTACACCTGCCTGGCCCGCACGCCCCTATGCGACACCTGCGGCCTGCGGGCAGCCTGCCGGTACTATCAGCGCACCCGACCGCAAACAGACCGTGCCGCCGCCTCCACAAAAAAGAAGCCCGCCGCCAAACGGGCCGGCCGGAAGGAAAAGTAAGGCTTACCAGGGGGCGCTCCGCCGTTTGCACCCGGTCCGGCGCATCTGATCCTGGCGCCTGCCCCATTCACCCGCTTCAGGCTTCCCATCACCCGGTAGGCGGAGTATCTTTACGGTAACCCGGTAACCCAGCCATGCAAGCAACACCCCGTTCGTACGAAACCCCGCAGGTGAACAGCCGGCTTTCCCTTCGCCCCCTGGCCACCCTGCTGGAAGAAAGCCTGTCCACCGGCAAGCCCGGGGTCCGGCGGCTTTACCAGGACCTCCTGGAGGAGCTTCGCGCCGCACCCGGCCTGCTGGAACCCCAGCAGGACACCCGCCTGCTGCGGAAAAACAGCGAACTGGTGGAAAGGCTGCTTACCCTGCTGTTTGCTGCGGGCGCTCCCCGCCACGATGAACTCCACGCGGTCTGCTTCCCGTTCCGCTTTGACCTGGTTTACGCCTCCAACGCCTTTGAGAAGCTTTTTGTCCGCCCCGGAACCAACCAGCTGCTCCTCCCACAGGAATGGCTGACGGGCCTGCTGGCCCGTGAACGGCTCCGCTTCGCCTACCAGCTCCTGCTGGAAAAACAGTTTGGCTTCGTGGCACCCGATGCCGCGCCCCTGGTATTCCCCTTCCCGGATCCCCTTACCGGGCTGACCCGGTACTTTGAACTGGCGGTCGATCCCCGGTTCATGGAGCTCCGCCTGGAACGGCCCCTGTCCATCCGCCTGCCAGACCTCCTCGATCCGGCCACGGGTCTTCCGCTGCCGGTAGCGCAACTCCTTGCCATCCTGCCCCCGGATGATTTCGGATTTGAGGGTTTCTCCGTGCTGCGGGTCCGGGACATCACCTCCCGGGAGATCATTTCCCGGATCAAGACAGACCTGCTGGACATCCAGGACTTCGGGGACTCCCCGGTTTACCAGAAACTGCACAGCCGCATGCAGGGCCTGCTGGGCATGAAGGAAGTGCGGATCGGCATCACGCCCCTGCTCCGGCTTAATAACCGCTATGTTCCCGCCGGCCCCCTGGACGCGCTCAGTTTTATTTTGCGCCACCTGCTGGAACCTGCGGGGCGCGAGCGGGTAACCACCCGCCTCCAGGACCTGTTCGGGCCCTCCCCTGCCCCCCGGGTCATCAGCCAGCTGACGCCCGGCGTGCTGGCACAGCAGGACCTGGAGGACCTGTCGGTTTATTATGATCTCGGAATCCGCAGCCTGATCCTCTGCCCGCTTGCCGCGGGAGGCAACCTGGTGGGCATCCTGGAACTAGTCAGTGACGAGCCGGGCCGGCTGGGTTACGGCGAAGTCTCCCGGATCGAACCGGCCCTGCCGCTTTTTGCCCGGGCGCTGGAAAAAAGCGCCGAAGGCCTGGTCCACCAGGTAAACCGCTTTATCAAGGAACAGTTCACGGCGGTACAGCCGGCCGTGGAATGGAAATTCACCCAGAATGCCCTGGAGCAGGTCCTGGCCACCCACAGCGGCCGTAGTACCTATGCCGTACAGCCGGGCGGTATACGCTTCCAGCAGGTCTATCCCCTGTACGGGGCGATCGATATCCGCAATTCCTCGGGCGAAAGGGCCCGGGCCATCCAGGCCGACCTGAGCCACCAGCTGACCTGGGCCCTCGGGCTGCTCCGCCGGGCCCAGTCCGGCCTTCCGGCCACGCTGCTCGAGGACCTGACATTTAAGGCCGCCGGCTACCTGGCCGCCGCCTCCTCGGTCCTGCTGCCGGATGAGGAAAGCCAGATCCGTGAATTTCTCCAGGGACCGGTTGCCGGCACCCTGCTGCACCTGCAGCAAACCCTGCCCGGTATGGCCGGGGAGATCGTCAACTATTTTGCCTCGCTCGAATCCGATTCCGGGCTGGTGTACCGGCACCGCAAGGAACTGGAGGACAGCATCGCCGCCATTAACCAGACCCTGGCGCGCTTCATCGACCAGGAGCAGCGGGCGGCCCAGCAGGCCTATCCCCATTACTTCGAACGCTTCGTGACCGACGGAGTGGAGTTCAATATCTATATCGGCCAGTCCATTGCGCCCGGGCGCCCCTTCGACGAACTTTACCTGCGCTATATGCGGATCTGGCAACTGGGCCTGCTGGCCCGCTGCGCCCAGCTCACCGGGGCCCTGGAGCGGGAACTCCCGCTGGCCCTGCAAACGACCCAGCTCCTGCTGGCCCACCACAACCCGCTGACCATCTGTTTCCGGTCCGCCGAACGCAAGTTCGATGTGGACGGCGCCCACAGCATGCGCTATGAGATTCTGAAAAAACGCATCGACAAGGCCCTGCTCAAAAACAGCCGGGAGCGCCTCACCCAGCCCGGCCGCATCGCCATTGTATATTCCCAGACGCGGGAAGCCGACGAATACCAGGAGCATATTGCCTTCCTGCAGGACCGCGGCCTGCTGGGGCCGTCCGTCGAATCCTGCGAACTGGAACCGCTCCCCGGCGTAAGCGGCCTTCGCGCCCTGCGCGTGGATGTCATGCCGGCGGAGGACCCGGTGGCCGGCAGCCCGGCCCCGTCGCTGTCACGGCTTACGGTGGAGCAGCTGCTGGCCGGCCGGTAGCAGGAATAGGGGCCGGCGGCCCGCGGTATCAGGGCTGATAGGGGAAGGTGAGCAGGGTCGCCCTGCCATCGCCACCTTCGTTGGAAATGTACATATTACCGTTGGGGGCGAAGGTGATGCCTTCCGGCTGGCGGTAAAGCGCCGGATCCAGGCGGTAGGCTCCCAGGACTTCCCCGTCGAGGGTGGTAACGACCAGCAGCTTCCCGATGGAGGAAAGAATATAGAGCCGCTTCTGCAGGGGATGAATGGCGGCGGCGGAAGGGAAAAAGCGGGCATCGGGATCACCCAGGCGCTGCCGGATGGCCGGTATACTGATCCGGAACAGGGCCGAGTCCCCGAACTTCCGGGAGCGGGGATCGAACCCGTACGCCGTGCGGAACTGGTCCTTTTCATGGTGACAGCTTTTGCAGATCATGACCAGCAGCCGGCGTCCGGGGTCATAATACAGGGTCTCAAATTCATTGTGTGTCCCGCCCAGCTGCCCCACGATGCGACCGGTGTGCTCCGCGCCTTGCGCGTATCCCGGCACCTCCACGATTTCCCCGTCGCTGATGAGCAGGTAGGCCGTGGTGTCCGCCAGCGTGATGTCTTCGTAATCATCCTTGGGACCGAAGTGCAGGGAGGGGTAGGTTTCACTGACCGTATCTGCCAGGGACAGGGTAAAGATCCGGCCCTGCTCATCGTTTTCAGCCAGCATCGTCTGGGTGCCGGCCAAATAATAGATCCCGGAAATCTCGCGGAGCTTTTCGCCCAGGTAGCGGACCCCGGGATGGGCCAGGTCATAATGGGGCAGGTGCGCGGTATCGGTCCGCACGGCCTGGGGACCTTCCGCCAGGCCGTTACCGGCCTGCCGGCCGGCTCCGTCCCGGCAACCCAGGGAGATCAGTCCGAGCAGGGCCAGCCCCAGCAGGGGCGGCCGGCTCGAAAAAATATGATTATCCGGCAAGGTCTGGATGGTGTATCGTTTGAATTTGATTAAATTTACTGACTGCCAAAACTCCCTACATGAATGCCCCTTCCCTGAGCCTGGTGTCGGAAGCCCAGATTTATGCAAGCGACCTGCTCCATGGTAAAATTAGCAAAAGCCTGAGCTTCCACAATATCGAACATACCCAGGACGTGGTGGCAGCCGCCAAGAAGCTAGCCGACCATTACCAGCTGGGTGAGGCCGACCGGGAAGTCCTGCTGCTGGCCGCCTGGTTCCACGATACCGGGTATATCCACGGCAGGATGGAAGGCCACGAAGAATCCAGTGTCCTGATTGCCAATCAGTTCTTCAGCGAACGTGCCGCGCAGGAGGACCTGGTTGCCCGCGTGGCTTCCTGCATCCGGGCGACCAAGATCCCGCAATCCCCGGCCAACCTGGTGGAACAGATCCTGTGCGATGCCGACCTGTACCACCTGGGAGACAGCTCCTTCAAGCGCAAGAACAAGCAGCTGCGCAAGGAAATGTCCTTTTTCTCCGGCCAGGAAATTTCCAAAAAGAAATGGCGCAAAGTCAATATCGAATTCCTGGAGAATCACCGGTATTTCACCGAGTACGCCCTGGAACACCTCCAGCCGGTACAGGACCGGTACCTGGCTGACCTGCGCCAGGATGGTGAAGCGGATGAACCCGACCCGGAACGGGTATTGATTTCCGTAGCCCAGGAGCTCAAGGACGAAAGCCTGACCAAGAAAAAAAAGGAAAAGGAGGAACGGACGGAACGGGGTATTTCCACGGTGTTCCGGATCATGGCTGCCAATCACGCCAACCTGAGCCATATGGCCGATAACAAGGCCCATATCATGATCTCGGTAAACTCCATCATCCTTTCGGTGGTGATCTCCCTGCTCATCCGCCACCTCGATGAGCACCAGAACCTGGTCATTCCCACCATCGTGCTGGTCGGATTCTGCGCCAGCGCCACCATTTTCGCGGTGCTGGCCACGCGGCCCAAGATTATCGGGGGCACCTTCACCAAGGATGATATCCACAACAAGACGACCAACCTGCTGTTCTTCGGCAATTTCCACAAAATGAGCCTGGATGATTATGACTGGGCGATGAAACAGATGCTGAACGACCGCGACTACCTCTACGAGAGCATTATCAAGGATATCTACTACCTCGGTGTCGTGCTCGCCATGAAATACCGCTACCTGCGCATTTCATATAACATCTTCATGATCGGTATCATCGTGGCGGCGGTCGCCTTCGGGCTGACCATGGCCATGGATGCCTTTTTCACCCATAGTGCAGCCCCCGCCCTGGGGAAATAGACCTTTCGGGCCTCAGAGGTATTGGCGGATCGCCTCGACCAGTTCCGTACGGGTAATGGGAATGCCCATGATTTTATTGTAGCCCACGGCATCCACGAAATAGGTGTCGCGGATGATCCGGATAAGCTGGCCGTTGTTGATCTCGGGGATCAGCACCGTATCGAACTGACGCAGGATCTCACCCAGGTTGCGCGGGAAGGGCCTGAGATAACGCAGGTGGGCATGGGCTACGGAATGCCCCTGGGACACCAGTTCCTGCACGGCTGACTTGATCGCCCCGTAGGTGGATCCCCATCCCAGCACCAGTACCTTGCCCTTCGCGGGACCGGTCTCGATCTGCTGCAGCGGAATATATTCGGCTATGAGATCCACCTTCTTCTGGCGCAGCTTGATCATCAGCTGGTGGTTCTCCGGATCGTAACTCACATTGCCGGTTTCATTTTCCTTCTCCAGCCCGCCGATGCGGTGTTCCAGTCCCGGGGTTCCGGGCCGGGCCCAGGGGCGGGCCAGTTTTTCATCCCGGCGGTACGGCTGGAATTTGGTTTCCCCGTCGGCCAGTGCGGTCTTGAAAGTGACGGGAATTTCCGGCAGCTGGTCTTCCGTCGGAAATTTCCAGGGTTCCGCCCCGTTGGCAATGTAGCCGTCGCTCAGGAAGATTACCGGGGTCATATGCTGCACCGAGATACGGACCGCCTCATACACCGCGCTGAAGCAGTCGGCGGGCGTGGACGCCGACAGGACCGGCATCGGGCATTCCCCGTTGCGGCCGTAATAGGCCTGCAGCAGGTCGCTCTGCTCGGTCTTCGTGGGCAGGCCCGTCGAGGGGCCGCCGCGCTGGATATCGCAGATGACCAGCGGGATTTCCAGCATAACCGCCAGGCCCATGGCTTCTCCTTTCAGGGCCATGCCCGGGCCGGAAGTGGTCGTCACGCCCAGGGCTCCGCCGTAGCTGGCCCCGATGGCGGAGGTGATGGCGGCGATTTCATCTTCCGCCTGGAAGGTCCGGACCCCGAAATTCTTATGGCGGCTGAGCTCATGCAGGATGTCGGAGGCCGGCGTGATGGGATAGGATCCCAGGAACAGGGGAAGCCCGCTTTTCTGGGAGGCGGCAATGAGTCCCAGGGCCAGGGCCTGGTTGCCCATGACCGACCGGTAGGTGCCGGGCTCCATCCGGGCTTTTTCCACCTTGTAGGTGGTGGTGAAGGTCTCGGTCGTATCGCCGTAGTTGTAGCCGGCCTGCAGGGCCCGGATATTGCTGTTGAGGATTTCGTCCTTCTTGCCGAATTTTTCTTTGAGGAACTGCAGGGTGCTTTCCATATTCCGGTTGTACATCCAGTACAGGAAACCGAGCACGAACATGTTCTTGGCCCGGTCCTTCTCCTTGGTCCCCATGGAAAACTCCTTGAGGGCCTCGCGGGTCATCCTGGTAACATCCATCTTGATGACCTCGTAATTGGTCAGGCTGCCGTCCTCCAGCGGGTTGACCCCGTCGGGATAATTGGCCAGGCGCAGGTTCTTGGAATCGAACCCGTCGGTGTTGGCGATGATCTTGCCCCCTTTCTTAAGCTGTTTGAGGTTGGTTTTCAGGGCCGCGGCGTTCATCGCGACCAGGACATCGCAGGCGTCCCCGGGCGTAAACACGGGATTGCTGGAGAACCGCAGCTGGTAGCCGCTCACCCCCGGCAGGGTGCCCTGGGGCGCCCGGATCTCCGCCGGGAAGTCCGGGAAGGTCGCCAGGTCGATGCCCAGCAGCGCGGTATTGTTGGTAAACTGGCTTCCGGTCAACTGCATCCCGTCTCCGCTATCCCCTGCAAACTTGATGACCACGTCGCTGAGAACCTCTTGCTTGCGTTCCACGTTGGTAGTTTTTACAAATTTAAATCCGGATGCATTACGAAGCGCGAAGAATTTGCCGCCCGCCCGAAACGAAAAAAACCGGCCTGCGCCGGTTGCCGCCCTGGCGGGCAGAAAAACAGCCCCTCCGGGACTAGTACATGCCGTCCCCGTCGAGCAGGTTGCCCAGTCCGCCGAGGATGCTGCCTTCTTCCTTGCGCTTGTAGGTGCCGTAAGCGACCAGGCGGCCGGCCAGCCGGCTGATGGGCAGCGACTGGATCCAGACCTTGCCCGGACCCCGCAGGATGGCGAAGAACAGGCCTTCTCCCCCGAACATCCAGTTCTTGATGCCCCGGACAAATTCGATGTCGAAATCAATGCCGTCGGTATAACCCACCACGCAGCCCGTGTCCACCTTGAGCAGCTCGCCGGCCTGGAGGGTTTTTTCCAGCACGTACCCGCCGGCATGCAGGAAGGCCATCCCGTCCCCCTCCAGTTTTTCCATGATGAAGCCTTCCCCGCCAAAAATGCCGGTTCCCAGGCGGCGCTGAAACTGGATACCGATGCTGACCCCCTTGGCTGCGCAGAGAAAGGCATCCTTCTGGGCGATGATGCGGCCTCCCAGCTCCCGGAGATCCATCGGGATAATCTTGCCGGTATAGGGGGCGGCGAAGGAGACCCGCTTTTTGCCCTGGCCCACGTTGGTGAACGCTGTCATAAACAGGCTTTCCCCGACCAGCAGGCGCTTGCCGGCGCTCATCAGCTTACCCAGCAGGCCGGCCTGGCCCTGCTGGCTGCCGTCCCCGAACAGGGTCTGCATGTCGATCCCGTCGTCCATCATCATCATGGCGCCGCTTTCGGCGATCGCCGTCTCACCGGGATCCAGTTCCACCTCGACAAACTGCAGTTCCTCTCCGTAAATCCGGTAATCAATCTCATGGTTAAGGCGTGTATTGGTATCCATAATGCCTTTTTGGGAACAAAAATACGGAAGAACCCTGCTGCCGCTTTACCGGCGATGGAATTCCCGCTGGAAATTGCAGCCAAATTGTTTATTTTTCGAGCTTTGGAAAAAACTATCCTTATATGAAGAAACATTTTCTGCTGCTGGCCGGGCTGGCGGCCCTGCTGACGGGCCAGGCGCTCAGCCAGGCCAAACTGGTCGAGCAGGTATCCCGCAAGGGGGATGAACTGGTCATTCCCTATGCCAAGTATGTACTGCCCAACGGCCTCACCCTGATTGTGCACGAAGATCACAGCGACCCCGTTGTCCATGTGGACGTAACCTATCACGTCGGTTCGGCCCGCGAGGAAATCGGCAAGTCCGGCTTTGCCCACTTCTTTGAACACATGATGTTCCAGGGCAGCGACCACGTCGCCGACGAACAGCATTTCAAGATCGTCACCGAGTCCGGCGGCACGCTGAACGGATCCACCAACCTGGACCGCACCAACTACTATGAGACGGTACCGAGCAACCAGCTGGAAAAGGTCTTGTGGCTGGAAGCCGACCGCATGGGCTTTTTGCTGGACGCCGTCACCCAGCAGAAATTTGAAGTGCAGCGCGCTACCGTAAAAAACGAACGCGGGCAGAACTATGATAACCGCCCCTACGGCCTGGCCTTTGAAAACATCTCCAAGAACCTGTACCCCTACGGCCACCCCTATTCCTGGCTGACCATCGGCTACGTGGAAGACCTGGACCGGGTCAATGTCAATGACCTCAAGAACTTCTTTTTGCGCTGGTATGGCCCCAACAACGCCACGCTGACCATCGGCGGGGACGTGGATACCAAGGCCGTCGTAAAACTCGTGGAGAAGTATTTCGGGCCCATCCCCCGGGGACCCCGGGTCGAGAACATGAAACCGGAGGTGCCCGAACTGGACAGCCACCGCTTCGTGTCCTACGTGGACAACTACGCCCGCATGCCGCTGCTTTTCGAAGCCTACCCCACCGTCCCGAATTATGATCCGGACATGGCGCCCCTGGCCTGCCTGGCGCAGGTGCTCGGCCAGGGCAACAATTCGGTACTTTACCAGCAGCTGGTCAAAAAGCAGCTGGCCCTGCAGGCCGGTTGCTACAGCAACCTGAGCGAACTCTCCGGCTCCTTTTATTTCCAGATCATTCCCTACCCGGGCAAATCCCTGGCCAGCATGTATGCGCTGCTGCAGCACGCCCTGGACAGCTTCGAGGCCCGTGGCGTGACCGACGAGGATATCGCCAAATTCAAGGGAGGCATCGAGGCGCAGTATATCAACGGCCTGCAAAGCGTGGCCGGTAAGGTGTCCCAGCTGGCCGCCTTCCAGACCTTCACGGGCAACCCCAACCAGATCGGCCGGCTGCTGAAAATGTACCAGGCCGTCACCAAGGAAGATGTCATGCGCGTGTATGAAAAATACATCAAGCTGCATCACCCGGTGGTGCTCAGCGTACTCACCAAGGGTCATGAGGACCTGGCCGTGGCCCCCAACAACTATACCATCGACAAAAGCCATTATACCGCTCCCAACTATGGGTATGCCGGCCTGAAATATGTCAAGGCCAAAGACCATTTTGACCGTAGCAAGATGCCGGCGAGCGGCCCCAACCCGGTCGTCAAGGTACCCGGCTACTGGAGGAAAGACCTGGGCGGAGGCATCCAGGTGATCGGCACCAGCAGCAACGAGCTGCCCACGGTGACCCTGTCCGTCCAGATCCCGGGCGGCCATATCGCCCAGGCAGACCACCTGGACAAGGCCGGGCTGGCTTCCTTCTTTACGGATATGATGTCGGAGGACACCAAAAAGCACAGCGCGGAAGAGATGAGCCGCGAGCTGCAGAAACTGGGCAGCACGATCAATGTCAGCAGTGACGTGGACCATATCACCTTCAGCGTACAGTGCCTCAAAAAGAACCTGGATCCCACCCTGGCGCTGCTGCAGGAGCGGATCCTGGAACCCAAATTCACGCAGGACGCCTTCAGCCGGATCCAGAAGCAGACCCTGGAAAACTTCAAGCAGATTAAGTCCCAGCCCTCCGCGGTGGCTGACCTGGTCTATGCCAGGCTGAATTACGGCGCAGGCAACATCCTGGGCATTGACGAGTCCGGGACCGAGGAAACCGTCAGGAACTTCACCCTGGCGGATGTGCAGCAGTATTATGATACCTACATGACCTCCCGCGGAACCCATGTGGTGGTAGTGGGCGATGTTTCCGAAGAGGAGATCCTGCCCAAGCTGGCCTTTTTGCAGCAGTTGCCCGACAAGGCCGTCACGCCGCCCACCCTTCCGGCGGCCCCGGCGGTGGATAAGGCCCGGATCTACCTGGTGGATGTTCCCAAAGCGGCCCAGACCGAGTTCCGGGTAGGCTATGTTACCGGCCTCAAATACGACGCGACCGGCGAATATTACAAGGCGGGGCTCATGAACTATGTGCTGGGGGGCGCCTTCAACAGCCGCCTCAACCTCAACCTGCGGGAAGACAAGGGCTGGACCTATGGCGCCCAGAGCCATTTTGACGGAGACAAGCTGACCGGCGACTTCACGTTCAGCTCGGGGATCAAGGCCGCCGCCACTGACAGCGCCTTGACCCAGATCATGAAGGAACTGAATCAATATGCCAGCAGCGGCATTACCGACGAGGAACTCGCCTTTATGAAGAGTTCCATCGGGCAGCGCGATGCCCTGCGCTATGAAACGGGATACCAGAAAGCGGGATTCATCGGCCGCATCCTGGATTACGACCTGCCGGGCAATTATGTCGACCAGCAGAACCAGATCCTTCGTGGCATCAGCCGGCAGGATATCGATGCCCTGGCGGCCAAATGGATCACCCCCGGCAAAATGAATATCCTCGTGGTGGGAGACAAGCAGCGGATCCTGCCCGGGCTGGAAAAATCCGGCTTTGAGATCATCGAACTTGACACGGACGGCAACCCGGTTGGCAAGAAGAGCTTTTAAGGCCTGGTTCAAAAGAAAATACAGCTGTTGGAAAGGCTGCCCGCAAAGGGCAGCCTTTCTTTATGGAACACGGGCCGGGCTCCGGTCCCGGCTCAGCAGGAGGTGCCCGGCCCGCCGGTCCACCCGCTGCCCCCGTTATCGTTTTCCGCTAACCGGCCTGGTACGGCCCCAAAAGCCGGACAGCGCCCTGGGGCGCTGTCCGGAAGGTTTCGTATGGGGATTGCCTATCGCTCAGAACCAGGATCCGAGGAACGCCTGGTTCACCCGCTGGCCCTGCAGCCGGCGCGCACGGCGCCGTACGGCCAGTCGGTGAATGACCAGCGTAACCAGAATCAGCGGCAGGAACAGGATCGTCAGGGGCGGAATCCCCAGGAACGAGATCCATTTACCGCCGAACATCCGGCGCATGGGCCGGCGCAGGCGCTCCGCGATGAGGTACATGCTGGGCACCATGATCAGGGTCATGAAGAAGGCAAAGGCGAGCCCGAAAATGATCGTCCAGGAAAGGGGTTTCCAGAACACGGCGTTGTCCCCGCCGAAGAAGATATGGGGATTCAGTTCCGAGAACAGGGTCACGAAATTGATATTGAAACCGACGGCCAGCGGGATCAGGGCCAGGATGGCGGCCAGGGCCGTTAACAGGACGGGGATGATCCGGGTCTTTCCGGCCTGTACCACGGCCTCGCGGGTGCGCAGCCCCCGGGCGCGCAGTTCGTCGGCAAATTCGATCACCAGGATCCCGTTTTTCACCACGATCCCGGCCAGGCCCACGATCCCGATCCCGGTCATGACCACCGACACCTGCATGCGGGTGATGGCAAAGCCCAGGGCGACCCCGATCACGCTGAAGATGATCTCAGTCAGGATGATGACGGGCTTGCTCACGGAATTGAACTGGACCACCAGGATCAGCAGGATCAGCATCAGTGCGATCACGAGCGCCTTACCCAGAAAGGCGGCCGTCTCGGCCTGCTGTTCCCCTTCCCCGGTCTGGCGGATGGTCACGTTTTCAGGCAGCTGTTTGAAGTTGTCGAGGTATCCCTTGATCACGGCATTGACGGCGGTGGGCGTATACCCCTGCGATTCCAGGACGTTGGACCGCAGGGTGATCACCCGCTTCTGGTTCTTCCGCTTCACGCTTCCCAGGGTGCTGGTATAATCCACCCGGACTAGGGAACTGATGGGGATGTGCTTGACAGCACCGCCGGACGCCATATCCCGGAAGGAAATATTCATGTTCAGCAGGTCGCTCAGGCTTTTGCGCTGCATTTCCAGGTTGCGAAGCTGGATCTTGTATTCATCCTTGCCTTCCTTCACCTTGGAGACCTCCCGGCCGAACAGGGCGGTGCGGATCTCCTGGCCTACCTGGGCGGTGGAAACCCCTTCGATCAGGGCCCGCTCCCGGTCTACCTTCAGGGTGATCTCCGGGTTGGTGAGGTCCACGTCCATTTTCAGTTCCTCCACCCCCGGAACCCGGATCGAGTCCAGGTAATTTTTGAGGGCCACGGCCGTCTTGGTCAGCTGGTCAAAATCATCACTGGCCACTTCGATATTGACGGGGGGATCCGTGGGCGGGCCGTTCTGTTCCTTGTTCACGGAAATCTCCGCGCCGGGTATTCCCTTGATGACGTTGCGGATCGAATCCAGGTAGGGTCCCGTGGACACGCCGTGGCGTTTTTCAAATTCCACGAAGGATACCTGGATGCGGCCCAGTTCGGGGCGTGTGCTGCGGTCCCCGCTCATCGGGTCGCTGGCTCCCACGGCCACGTTGGCAATCACGCTCTCCACCACGGGGTTGGTACGCCCGTGATCCATGCCCAGCACCCGGTAGACCTTGTTCTCCAGAGACCGGGTCACTGAATCGGTATAATCCACATCGGTACCCACCGGCAGCTTAAGGTATACGTAGATCTGGTTGGGATCACCACCCGGGAAAAAGACCACCGGCACCTTCCGCATACCGAAAAACGCAAAGGAAAAGATCAGCAGGGCAAAGGTCCCCAGCAGCAGGTACACGGGCCGCCAGCCCCGGAGCGCCCAGCGCAGCAGGTTTTCGTAATGACTCATGATCCAGGGCAGCACCCGGTTCTGGAAACGGTGGATCAGCCGGTCGATCACCAGCCGGTTCAGGACGGCCAGCAGCACCAGGAAGATCAGCAGGTTGCCAAAGAAGGTCAGGTGGCTGAGATCCAGCAGGACGGCCGCTGCCAGCGTTATCCAGATCACGGGTTGGCGGAACAGGGCCCTGACGGTGGGGCGCTCCCCTTCCGGGTGGTTCATGAAGTCCACGGCGAATACGGGGTTCATGATAAAGGCCACGATCAGCGAAGCCGCCAGGGTGAAGATCAGCATGGCGGGCAGGTAGATCATGAACTTCCCGATGATGCCGGGCCAGAACAGCAGGGGAAAGAAGGGGGCCAGGGTGGTCAGGGTCCCTGCCAGCACCGGCACAAACACTTCGCCGGCGGCCATCATCGCGGCCCGGTGGGAGGAGTAGCGACCCTTTCCCTGGATGAAGATCCGGTGGGTGTTCTCAATCACCACGATGGCATCGTCCACGATGATCCCCAGCCCGAACAGCAGGGCGAACAGTACGATGAAGTTCAGGGTCACGTGGCTGCCGATGATGAGGTCGGCGGCCGGCAGGAACACGAAGGCCACGAACATGCTCAGCGGCACCGAGAGCGCCACGAAGAAGGCGTTAGTCACGCCCATGAAGAACATCAGGATGATCAGCACCAGCACGAACCCGATGACGATGGAGTTGACCAGATCATTGAACGAGGTGCGCGTGGGGGTGCTCTGGTCCCCGGTGACGACCACCTGCAGGTCCTGGGGGAACTGGCTGGCCTTCATGTCGGCGACGATCTTCTTGACATTATCGGAGGTCTCGATCAGGTTCTCGCCGGCACGCTTGATGATGTTCAGGGTGATGACGTTCTTGCCGTTCAGACGCGCATAACTTTCGCGGTCCTTGATGGTATCCTTGATTTCGGCGATGTCCTTGAGGTAAATCGGCGCCCCGCTGGTATTGCGCAGGACGATCTGCTGCAGGTCGGCCACGGTCTTGATCTGGCCCTTGAGCTGCAGGGTGCGCTTCATGTTGCCCACTTCCAGGAGTCCCCCCGAGATATCCATGTTCTCCCGGGACACGGCGTTGGAAATATCATCAAAGGTGACGCCGGATGCCTGCAGGCGGCGGTTGTCCACATTGATCTGGAACTCGCGTTCGGGCGCGCCGACCTCGTCCACCCGGGTGATCTGGGTGAGTTCCTCGAGGCGGTCCTTGAGGTCATCGGCGTATTTTTTTAGCCGCACCAGGTCGTAATCCCCGCTCACGTTCACATACATGATGGGCTGATCCGAGAAACTGACCTCCAGTACGGTGGGTTCCTGGGTCAGGTCCGTGGGCAGGTCGGTCTTGGCCTTGTCCACGGCGTCCTTCACCTTCTGGAGGGCCACGTCGGTCTTGACGTCGGTGCTGAACTCCACGGTGATGGCGGAATAATCCTGGACCGAGGAACTGGTCACCTTGTTGATCTTGGCTCCCGTAATGCCCTTGATCTGCTTTTCGATGGGACGGGTGACCAGGTTTTCCATATCCTTGGGCGAGTTGCCTACGTAAATGGTCTGGACGTAGATGGTCGGTATGACGATGTCGGGGAACTGTTCCTTGGGGAGCGTGAGGAACTGGAATACCCCCGCCAGGCTGATAAAGAGCATGGCCAGGTAGATGGAGGTCTTGTTGCGGATGCTCCAGCTGGTCGGCTTGAACTCTTTGAATTTTCCTTTCAGGTTTTCTAAAACACTCATACAATCGGTTTACTGGTTGATGCTTCGGTTAGGGGCAGCGGGAGCCTAGTTGACAGAGGTCGTGATGGCCTGGCCGTCATAGAGGCCCTGGAATCCGTCGGCGATCAGCTGGTCGCCGGGGCGAAGCCCGCTTTTCACCTCCAGGCGGTCGCCGGACAGCTCCCCGATCGTTACCGCCCGCTTGCGGGCCACCAGCCGGTCCATTTCCTTTTCGGCCACCAGCACATACTTGCCCTTCTCGTCATTCTGCAGGGTGTTCACCGGAATGGTGATGACGCTGTCGGCCTGGTAATCCCGGATGCCGACCAGGGCCAGCTGGTTGGGGCGCAGGTCGCGGTCCTGCGGAATCTTTGCCTCGATATAGAAGGACCGGCTGTTGGGGTCGATCAGGCGGCCGGCCACCGTGACGCGCGTCGAAATAACCTTGTTGTTCGCCTCGGGGATCCGCACCTGCAGCGCACTGCCCACCTTCACCCGCTCCAGGTAGTTTTCCGGGACCTGGGTCACCACCTTGAGATCCGTCGTGTTGACCAGCTGGATCTGCGGGCCGCCGGTGAAGATCTCCCCGACGCGGACATTGACCGTATTGGCCACCCCGTCGATTTCCGCCTTCACGTCCGTGAAGGACAGCTGCTCCTGGGCCAGGGCGATCTGCTTTTCGATCTGGGTCACGTTATTGCGGGCGCTGATCAGCTGCACCTCGGTGCCGATCTGCTGGTTCCAGAGGTTCTGCTGGCGCTGGTACAGGTCCTTGGCATAGGCCAGCTGGGTTTGCAGCTGGTCGAGCTGGCGCCGGACCAGGCCGTCATCGAGTTTCAGCAGGGTCTGGCCCTTGCGCACCACATCGCCCTGCTTGACCAGGACGGCCTTGACCTGGCCGGGGCCGCCGCGCGGCGTCACATAGGCCACATTCTGGGCATCGATACGGCCCTGCAGTTCGATATAATGGGCGAAGGGGCCGGCCGACAGCGTGGACAGGGCCACGAGCTTGGCATGCTGGGCCCTGGCAAAACTGGTATCGACCCGGGCCAGCTCTTCCTCGAGCCGGCGGATCTGGTCACCGAGGTCCTTCTGCTGGGCCTTGAGCTTTTCCAGTTGCTGTTTTTTCTGGGCGAGGTCGCCGGTATCAGGAACCTTGGCGCCGCAGGAAGCCAGGGTCAGTGCGACCAGGACGGCGAAGAAGAAGGTTACAATACGTTGCATAGTTGTCAGGTTTAGAGGTATTTGGTTGGTTTGATCAATCGAGTTTTCCGGTGGCTTTCAGGTAATCCACCCGCGCGATGATGGCATCATACAACGCGTTGATGTAGTTGGACTGGGCCGTTTTCAGGTCGGTCTGGGCGGCCGTGATCTCCGTGTTGGAGCCGGTGCCCACCTCGTATTTCTTCTTGGTCTGCTCGTATACGGTCTCCGCCAGGGCCAGGTTCTTTTTCTGGTAGTCCATCGCTTCGATGGCCGTCCGGAAATTGTTGCGGGCCTGTTCCACATCGTTGTCAATGGACAGCTTCAGGTATTCCAGCTGGTTCCGGCTCTGCTCCAGGGCAATGCGGGCCTCGCTGATGCGGGCCTTGGTTGCAAATCCGTGGAAGATCGGCACATTGACATGCAGGGAGATATTGGAGAAGGTAAAGTAGGGTCCCTTGTAAAAGTCGAACTGGTTGCGCTGGGCGTTCTTCGAATACCCGCTGGTCAGGCTCACCGTGGGGTACCGGCTGAGCTGGTAACGGCGGACGTTGAACTCGTTGAGCTTCCGGCCCAGTTCGGCATACTGGTAATCCTTGCGGTCGGCATAGGTGTACACGCCGTTTTCCAGGATCCCGTCCTTGATCTGTTCGTCGCTCAGGGAATCGGTCAGGATCAGCGTATCGCGGATCGGCATGCCCAGCAGCAGTTTCAGGCCGTAATAGCCGTTGCTGATGCCGGCCAGCACCTTCTGCCGCTCGGTCTGCAGGTTGGCGATCTGCACGGAAAGCTTGTCCACATCCAGTTTTTCGGCAAACCCGTTTTCATAGATCACCCGCGTATCATGGAGCAGTTTGTCCAGGCGGGCGATATTGGCATCCAGCAGGTCAACCTGGGTCCGGCTCACCACGAGCTGGTAGTATACCTTGTAGATGTTGGCCTTGATGTTTTCGGTGGTGACCTCCAGGGCCTTTTCCCGGAACTGCATCGAGGTGGCCCGGGCCTGCAGGCCCACGAACACCTGGCCGTCAAAGAGGATCTGGCTCAGGTCCAACCCGGCGCTGGCCGTCCACCGGGTTCCGAACTGCGCCTGGATCAGGCCATAATCCGCGGGCGGCACAATGGGGTTGCCGTTGCCCTTGCGGACATCCTCCTGCACAAGGACCCCGTAGGTTGCCATGGCTATAAAGTTGGGAAAGGTCTGGGTCGCCACGTTGGGGTTGTAGGTGGCCCCGATGGACCCGTTCAGCTGGGGGTAGGCAGCGGCCGTGACCTCCCGGTTGCTGGCATCCTGTGCCTGGATGTCGAGCAGGGCGTTTCGGACCTGGACATTGTGCTTCCCGGCGTAGTCCACCGCCTGGCGCAGGGACAGGTGGTGTACCGTGGAATCCTGGGCGGCCAGGACGACCGAGACGGTGAGGGCACCGGCCACCAGGGAATACCGCTTCCCGATTCTTCCATTCTTCATACAGAGGGTTTTAGGTATAATGGTTTATAGGTTTCAACGAGTTTGCGGCCTGCTTCGGTAGCCAGGCCATACAGGAAATGGAACAGGATCTCCCGGGTAATCTCCACCAGCTGGGTCCGGTTGGTCGGGAAGACCTCGGGATTGAAGGACAGCATCATACTTTCGATCCTAAAGCGGGTCAGGATGTCCACGTTGATCTCCGGCCGGTAAAGGCCCATCCGGATGCCGCTCTCCAGGTTGGCATGGATCAGCTGGTAGAGAAAATCGTATTTGTGGGATTCAATCTTCCGGTAGACGCCGGGATGATACTTCTGCAGATCAAACAGGGTCGCCGGGTTCATTTCCGTAAACATCTCCTGGACCATTTCGAAGGCCAGGAAAATTTCATGGACGGGGTTTTCGGCCCGCAGGTGATCCGTCAGGCAGTGCTGGCGGTTGGTCTCGATGACCCCGGACACCACCGCGTCCACCAGTTCCTCCTTATCCCGGTAATAATGGTAGAGTGTCTTTTTGCTCATGCCCAGCTGGGCCGCAATGTCATCCATCGACACCGACCGGACGCCGTAGCGTATAAAGAGCTCATGGGCCTTCTGTAATATGCGTTCCTTGGTCTCCATATCCTGGTAAAACAGGGGCAAAACTATGGAAACTTTATTTGTTACAAAAGTTTCCATCCTTGATTTTTTGGTGACGCATAGTCAGCATGCACATCCCGGAATGGCACATAAAAATTTATTTACCAACTGGTTGCATGATGTGATACCCCCGGTATCGCCGCCCGGGGCTTGCCGTTCATCGAAATCAGCGGGCTGGAAGGCCGGCAAGGCCCGGCGGCCGGGCGGGATGGCCCACCCGCCGGATTACCTGCGGGGTGCAGGCGGTTTGCGCTACCTTTACCGTCCAAAACTCGGCTTATGAACACCCGCGCGAAAGCGATCCGCAAGCTAACCTCCAAACGGCTCCTCCAGTTCTTCCTCCAGGGCATGCTGATCCTGGCACCCATCGCCATTACCTGTTACCTGCTGTACTGGCTCTTTGACAAAGTCGACAGCATCCTGCGGCCCTACCTGAATATACCCGGGCTGGGGTTTGCGGTGATCCTGGTATTTGTGCTGCTGGTGGGATGGGCCAGCTCCAACCTGTTCATGGGCAGCATCCTGAATGTCTTTGATTCCTTTCTGGAACGCACACCGGGGGTCAAGTTTATCTACAGCACCTTCAAGGACTTTTTTGAAGCCTTCGCGGGGGAGAAGCGGAAATTCAACCGCCCGGTCCTGGCCAGCATCGACGACACGGACATCTGGCGGATGGGATTCATCACCCAGGAGGACCTGTCCGAGTGGGGGCTTAAGGATTTCGCGGCCGTTTATGTCCCCATGGCTTATTCGATTGCCGGCAACGTCTACCTGGTACCGGCCAGCCGCATCAGGCCGGTTACCAACCTGAACGCCACGGACGCCATGAAATTCGCCATCAGCGGCGGGGTAACGGCCGTGGACGACGAGAAAGGGTAACCGACCGCCTCCCCGGGTCTGCTTTTTAGGGCCATTCCCCCCGCAGGGGTTATCTTTGCGTTTCCTTAAATCTACCTGCCGTGATACAAACCGCCAAGCGCCTGCTGCATAACTTCAATGCGGGTCCTTCCGTCCTTCCCCGCGACGTGTTTGAACAAGCCGCCCAGGCTATCCTGGATTTCAACGGCTCCGGCCTTTCCCTGCTGGAGATCGGGCACCGCACCCCCCAGTTCCAGGCCGTCGTCGAAGAGGCGGTCTCGCTGGTCCGGGAGCTGATGAAACTGGATGACCGCCACGAGGTGCTCTTCCTGCAGGGCGGGGCTACCACCCAGTTCATGCAGGTCCCCATGAACCTGCTGGATGAAAACGAAATGGCGGCCTTTACCGACACCGGGGTCTGGGCCACCAAGGCCATCAAGGAAGCCAAACAGTTTGGGCATGTGGAAGTCGTCTGCAGTTCGCGCGAAGCAAACTACACCTACCTGCCCAAGGAGTTCCGGGTACCTCCCACGGCCCGCTACCTGCACCTGACCACCAATAATACCATCTACGGAACGCAGTGGCAGGACCTCTCCGTCTTTTATAACCAGTCCGTTCCCCTGGTGGCCGACATGAGCAGTGATATCCTGAGCCGCGAAATCAACTTCAACCGCTTTGACCTGATTTACGCGGGCGCCCAGAAGAACGTCGGCGCAGCCGGGGTCACCCTGGTGGTGGTCAACAAGGAACTGCTCGGCAGGATCAACCGGCCGATTCCCACAATCATGGATTACCGCCGGCACATTGAGGCGGATTCCCTGCTCAATACGCCCCCGGTATTCGCCATATACGTCTGCCTGCTCACCCTGCGCTGGCTCCGGGACCAGGGCGGGGTAGCTGCCATCGAACAGCGCAACCAGCGTAAGGCCCAGCTGTTCTACGACACCCTGGACGGCCTGCCCCTGTTCCGCGGTACGGTGGCCCGGGAGGACCGCAGCCGGATGAATGCCGTCTTCGTCATGCAGGACCCGGCCCTGGAAAAGGAATTCCTGGACCTCTGCAAGGCCGAGGGCATGGTAGGCGTCAAGGGACACCGCAGCGTAGGCGGGTTCCGGGTATCCCTGTACAATGCCCTGACCCTGGAAAGCGTACAGGCCCTCACCGACCTGATGAAATCATTTGCCGCAAAAAAAGGATAAGTAACCCAATACCCGCACAGCATGGCGATCATCGCACCGTTCCGGGCCCTCCGACCCCAGCCTGCCCTGGCCCCGCAGGTAGCCTCCCGGCCTTACGACGTACTCAATAGCGAGGAAGCGCGCGCGGAAGCCGCCGGCAACCCGCATTCCTTCCTGCATGTCACCAAGGCGGAAATCGACCTGCCGCCCGCCACGGACCTGCACAGCGCCGCCGTGTACGAGCAGGCGCTCCGGAACCTGGCAGCCTTCCGGAAAGATGGCACCCTGCTGCAGGAGGAAACGGCCTGCTATTACATTTACCAGCTGGTGATGGGTGATCGCAGCCAGACCGGCCTGGTAGCCCTGTCCGCCGTCGAGGATTATTTCCGGGACCGCATCCGCAGGCATGAACTCACCCGCCCCGAAAAGGAGCAGGACCGGATCGATCACATGCGGACGATCCGCGCCCAGACCGGCAATGTATTCCTGGCCTACCGCGACGTTACGGAGATCAATGCCCTGATCAACGGCTGGAAAACGGCCAATAAACCGGTGTATGATTTGACTGCCGGGGACGGTGTCCGACACACGGTCTGGATCATCAACAGTCCCCTGGTGATCGGCTCGCTCACCCGTCTGTTCGAGACCCAGGTACCCTGCACCTATATCGCCGACGGGCACCACCGGGCCGCCTCCGCCGCCAAGGTCAGCGCCCAGCTTCCCGACAGCCCGGAAGCCCGGTATTTTCTGACGACGATCTTTCCGGCCAGCCAATTGTCCATCTGGGACTACAACCGGGTCGTCCGCGACCTGGGCGGCCACAGCCGGGAGGATTTCCTGAGCGCCCTGCAGGACGATTTCCAGCTCACCGAAAGCCCGGTACCCGTTAAGCCCGCCGAACCCCACGAGTTCGGCATGTACCTGAAGGGCCAGTGGTATATCCTGACGGCCCGCCCCGACACCTACCGGCAAGATCCCATCGGGGTGCTGGATGTCACCATCCTGTCGGAGAATGTGCTGGACAAGATTCTGGGCATCCGGGACCAGCGTACCGACCAGCGCATCGATTTCGTGGGGGGTATCCGCGGGCTGGCCGAACTGGAAAAGCGCGTGAACGGCGGGGACATGCAGGTAGCCTTCAGCCTGTACCCGGTCAGCATCGACCAGTTGTTCGCCATTGCCGACAGCGGCCAGATCATGCCGCCTAAAAGCACCTGGTTTGAACCCAAGCTCCGCGACGGGCTCTTCACCCATCTGCTGTAGTCC
Source organism: Chitinophagaceae bacterium (assembly GCA_035549175.1). GTDB lineage: Bacteria > Bacteroidota > Bacteroidia > Chitinophagales > Chitinophagaceae > DASTSN01. Next base: position 2,046 of record DASZRL010000104.1, on the reverse strand, counting down.
CGGCACCCTGCCAAGGTTTTGTTATTCCCGGCACCCGGGTCCCGCGCAAGCGCATTTTACCGTATTTTGCAGACCAGGTAAACCCTGTATCTACTCATGCTGATCAAAAAGTTCCTCGTGCTGGCGCTTTGTGTGCCGGCCCTGCTGGTGAGCCGGGCCCAGGGCGACAGCCCCGCCAACCCGCAGCAAAAAGCCCGCGATTACATGCGCCAGGGCGATTTTGACAATGCCATTCTCGTGCTGAACAATGCGCTGCTGCAGGACAACAGCAACCTGGAGATGCAGAAGGACCTGGCCCTAGCCTATTATTACAAACGCGATTATGCCAAGGCGCTGGATGTGGTCAAAAAAATCGTGGACCGCGACGATGCCGACGTCGTTACCTTCCAGATCGCCGGCAATGTATACAAGGCCCTGGAGATGGTCAAGGATTGCGAGCGGGCCTACAAAAGGGGACTGAAGAAGTTTCCCCGCAGCGGGCCCCTGTTCAGCGAATACGGGGAACTGCTCTGGGAAAAAAAGGACTATTCGGCCATCAACCTGTGGGAGGAAGGCATCCGTGTGGATCCGGGTTATGCAGGCAATTATTATAATGCCGCCCTCTATTATTTTTTCACCAAGGACAAGGTCTGGAGCCTCGTGTACGGGGAGGCCTTTGTAAACATGGAAAGCCTGACCGACCGGGCGGCGGCCATGAAGCAGATGCTGCTGGATGCCTACAAGCAGAAACTGTTTGCCGACGGAGACCTCCAGCAGGAGGCGGACCGGACCAAAAATGAATTTGCGAAGGCCTTCCTGCAGTGCATGGCCCGCCAGCAGTCCCTGGCCGCGGGCGGCATCCATACCGAGACCCTCATCCAGATCCGCACCCGCTTCCTGCTGGACTGGTTTGACCGCTATGCCGCCAAATTCCCCTTCAAACTGTTCGACTTCGAGCACCAGTTGCTCCAGCAGGGCCTGTTCGAGGCCTATAACCAGTGGCTTTTCGGCTCCGTCGAGGACCTGGCCGCCTACGACAACTGGAACAAGACCCATGCCGAGGTCTATACGCAGTTTACCAACTTCCAGCGCACCCGCGTATTCCGGATCCCTGCCGGCCAGTACTACCAGGCAAAGTGACCGCGGCCTGCCGGCAGGCAGGACGGTGGCACATCCTGTATTATCCGGCGCATTTTAATTAAATTGTCCGGACAAACCGGGCCCCGGCCTTCCCGGCCGGTGGCTCCAAAACGACGATTGCCCATGAACGGACCAAGAAGACTATTCGATTGCCTGGCCTACAACGTGGAACACAATCCCCTGCCCGACATGCTGGCATCCAAGGAAGGCGGCCGGTGGCGCACCTACAGCACCCGGGAAGTGAAGGACCTGGTCGACCGCCTGAGTGCAGGCCTGCTGAACCTCGGGATCAGCGCAGGAGACATGACGGCCGAAGGCCGCGACAAGGTGGCCATCCTGAGCCGCAACCGCCCGGAATGGCTGATGGTGGACCTGGCCGTGCAGCAGATCGGCGCCGTACTCACCCCCGTTTACCCGACCATCAACGTCAATGAACTGGAATTCGTGCTCCAGGACGCCCAGGTCCGCCTGGTGTTCGTGAACGATGAGGAACTCTACCTCAAGGTACTCAGCGTGCGCCAGAAGGTCCCCTCGCTGCGCGAAATTTACACCTTCGAGCATGTCCCCAACGCCCGGCACTGGAAGGAGGTACTGGAGGCGGCCAGCCCCGAAACCACCGCCCGCCTTCAGGAACTGGCCGCCCGCATCGGGTACGAAGACCTGGCCACCATCATTTACACCTCCGGAACCACCGGCACCCCCAAGGGGGTCATGCTCAGTCACCGCAACATCGTGAGCAATGTGGTGGCCAGCCTGCCGGCATTCCCGCCCGGGGAAAAGATGCGCGCCCTGAGTTTCCTGCCGCTCAACCACATCTTCGAACGCATGGTGTCCTACCTGTACCTGTTCAAGGGCACGGCCATCTACTATGCCGAGAGCCTCGACACCATCGGAGAGAACCTGCAGGAAGTCCGGCCCCATATGTTT
>DASZRL010000103.1:0-25680 GCA_035549175.1 Chitinophagaceae bacterium | reverse complement strand
ATCAAAATACCCCGCCAAATGACCTGAAAAACCGGAAAACGACCCATAAAATGGCCCCCGGTGAGAAAAGGGACAGGCAGGCGATCCGTGACCCGGGGCAGCCTAAAACCGCCTCCCCTCGCCGGCCAGCCCGTCGGAGCCCAAATACATTTGGCCACCAGGCCTGCTTTTAAGGAATCCGGAACACATTTTGCAGCAGGTAGACCGGATCCGCTTCGCCCTCCGAAAACGCATTACCAAACAAAACCTACAATTCTATGGACCATGGTGACCATAACCAGGGTGAAGTTTCCAACTGCTTTTTCCTGACCCTTACTGTCGTGGATTGGGTAGACCTCTTTGTCCGGCCGGTATACAAGCAGGTCATTGTCCACTCGCTGAACCATTTTACCGAAAACAAGGGATTGAAAATATATGCCTGGTGCCTGATGAGCAACCACCTGCACCTGATGGCCGGGACCCGGGAAGGCCAGGCCATAAGCGAGCTGGAAAAAGAGTTCAAGCGCTTTACGACTCCCAAACTGCTGGAAGGCATGACGGTGGAGCCGGCACGCCGCAGAAAATGGATGATGACGCGCTTTGAAAATCTAAGCAACAAACTCGGTTTGCTCAAAAAATACCAGGTGTGGCATACCTGCACCAATCCCGTCTTCATCAGCCCCAACAATCCCCTGGGGTTACTCGAACGGGTGGAGTATATACATGACAACCCGGTCCGCGACCGTATCGTCACGGCGGCGGAAGACTACCTGTACAGTTCCGCGCGGGATTACGCGGGCATGAAAGGACTGGTGAATATCCACAAGATCCCTTCCGTGATCCAGCACATTTCCATTGCGGGAAATGTACACGGCAATTTTTTCGGAAGATACATACGGAATTAATCCTTCAACGGATTTCAGGTAGCAGACAGCATGAAAATGAATCCGTTAATGCCGGGGCGACTTCGCCCCGGCCATTCTTCGCATAAGGATACGAGATGCCGGAAGCAAAAAAAATTTCCCTCTGGTTAAACCCCGCGGCCTGACGCGGGTCTTTTATACACCTGCCCATAGCACGGCAGCTTGATCTGAATCAGTATGGGACGGCCGATGCGACCGGGGACCAGGAACCGGTCAGGCTGCTAAATGATGGATTTATGTATTGAAACCTTACCCTTTTATCACCAAAAAAATCAGCTATGAAGACGATGAAACATGCCATGGTGCTTGCCGTGGCCAGCACCCTTACGGCCGGTAGCTACGCCCAACTGAACCTGGGGCTCAGCTCCGCCACCAATGCCACCCTGCGCAGTGCAGTGAACGTGGCCAGTCTCAACTCGACCAACGCAGCCCTGAACAGTGCTACCGGCAGTTCGGTACAGGCCGGCACCCGGTTTACCGGTGATATCGCCGCCACGGGCCATCACCTGCTCTCCCATACGGTGGTCAGCCTGCAGTCCCAAACCGCCAATGGCCTGCAGACAAGCCCGGGCTTGCGCAGCAGTGTTCTCCGGGATGCCGGGGTACAGGTGAACGGGGAGGTAGGCGGGTCTGCGCAAAGCGGCGCAGCCGTCAATACCATGAGCGAAGGGGACATCCAGGTACGCGGTGGAGGATCCGCCAATGCCAGCACCGGCGTTCAGGCGGGTACGGACCCGTCACAAGGCAACCAGGCTGCCCTCACCCTGGCCGGCCAGTCGCGCCAGCAGACCGGCGCCTCCATTCACAAGGCAGAAACTGCCGGCACCAGCGCCACCGGCCGCTTCAAGGCAGCGACCAGGCATACCCTCCAGTCCGCCGCCAGCCAGCCGTCCGCTTCACCCAATACCCAGGTAGAGGCACAGGCCGGATCCCAGGCTTCGCTCAGCCATCCGTGAGCGGTAATCCGTAACATCTCCATATATCATGCCCCTCGCATCCCGGATGCGGGGGCATCTTTTCCCTTAAACCCGATCTGGCATGAAATCCATCTGCCCCGGAAGGATCCTGGCCGCCCTTTGCCTGCTTACGGGTTGGGGCCCGCTGAAGGCCCAGCAGGAAACCCAGGCAGGCTTCAAGCCCCAGGTAAAGTTGGGCCTCTACTATCATTCGGGACTCAATTATTACGGCCGCACGGACAGCCTGCAAAGCAGCGGAGCCTTCGCCCTGGCAGAGCTCTGGCTGACCAGGCAGTTTTATATCAACGCCGCTCCCGTATTCATCCATAACGCCACCGCCTCCCTGCAGTACGCGGGTACGGTAACGACTGCCGGTTTTCAGTGCAACCACCGCGACAAATTCGCCGGCCATTTCTACCTCGTCAAACCCTTTTACCGGGAAAGCAGCCAGCTGGTACAGGCAGCCCTGAAAGAACAGCTGAGTGCGGAGCTAACCTGGCTGAACCCGGTAGTGGACCTGACGGCCGGCGCTGACCTGAAATTCAGCGACCGCACCGACCTGGGTGCCAAGGCCGGACTCGACCACCGGTTCCGCTTCATCCTGCCGGGTAACCGGGTGCTTGCCCTGGTTCCTTCCGCGTACCTGTATACCGGGACCCAGCAATTTGCCAGTACCTATTACCGAAAGACGGGTGGATTCCTGCTGTTTCCCGGAACGGTTCAACCCGTGACCCAGGAATCAGGCCGGTTCGCGATCCTTTCCTGGGAGTTTTCCACATCAGTGGTGCTGGCGACCGGTCACTTCCAGTTCCTGGTAAGTCCGGCATATGTTTTGCCAGAAAACCTATTGACAGCCGCACAAAGCCCCGGGGGTGCGGAGCGGGGTAAGAACCTCCTTTACGTAACAGCCGGCGTGAAATACAGCTTTCGAAAATACTGCATCGATTTTTGGACGGTGCCAACCAACCACAGCCGCTGACTCGTTTCAGTGGCTGTTTTGTCTGCGAAGGCCCCTTGTGACCCGGCCCGCCCGGTACAGCCGGCTATTGGATCGCTTCCTTCAGCGCGGCGACCGTTTTCTTGTCGCTTCCTACGAAGATTCGGTCCCGCAACAGCACCACGGGCCGTTTCAGGAAGGTATATTCCTGCAGGATCAGGTCACGGTAATCCGATTCCCCCAGCTGCCGGTCTTTCAGACCCAGTTCCTTGTACTTAAGGGCGCGGCGGCTGAAAAGCGCTTCATAACTGCCGGTGCGCCTTTTCATCTCCTCCAGCTGGTCCGCGGTGATGCGGTCGGTCTTGATATCCTGGAGCACAAATCCTTTTTTGGCCAGGCCTGTCTCCTCAAGCAGGGTCTGGCAGGTGGAACAACTGCCGAGGTAATAGACTTTCTTCATGAAAAAACTCCGTTTAACTTGTAACAGATTCAGGCAACATCCGACTTACCCGGAATGTTCGCTTGCAAGGTACAATGACCCAGCAGGAATTTTTGGAACTCGTGGACCGTCACGGCGGCCTGATCCGCAAGGTTTGTCGCCTCTATTGCGATAACCCGCAGGACCGTCAGGATCTCTACCAGGAGATCGTCCTGCAATTGTGGCGCTCCCTGCCCGGATTCCGCCAGCAATCCCAGGTGTCTACCTGGATGTACCGGGTTGCCCTGAACACGGCCATCACGGATTTACGGCGTAGCCGTAACCGGGTTCGAACCACCCGGCTGGAAGACCTGGAAGAGGAACCGGCCGACAGCGAGGAAACGGCCCGTATGCGGGAACAGACCCGCCTGCTGCAGGAAGCCATCCGTCGGCTCAGCGATATTGACAAGGCCATCGTGCTGCTTTACCTGGAGCAGCACAGCTATGAAGAAATGGAAGCCGTACTGGGCATGAGCCAGAACCATCTGCGGGTAAAAATGAACCGGATCCGCGAAAAGCTCCGGAACCTCACCAAAACACCAGAACATGGAACTTGAAGAACTCAAAGCCGCGTGGCAGGCCTCCGGGTACCTGGAAATACCGGCCAACGTAAAACCGGAAGGGCCGGAACGGGTCACTCCGGCCCCGCTTCTCTCCAGCGCGTCCCGGGGGCCCGTGGCCCGGATGAAACGGATCGTGCTGGCTGAACTGGCCAGCTCGGTCCTGTTACTGGGCGCGGTCGCCGCCTACTATTTTATAGCCTTCGGGGGTTGGTTTATCCAGGTAGCCTGGCTCTACCTGGGTCTGTTGGTGCTCCTGGCAGCCTATTATACAGGCAAGTACCGGTTGCTGGCCGCCATGGCCTGCCCGGCCTGCCAGGTCAGGGAAAGCCTGCAGCGCCGTCTGCATTATCTGGAAAACTATATCCGGTTTTCGGTTGTTGCCGGAGCGGTCCTGGTCCCCCTGGTGTCCGGGTTGCTGGGCCTGTTTTTTCTCTACCGCCTGCCGGAGGCAGGGCACCGGATCCTGGGGCAGGCTCTGGCCGGCCGGGGAACCTATGGGCTGACCGGGTCCATCATACTGGGACTGGGCATCCTGGGCTGGCTGGTCTACCAGCTCAACCGCTGGTGGGCATCCAGGCTTTATGGGAATCATATTCAACGACTTAGAGAGCAAATTGCCGAAATGGACGCAGCCGAGTGAACCCCTGAAATTTGAGGCGGGGATTCCGGTATTCGTAAACATCCACGGTCATTATTCGTTATTTTTGCACACTAAACTGCGTCAGCATATGATCAAGACCGGCAATCCCATTATCAGCATCTATACGGAAATGACGCCGAACCCGGAGACCATGAAGTTTGTGGCCAACAAGCTCCTGTACCCCGGCAAAAGCATTGATTTCCCGGATATGGAAAGTGCGAAACCCTCCCCCCTCGCGGTGGAGCTTTTCGGCTTCCCCTTTATCAAGTCCGTGTTTGTCGCCAGCAATTTTGTGACGCTGACCAAGACCCCGGAAACGGACTGGAACGATGTGAATGCAACGATCCGGCAGTTCCTGAAGGAATACCTGGAAGAGGGTAAAACGGTCATCAACGAGGACGAGGTTGCCGTCATCAAGCCGGAAAGCAGCAACCTGGTCAGTGCCGACGACAGCGACGTGGTCAAGCGCATCAAGGAGCTGCTGGACAATTATGTCCGGCCGGCCGTGGAGATGGACGGCGGAGCCATCCAGTTCAAAAGTTACGACGAAGGCGTGGTCAACCTGATGCTGCAGGGAAGCTGCAGCGGCTGCCCTTCCTCCATGATTACCCTGAAAGCAGGTATTGAAGGCATGATGAAGCGCATGATCCCGGAAGTCCGGGAAGTCGTGGCAGAAGCAGAATAATCTTCCTGATCAGCGTGATATTTTTTCAGGCGCTCCTTCCGGGCGCCTTTTATTTTTTCAATGGCTTGACATCCCCAAAGGCATTGAGTAATTTTCGGGAAATAGCCCGCTTCATGATTTTTGTTTACATCTTCCTGGGACTGATCATTTGCCTGCTGGTGGTCGCAGCCCTTCTCCCCGGCACCTACCATATCGAAAAGACCTTCATCATCAAAAAGCCCGTGTCCGAGGTAATGGAAAAAGTCGGCGACCTGAACCATTATGCGAAATGGAATCCCTGGCAGCAGATGGACCCTACCGCGAAGCAGGAGATCACCGGGGCACCACGGACGCCAGGCCACCAGTACAGCTGGAAGGGAAAAAAGATCGGGATAGGCAGCCTGACCCTTAAAAGCATAGATGCAAAATCAATTCAATTCCTGCTGGAATTTATAAAGCCCTGGAAGAGCCTGGCTAATGACAACTGGCTGTTCGAACCCTGGAGCGAGGACGAAACCAAGGTAACCTGGCAGAATAACGGAAAGCTGCCCTGGCCCATCGCCCGTCTCATGGGCCCGCTGATCAACAAGAACCTGAACCACCAGTTCGACACCGGTCTCAATAACCTGCGCCAGATGTGCGAGGCCTGAGTATCCCTATTTCCGCATCCCGGTTTTTTACGCCCGGACCGGGACCATCCGCAGGAATCCTGTCTCCGCTTCCAGGTTTATCCTGATTCGTACGACGCGGCTATCCAGCCAGGCAAAATGGAACCGGCCCGATCTGTTCTGCCTACCTTCAGAACCAGGACGGGCGCGGGGCCTGCGCTTCCCTCCGGTGCCTTACATTTACACCATGCGGTCCTGCTTGTTTTTGCTGTTGCTGACCCTGGCTGCCTGCCGGGTCAGCCAGAATCCACTTCGGCGCGAAACCCGTTTGCTGCAGAGAGGCCGGATACGGGACGACAGCAGCTTCGTATATGACCTGCCCTACCAGGCCGGCAGGAGCCACTGCCTGGTCCAGGGCTATTTCAGTCACTTTTCACACCGGGAGCGGGCCGCCCTGGACTTCCGGATGAAAAAAGGCACGCCGGTGTGTGCCGCCCGCGGGGGCGTGGTGGTGCGCCTGAAGGAAGACGGAACGCGGGGGGGCTGGAGCCGGAGGTTCCGGCCGGATGGCAATTTTGTGGTAATCCAGCACGAGGATGGCACGCGGGCAGGTTACTGGCATCTGCAGCACAATGGCGTACAGGTTCAGTTGGGAGATACGGTCCGCAGGGGCCAGGTGATTGCCTATAGCGGCCGCACGGGATACGCCGCGTTCCCCCACCTGCATTTTCTGGTATGGAACATCGACAGCCAGGGTCACTGGAGCCAGGTGCCGACCCGGTTCCGGACCTGCCGGGGTAACCAGTACCTGCGGCCGCTCAAATGGTACCGGCATCCTTCCGAATAGGCTCCGGGCTGTACATTTACACGTACATGATGAGTTTTCACGAGATCCTCCGCCAGTTCCTGGACGGCATGAAACAGACCTCCTGGCTGGAATACCTGGCTGTTTTATCCGGCATCGTCAGCGTATGGTATTCACGAAAGGAGAATATCCTGGTGTACCCGACCGGGCTGATCAACACCAGCTTTTATGTCTACCTCAGCCTGCAGGGGAGTTTGCTGGGAGAGGCCAGTGTCAACCTGTATTACACGATCATGAGCATCTACGGCTGGGTGATCTGGGCGCGTCGCAACGAACAGCAGGAGCATGTGGTCCGGATCCGCTGGTCGGACCGGCGCTGGTGGACCTACCAGCTTCTCTTCTTTGCCATTTTCTATGTGGTCATATACCTGCTGCTTACCTACCTGAAGCGTGATTTTGCGCCTGGTGCCATCCCCTGGGCCGATGCATTCGCCTCCTCCACGGCCTACACCGGCATGTGGCTGATGACTAAGAAAAAAGTGGAAAGCTGGTACTGGTGGATCGCGACCAATATAGCCTCCATCCCGCTTTATTTCGTCAAGCACTACGTTTTTACCAGTGTATACTATATCATCCTGTTGGTAATGGCCATTTACGGCCTGGTGGAATGGATGCGCCGGGCCGGGGCGGAGGCGGCCTCCGTCCACCCCGGCACATCCTGAACGAACGCATGCCATTTTTACCCTGCCAGGCTCCTGCACCATCCTTCACCCGTTATTTTCAGGGCATTAGCCGGAAAAGTATCAACAATTGCAATACCCGGCCGCTCCCGATTGCGAAACAAATAATCCCGATTGCGAAACTATTTGTCACGCGATAAATCTTTTAGGCCCTGCATTCAGGCGAACTTGGGCTATGCTTTACCGGATCAAACGATTCCATGCCGGACCGGCACCGGCCGGGGGACCGGTGCCGATCCACCTGCGTAAACGGATCATTCCGTTTGCTGACCAGGTCTATGGCCGTGACGAGGCGGGCGAATGGCTGGTTCAGCAATTTGATTGGAACGGCCTGGGCTTGGAGCAGGTCTGGTTCGGGCTGCAGCAGGATTGTCGGATTGAGGTTCATTCCCCCGGCCCGGTGGTGGTCCTGCTTTGCCTTATGCAGGGCGCTTTCCTCCTGAACCGCAGGTCTCCGGGCCCGGACCATTCGTTCCGGGAAGCAACCTGCAGTCTGGTGTATGTCCCGGCCGGCGCGCACCGCGTGCGGCTGGCCAGGCAGGATCACTCCTGTCTACTGCTGCGGTATTCCCTGCACTGGCTGGACAGGTTGGATACCAGCTACCCCGACATCCGGGAACTGCTCCTGCAGGCAAGATCCGGCAACCCCCTTTGCTTCCGGGCTCCTGCCGCACCCCTGACCAGGCCGGTACGCAGCCGGATCCGGGAGATCCTGGACTGCCGGGAGGAGTCGCCGCAGCGGGAAATCTTCCTGGAAATGCACATGAAATCCCTGCTGCTGCATTACACGCGTTACCTGGCAGCCCGCCGGCGTAACCAGGTCACCGGGCTGCGCAACGGGCACCGCGCGGAAACGATAACCCGTTACCTACAAGAAAACCTGGAAGAAAAGCTTACCATAAACGGCGTCAGCCGGGTATTCGGGGTAAGCAGTACCTACCTGAAGCAGTTTTTCCGCAGCCAGCTGAACAGTTCGTTCCACCGCTTTCTGCTGGAACTGCGCCTGCAGGAGGCCCATCGGCTCCTGTCCTCCACGGAGGAACCGGTCGCCTCCATCGCCCAGCAGTGCGGGTTCAGTGATCACTCCCACCTGATCAGGCGATTTAAAGCCCGCTTCGGGTACGGGCCATCCGAGCTGAGAAAAAAAGGATAGGGCTATCCCCCGTAACAGGTCTAAAAAAGGGAACCCATCCGGCCGTACACAGGAAACCATTGCCGGAATATACACACGCAACGGCCCTTGGCGGTTGCATATTTGTTATTCAAAACCTGAACCTGTGCTACGAAAATTCATCTCCGAAGCGGCCGCCTCCCTGCTCATCCTGCTGTTCACCTATGCGGCGCTCAGCAAACTTTTCGCCTATGGCAGTTTCCGAAGCGTGCTGGGCACCTCCCCCCTCATCGGGGTCCTGGCGCCCTGGCTGGCCTTTCTGCTGCCGGCGGCTGAACTGTTGATTACGATGCTGCTGATCGTTCCGTCACACCGGCACCGGGGATTTCGGGCTGCCATGGTCCTGTTGGGGCTGTTTACCGTGTACCTGTGCGGAATGGTACTCTTTGCTCCGCAATTGCCCTGCAGCTGCGGCGGGGTACTTCAGCAGATGAGCTGGAAAGAACATATAGCTTTCAATGGATTTTTCCTGATTGTGGCATTCGCCGGCCTTCGATCGGTCAGCCCCCCAAAACACGATGCGAGAGTTTTATTGCAATAGAACAGGAAAAGCCGAATACCTGTACAAAAAAGTAGGCACCATTATTCACATTAAACTTTAGACTATGAAACGAAGCATGTTCGGCCTGGGCGCGTTATTGCTGGCAGTTGCCCTGGCCTCGTTCACGACCCCCAGACACGCCAGACTTCTGGCCACGCAGTTCAAGTTCACAGGAAGTAATTCTTCGCAATATACTTCCGCCTCCGCCTGGGTGGTGAGTAGTGATCCGACTGGTTGCAATAATGGCAACCTGAACTGCCTGGTCACTCCGGACGATGTAAGCATTGATACTCCCAGCGAGTTGGCAGCTGAAATCAGTGCACATGGGTTCGCCAATATCAGGGTGGATGCCACCAAACATTGACGCACCTGGGACGATTTAGGATGGTACCAGAATGGAAAGCCTTTATACGAAACCTATGATTTCGTCATAAAGGCTTTCTCTGTATTTTCTCATCTGGGATTTTGTGGAATTCCGGACAAGCCAATTATTTCATCCGGGATCGCCAGCGCGTAGCGTAGATCATTGGGCGGAAGCGTATACAATTTGCCATTAATTACCCGTTGAAGGGTTATATTCTCACCTTCTTTATTAAGACGCTTTATATCCAACCATCTAAGACCTCTGAAGACCAGTTCTTTCCTTCTTTCACGCAGAATAGTGGAAAGAGCCTCCTGGGCAGTGGAAGCCTGGAAAGGCAAAAAGGATCCATCATTTTTCCACCTGGTTATCATCAACGCGTTAAGATCCTCCATCGCTTTTGAGATATTATTCATCCTGGCATAGCATTCGGCCCGCATCAGGTAAACCTCATCATTGGCAACCCCGGTAAAAAGGGAATACTGGCTATACGAATTTTGAAAATAAAACGTACCATCCCCGTTATCGCCAAACCAGACGGATTTTCTCAAATCCTTGTTGTCATAAGAGGCGTACAGTATGGTATCAATTTTTCCATACCAGGGGGCTACCGGGTCACTGTACGCCATAGCGTCTGCCATGACGATTTCCGGATTAAAAAGTTCCATCGAAAAAGGGTCGGTAGATAATTGATTGTAATCTATCAGTGTATGGTTTAAGCTCAGCGCCTCATCAGCATACTTGAAACAACTATCATAAAGGCGCATGGCCAGGTAGGTCCTTGCCAATAATGCGCAAGCTGCCGGCTTGGATGCACGAAATGGATGTTCAGGAACAACAGGTAGCAGGTCTATGGCATTTCGCAAATCCTGGATAACCTGGTTATAGCCATCCTCAACTGATGCCCTTTTGGTAGGCTCATTAAAATCGGAGGATAATCGTAATGGTATACCCAAGTCCGAGGAAGCTGTTGATTTATCATAGGCCAAAGACCAGGTTATCAGTCCCTGCAGGAAACTCCGGCCCCGTAATACAAGTGCCTGGCCCCGGACATCGTTCCAATTGCTGGCGCTAGTAGGTGTGATTTTTATATGATTCAATGCTTCAAGTACCATATTGGCACGGTTTACATTGTCATAGGTGTGGGACCAATCATTCCCGTTATAACCGAAAGAAGGGAACAAATTATCCGGATTCCAGATATAGAGATTCCTGTCCTCCAGCTGGAAAGAAGCCCAAAGATCATCGGTTACAAAATAATCATCTGCACTTGCTTCCCCGGCAGCCACATCCAGGTTATTGACGTAATAGGAATTATCCAGAAGAGCCTGACAGTCCTCCACTTTATTGATCAACGTCATACTTTGGTCCGGCTTCTGGTCCAGGTATTTCCTGCACGACACAAGCACAATAAAAATCGAGTATACTAGAATTTTTGAAGGTATTTGCATAAAGATGAATTTGATATTAGAGCCCTAGTTTCAAACCGATTGAAAATACCCTGGCTGGCGGGAAGTATTCATTGTCCGGATCAATTCTTTCCGGATTGGCCGTCCATAACAGACCGAGGTTGCTGGCATTGACGTACACCTGAAAATCCCTGACCTTCCATTTTTCCAGATACCTTGGATTAATATCATAACTAACGCTTACGAACTGCAATCGTATATTACTTGCATTTCTAGCCAGTTCAGCGGCGTTTGCGTAAAAGGCATCCCGATTGGCATTCACCGGGTACTGCATGGATTGTACACTCGTGTTTGTTTCATCGCCAGGTTTTTGCCAGCGCTTCTCGTAATCTATATTCCCCATATTATTATAAAACAGGTTGGAATATTGAATAGAGTTCCTTCTAAACCAGTAATTTAATCGGCAACTAAACAATGCAGTCAGTGTGATTCCCTTCCAGGTCACACTATTTTGAAGAGAGCCGAAAACGGTTGGTAAAACAGATCCTTGATAGATCATATCCTCCGGCTTGGTGTTATTTAAAATGGTTACATAGTCTTTGCTTATCTTGGATTCGAAGTAACCTTGAGGATCGCCATTAGCCGGATCCAATCCTGCCCAGGGGTATGAGTACAGACCATAGGCTGCATGGCCAACTATACCGGCAACCCCTCCGCCTACCATGGCCAACGCGGATTTCTTATAATAATAGTTCGTTATACGATCCTTGTTTAAGCTAAGAAGTAAGCTGGTTCGCCAGGTCAGCTCCCGGTCGACATTGACAGTGTTAATCTGAAGATCCCAACCTGTCGTGCGAAGGCTCCCTGCATTGCGTGTGATGCTGGTGCGATTCAAACCGGCTGTATAGTCCAGTGGCACCTCAGCTAGCAGATCAGACGCCCGCTTTCGGTACCATTCCAGGCTTCCGGAAACGCGTTGATGCAGAAAGGAAAAATCCATGCCCAGATTTAGCTGCCCAACCTTTTCCCACCGCAATCCCGGATTTCCGTATTTCCTGACAACGGCAATCGGTGAATTGGTATATAGAGAAACAGATGAATAGGAAATAACCGTCTGGGCTGACTGGCTTGGATCCGCGTTGCCGCTGTATCCGTACGTAGCTCTTAATGCCAAGGTGGGTAGCCATTTTATGTGATAAAAGCTTTCCTTTGAAACCTTCCAGGCCAATCCGGTCGACCAAAGAGGTTTCCATTTATTATTCGTGGTGACTCCGAAAAGGTTGGATCCATCCCTTCTGGCACTGGCGGTTAGGATATACCGGTCATGCAGGGAATAGGAGGCATTGGCAAAAAGCGACACATTTCGGTTGTAAAACCCTGATTCCCTAAGGGTGGTAGGAATATAGGAACTTCCCGCATTGACCATCCTAGGATAGGTATGTGTATAATCGACATAAGATATCGTCAGGTTGTCGGGATCAAATCCGTATATCCGGTTATAATTTTCCTGGGTTTCTGCATTCCGGATTTCAGCTCCTACTATACCATTCAGGTTATTGGATTTCCATTGCCTGGTAAAATCCAGTTGCGCCCTGAGTGCCTGCGAAACAAGCAAACTCCTATTCCAATCCTGAATTCCGCCTAGTGGTACAGGATGAACAACCTTTCCTGAAGTATAATCAATCTGAGAAAAGGTGTTGATCATATCCCTGGTAAAGAAGCTCTCCAAAGTATGATCAGCGATCCCGTCAATGGATTGTCTCTCATACTGGTATTTAACCTGTGCCTGGAAAATACGGAGGAATTTATAGGATACTCCCAGGTTAAGCAGGACATCTTCGAGGCGCTGGGTGGTTCGATTAAATTTCCAATCCGTCAAAGGGTAATAATTCCAATCCAATAGTCTTCCGGCTCCGAGTGTATCCAGAAATGAAGCCCGGTAATTTTTAATAAGGGGCAATGGATTGCCGTCTGCATCCGCAAATTGGGTATATCCAGGAATGCCGTTTCGATAACCCTGAACCTGCCCGTATCCCGGGCGCCCAGTCACATTTCTTGACTTGGTATAGAGGGCGCTTGTCTGTATTTGAAGGCCCTTGGCCGGTTGGATTTGATTTTCCAATCGAAGATTGTACCTGGTAAAGGACGCATCCAAGTTATCAAGATCCCGGTCAAGGCCGGTGCTTACCAGCCAGCCTGAACGATCAGAACTGCCTCGTAGTGTGAGGCCATATCGTTGGGTAGGCGTAACCCGGTACATCCACCTCTTAAACTCCTCCCGAAGATCTGATTTGCTCAAATGATCAAGCATCGCCTGCGCCTGCGAAGCAGACATAGTGCCGTTCATCTCATTGAACAGGACTTCGTATACGGGAGAAAAGGGAGGATGCACAGAACTACTTGTATCGGAAAAACGGAATTGATTGGCGAACAGGAATTTTTCCACCTCTACATAATCTGCTGCAGGCATATCCTGGACCTTCCGGAGATTGGGCTTGTCCGTGATGCTTAGATTACTGGAAAATACAAGGCTGAGGGGCTGGTTGATCTTCGCTTTCTTAGAAGTGAGAACAATAACCCCATTACCTGCCCGGGTCCCCCAAATGGAAGTGGCTGCCGCATCTTTCAGAACGGTTACACTCTCAATATCATTTGGATTAATATTGTTTATGTCCCCTTCGTAGGGAAAATTATCCAGAATAACCAGCGGATCAAGGGGGCCATTGATCGTACTCAATCCCCGTATTTGCAGGTTCAGCTTCTTTTGGCCCGGAGCGGCCTGGAAACTCCTGTTGAACAATAGTCCGCTTGCCACCCCGTCCAGCCTGTCCAGAACATTGGAGCCTACCTGTTCATTGAGCGTAGCCTGGTCCACTTTGACGAAGGAACCGGTGGCACGCTCCCGGGGAAGATCCTGGTAGCCGGTATTCACAACCACCTCCTGGAGGCTGGCTACCTTCTGGTTGAGCACAATCAGCAGCAAATCCTGGCCAAGCCACTTCTTTTCGGTCGTTTCATATCCCACACTGCTGATGACCAGTATGGCACCTTTTTCAACGCTTTCCAGGGTAAATAGTCCCTGGTCATCGGTAATTGCAGCGCGGGATGTACCCCGGACCGAAACCGTAGCTCCCGCTAGGGGATCCCCGTTTGCATTGGTCACCTTGCCTTTTACCGTGGCCGGGACTGGCGAATCCTTCCTGATCTCCCTATAATTTATCACTACCATCCGGTCCTCAATCGTATACTCCAGAGGCTGCCCCTTGAAACTCTGGGCCAGGGTGGCTTCTACCGGCGCGTGGTTTACCGACACGGTAACCGGCGAGGCCTTTTCCATCATCTCGGTAGTGTATACAAACCGGTAAGGTGACTGGGCCTGTATTTCCTTCAATACCCTTTCCAGGGGAACATTGTGAAGGTTCAGGGTAATTTCCTGGGCCGCGAGCTGCCATGCGAGAAGCAGGCTGATCCCAAAAAGCAAAATGGTTCGGATGGCCCTGATTAAACGGGGGTGAGTTCTTCGGCCCAGGCTGTGTTCCTGACCGACGGCAAGCAATGGCATAGGTTTATTCACCTGCCTAACCGGCAGGCTGGTTTTGGTTAACTGATCAAGCGATGTATCGAGACGGTCCGGAGAGCCCGGCCGACGGTTCAGGGTTTTTCCACACCTGTTTCGCAGGGCCCTTCCTGGTAGATATTAAGGCTTACCTACTGACGATCAGCCTGGCTACTTTGCCGGTATCCCGGGGCCTGGCTATCTGTATATGCACGTACCTGGTTAATTCCAGCATGCGGATCAGCCGGGACAAGGGTACGTTTCGCGGAATCTCCGCTACAAAATGTCCGTCTATCCGGTCGGGGTATTCTATTTCCACATTGTACCAGCGCGCCACCTGCTGAAGAATGGCCCCCAGGGTGTCCCGGTCAAAGCGAAACCAACCTTTTTTCCAGGCCAGGACCTGTTCAGGATCCACCCCGCTTGTCTTTACCAGGCGGCTACCGCGCAGGCTGCCCTGCTCACCGGGGAGCAGCCTCATTTCCCGGCCGGCCGCCCGGAGCAGCACCTTTCCTTCCAGTAGTGTCGTCTGCAGGGTGGCCTGGTCTCCATACCCGTTCACATCGAAATGAGTCCCTAACACCCGGATGTCACCCAGGGGCTTGTCCTGCGGGGATACCACCGTGACGAAAAACGGCCTGGAGGCATCATGCGCGACTTCGAAATAGGCCTCCCCCCGCACGGTCACGCGCCGCTCTTTCCCGTCAAACACACTCGGAAAATCGATCGAGGTGGCTGCGTTCAGCCAAACCGCCGTTCCGTCGGAAAGGAACAGGCGGTATTGGCCGCCCGCGGGTACTTCTAACCGATTCATGGCAGCCGGAGTCTCGGACCTATCGGTCAACTGGTAGGTGATTGCGCCTGTTTTGGATTTCAGGATGCTGGCCGAACCCTCCCGGGCCACCAATCCCCCCGTCGCGCTATCCAGATCAATCCGGTTGCCGTTAGCCAGCACAAGGAAGGCGCGGTTATGCCCGGGCTGTACATCCGCCGGCAAAGGCATCTGCAGACTTTCCGAAGGGTACTTTTTCTGCGGTTGCACACGGGGAAGCAGGTAAAGGCCGGCTGCCGCGAGCAGCAGGGCAGCCGCCAGGCCAAGGGCCCGGCCAACCCATTTTCCCGACCCTGCCCGGGCTCGGGCAGGGTGTCGTGCAATCATCCGCATGACGCGTTCCAGTGCGGCCGCGGAATCCAGCCGGATAAAAGTGATCAGTGCCTTACCCAGGTATTCATCATGGGTCAACTTATCAAACAACTGCTGGTTCTGCGTATGCTGCTCCCGCCATTCCTTCAGAGCGGCATGCTGACCGGGATCCAGCCGGTCATTCAGGTAACCGGCCAGAAGACTGCTTATCCGGGCAGCTTCGCGGTCTACTTCTTCATCCCACGATTCATCGGAAGATGGCATACGCAAGTGACGACTACGTTTTATACCTCCGTCCCGCAACGTTGGTATCAGATGTCCCTACTATAGGATGCATAAGCCGGCAATTCATCTAAAAAAAAAGTAAAAAATCACCCAGGGTGGCAAATGCGAGAGGCGCCTGCGTAGCAGTTGGACGCCCCGGGCGCGGTGATTCCGGACCGTGTTTACCGAAATCCCGAGGGCCCGGGCGATCTCCTCGTATTCCATTCCCTCCAGGTACAGCATCCGGATCACTCTGCCGCACTGGTCCGGCAAGGTTTCAATGGATTGTAGGAGGGCATGGAGCGTCTCGGACTCGATCATGGCATGCAGGACTGTCCTTTCTTCAACGGGGTCCGGCTTCACTTCGCTGCGAAGCTTGCGCTGGTGGATCTTTTCATTGCGCAGATATTCCAGGCAACCCATGCGAACCGTCTTGTAGAGGTAAGAGGTAGCCGCCTGGGAATGCCTGAGCTGGCCGATCCGTTCATGCAGTTTCAGGAAGGAGGAGGCGACAATATCCTCCGCCAGGGGCAGGGAATGAAGTATTTGGGAGGCAAAATAGACCACCCGGGCATAGTTCTCGTGGAAGAACTGCTCGAAGCAAAAAGGCACCGGATTGGTTCCGTCTTCGGGCACCAATCGCAAATGGGTCGGCTGGGGCATACCTGTCGTTCTTGCTGGTTTGGGAATCGGTGACACGCAGCCAGATGACAGTATTCCTTCAAGCCGGGCTACCAGAGCGGAACACCCTTACGGCCGGAGCGGTCCGGCAGGTTGCGGTAAGCTTCCGTTGCCTGGTAGCAGTGCAAAAATAAAACTAATATTCGTTAACCTTAGTATTATGATAATTATACTAGGTACTATAATTACAAGTATCTGAACAATAATTGTTTATATAAACCTAATTTTTCCAACACTACTTAATGGAAAAATTGGACAGATGCCCAAGAAGACAAAAGATGAGTTCGAAAAATATTTCAATTCCCCGGAAGGCCTTCATAAGATCGAAGCCGTCCGCAACGGCCTGGTCACCGGAACCCTGAAACACTTTCCCCAGATTTTCGCCATCATTGCCAAGACCAATATCCAAACCTTACTGGGTAACGAATTCTATGCTTTCGACAAGAAGATTGAAGACCCCGGAAGGTTCACCTTCAATGAAGTGGAAACCATGGGAAACTTCTTCGGGGTGGGTTTCGAGCGCATGAGCCAATTCATCCGGGAAAACCAGGTATTGGCCAGAAAAAAGCAGGAAACAAAACGAAAACGCCCTTCTTCCTCCAAATCATGAACCAGGCCTTTTTGTTGTATTGCCTGAGGCGCTATAGAGGCTGGGAGCCTGAAGATCTGGCCCGAAGGGCCTCGATTTCCACCCCGGAATACGAAGACCTGGAAGCAGGCCGCAGCACCCTCGATCCCTTCCTGGCCCAAAGACTGGCTGACCTGTATATCATTCCGGTCGAAATCTTACTGTCCCTGCCACTTCCGCCATCGGCGGGAGGCCCTGTGCAAATCACTTTCGAGGCCTGCCACTTCCATGGAAAAGGCGCAGCCGGGTATGTCCACCATCAATTCAACCACTATAACCAGGAGCAAATGCAGCAGGTGCTGGCCCGGATCGAGGCACTCCAGCAGACCGTCAATGGGTTGCAGGGGAAGCCAACAGGTTAGGACCGCAGGGTGAGCTTGCGGATCAATTCCAGTAATTCGTCGATGCGTTTGTTCAGCCGTTCATTCTCCTCCCGCAGGGCCCTGACCTCGCCTTCGTGGAAATGATTGGTATTGGACTGCACGTACCCGTTGACATGGCTTTGGCCGGTCACCGAGTCCTTGAAGGTAATCACCGGGGAGGCTTCCGACAGCAGGTTTGCAAGACTCACCTGGTAAAGGTCGGCCAGTTTCTGGGCTTGTTCAGCCGTGATCCGGGAAGGATCCTGTTCCAGCCGCGAGTAGGTATTCTGGCTGATGCCCAGAATCTGCTGTGCGACATAATCCTGGGTATAATCATTGATCTCCCGCAGAATTTTCAAGGTGGTGCTACCCATAACGGTCATTTGTTGGATAAAAATAGCAAAATCTGGATATGTTATCCGCCATCCGGTATGGAAAGCCGTCTTATCCGTCGCAACTTTGTACTCCCGCACGTCACAGGACTTCCTTAAATAATTGCCTGGCATCAGACTGTCCCGGAATGAACCACCTTAAAATTCCGGGTTATGAAATACATATGGCTTCTATGGTTTTCCCTCATCCTGGTTCCGGGAGCTCGCTCCCAGACCTTCCGGCCCCTGGACATCGGAGATTCGGTGCCCAATATTTCGCTAAAGCTGCTTAATGGAAACAAGGTTTCGGAAGGTCATCTCTATGATTTCCAGGAGGACCTGCTGCTGCTGGATTTCTGGTCCATTTACTGCACGAGCTGTATTCAACATTTTCCTAATCTGAAAAAGCTGGAAGTCCAATTCACGGGAAAAATGAAGGCGGTTCTCATAAACAGTGAATACAAATCAGAATTTCCATCCATTATTTCATCCTTTCTGGCACGAAGAAAACAGGCGGGGCACCCGATTAATCTGACGGTAGCCGTTCAGGATACCACAGCCAACCAACTATTTGTTCATACCCTCATCCCGCATTATGTATGGATCCATCACAGAAAGGTCGTCGCCATAACGAACGCAGAAGATGCCACACCCGCCTTGGTGAAGTCAATATTGGCCGGCTACAAGCTAACCGTTTCCATGAAGCGGGATATTCTTGATTATGACCCGCAGAAACCTTTGTTCATTGACCAGAATGGCGGGGATTGGCGCCAGGTCAGATATTATTCATGGTTTTGTGGATATATCGATGGGTTCGGAACCAGGGAATCGGCAACGCTGGATTCCGGCAAGCGATTCCTGAAATACACCATGATCAACCAGACTCCCTTACAACTATATCAGCGTGCCTGGAATTGCTGGACCACGACTAATCATATTCTTTTACCCGCCGATTGCCGCGACGAGTTTCAGCCCCCCGAGGATGCCAGAAAAAAGGAACACCTCTTTTCCTATGAAATAGTTACGCCGGGCATTTCAAAATCATCCTTGCTGGAAAAAATGCGCTCCGATCTGGCAAACTACTTCGGTTATACCGCCCGGGTGCAAAAGAGAATCCACCCCTGCCTCGTACTCCGCCTGGATCCTGCCAGAAAATGGTCCGCAGGCCCGCAGCCAAAGGACTCCAGCAACCTGGACGAAACCCTGGGTCCGCTATTCTTCCGTAACCAGCCGGTAAAGAACCTGGTAGGATTCCTGAACACGGAACTGCCGTGGCCCGTACTGGACGAATCCGGCTACACCGGCCCGGTTTCGGTCACCCTACCCGGGCATTTCCGGGACCTTGCTACCCTGGAGCGGTCGCTCCGGCAGCAGGGGCTGCTCCTGACCGAAGAGCCCCGCGAGGTAGAACTCTTTGTGATTGAAAAAGCGGAAGTCGCTCCCGGCCGGTAAACCGTTCCTTGCACCGGTTACCTTTAAAAAACAATCCCGGTCTGCCTGGGCAGGCCGGGATTGTACCGCTGCAGGGATAAACAGGTTATTTGCTCACAAACAGGTTATCGACCAGTTGCCGGTCAACCTGCGAGACTGGATCATCGGTTACATCATGGTATACGGCACTGACAAATATGGTCTGGGCGGCACTCAGGATACTGAGGACCAGGAAAATGGCGATGGCTGCCAGGGCGATGCCCGCCACGGGATGAATCAGGGAACCTGCCAGGAAGAAAAGCAGGCCGATCAGCAGCATGGCAATGAACTGGATCAATCCGAAACTGAAGGTGCCGGACAGGCTCTCCCCCCATTTTGCCTTCATCAGCTGGGAGGAACGCCGGATGGCCGCCAGGGGGCCCAGGTTTTCATAAGCCAGGACCGGTACGACAAAGAACGTGGCGACGCTCCATACCACGCCGATCACGGCGGCAAGGATCTTCCCAATAATGCCCGACTCCTGCTGGATGGCGCGAAGGACCACGCCTACGGTTCCGGCAATCAGCGACCAGGAAAAAATCACCCCCAGGCGGCTCAGGCTGAAGGCCAGACCGGCCCGCAAGGTCACTTCTTTGCCTTTAAAATACAGGCGGGTGCAGTGCATAAGGGCCATATTGAAAAATACCACCACGAAATAGTTGATCACGTAAAAGGCAAAGAGGACCAGGTATATGATCCCCTGGTTTTTCGGATCGGCCCTGTCCAGGTCCCAACCAAACAGGCCGACGGCCCCCAGGAAGAACGATCCGATAATCAGGAGCAGGGAGAGGCCTGAAAGCATCGGGAACAGGATCAGCTGCTTGTTTTGCGCCAGCACCCTGAAACTGTTCATGGTAATGCGCCAGCCCCTGGAAAAACGGTCCATTATACGCATGTCATTTTTTTGATGAGCAGATAGGTACTAAACATACGCCATTCCCGGGGTATTGTCAACCTTATTCCCGCAGGCGGGCGGTCCTGCCTGACAAAAAGCGCCGCCCGATAGGGACGGCGCTTTGACTGGTTTGCTTTCAAGGCGCACCCGCCGGATCAGCTTACGCGGATCTCCCGGTTTACGGTCTCCCGGCCGGGGATAAGCGGCAGGCTGACCTGCAGTACGCCATCCGCGTAGCTTGCCCGGATATGCTCCTGATCGATGCTGTCGTCCAGGGTGAAGGTGCGGACAAAGCCTCCGCGGCTGTATTCGCGGACAATCCAGTCCGGCCGCGGAAATCCCTGCGGCGGCGTGTACGAAACGGTCAGGACATTCCCCTGGACACCCAGGTGAAAATGTTCCCGGATACGTCCCGGGGCGAACACCAGCAGCTCATAGCTGTGGTCGGTGCGGTACATGTTGACGGCGGCGCGTTGCATGGAGCGGATAAACAGGTGCCGTTGCCTGTTTCCGGTGGTGCCTTTTGCGGCATCTTGTTCCTGATAATACATCTTCCTTTGGTTTAGGTAAAGAATGGGTTTACCCTGAAGAAGACGGCCGGGGCGCCGCTTTACTCTACCGGACGATCTCCCTCTCCGGGCTGGTCCGTGCCTCCGGCCGGGGCCGGCCGGGTCTGCCCGGTGAAGCGGGAGCCGCAACGGCTTTTCCATTCCTGGCGGAAGCGGACCCGCTCCTCTTCCGTCATAGTCATCCACTTCTGCTTCCAGGGGCGCCATCCCGGTCCGTGACCGCCCCAGCCGCGGCCCCGCAGGCCGCCAAACAGGATGCGGCACAGCAGCAGCAGGCCCAGGGCCTGCCAGAAGCCCAGGCGTCCTACCGCCAGCAGGGAAGGCAGGATCGCATTCCATAGCAGCATTACGGCCAGGGCGGCAAGTCCCAGGTAGGCTGCCACGAAAAAGGGAACCAGGAACAGCCACTTCTTTTTTCTTTTGTTGGGGGTATACATACTGAATACGTTTAATAATTGATCAAATCATTGTATAGGTCTTCCAGCCGCTCGCGCAGGTGCAGCACCGCGTAGCGTTTGCGGGAAATGATGGTTTTGAGTTTCTCTCCCTGCTGGTCCGCGATCTGTTGCAGGGTCATATCCTCCAGTTCGTTCATCACGAACACCGAGCGCTGGGCTTCCGGCAGTTCATCCAGGGCCGCGAACATCTGTTCCCAGAATAATTCCCGCAGGTGGGTCGTTTCGGGGGTATTGAAATCGGCCAGCAGCATGTCCCGGAAGCTGAAATCCTCGTCCTCCTCCCAGGATCCGAGATCGTCCAGCAGGACTTCCTTTTTTTTGCGGTATCGATCCGTAATCCGGTTGCGCGCCACCCGGTAAAGCCAGCCGCTGAGGCTGCCGATGACCTGGCTTTCGGGCTGGTTGCTGAGCTGGTACCAGACGTCCTGCAGGATGTCCTCGGCCTCCTCCTGCGTGCCCACACGGCTTCGGATGAACGCAAACAATTGCCTGCCATAATCCCGGATCGCCTGGATGATATTTTGCTGCTGCCCGGCCATCAGTGCTGTCATGAATGAATCGCTTTACCAGGTAGACGGACCTGGCGGCTGCTTACTTTACGGAACCGAATAATTAATACCTTAAAATTGAGCAAATAAACCCGCAACGCGCTATCTTTCCCCGGGTTATGAAAAAAATCGTCATCATCGGCCCGGAATCCACGGGTAAGAGCACCCTCTGCGAACAGCTGGCCCGTCACTACCATACGGATTGGTGCCCGGAATATGCCCGTGAGTACCTGCTGACCCATGGCCGGGATTATGGTTACGAAGACCTGCTGACGATCGCCAGGGGCCAGCTGGTCCTGGAGGATGAGCACGCGGCCCGGCTCGGGCAGGAAGGGGCCGGCGGGGGCGGGCAGCCCCTGCTGTTCATCGACACGGACATGTACGTCATGAAGGTCTGGTGCGAGTTCGTGTTCGGCCGCTGCCACCCGTTCATCCTGCAGCAGATCGTGGAGCGGCACTATGACCTCTACCTGCTTTGCGATGTGGATCTGCCCTGGGTACGGGATGAACTGCGTGAGTACCCGGACCTGGCCACGCGCCGGACCCTGCACCGGATCTACCAGGATATCCTGGTCAACCAGGCAGTTCCCTGGGCCCCCATCCGGGGATCGTACCGGGAGCGCCTCCAACGCGCGGTGGAGGCCGTGGACCGGCTGCTGGCCGAAGTATAATCCTGGCGAATAGTACTATTTTCGTTCAGCCCCATGAACGCCTTTCTGTCAAAACATCACCGGCGTCTTTTTTACGCAGCCTGGCTGCTGCTGGGACTGGCACAGGCCACCTGTACCCAGCTGATCGACGACGAGGCGTACTACTGGGTTTACAGCCGGTTCCTGGACTGGGGATATTTTGATCATCCCCCCATGGTGGCCCTGATGATCCGGGCCGGTACGGCCCTGCTTCCCGGAGGCCTGGGGGTAAGGCTGCTGGCCGTCCTGATGAACACGGGCACCCTGCTGCTCACTGAGCAGCTGACCGACCGACGGCATCCCGGTCTTTTCTACGCCATCTCCCTTTCCCTGGCCGCACTTCAGCTGGGCGGGTTCATGGCCGTACCGGATACCCCCCTGATGTTTTTCACCGCCCTGCTGTTCCTGGCCTACCGGCGTTTTCGCAGCCAGGCGTCCCCATCCCTGTACAGCACCCTGCTCCTGGGTGCGGTCACGGCCCTGCTCCTTTACAGTAAATACCACGGGGTGCTGGTGGTGCTGTTCGTGCTGCTCAGCGACTGGCGCCTGTTTACCCGGTACCAGACCTACCTGGCCGGCCTCATCGCCCTGCTGCTTTATGCCCCCCACCTGGCCTGGCAGTACCAGCACGACTGGGTAAGCGTCCGCTACCACCTTTTTGAAAGCAATGTCAACCCGTACCGCATCTCCCATACCACCGACTACCTCCTGGGCCAGCTGCTGCTGCCCGGACCGCTGGCTGGCTTTATCCTGCTGCCGGCTGCGCTGGCCTGCCGGCCTGCCGGCGCTGTCGAAAGGGCCATGAAGTTCACGCTGGTGGGAATCTACCTGTTTTTCCTGGCCAGCACCTTCCGGGGCAAGGTGGAAGCCAACTGGACGGCGCCCGTGCTGGTTCCGCTGGTGGTGCTCGGCTATGCGTATCTTTCCCGTCACCCGGCATGGCGCCGGGCACTGCGGGTGCAACTGCCTGTAACGATCCTGCTGGTCCTGGTGGCCCGCATCGCCCTGGTAGTGGACTTTTTGCCTGTCGCCGTGATCCGGGAACGCTACCACAGCTGGCAGCTCTGGCCGGCGGAGATGAAACAGCTGACCCACGGGCTGCCCGTGGTCTTCGACAATTCCTACCAGCGCGCCTCGCAATACTGGTATCATACCGGCCAGCCCGCCTATTCCCTGAACGGCTACCGGGGTCGCAAGAACAATTATGATTTCTGGCCGGTGGAGGATTCCCTGCTGGGCCGCCCGGTCTATCGCCTGGACACGGAGCATCCCGAGGCCTTCGCGCAGGCCCTCTCCACGCCGCTGGGGCGCCTGGGCTACCGCCTGGATACGGCGTTCGTAAGCCTGGCCCGGATCCAGCTGGTCCCTGCGCAGCGCACCTTCCGCGTACACGCCGGGGCCACGCTGGCCCTTGCCTTCTCGCCCCGGACCCCGGTCACCCACCGCGCCTTCCTGCAAAACCATCCCGGCCTGCCGATCCGGCTTTGGCTGGCCGTTTTCAACCACCAGGGCTGGGTGCGCGACATCGCCCTGCCCCTGCGGGAAAACCAGCTGATCACTCCGTCCGCCGATACGGTACGCGTGGTCCTGGACCTGCCGCGGGGAAGCTACCAGGCGCGGCTGGCCCTGCAGGCCGGTACGGACCAGCCCACCCACAACAGTGAAAAAATGACGCTGACCGTGGATTAGCGGGATGAAGGTCCCGGGGCAACCTATTTGCCGGCGGGCCGGTCATAGACCAGTTCCCGGATATCGGGGTCGCCGTCCAGGTTGTTCATCTGGCGTAGGATCCAGCCGGAACGCAGGCCGACCCAGGAGGAGAGGGGGCGCACCGTATAACGAACCGGGTTGGGCAGGCAGGCGGCGATCTGGGCCGCCTCCAGGCGGCCGAGGGCGGAAGCCGGCTTTCTGAAATACGCGCGGGAGGCCGCTTCGATCCCGTAAATGCCGTCGCCCATCTGGCTAACGTTGAGGTACACCTCCAGGATCCGCTTCTTGCCCCAGATCCATTCGATCATGAAGGTAAAATAGACTTCCAGTCCCTTGCGCAGCCAGCTGCGGCCCTGCCAGAGAAAGACATTCTTGGCGACCTGCTGGCTGATGGTGCTGGCGCCATGGAGGGACCGGCTCTTGCTGTTATGCTTCATCGCCTTTTCGATCGACTTAAAGTCAAACCCGTTGTGGTCCGGAAACAGCTGATCCTCGGAGGCGATCACCGCCAGCCGGGCGGCCGGGGATATCTCGCGGCGGCTCACGTAATCCCGCCTGAGACCGTGGCCGGTGATCCAGCTTCCCAGCTGGGTAAGGGTGATGGGGGGATCCATCCAGCGAAGCAGGATGATATAGACAAACTGGGCGATGAACAGGATCAGCAGGATCCGCCGGATCTTTCGCCAGAGGCGCGGGATGAGGCCCTTGGTATGCATACGGCTGCAATATTAGGCAAATCCGGCCGGGCATTCCGGATCAATGGGGCGGGGTGGCCCCGTGGTAGGAGAGCAGGCCGATCATCATCGCGATACCGAAGCCGACCAGGACCAGCCCGTTGATGCGGTTTACGATATGAATATTGTGGGGGGTGAGCTTGCGGCGGATCTTGCCCGCCAGCATCACCTTGGCGATGTCCCCCGAGAGTACCAGGCCCAGGCAGGTGATGAAGATGACCAGCCGCTGCTGGGTGGTATGGTTGATGAATGTCGTGGACGTGGTAAGCCAGAACAGGAAGACCACCGGATTCAGGGTGTTCATGAAATAGCCCGAGAGAAAGGTCTTGGCATAGTCCCGTTTGCGGAAGCGGAGGATCTGCTGGCCCTCCTCGTTGACCTTGATCTTTTTGAAGAACAGGAAATAGATTCCCATCGCGACCAGGAAGAGGCTGCCCGCGACCCCGATAAACACGCGGTGGGTGATCAGGCTGCTGAACAACTGGGTGAAGACATTGCTGATGAGCACCAGGGTGATATCACTGGCGGAGACGCCCAGTACGAAGGCCATCCCGCCGCGGTGGCCGCCGTTCAGGCTCTGTTTGATGACAGAAAACAGGACGGGGCCCACCGATATGCTCAGCAACAACCCCAGCGTCAGACCTTTCAGGAAAGCTTCGACCATGCCCCTCTTGCGTGTTTTTCATAAAAATAGGCAACCTTGGCCAGAATCGCGGCCTGCCCGTGAAGCTGCTGCCGTCCGCGGCGCATCAGAGGGTCCCCGCGGCCAGGAACCGGTTCCAGTCTTCCAGCATTTTCCCCTTCATCACCCGCGGGAACTTGTGCT
>DASZRL010000102.1:0-29936 GCA_035549175.1 Chitinophagaceae bacterium | reverse complement strand
GTAGTCCACCACGTCGCGGACAGCCATATGAACGCATATTGCCGGTTCAAGCTTGGCCTTACCGAAGACAACCCCCAAATCAAGCCCTACGATGAAAAAAAGTGGGCGGAGATGAATGATGTCCATAAGGTACCGATCAATGTGTCCCTGACCCTGCTCCACGCCCTGCATACACGGTGGCATGAAGCCATAAAATATGTCTCCGACGACGACTGGAACAACCGGACCGTCTATCACCCGGAATATAAGAAGACCTTCCGGCTGTGGAACCTGCTGGGGCTGTATGCCTGGCACGGCCGTCACCATGTGGCTCACATTACGCAGCTGCGGGAACGAATGGGATGGTGAGTCACCCGCCCGGTATGGCCGGTTACCATCACGCATCGGCAATACAAATCACTGACTGGCATATGAAAAATCTGAAATGGAAACTGCTGTCTTCCACCTACCTGTTTAAGGACCTGTGGTTCACTGTACGCAAGGATACCTGCCTGACCCCGGACGGGAAGGTCATATCGCCGTATTACGTCTATGAGTTTCCCACCTGGGTCACCGCCCTGCCTGTTACCCGGGACGGAAGAATCATTATGGTGCGGCAGTACCGGCATGCCCTGGGGGAGGTCTGTCTGGAGATTCCGGGCGGCTGTATGGACCCCTCGGACAAGGATACCCAGGCGGCCGTTTCCCGGGAGCTCCTGGAGGAAACAGGGTATGTGTTCGATGAATTTCTCCCCCTGGGCAAAATCTCCGCCAACCCTTCCACCAACAATAACCTCATGTATATGTACCTGGCTACCGGCGGCGAAAAAGTGGCCGAGCAGCAGCTCGACGGCGCCGAGGAGTTGGAAGTGGAACTGTTCACCGTGGCCGAGGTGAAGGAACTGATCAGTCAGAACAGGATCCTCCAGGCCATGCACGTGGCCTGCCTGGTGTACGGACTCCAGAAACTGGGCGAAATCGATTTCAGGTAATCCCGGCCGGCCTGTCCGCCTCAGGAGGTCACTTCTCCCACCAGGAAAACGCTGCCGCAGACCAGGATCAGGTCTCCCCGGCCGGCCCGCTGGCGCGCGGCGGCCAGGGCGGCATTTACATCCGGGTAAACTGACCCCTGCAGGCCGGCGGCCTCCCCGCGCTGTTGCAAGGCTTCCGCCGGGAGGGCCCTGGGAATCCGGGCCTGGGTGAAATAATAATCGGCCTGGGCCGGCAGCAGTGCCAGCACCGCGTCAATCTCCTTGTCTTTTACCATACCCAGCACGATATGAAGGCGCGTATGGGCGGTCAGTTCCACCTGGCGGGTGAGCTGGCGGATTCCATCCGGATTATGCGCGACGTCCAGCACGATCAGGGGCTCCTGGGCGATGACTTCCCAGCGACCATGCAGCCCCGTGAGCCGCCGGGTATGCATCAGGCCATGCCGAACGGCCTGGTCCGGCAGGTTCCAGCCCTTCTGGCGAAGCCGTGCTAGTGATTCCAGCACGGTCAGCAGGTTGCGCACCTGGTAAATGCCCGGCAGGTCAAGCCGGTATTCCTGGCGGTCTGTATGATGGGTTTCCTGTACCTGGACGACCAGCTGGTGGTGGTCCCAATACCAGTCTGCCGCCTGCCACCGTTGGGAAGCCACGGACAGGTCGGCCTGCAGCCGGGCCGCCACGTCCCGGAACACCGGTCCGGTCTCGTCCAGGATCTCACCTACGACCACGGGAACGCCGGGTTTGATGATCCCCGCTTTTTCAAAGGCAATTTGCTCCAGGGTGTCTCCCAGCAGGTTCATATGATCCCACCCTATATTGGTGATGACGGACAAATCCGGCGTCACGATGTTGGTGCTGTCCAGCCGGCCGCCCAGCCCGGTTTCGATAATGGCGATGTCCACCTGGCTTGCCGCGAAATGGTCAAAGGCCATCGCGACGGTAAGTTCAAAAAACGAGGGATTGATCCGTTCCATGGCCTCCGTCATCCGGGCGGTAAAACGGACCACTTCCTGGCGGGGGATCATCTCCCCGTTGACGCGGATGCGCTCCCGGAAGTCCCGCAGGTGCGGGGAGGTGTACAGCCCGGTTCGATATCCGGCGGTCTGGCAGATGGCGGCCAGCATATGGCTAACCGAACCCTTGCCGTTGGTACCGGCAATATGGACGCTTTTGAACCGTTCTTGCGGATCCCCCAGGAGCCGGCAGAGTTCGCGGGTATTGGTCAGGTCTTTTTTTATAGCCTGTTCGCCGATTCGGCTGAACATCGGAAGGCGGGTATAGAGGTATTCGAGGGTTTGTTCGTAGTTCATCTGGCGCAAAAATAAATGGAAACCATTTGGCAACCTGCCGGGTTGGTGTCCGGGCGGCCAGAAAAAAAAGGCAACCCGGAAGCAGGTTGCCAGCAAAACGTATCTGGTGGGAAGGGCTATCCTCCCAGCAGGAAATTGAACTCATATACCACGGTGGATTCTTCGTCCGCCTTATTGAAGCGGTTGCGTCGCAGCCATTCACGGATGATGTCAATCGCCTGTCCGCTGGTGTAGGTAGAACCGCGGGTTGCCCGCAAAAACGTGCCCACTCCGTCGGGGGAAACCCGGATTTCAGCCAGCACTTTTCCGCGCAGGTTTTCTCCCGCGTCCATGGATTTGGGATTGATCACGACCCGGTTGCCGCTGATCCGGCGCGGACCGGATCCCGTACCGCTGCCTGATCCGTTCCCACCCCCGGATCCGGAACCAGAACCTCCACCGGTACCCGAACCGTTACCCACACCCTGGCCCGTTCCGCTACCCCCGCTGCGGTCATAATTTTCAGCTACGCCGCCTCCCGTGCCTGTGCCACCAAGGGTCCGTCCCAGCACGGCTTTGGGCCGGGGCGGGGCTGGCGTGGCTATGACTTCTTTGGGCTTGGCCTTGGTGACAGCGGTGTTGTCATTGATTTTGGTGGCCGTTGGCTTGGGGTGATCCGGCTTGATCACCGGAGCGGTACTCAGATCCTTGTCATCGGTTTCCACATCCTTCACCTCCTGGGGAGTCCCCTGCTGGGGAGGCGAATAGGCCGTACCCTTCTCCCCGGAAGCCTGGACCGGGTTACCGCCGCCACCCCCGCCACCCAGCACTTTGCCGGCCGGTTCATCCGGTATATTCAGGTCTACCAGGATGCCTTCCTCGTGGGGGGGGACCGGCAGGGTGGGAAGGGGCCATTTCAGCAAAAACATGAGTAGCAGCATGGCGCCGGCGAAGGCGGCCGTAATCATGGCTGCCTGGGTATTTTTTCTGGCTTCAAAAGGATCCGTCATGTGCAGGGCATTATCCATGCAAATTTATTTTTTTCCGGTGTCCGGGTTGCCCGGCTTTTGTGCACACCTGTTATTAACGCGGCAAATCCCGTGCAACGTACAGGGTTCCCCGAATAGGAAATGTTAAGATTCTTGGGTGCCGCGTACCCCAGGCCTGCCGAACCGGGCCGGCAGCAGCACGGGAACGCTGGCGGTCAGTACCCCAGCCAGGATCAACGCCATGCCATAGGCCTGGGCACTCCGGAAGGTCTCTCCTAGCAGGATGACGGCTTCGACCGTGCTGAACAGGGGGATCAGGTTTCCCAGCAGGGCCGTTCTGCCGGCCCCCAGCCTGGGGAGGGCCAGGTTCCACAGGTAAAAGGCCAGGATGGAGGCCCCGGCTCCCAAATAAAGGACTATCCCTGCCAGGCTGCCGGTCCAGCGGATAGGAGGAAAATGGGTCCGCTCGATCCAATAGGCAGGAAACAATAGCAGGGTGCCGGTCCAGAAACAGACTGCCAGGAACGGTAGCGGGGCAAGTTCGGCCGGCCTGGTTCGGGCAAGCAGCGTGTACACCGCAAACCAGAAGGCCGCCAGCAGGACCCAGAGGTCCCCGGCCGAAAAACGCAAGGCCGGTAAATTGCGCCAATCGCCCTGGCTGATAAGCAGCAGGATGCCGCCAAAGCAAAGGATCACCCCGGCGATTTTGGAGAGGCCTACCTGTTCGCGCAGGAAAATCCGCGCCAGCACGATGGAAAATACCGGGGCGGCCGTCGTCCCGATCAGGGCCAGGTTGATGGCCGTGGTTGAATGGCCTCCCACGTAGATAAATGTATTGAAAAGCGATACCCCGGTCAGGGCGGTAACCAGGATTTTCCAACGATGCTTCCACATAAGCGGCCCCTGGGTTCGGAAAACCCGCGGTGCCATCGGCAATAGCAGCAGCGATGCGGTGAGCCAGCGGAAAAAAGCCAGGGAAACCGGGGATATCTGGCTGTGTACACCCCGGGCCACGATATAATTACCCGACCAGATCAGGGTGGCTAGTATGGCCTGGCCCATCCCAGTCAGCAGTTGTTTTCGGTTGGTCATGGGAAGCAGGGGGATCAATGGGCGAAATCCAGTTCATACCGCCCGCGGATCCGTTCCATGGGCGGATTGAAGTACCCAAACCGGAGATCCGGAAATTCCTCCCGGAGCAGCCGCAGCAGCTGCGGCATGCCCAGGCATTCCCCCGTTTCCGTCACCCCGATCTTGCCCAGGTACCAGTCCGGGTCAATATTGAAATTTCGCCACTGGATCATGCGCAGCCCGGTTTCTCGGATGAAACGGCGCAAGGCCTCGTACTCCTCCACGCTGTCGGTCATCCCCGGGAAAACAAAATAATTGATGGATGTCCAGCCACCATACGCGGTGACAGTCTTCAGGCTCTCCACGATATCCTCAAAGGCATAATTGTTCGGCCGGTAATAGGAAAGGTACACGGAGGGACGCACGGAGTTGGTGCTGACGCGTATGGAATTCAGCCCGGCTTCACAGAGGGCCCGGACGGCATCCGGGCGCGAACCGTTGGTATTGATATTGATGCTGCCCCGGTCGGTATGGCGGCGGATCTCCCGGATACTGTCCCGGATGGTTTCCCACATCAGCAGGGGCTCCCCTTCGCAGCCCTGGCCGAAACTGATGATGGGGTAGGGAGCAGAAAGGAGGTGGGGGACGGTAAATTCCACGATTTCCTCCACCGTCGGGCGGAACGTCAGACGGTCCTGGGTGGATACAATCGGTTCCTCATCGGGTTGCAGCGAGATGCAACCCACGCAATTGGCATTGCAGGCAGGGGAAGATGGCACCGGGCATTCCCACCGCCCGAGGAAATAATTGCGGGCAGCCGGGCAATGGTAGGTCAGGGCGCAGTTCTGTCCCAGGTGCTCCACGAGGCGGTTATGGGGAAAGGCTTTCAAAAGACGCTCAACGCCGGAGGCCACTTTCTGCTGGTCATACCCGCCGCAATCCTGGCGGATATCCTGTTCGATGCGAACAGCCGGTACAAAAAAACGCTCCTTCCACCACCCGGCGGCCGTATAGCAGAACAGCGGGAGGGTGGGGGCGTCTGCAGCCCGCTCGTAAGCAGCGAGGTAAAATCCGGTATGGGCCGGCGGCAGGAATGCGGCAACCGCCCATCCTTTCTCGCATAGCCGCATCTGGCCGGTGCGTACATCGATGCCGATACCCCGGCGGCCGGGCAGTTCATAAAGCTGGCCTCCCTCCGGCAGTTCGATCCAGTCCTCCACAGGGACCTCCAGGGCATCCCATCCGCTGCGGCCGGTGGCATAAAGCGTCTTGTCTTCAAAAATATTGCCTGCGCCGTCCGAATAGAGCAGGTAAGGAGATTGAGTAGGCATGCGGGTTGCGTTGGCCGCAAATTTCGGCAATTATCCCGCACGTTGCACCATTTCCCGGCAAAAGCGGTTGAAGGCTGCTTCCTGTTCAGGGGACAGGTCTTCCTGCAACTCGGCCTGGAACAGCCGGTTATTGCGAAAATCCAGCGTGAGCAACCCTTCCTTCAGCAGGACCTGATCCAGTTCCTCCCAGCGGAGGCTGGGCTGGAACAGGGAAGGAAAACGGATTTCAGCGGGACTGAACCGGATTTGGTCTGTTCGGCTGGTCTGGCGTTCCAGCAGCAGGAAAAAAAGGGAAAGGGTGGCCAGCAGCAGACGGCCTGCCAAGACCAAGGCCACTGCACTCATCAGGAAACCGGCAGCAAACAGGGCCTTCTCCGGGGATCGGGACCTGCCGCCACCCCCGCCAATCAGGATGGCCAGGAGCAGGGCCGCCAGCAAGAAAGCACCCACCAGTTGCACATACCGGCCCAGGGGCAGGGTGGCCGCGAGTCCGCCCTTCAATAAAATCAGCAGGGTGATGCCGAGCAGCCAGAGGCTGATGCGCCGGTAATAGGGTTTCTTTTCATTTTTGATTACCAGGGTATAGGAAGGAGGGGCGGCCGGATCCCCCGGCTGGTTTAGCTGTTGCATGCCACCAGGATGTTGCAGAGTTTAAACAGGACGCGGGCGCCGACGTTGGCGTCCCAATCGATGTCTCCCACGCCGACCTCGCTGAGGTCGAACCCGATGATCTTCCGGCCGCTGGCCACAATTTTATTGAGCAGGTAATAGATCTGCTCGGCTTCAAAGCCCCCGGGAACCGGTGTGCCTGTATGGGGGCACAGGGACGGATTCAGGCCGTCGATATCAAAACTTACGTAGACCTTTTCGGGCAGCTTGGTGACCATTTCCTCGGCGATCTCGCGCCAGCTCTGACCCTCGTACTGGCGATGCTTGATCTCGCGGTCCAGGTAGGTAATCACCCGGTACTGGCTGCCACGGACAATATCCCATTCCCCCGGGGAGTAATCGCGCACCCCGATCTGAAGCAGGGTCTTCAGCTGCGGAATTTCCTGCAGGGCATTGTACATAATGCTGGCATGGGAATAGGTGAACCCCATATAGGCCTGGCGCAGGTCGCAATGGGCGTCGATCTGCAGTACCCCGAAATCACCCTGGGTCTCGGCGAGGGCGCGCAGGTAGCCCAGGGCCACGCTGTGGTCGCCGCCCAGCACGGCTACCAGCTTTCCCCGGTTCAGTAAAGCCCGGGTCTGGTCGTATATCCAGGTATTGAGGTAGGCGCTGCCCTCATTGACTTCGTGGAGGGTCTTGAACATGAACTGGTTTTCCGATACATCCTCCTGGCGGGAAATATAATCGATGTAGAGTTCGGCTTCCTTGCGCAGGTAGTCACTTTTCAGCAGGATCTTGCTGTCCGGGAACCGCATGAAGAATCCCTGCTTCCAGGCATCGGGAAACTCCGCGTCAAAAACATCCACATGCAGGCTGGCGCGGAAAATGTGATCAGCAGCCCGCGCGGTACCGGCCTGGCAGCTGACCGTCACTTCCCAGGGTACGGGAATGATGACGAGGCGGGCATCCTCTTCGGTGAGCGGCAGGCCAAAAATGTTGTTTTCTGGGTTTCCGGCGGCATTCGGGTCAAATTGCGAAAGGTCAGTCATCGCAGGTGGTCTTTATGGCCGGCAAGTTAACCCCCTTTGTGATTGGTTCAAAATACCCGCAGCAGGGAGATTGGCACCCCCGCTTGATTTAAATCAACCCCGGATTGATCCATTTCAGGTCAGGTTGATGATTTTTGACCTAATTTTGCATTCTATTCATTGGTTATGAAAAAGATTCACATTGCCCTGCTCATCCTGATCGCTGTGGCGATCGCCGTCCTGATCAGTTTCCTGAAGACCACCGCCACCTACGATACGGTTGAAACCGCCCGCAGCAAGCCCGGAAAGTTCGTACACCTGATCGCCAGGCTCGATACGCGCCAGCCGGTGCAGTACGATGCCCTGAATAATCCCAACTACCTGAGCTTTACCGCCGTGGATTCGCTCGGGGGCACCGTCAAGGTGGTTTACCACAATCCCAAGCCCGATAACCTGGAACACAGCGACCGGCTGGTGCTGAAGGGGTCGATGCAGGGGGATCATTTTGAATGCAAAGAGATCATGATGAAATGCCCCAGCAAATACAAGGACAATATGAAGGTGGCTGAGAAAAGCCTGCCCACTACCATGGCCACCCCGCCCGCAAAACCCGAAGAAAGCAAATACTAAGCAAGCATGGATTACATTGGTGAGCACCTCCTGCCAGGCCAGCTCGGGCATCTGGCCATCCTGGTTTCCCTGGTGGCCTCCCTGGTGGCCGCATTCGCCTATTTCAACGCGGCCCGGACGCCGGCAGGCAGCGACCAGGAAAGCTGGATACGGCTGGCCCGCGGCGCTTTCCTGGCGGATGCCCTGGGTGTCTTTACGACCGTGGCCCTGTTGATCTATATCAACTTCAATCACCTCTTTGAATACAAGTACGCCTGGCAGCATTCCAGCCTGGCCCTGGAGGCCAAATACCTGCTGGCCTGCGTATGGGAAGGGCAGGAGGGTAGCTTCCTGCTCTGGACCACCTGGCACTGCGTGCTCGGTCTGCTGCTGATCCGCAGTGCGCGCCGCTGGGAGGCTCCTGTCATGACGGTCATCAGCTTTGCCCAGTTTGTCCTGGCCACGATGATCGTAGGTTTCTACCTTTTCGGGGAGCGGATCGGCTCCAATCCCTTTGCGCTGCTGCGCAATGAATCGGCCGGCCCCATCTTTTCCAGGCCGGACTACCTCACCTTTATCAAAGATGGCAACGACCTGAATCCGTTGCTGCAGAATTATTGGATGGTGATTCACCCGCCCGTATTGTTCATGGGCTTTGCCTCCACCATCGTGCCCTTCGCCTTTGCCTTTGCCGGGTTATGGAAACGGGACCTGGGCGACTGGACCCGGCCGGCCCTGCCCTGGGCTCTGTTTTCGGCCGCGGTCCTGGGATTAGGCGTAATGATGGGGGGCATGTGGGCCTATGAGTCCTTGACCTTCGGGGGATACTGGGCCTGGGATCCCGTCGAGAACGCCTCCATGGTGCCCTGGCTTACCCTGGTGGCGGGGATTCATACGCTGCTGATTTTTAAGCACACGGGAAGGGCCCTGCGGGCCACCCACCTGCTTTTCATCTGCGCCTTCGGCCTCGTACTGTATTCGACCTTTCTGACCCGGACCGGGATACTGGGCGACACCTCGGTACACGCCTTTACGGGGGAAGGAAACTCCCTGTTTTATCACCTGCTCCTCTTCATGGCGCTATTCCTGATTCCCGCCTTCTGGCTTTTTGCCCGTAACTACCGGAAGATTCCTACGGTCGTGCTGGAGGAAAACACCTCTTCGCGGGAATTCTGGATGTTTATCGGTTCCCTGGTCCTGTTCCTGGCTGGCTTGGTTATCATCGGCAAGACTTCCGTCCCGGTGGTTAACAAAATGTTCGGCACCAATATCGCGGCCCCGGAGGATCCGGAATTTGCCTATAACCGCGTGCAGATTTATGTTGCCATTATTATCGGGGTACTGACCGCGATGACCCAATACCTGAAATACCGCCAGACCTCCCGGTCCTTCCTGTGGAAAAAGCTGTGGCTTCCCACCCTGGTTTCCCTGGTTGCCGGGACGCTGATCGTGGCCTTCGGGAACATCCATTACGACAAGTATGGCCCCGGGTTCCTGGCCGCCATCTGGGTGGCCATCGTGTCCAGTGTATACGCGGCCGTGGCCAACCTGGGATATATCTGGATCGGTCTGAAGGGTAAACTTCGCCTGGCGGGAGGTTCCATTACCCACCTGGGTTTTGCCCTGATGCTGGTGGGCATCCTGATCTCCTCCTCCAAGAAGGAAGTCCTCTCCTATAATACCAGCGGCATATTTTTCAATTTCGGACAGGGCAGCAAGGAAGATCCGGGAGAAAACCTGACGCTCATCAAAGGGGTTCCCATGGAAATGGGCAGGTACCTGGTCACGTATGTGGGCGACTCGACGCATCCCAAAAAACCGCTCTGGTACTATAAGATCCACTTTAAAAGCCGGGACGGCAACGAAGAATTCACCCTGATGCCCAACGCCTTTGTCAACTACAAGGGGAACGAGGGCCTGATGGCAAACCCCGATTCCAAGCATTACTGGGATCACGACGTGTTCACCTATATCACCTCCCTGCCGGACCCGGAGAAGAACAAGGATACGGCTTCTTTCCGTCCCAGCACCATTCGGGTAGGGGATACGATCTTTTATTCCCGCGGCTACATGCTGCTGCAGGACCTGCGTACCCGGGATTCCCTGCCCAGTGACCTGTTTGCACCAGGGGATGCGGTATACGACGCTACGGTAAAAATTTTCTCCAAGAACGGCAATACCTACGTGGCTCATCCCAAACTGGCGCTGACGCGGGGGACCAGCCTTCCGGTTCCCGATACCGTGGCCGCCGAAAGCCTGGTGCTTCAGCTCGCCAAAGTCGATGGCCGGCAGGTGGAAGTCGGCGTCAAGGAGTCCTCCGCCCTGATGCAATACGTTACCCTGAAAGCGTATAAGTTTCCCTTTATCAGAGTGTTATGGTTGGGCGTGGTGGTGATGGTGGCGGGTTTCCTGGTCAGCGTGTCGCGCCGCAATGAACTGAACCGGTTAACCAGGGAAGCTGAAAATTTAGAGTTTTCTAAACAGCAAAACGCCTAGTTTCACGGTCTGTTTTCCAGGAAGCTGCTTTTTTGTAGTTTCATCCTAACGTATGGATACCGGGATCCGATACCGTTCCCTTGCTGTCCTCCTCGCCTTGGCCGGGTTGATGATTTCCGGCATCCTGTGCGCCCAGGCTGCCGATTCCGCTGCCGGTAGCGGGGCCAAGGAACC
This sequence comes from Chitinophagaceae bacterium, assembly GCA_035549175.1. Lineage (GTDB taxonomy): Bacteria > Bacteroidota > Bacteroidia > Chitinophagales > Chitinophagaceae > DASTSN01. The sequence goes on along the minus strand of DASZRL010000102.1, from coordinate 19,366 downwards.
CCCTTCCTTTTCCGAGCGTGCCAAGAACTGGGGCCCTCACGATACCATCATTGTATCTGCCATTTATTATGACGGGGAATGGATGCCGTACAAGGAACTGGAAATGGCCTGGGTGTCCAATAAGTCCGAAAAATGGCTGGCGCGGTATGTCGAGGAGTGGACCCGGCTGCGCAATGCGGTGTATGTGACCTATCCCTACGCCCGGACCGCCGGATACCTCCTCAACGATATGAATGCCCACATGGCCTCCATGAATTCCCGGCACGAACGGAAGGAGTATATCAAATCGCGCGAAAAGGAACTCCGGGTTCAGTTTGCCGATCCCCTGTCCAACCTGTCTGTTTACCAGGGAAAGATCCTCATGAAACTGATCAACCGGCAGACCGGCAATAACTGTTACGACATCATCAAGGAATACCGCGGGGGCTTTACCGCCCGGTTTTACCAGACCGTCGCTTTCTTTTTCGGCAGCAGCCTGAAACAGGATTGGGACCTGCAGGACAAAACCGATCGCCAGATTGAAAATATCGTGCGGGAAATCGATGGGGTCTGGTATAATAACCCCAACCGCAAGTAGCCCGCTTTCCGGCCTGCAGTTCAAAATTTTGTATTTTTGTGCCCCCGTAATGCAGGGGGACCTGCCCGGATTCCCGGCGCGGTAATGAGCGGCAGGGCATGGATATGCCGCATCCGATCACCAACAACGTAATTCAACCATGAAACTGGACATACTGGCCATCGGCGTACATCCCGATGACGTGGAACTCGGGTGTTCCGGCACCCTGATCAATGAGAAAAAACGCGGAAAAAAAATCGGAATCCTGGATCTGACCCAGGGCGAACTGGGGACGCGGGGAACCATAGAGTCCCGCTACCAGGAAGCGGCCAGGGCCGCGGAAATCATGGGTGTTGCGATCCGGGAAAACCTGCGGATGCGGGACGGCTTTTTCCGCAACGATGAGGAACACCAGCGCCAGCTTATTTCGGCGATCCGGACCTACCAGCCCGAAATTGTCATTGGCAATGTACTCAGCGACCGGCATCCCGACCACGGCCGGGCGGGCCAGCTCATCAGTGACGCCTGCTTTCTGGCTGGCCTGGCACGGATTGAGACCGTGGAGCCGGATGGAAGGCCGCAACCACGCTGGCGACCCAAATATGTCCTGCAGTATATGCAGGACTGGTACCATGAGCCGGACATCCTTGTGGACATCACCGACGTATTCGAACAGCGCATGCAGGCCATTTCCGCATTCAGTACCCAGTTTTATACCGGGGAAGCCAGTGCCGAAGGCCCCCAGACCTATATTTCCACGCCCGATTTTCTGGAGAGCGTGATTGCCCGGGCACGTATGCTGGGCAAACGGATCGGGGTGAAATATGCCGAGGGATTCATGTCGGAGAAAAAAATTGGCATCACCAGCCTGGATGCCCTGGTCCTTCGGGAAACCTGATCCGACGGCTCCGTACTGCCCGGCCGTTTGAAAATGAGCCGATTTGGGTAAAATTTCACATTCCGCCAGGGGGTTTATTTCCGAATTCCGGTAAGGGTTGTTACCTTTGCATTTTGCATCTCTATAACGTCTTTTAATGTCAATTCCCAAGTTTACCAATCTTCCTCAATCGTTTCACAGTGAATTGAAAAGAAGGATCAGCGCCTATTTTGAAGAAGTCGGTCAGGCTACTACCGGCAATTACCAGTTGTTTCTGAAAGCGGTCATCCTGATGTGCAGCCTGGTGGTGGTCTACACCCACCTGGTGTTCTTCACCCCTTCGGCCATCTGGGCCATACCCGAATGCGTGATCCTGGGCGGGCTGGTCGCAGCGATCGGCTTCAACGTCATGCATGACGGAGCCCATGGCAGCTTCAGCAAATACCGGATCGTGAACCAGTTCGCCGCTTTCTCCCTGAACCTGCTGGGCGGGAACAGCTTCATGTGGAATGTGAAGCATAATGTGATCCATCACGCCTACACGAATGTGGACGGGGTGGATGATGATCTGGACGCCCGCCCCTTCCTGCGACTTTGCGAAACCCAGAAATACCACCGCTTATACCGCTTCCAGCACCTGTATTTCTGGATGGCCTACTCCTTACTCTACCTGTACTGGGTTTTTGTTTCCGATTACCGCAAGTATTTCCTGCGTCGCATCGGGCCGGTACCCCTGAAAAAGATGAGCCTGGCCGATCACCTGTCCTTCTGGGGCTTCAAGCTCCTGCATGCCGGACTGTTTATTGCCCTGCCCATTTACCGGGTGGGTGTGCTGGACTGGCTGATCGGGTTCCTGGTGGCCAGCCTGGTAGCCGGTTTCGTGCTCAGCCTGGTCTTCCAGCTGGCACACACCGTAGAGCACACTTCCTTCCCTGTACCGGATCAGCAGACCGGCAGGATGGAGGACGAATGGGCCATCCACCAGCTCAAGACAACCGCCAATTTTGCCACCCGTAACAAGCTGGTGAGCTGGCTGGTCGGCGGCCTGAATTTTCAGATCGAGCACCACCTGTTTCCCAAAATATCCCATGTCCATTATCCGGCGATCAGCCGGATCATCCGGCAGGCCTGCCAGGAATACGGGATCGCCTACATCGAATACAAGCGCGTGCATCATGCCGTAGCCTCTCACGTGGCCTTTTTGCGCCAGATGGGACGCGATTGATCACCCGCATGCCGCCGTGGCAGGCAGCTGGCGGGTTTCCGGCATAACTGCTATTTTTGCCCATCAAATGAACCGTCATGTCCTTAGTAAACGTAGGTTTGGTGCAGATGAGCTGTACGGCCGACAAGGAAGCCAATTTGAGCAAGGCGATCGGCAGGATCCGGGAAGCTGCGTCCCGGGGGGCCCAGATCATCTGCCTGCAGGAACTGTTCACGTCCCTGTATTTCTGTGACGTAGAAGACTATGCGAATTTTAACCTGGCGGAGCCCGTGCCGGGTCCTTCCACCGAAGTCCTGGCCGCCGTGGCGCGCGAGACCGGTACCGTGATCATTGCCTCCCTGTTTGAAAAGCGCGCCCAGGGCGTATACCATAATACCACCGCGGTACTGGATGCTGACGGAAGCTACCTGGGCAAGTACCGGAAAATGCATATCCCGGATGACCCGGCCTATTATGAGAAGTTTTACTTTACTCCCGGGGACCTGGGTTACCGGGTTTTCCGGACGCGGTTTGCCACCATCGGCGTGCTGATATGCTGGGACCAGTGGTACCCCGAAGCAGCCCGGATCACCTCCCTGATGGGGGCGGAAATCCTTTTTTATCCCACGGCTATCGGATGGGCCAGTACCCAGGATGCCGGCACCAACCAGGAACAGTACAATGCCTGGCAGACGATCCAGCGCAGTCATGCGGTGGCCAACGGGGTCCATGTGGTCAGCGTAAACCGCGTAGGCCTGGAGCAGCAGGGCGCCATGCGGTTCTGGGGCGGATCCTTTTTGGCCAACCCCTTTGGTACCGTGCTGTACCAGGCATCCCATGATGCTGAGGAAGTGATCGTTCATACCCTGGACACGGCCAAGACCGACAGCTACCGCACCCACTGGCCCTTTCTGCGTGACCGCCGCATCGATTCCTACCAACCCATTACCAAACGATATATCGACGAAACGCCCTGATGATTCCCCAAACGACTCCGAAGCAGGCGGGGTATTATTTTCCTGCCGAGTTCGCCCCGCATGAGGCAACCTGGCTGAGCTGGCCCCACAAGGAAGCCAGCTGGCCTGGAAAACTTTCTTCCGTATATCCGGCCTACTGCCAGTTTGTGCGCGAACTCGCCAAGGGCGAATTGGTGCGCATCAACGTGAATGACGCCACCATGCTTTCCAGTGCGCGGGACTGGCTGGAGCGGGCCGGCACGGACCTGACGCAGGTGGAATTTTTTCTTCATCCGACCAATGACGCCTGGTGCCGGGACCACGGGCCGGCCTTTCTCATCAATCCCCTGGCCCCGGTGAAAAAAGTCATCGTGGACTGGGACTACAATGCCTGGGGCAACAAATACCCGCCCTACGACCTGGATGATGTGATTCCCACGCGTATCGCCAATCATTTCGGGCTCCCGGTATATCACCCGGGCATCGTGATGGAGGGGGGCTCGGTGGAATTCAACGGCAAGGGTACCCTGCTCACCTCCACCGCCTGCTTATTGAACCCCAACCGGAATCCCCACCTGAACCGGGACCAGATTGAAGGATACCTGCGGAATTTTTACGGCGTCGACCAGATCCTCTGGGTGGACGAAGGCATTGTCGGGGACGATACCGACGGTCATATTGACGATACGGTCCGGTTCGTCCGTGAGGACACCGTACTGGCCGTGGTGGAGGAGAATCGGCAGGATGATAACTATGCCCTGCTGCAGCATAACCTGGACCAGCTCCGGCGCATGCGCCTACCCGACGGCAGGCCGTTGCAGATCGTGGAACTGCCCATGCCGGATCCGGTGTTCTGGGAGGGCCAGCGCCTGCCGGCCTCATACGCTAATTTCTATATAGCCAATCACGCTGTGATCGTACCGACTTACCGGTGCTCCAAGGATGACCGGGCGTTGCAGATCATCCAGGACTGCTTTCCCGGTCGCGCGGTGGTAGGCATCGATTCCACGGACATCATCTGGGGGCTGGGGAGCTTTCATTGCCTCAGTCAGCAAGAACCATCCTGCTGATAATCAGTCGGGTAGCGCTGGTAAGCGCCGTGACGGGTCCCGGATCCACAATTTTGGACCCCTCCGCTCGTTAAACAGCATGGAACCCGGTTATCGGGCCATGAGAACCCAATATCCTGACGCTATGAACCACCACCCGTACTTCAATGATCAGCGCTATATCGCTGAGCAGTTCCTTTTTCTGGACAACCATGTCAACCAGCTGGCCCAGCTGGCCATGCATAAGATCAATTCCCTGCGCCTGTCCTCCATCCATGCCGCCTTCTGTTACAACCGCGAGGAGCTTTACGACCTGGTGCGCAAATCCCTGCTCAATTTCGTGAGCGCGGACACCGTGCTGCAGCAGGAGGGGTTTGAGCAGGTTGTCCTGGCCAATTAGACCCGGCCGGCATTCTCCGAACGAACAACTGTTCATAAAATGGAGGTTTACCCTATCTTTGCGCCGGCTGCCCAGCAGCCGGAAACTATAGCCGTATGGAATTTACCCTCAACGAGGAACAGAAAATGATCCGGCAGGCCGCCCGGGATTTTGCGCGAAACGAGTGCCTTCCGGGGGTCATTGAGCGCGATGAAAAGCAGCTGGTGGGCCGCGAACAGCTGCTCAAGCTGGCTGACCTGGGTTTTCTGGGCATGATGGTCAGGCCGGAATATGGCGGGGCGGGCATGGATACCGTCAGTTACGTGGTGGCTATGGAGGAGATCTCCAAGGTAGATGCCAGCATCAGCGTGGCGATGAGCGTCAACAACAGCCTGGTATGTTACGGACTGCAGGAGTTCGGCAGCGAACCCCAGAAACAGCAGTACCTGGTACCGCTGGCCCAGGGCAAGAAGGACGGCCGCCTGTATATGGGCGCGTTCCTGCTCAGTGAGCCCGAAGCGGGCAGCGACGCAACGTCCCAGCGTACCACCGCGGAGGATAAAGGCGATTATTACCTGCTAAACGGGACAAAAAACTGGATCACCAACGGCAGTACGGCCTCGGTTTACCTGGTCATGGCCCAGACGGATCCTTCCAAAGGACCCAAGGGCATCATTACCTTAATCGTGGAAAAAGACTGGCCGGGCGTGGTGGTGGGGGCCAAGGAGAATAAGCTGGGTATCCGCGGTAGCGATACGCACAGTATTATGTTCAATGACGTGAAGGTTCCCAAGGAAAACCGCATCGGTGCCGATGGGTTTGGCTTCACCTTCGCGATGAAGACCCTGGCCGGCGGTCGCATCGGCATTGCGGCCCAGGCGCTGGGTATCGCCGCGGGGGCTTATGAGTTGTCCCTGGCCTATGCCAAGACGCGCAAGGCCTTCGGCACCGAGATCATGAACCACCAGGCCGTAGCCTTTAAACTGGCCGATATGGCCACCCGGATAGATGCCGCCCGGTTGCTCTGCCTGAAGGCGGCCTGGGAAAAGGATCACAACCTGGATTACACACTCAGTTCCTCCATGGCCAAAGTCTATGCCAGTGAAACGGCCATGTGGACGACTACCGAGGCTGTCCAGATCCATGGCGGTTACGGATATGTCAAGGAATATCATGTGGAACGGTTAATGCGGGATGCCAAGATCACCCAGATCTATGAGGGCACCAGTGAAGTCCAGCGTATCGTCATCAGCCGCAATATCCTGAAATAAGTTTCCCGCGGCAGTCCCGGCAACTGGGAGGTTCGCGAACCTGCCTGTACCTTTGCGCCATGGCAGTCAACCGGGAAGCATACGTACAGCTCATCGGGGAGCTCGGGGCCCGTCAGGCCCGGCTCGTAGCGGTTTCCAAAACCAAATCCGTCCAGGATATCCAGGCTTTGTATGAGCTGGGCCAGCGCGATTTCGGGGAGAACTATGTCCAGGAATTGCTGACCAAGCAGCCCTCCCTGCCTGCCGATATCCGCTGGCATTTTATCGGGCACCTCCAGCGTAACAAAGTGAAATTCCTCGCGCCCTTTGTCCACCTGGTCCAGTCCGTGGACAGCGGATCCCTGCTGGCGGAAATAGACCGGCAGGCCCGGCAGGCCGGCCGGGTGATTGACTGCCTGCTGCAGGTCCATATCGCCCAGGAAGAAACGAAATTCGGGCTGGATGAACCGCAGCTGGATCAGTTGCTTCAGCCGGCCACGCTGAAATCATTGCCCGGCGTGCGCATAGCGGGACTGATGGGCATGGCCAGTCTTACGGCCGATGCTTCGCAGGTCCACGCCGAATTTCACCGGCTCCGCCTGCTGTTTGACCGGTATGCCTCCCGAAAGGATATCCTGGCTGATTTCCGCTGGCTCTCCATGGGGATGAGCGGGGACTATTCAATCGCCCTGGCTGAAGGAAGCAACCTGGTCCGGATCGGAAGCCTGCTGTTCGGGGCTCGCGGACAATAAACCCGGCCCAGGAGACCCTTTACCACAGATCCTCCTCCCTGAATTGGTAACGGGCCTTCATTTTCCGCAACACCTCATCCATGCTGGCCCGATGATCCTTCGGATCCCATTCCCCCCGTTCCCATTTTTCCAGCTCCAGGTCGATCTGTTTGCGCTGCAGGTCGCTTAGCTTTTCCACCAGCTTTTCGGAAGCCTCGCGCTGCACCTGAAATAATTTTCGCTTCTTCTGATGCACGGTATCCCGCTCGCGGCGGATAATTTCCTCCTCGCCGGCCATCCCCAGGAGTTCCTCCCGGGCCAGGGCCACGTCATAGGGGCCATTGGGCAGTATCATTTTGGATAGAACCGGCGCGATTTCCACCAGGATGATCAATAGGGCAATCAACAGGCTGGACCAGCGCACACTCGGCTCCTCGGCGGCCAGGTCCGAAAGGGCCTTGTTTCGTTCCAGGAAGCCCTGCTGGCTGCGGGCAAAGGCTTCATACTGGTTTCGTTTGGCCTCCCGGGCGTTTCGGCCCTCCGCCAGCAGGCTGTCCTGCACCCGGATGGCGTCAGCCAGCCTGGCGAGTTCAGGAGCCGTACCGGTTCGTTCCCGTTCATAGGCTTCCTGCTTAAGCCGGGTAAGGTCCCGTATGCCGCGCTGGCCGGATCCTCCCGTGCCGTCTGCCTCAGCCAGGTAAGCCTGCTGAAGCCGCTGCAGGGTATCTTCGATGGCCTGCCGCCTGGTTACCAGGCGCTGACGCTCCGCCTGGGCCGTCTGGGAGGCCACCTGCCCTTCCCGGTCCAGCAGGCTGTCATTACGCTGGATCTTGCGATGCAGGTTTTCAGCCATTTTCACGCGGATTTCCTGCTCAAAGAGCTTGAGCTCCAGGGGACGGGCCATCGTAAAGCCGATCAGCAGGGCCAGCACCAGCCGGGGGATCGCCAGTGTCCACTGGCGCCGGCGGCTTACCCCGTATTTACGCATGGTGGATACCAGGAAACGATCCAGGTTGAAGATGATTAGCCCCCAGGCCACGCCGAAACCCGCCGCCAGCGTCCAGTCGGAAAACAGGCTGTAGAGCGCGTAGCCGGCCGACAGCGAGGCCAGAAAAAAGGTGGCCAGGATTACGCCGCCCAGCCCGCTGTACTTGGTATGTTCTGAAGGGAACCGGCGCAGCAGGCGCTGGTGCGCTCCGGCGCACCACCACAGGAAATGACCGGAATCTGCCTGGGGCTGTCCGCTGAACTGATCGTACGTATAGAGGCCTTCGTCCCGGTCCATGCCGGACTGGCCCTCGTTGGTTTCTGCCATAAGGGAGGTTTTGATTGATAAATGGAATCTTCCGGTAGTGTGGTTGAAGCGGGACGATTGGATAACGTGGCCAGGGCCGCCGCATTGCCTGCCATCCTGTTAACAATATGAAAAAACCGTCCCGGTCCTTGGGTGGCCGGGCACTGGATTTTCAGTAGTTTTAAGCGGACGGGTGGGGATGATTCCCGCGGCCATCCTACCAACACCTAATAATGATCTTACGATGAAACGACTGCTTATCGCCTGCGGCTGCCTGTGCCTGCTGGCAGCCTGTCACCACAAACCTTCGCTGCAGAGCCGGATCGAGCGCTGGGATCCCAGGCTGGATTCCCTGGTTTCCCCGGATGCCCACGCGGAGGTGATTGCCTGCGGATATCATTGGACGGAGGGTCCCTTATGGGACCCGGCAGGCCAGCGCCTTCTGTTTTCCGATGTCCCGGCTAATGCCATTTACCAATGGACGGAGACCGGCGGAGCCAGCCTCTACCTGAAACCTTCCGGGTATACCGATACGGTCCGGCGGGGCGGTGAAACCGGATCCAACGGCCTGGCCTTTGATCTGCAGGGAAGGCTGGTGCTTTGCCAGCAAGGCAATCGCCAGGTGGCAAGGATGGAGGCTCCGCTCAATCAGCCGGCCCCGGTGTTCCGGGCCTTGGCCGCCCGCTACCAGAATAAGCGGTTCGACAGCCCCAACGACCTGGTATTAAGCAGGTCGGGAGACCTGTTTTTTACCGATCCCCCGTACGGGCTGGAAAAATACGTGGACGATCCCGCCAAGGATGCGCCCTACCAGGGGGTGTACCGGGTAAAACCGGACGGCAGGATACTGCTTCTCTGTGATACCCTAACCCGGCCCAACGGAATAGGGTTTATGCCGGGCGGCCGGACGCTCGTAGTCGCCAATTCCGATCCCGAGAAGGCCATCTGGTATGCTTTTGACCTGGCGGACCCAGACTCCCTGACCCACGCCCGTATCCTGTACGATGCCACCGCCGCAGGAAGGAAGGATAGCGGTTCCCCTGACGGATTCAAGATTGACAGCCATGGCAACCTGTTCGGCACCGGACCGGGCGGCATCTGGATTATCGATTCCACCGGCAGGGCCCTTGGCAGGATCCGCATTCCCGGGCGAATCAGCAACTGCGCATTCACGCCTGATGAGAGAACCCTTTTCGTTACCGCGGACAGCTGCGTTTTGCGGATCCGCCTGCGGTAGGCGGTTCACCACAGCGGGGGAAGGAGTTTCCAGCTTCGCCGCTGGTAAGCCAGGTAAGAATCCCCAAACTGTTTGACCAGCAGCGTTTCCTCCTGCTGGATCCGGTAGGCGTAAACCGGGATGGCCAGCAGGGCGGAAAAAATGAATAACAGGATATTCTGCATGGCAAGACCGGCCGTACACCAGACCAGCAGGGTGCCCAGGTAACCCGGGTGGCGGACCAAACGGTATGGGCCGCGCCGGACCAAAAGCTGGCTGCTGTCCGTCTGAAGGGTCCGTGTATAATGCTGGCTGAGCGTCTGCATAGCCCAGCTGCGCAGCAGCAGCCCCGCCGCCATGAGGGACAGACCGATGTAGCTGACATGGGGATTCCGGAACCGGCCCCACCCGGCCAGGTTCAGGAAAACGGATAGCAGGAGCAGCAGGATCAGGCAGATGCCAATCAACCGGGTACTGGCCCGGTCATCCCTGGCGGCCTGCAGGCTGCGGGCGGCCGGGCCCTTTCTCAGCAGGGGTTCCAGGGCAAAAAAAAGGATCAGCAACAGATAAGCTATCCAGGTAGTCAGCATGCACGAAGGCGGATCGTTCCGTTTTGGCCGGTTGGGGAGGAGTCCGCCCGGTAAAGATAAAGGCAAAGCCCGGGATGGCGGGAAGGTCTCATATACGAACAATTGTTATCTTTGTTTTCGTTATCCCCTACGAATTAATCATTTACCAGATTACCTCCGTATGAAAAATGTTGTTATTGTGTCTGCCGTGCGTACGCCCCTGGGCTCGTTTGGCGGAAGCCTGCGCAGCTTGTCTGCCATTGATTTGGGTACCGTGGCCGCTCGGCATGCCATCCAGCGGGCAGGCATTCCTGCCGCCCAGGTGCAGGAGGCCTACCTGGGCTGTGTGCTCCAGGCCAACCTGGGCCAGGCGCCCGCCAGGCAGGTGGTCCGCCGGGCGGGCCTCCCCGATGAGGTAGCTTGTACCACGGTGAACAAGGTATGCGCCAGCGGCATGAAGGCGGTAGCACTCGGCGCCGGGTCCATCGCCCTGGGAGACGCCGAAGTGGTGCTGGCCGGCGGCATGGAAAGCATGAGCAATGTGCCCTTCTACACCAGTGATCTGCGCTGGGGAAATAAATACGGCAACAGCCTGCTGGTGGATGGCCTGGCCCGTGACGGGCTCACGGATGCCTATGATGGGCAGGCCATGGGGATGGCAGCGGAACTCTGCGCCAGTACCTGCCACGTAAGCCGGGAGGAACAGGATCACTATGCGATCGAAAGCTACCGGAGAAGCCAGGCGGCCTGGGAAAACGGCCGGTTTGACCGGGAGGTGGTACCGGTGGAAATCCCCCAGCGCAAGGGCGCGCCGGTCGTGGTCAGCCGGGATGAAGAGCCCTGGAATGTCAAGTTTGATAAGATTCCCACCCTGAAGCCCGCCTTCCTGGCCGAGGGTTCGGTGACCGCCGCCAATGCCAGCACGATGAATGACGGTGCGGCTGCCCTGTTGTTGATGAGCGAGACCAGGGCGGCGGAATGGGGATGCAAGCCGATTGCCCGCATCCTGGGACAGGCCGATGCCGAACAGGCACCTGAATGGTTTACCACCACACCCTCTTTGGCCCTTCCCAAGGCCGTAGCCCGGGCCGGCCTGCGGATGAGCGACATCGAATACTGGGAAATAAACGAGGCATTTTCGGTGGTTGCCATTGAAAATTACCGCCGCATGAAGCTGGATCCGGCCCGGGTGAACGTGCATGGAGGAGCCGTCAGCCTCGGGCATCCCCTGGGCTGCAGCGGGGCCCGCATCCTCGTTACCCTGATTCATATCCTGCATGCCTACGGGGCCCGGTACGGTGCCGCGGGGATCTGCAACGGTGGGGGAGGAGCCAGTGCCCTGGTCATCGAGCGGTGCGGATAGCTGGCAAAGGCTATCCGCCCTGCCGCCCATAAACTACTCTGTGCCAACTGCACGAATCTGTTACATTTGCAGGATGATACCGGGCAGGCCGGCCCGCATTAAATGTTCATGGGTTGAAGGATTTTTCCAGAAAAATAATTGTGGTATTTGTTATCCTGCTTGGTTCACGGGCCCTCCATGGCCAGGTCCTGGTGCGGGACTCCAATGCGGCCCGGGTACTGCACCCGGCTTCCTCTGCCCGCCGGGTACCCGGCCAGGATATCGTCGATGTGTTGCGCAGGTGGTTCGGATACAAACCCTCTTCCAAGACTGATACGATCCGGCTGGGGGATAAGCCGGTGCTGTCCGTTCTGCCGGCCGTAGGATACACCCTGCAGACGCGCCTGGCTGCCATCGTGGCCGGCAATCTGGCTTTCTTTACCAGCCAGCATCCCCACGCGCGGCTCTCCGTATTTACGGCCAGCCCGACGTATACGCAGAACAGGCAGTTTACCATACCGGTGCAGTCCAACATCTGGCTTCGCGGGGATGAATTCAATTTGCTGGGCGACTGGCGGTATATGAAGTATCCCCAGAGCACCTACGGGCTGGGCAGCGACGCGCCGATCGAAAACCGGGACCCGATGAATTACAAATACATCCGGTTTTACCAGTACGGTCTGCGTAAAATGGGGGACGACCTGTATGCGGGCATCGGCTACAACCTGGATTACCATTGGGATATTTCCGAATCCGGGCTGGCGGACAGCAGTGCTTCGGACTACGCCGGGTACGGTACCAGCGAAAAATCCACGTCCTCCGGGTTTTCTGTCATAGCCGTGTATGACAGCCGGCCCAACCCGATAAATGCCACGGGCGGGCTGCTGGCCAGCGTGGTCTGGCGGGACAATGTGCGGTGGCTGGGCAGCCACAGCCACTGGCAGTCCCTGGTTACCGACGTGCGGAAATACCTGACCCTGCCGGCCGGCTCACGTAACGTCCTGGCCTTCTGGAATTATAATTGGATCATCCTGCAGGGGAAGCCGCCCTACCTGGACCTGCCCAGCACCGGGTGGGACAATTTCAATAATACGGGCCGGGGATTCATCCAGGGACGTTACCGCGGCAACATCATGGTGTACCTGGAAACGGAATACCGGTTCCGGCTTACCGCGAGCGGCCTTCTGGGCGCCGTGGTATTTGCCAATGCGGAATCCTTTTCAGCCGCACCTTCCCGCCAGCTGGAATCCCTGCAGCCGGCCGTGGGGGCCGGCCTGCGCATCAAGCTTAATAAAAAATCCAACACCAATATCGCCATTGATTACGGAGTAGGTACCCAGGGTTCACGCGGCCTGTTTGTCAACGTCGGCGAAGTATTTTGACCGGCCGGATCCGGCACCTTCCTACCCAGCCGCCCGGCTCGTTCCCTGTGAATCCCTTTGGTGGAACGGGAAGGGGCGAAGAAAACGCGCCGGATTTCCGGCATAAATGCCGGGTTCCGTGATATCCTTCACCACGACGGCACCGGCCCCGATCACCACGTCATCGCAAATCTGGCCCGCGAGGATCGTAGCGTTGGACCCGATGGAGACCCGGTTGCCTATCCGGATCTTTTTCCACCGGGACCGGTCCCCGAAAGCCGGGCCTCCGTCTGAAAAAAGGTCGTCCACGAACATCACCCCGTGGGCAATGAAGCAGTCTTCCCCGATGACAACGGATTCGCAGATGAAGGTGTGGGATTGAATTCTTGTCCGGTTGCCGATAACGGTATTTTTCTGAATTTCCACAAAAGGCCCCACCAGGCAATGGTCGCCGATGGTGCATTCAAACAGGTTTACCGGCTGGATGACCCGGACCTGGTTGCCGAAGGTTACATCCCGGATCCCCGCATGGGATAAGGTGGGTTGATTCCCGGTCATGCGTATCGTTTTAGGTTTACCGAAAGGGCTTTTCAACGGCTGGCTACGCTGGCATAGGAGGGGATCTCTCACAAAATACGTCCAGTTCGTGAATTGGCAAACAGCCGGACCGTTTTGGACCGGAACCGCGATTGGAAGCCCGGTTGAAATTACCGGGACAGTCCGAACAGGCTCAGATCAAAGCGGGTGCGGCCCTCCACCAGCAGATCCGCCAGGATTTCCCCGAATGCGCTGGCGAATTTGAACCCGTGCCCCGAACAAATGGAGGCCACCAGGAGGCCCGGATACCGGGCGGGCATGGCGAGGCGGAAATGCTGATCCGGGGTGTTGGTGTACATGCAGACCGCGGCGTGCATCAAGCGGCCGTTGGCGCCAGGAAGGTAGGTTGCCAGCAGGTTCCGTACCGCTTCGATTTCAGAATCGTGGACGACCCGGTCGATCCGGTCAGCAACGGCCAGGTCGCCGCCATGATGAAAAGCCACCTTTATACCCTGTCCCAGGTCCGGGAACCCGTAAAAACAGGTGTGCTCATCCGGCGACCAGATGAACACCGGGAAACGGGCCGGATCGAAAAGGCTGGCGGGACCAGCAGGTGAAAACCAGTATTGGACCTGGCGTTCCACCTGCAGCGGGGGAATCATATCCGGGGCCAGATCACCCAGCCAGGCTCCGGTCGTAAGCAGCAGCTTTTTCCCCAACAGGGAGCCCCGGGAGGTGGTCACCCTGAATCCGTCCTGGACAGGCTCCCAGCGGATCGCGGCTTCATTGAACCGGAATGCCGCCCCAAAACGGCTAGCCTGCTCCAGGTGCGCCGTAATGCAGGTTTCCGGGAACAGAATGCCGGCTCGGGGCTCCAGGACGGCGACCGTGCCTGGCGGGGGACGCAGTGCCGGGAAGCGGGCCTTTACCTGCCCGGTCCCGATCCATTCCACCTGAAGGCCATGGTCACGGGCGCTTCGAAGGGCTCCGCGGACCACCTCGCTGTCTGGGTAGCCCAGCATGAGGCCGCCGGTCGGCAGCAGGAGCTGTCTGCCACTGTCGCGGGCCAGCCTTTCCCAGTTAACGTAGGCCTGCTGGACAAGCGGTACATAGGCCGGTCCTTCAAAATAGGCTTCCCGGATGATACGGGTCTGCCCGTGAGAAGATCCCAGGGTATGAGGCGGTGTAAACCGGTCAACGCCGACAAGGCGCAGACCGCGCGAGGCCAGGTGGGCCGCCGCAGCGCTTCCCATGGCGCCCATACCCAGGATGATGATGTCAAATTCAGGTTCCATTCCTGCCACAGCCGGTACCGGCCTGGTTCAATTTAAGCAATAAATCGGCGGTTTCACCCGAAAGGCCCCTTATGGATAATACAGCATGACCTACCTTGTTGTCCAAAAACATGTTTATTGAAGCGTTGGTCATCCAGGCTGACGACCCGGCCATCCTGATGCAGTATTACCGTCAGGTACTGGAACTGCCGGTGGAAATGGAGGCCGGCGGCGGTGGAACCGTCCGGTTTGGTGCCTCCCGGCTCACGGTGGAGCCGGCGCCCCGGGGCACTCATCCCCGGTATCATTTCGCCTGCAATATCCCGTTGAACCGGGTAGAAGCGGCCAGGGATTGGCTGCAGCCGCGGACCGGGTTGCACCCGATTCCTCCGGGCCGTGCGTACATCGCTGAATTTACCGGTTGGGCCGCCCGGTCCGTCTATTTCTCCGATCCCGCCGGCAATATCGTGGAACTGATCGGCCGCCAGGGTCTGGATGATGCGACCGAGGAACCGTTCACTTCGATGCTTATACGAAATATCAGCGAGGCGGGGCTGGTATTCCCTCCGGACCTGTATGAAACCGCGGTGTGCTCCCTCCAGGCCGATTATGAACTGCCTGTGTTTGCCCGGCAGGTTCCCTTGCCCGGCTTCCGGGCCCTGGGCGATGACCAGGGACTTTTTATCTGTGTAACGGAAAACCGTCCCTGGTTTCCTACAGCCGACCAGTATGCGCAGATCTGTCCCTTGCGTATCCGGTTCCGGCAGGGAAGGCAATCATACAAGCTGACCCTCTGAGGCGGGAGCCGGGCCGAAGCGCCCAAGCCCCTCATTTTGGCAGGACATTTGTCTGATATCCTGTGCTCATCAAACCAACGCAATATGAAACGCATCTTTTTGGGGGCCTGCTCGGCCCTGGCAGCTTGCTGGTATCTTCCTGCAAGATCCCAATCTTCCGCCCTTTTTCTGCAGGGCGGCCTGAACCTGGCCAATATCTCGGTAACCGACAACGGACGCGTCGACAATTCCAATACGCTGGCGAGTTTTCAGGCCGGCCTGACCGCGGACTTCCGGCTCGTACCGGGACTTCATCTGCAGCCAGGCCTTCTGTTCACCGGCAAAGGGGCCAAATCCCAGAGTGGCAGCACCAGCGACGCCACCTATTTTCGCGCAACGACCAACCCGTACTACCTGGAAATCCCGCTCGACCTGGTCGTCAAATTGCCCCTGGGTACCGGGAAGTTTTTTGCCGGCGCCGGGCCTTACCTGGGTATCGGCGTGGCAGGCAATAACAAAGTGGAAGGCAAGTACCTGGGCGTCGGATTCCAGGGCGACAAACCTATCCGGTGGTCCAATGATGACCCCACCACCCTGAATTATGAGGAAGGGGCCGGCCTGGGTATCATGCGGCGGTTTGATTACGGGCTCCATGCGAAGGCCGGCCTGGAAGGCAAGGCGGTGGCGGTGGCCGTTGGCTACGGGTTGGGGATGGCCAAACTCCAGTCCGGTTCCAACAGTGGCGCAAATGATAAAAATAAAAACCGGGTGCTCAGCTTAACGCTGGCCTTCCGGCTCTGACCACTTGGTCCCGCCTCCCATTATAAGCGGGGGCTTCGCCAGCCCGGGGTCAGTCAGGCTTCCTGCAGGCCGTGGCTGACTGCATGTGCCGCTCGATGGTGTCCGGGTTCATGTACCGTTCCCAGTGATCATTGGGCTGGAACACATGATCGACTCCCCGCCAGTACCGGACGTGCATGGAGGTGCGCACATGACGGCTATAGGCTTCCAGGTATCCCCCCAGCCCGTGGCAGATGCAGATGGAATCCGTCCGGTATTCCAGGCGGTCCAGGTAGCGCTGGGAAAGATGTCCCAACGCACTGGCCGCCGAGCGAAGCAGGTTTTTGCTGTTGAAATCCGCGACATGGCTCAGTTCATGGCCCATGATTCCCACCTGTTCGGTGAAATTCAGATTCCGGTAAAGCAGGTGGGACAGGGTATCGATGCTCTGGCTGGAAATGGTGACCAGGTAGGTCCGGTGGTTTCTTCGCTTAAACAGGCTCCAGAAAGCCGGCTTGGTGGACAACGGAGTATAGGCCCGGCGGATCCGAAAAAGGATACGTACCCGCTGCAGTTCCGGGAAATGGGCCAGCGCGGTCCGTATCGGTTCGGAAAATTCCGGGGGAATGGTTTT
Organism: Chitinophagaceae bacterium; assembly: GCA_035549175.1. GTDB lineage: Bacteria > Bacteroidota > Bacteroidia > Chitinophagales > Chitinophagaceae > DASTSN01. The sequence continues at coordinate 2,581 of DASZRL010000102.1, read as the reverse complement.
GCGGTAGGACAGCCTGTCCAGCGTATCGCGGCCTGCCCACGGGAAGGAGGTTGCCATTCCCCAGGCGATGCCACAAAGGAAGACTGACAGGACCAAGGTGGCTAGCATATGGTAAACCAGCTGCCGGATCATAGGGCGCCAAGGTACGTGATCCGCTGGGAATGCCCGGTGGTTTCGCGTAATGCAGGAAGGTTTGAGGGCCGTTTTCCGGGCAGATTGCCGTACCTTCGCACCGATCCGGAAATTACCCGCCACCACCGCCAAAGGGACCAGTCTGCCTGGCGGTCGGATCCGGAGCCATGCGAAAGCCCCTTTTTTCACATAACGTTAAGAACCCGGACTACACGACATGCTGAAATTATTCAGGAACCTGCGGATTGCACTCAAGAACAAATTTGACAAGATTAACAATGAGCGCCTGAAGGCCAATCTCCTGCAGGCCATTCCTTTCTGGATTGCCTCCCTGGTCACGGGACTGATCGCTGTACTCTACACCCGGTTATTTGCCCTGGCCGAGTCGGGCAGGGTGTATGTGGTGGCCCATAACCACCTGCTTCTTTACCTGATCACACCGGCATGTTTCCTGATAGCCTGGTTACTGGTCCGCCAGTTTGCCAATTATGCCAGGGGCAGTGGGATTCCGCAGGTGATTGCCGCCGTGGAACTGTCCACCCCGCGCTATTATAGCCGGGTACAGAAGCTGCTCAGCCTGCGGATCATCTTCGTGAAGATAATATCCAGCCTGCTGATGGTGCTGGGGGGCGGAGTGGTCGGCCGGGAGGGTCCCACCATCCAGGTTGCCGGATCGGTTTTCAAGAAGGTTAATGACTGGCTTCCCAGCTGGTGGCCCAAAATATCGAAGCGGAACATGATCATGGCCGGCGCCGCGGCGGGACTTGCCGCCGCCTTCAATACCCCGCTGGGGGGAATCGTTTTCGCGGTGGAAGAACTGACCCGCACCCATATCAATTTTTTCAAGACCGCCCTGTTCTCAGCGATCATTATCGCAGGTCTGACCGCACAATCCCTGCTCGGGCCCTACCTGTACCTGGGCTACCCGGACGTGAACCATCTGTCGCCCTGGATATTCGTTTCCGTAATGGTGGTAGCCGTGCTGGCCGGGTTGGGAGGTAGCGTCATGTCCCGGATCCTGCTCTGGCTGTTTTCCTGGAAGGCCGGGTTTACGAAAGTGTCCCAGACGCTGCTGTATGTCGTCGGCTGTGCCCTGGTGCTGGTTACCCTTTCCTACCTGGTTAGCGACCGGTCCCTGGGTTCAGGAAAGGAGATTATGACCCATGCGCTCTTTACCCATGACAAGTACCTGCCCTGGTATATGCCCCTGCTGCGGATAGGCGGTTCCATTCTATCCTTCGGCACCGGGGCTGCCGGCGGCATATTTGCCCCGGCCCTGGCGGCCGGTTCCACGGTGGGTTCCGTTTTTGCCGGCTGGTTCCAGATGTCCGAGGCCGACACGAATTTGCTGATCCTGGCCGGCATGGTCGGCCTGCTGACCGGGGTTACCCGCACGCCATTCACCTCCGCCATCCTGGTACTGGAGATGACGGACCGGCACAGCGTGATCTTTCACCTGATGCTCGCCGGCATGGTTGCCGGTATGGCCGCCTACCTGGTTGACCGGCATTCCTTTTATGACCGGCTAAAGGTGCAATACCTGCAGGAACTGCTCCGGGAGGAGGAAACGCCGTCCGGGACGGTGGCGGCCGTAGGGTAGTTTGTGGATTAAGGCCTACTTTTGCCATCCAAAAATTTCCCGTTTATGCGTTGGTTTACCTGGATCGCCCTACTGGCCATCCTACTGCTGCTGGTGTCCTGCTTCATGCCCTGGGTATTTATTGCTTCCAGGAACCTGGTGGTGAGCGGCCTGCGGTCGGAGGGTACCAATTACGGGAAGCCTGGTTATTTTCATTTCCTCATGGCCGTGTTCTACCTGGCGTTCACGTTTATTCAACGGATCTGGGCCAAACGGTTCAACCTGCTGGTAGCGGGCCTCAATATCGCGTGGGCCCTGCGGAATTTCATCCTGCTTTCAACCTGCCAAATGGGAGAATGCCCCGAGCGGCGTGCCGGACTTTACCTGGCGTTGTTTTCCTCGGCGGCGATGCTGGTAGCCGCTGTCTTTCCGGATATGCCGTTAAAGAAGAAGGAAGAAAGGCCGGTCTGAATCAGCCCTCAAAAAGTTTGGCGATTCCGAAGGCGGCCGCCGCGGCGGCCGCCCCGATCAGGGTAACCCGTAGGGCCCCCTGCCAGGGATTTACGCCGGTTACCTTGCTTTTGAACCAGCCGAAGATGAACAGGCAGACCAGCGTAACCAGGACCGATATTTTCAGGCCTTCCACGGGACTTTCCACAAAGAAATAGGGGCTGAGCGGAACCAGGCCGCCCACGATGTAGGATAACCCGATATTGAGGGCCGACTTGGTGGCCCGGCGGGGATCCGGTTTTTCCAGGCCCAGTTCATATTTCATCATGAATTCCACCCACTGCTTTTTATCCTTCGCGATTTCCGCCGTGGCCTTCTGCTGCAAATCCTCGCTCAGGCCGATACTGGCAAAAAACTCCC
>DASZRL010000101.1:0-24193 GCA_035549175.1 Chitinophagaceae bacterium | reverse complement strand
CCTGTGTGCCCTGGCCAACACCTGCATCCAGCTGCAGCCGGGCTTTCTGGGAAGCCTCGCTACGCACAATAGCCTGGGAATCCTTGCCGGCCTGCTGATCGGCAAACCCCTGGGCATCCTGGTTTTCTCCTGGATCGCCATCCGGGCCGGCCTGGGCCGGCTGCAGCCGGATGTCCGCTGGCGTCATATTCTGGGAGCCGGCATCCTGGGAGGTATCGGATTTACCATGTCCATCTTTATCACGCTATTGGCATTCCCGGATGACGGGCTTATCAATGCCTCCAAAATCGCCATCCTGGCCGCCTCCCTGGTGGCCGGTATCCTGGGTCTGGCTATCCTGAAATGGGGGGCGGGGTCTAACCAGCCCGAACCATCCTGATTGCGGGAAGGCCTGGTAAGCAACCCTTTATCGCTTAAAAGGCCAGGATTTGCCTTGTCCGTACAGGCTAAAACCTTACCTTTGCGCCACCCGTTGGTTTCGATTATTATCACGTAAAGCCCCTACTACAACATGGCAGATATCTTTGAACGCTTACTCAAGCATTATGGCCCGATCGGCCAACACCGGGAAAGGGCCCATGGTTACTTTGCCTTTCCCAAGCTGGAAGGAGAGATCGGAAGCCGCATGAAATTCCGCGGAAAGGAAATGATCGTCTGGAGCCTCAATAACTACCTCGGCCTGGCGAACCATCCTGAAGTCCGCAAGGCCGATGCCGAGGCGGCCCGGGAATTCGGCCTGGCGCTTCCCATGGGAGCCCGCATGATGAGTGGTAACAGTGATTACCATGAGCAGCTCGAACGGGAGCTCGCCACCTTTGTTCACAAGGAAGATGCCATCCTGCTGAACTACGGATACCAGGGGATGGTCAGCCTGATCGACGTGATCTGCAGCCGGCATGACATTATTGTATACGACGCGGAAAGCCATGCCTGCATCATAGACGGGCTGCGCCTGCACGCCGGGCACCGCTACGTCTTCAAACATAACGACCTGGCGGACCTGGAAAAACAGCTGCAGCGCTCCGCCGCCCTGATTGAAAAGCAGCAGGCCGGAGGAATCCTGGTCATCACCGAAGGAGTATTCGGCATGGCCGGGGACCAGGGTAAGCTGAAAGAGATCGCTGCCCTGAAATCCAGGTATTCCTTCCGGTTGCTGGTGGACGACGCCCACGGGTTCGGCACCCTGGGCAAGACCGGGGCCGGTGCCGGCGAAGAGCAGGGTGTCCAGGATAAGATTGACCTGTATTTTTCCACCTTTGCCAAATCCATGGCATCGATCGGCGCCTTCATCGCCGGCGACGCCGACATCATCGACTATATCCGCTATAACATCCGCTCCCAGATTTTCGCCAAAAGTCTGCCGATGCCCCTGGTCATCGGCAACCTGAAGCGACTGGATTTGCTGCGAACCCAGCCCCAGCTGAAAGACAAGTTGTGGGACAACGCGCGCAAGCTGCAGGAAGGCCTGAAGCAACGGGGTTTTGACATCGGCAAGACCGATTCCGTGGTTACCCCGGTTTACATGAAGGGGGACGTGCCCGAAGCAACGGCCATGGTGATGGACCTGCGGGAGAACTACGGGATCTTCTGTTCCATCGTGGTGTATCCGGTTATTCCCAAAGGGCACATCATCTACCGGCTGATCCCGACCGCCGCCCACACCCAGGAGGATATTGACCGCACCCTGAAGGCTTTCAGTGAAACCAAAAAGAAGCTCGACAACGGGGATTACAAGGTCGAAGCCATCCCGCATATGGCCGAAGCAGGCGCCAGGCGATGAGGGGAATGGCCGGTCCTTGAAACCACCCGAAAAAGCATACCAGCCCGGTATTACCAACCGGAACAGGCTCAGTCCCTGTTCCGGTTTTTTTTGGAGTGGCCGGTTCGTCCCGGTCCCCCCGGTCTACTGCCTGCGAAACCACACCGGGTGCGGTGCCAGCAACGGGTGGATTCCCGCTAACCCGCCGGGCGTCAGGTGCAGTTCATAACCGGAAAAGTAATATTCCGCCAGCCAGGGTTCGGGACGGAAGCCATAGTAATTGGCCAACGCCCCGGCTACCGGAAAGGAGGTGCTGCGTTCCGGGCAGAACAGGAAACGCAGGTCGATGCGGAGCGGATGGCTGACCCGGAAACGCGCATATCCCTCAGCGTCAGTCCGAACCGTAAGCAGGGTATCCGCCGTGTGCACCGTGCAGACCATGAACCCCAGCAGGTCTTTATTGGGATCGGTGATCCGGACGACCAGCTGGTCTCCCGGTCTGCGGCTGCTGTCCGCCAGCCGGAAGTCCCGGGTATGCGTGGTCAGGGTGTTGAAGATTATCCGGTCTCCCCGGACTTCCCACCTGCCGGAACCATACCGGTCCACCACTCCATAGGAAAAAAAGAACTGAAAGCTGGAATCCGGGTCCAGCCTGAACCCCGAGGCAACTTCCGGAACCCCTTCCAGGTAGTATTCCCCGGCCAGTGCTCCCGGCTGCTGCGCATGGATGGACATGCCGTTTACCAGGCAAAGCCCGATCCAGCCAATTCCCCGGGTTAAGATCCTGTGCATACGCCAAGATACGGCATTTTGGTACGGAGTGCCAGCCATCCTGCCGGCCGGCAGCTCATCCTGCCCTGCCGGCTCCTGTAAAAATCCGGGACAATCCCGGAGAAACCGGAGTAGCTTTCTTGCCTTAAAACTGCCTGTATGGTCAAACAAATCCTGACAGCCGGCTGGCTGCTCCTGCTGGGAGTCGCAGTCCAGGCGCAACTCACCACACCGCCCAGCGGTGGCAACAAGAAAGCCACGGTGGCCGAACGGATCGGCATTACCGACGTTACCATTCATTATGACCGCCCCGGCGTGAAGGGCCGGGAAGGAAAGATCTGGGGCAGCCTTATCCCAGTAGGGTTCACGGACCAGGGATTCGGAACCAGCAAGGCCGCCCCCTGGCGCGCGGGAGCCAATGAGAATACGACCATGGAGTTTTCCACGGATGTAAAAATCGAAGGGCAACCCCTGGCAGCGGGCCGGTATGGCTTTTTTGTGGCTTATGACCCCCAGGAATGCACCTTGATTTTTTCCCGAAACAGTACCTCCTGGGGCAGTTTTTATTATGATCCTTCTGAAGATGTCCTTCGGGTCAAAGTCCGTCCCGTGCCCCTGGAGCGGTCCGTAGAATGGCTGAAATACGAGTTTACCGATCAGACACCCACCAGCGCCACCATTGCCCTGCAGTGGGAAAAACTTCAGATACCGTTCCGGGTGGAAGTGGATTATGTGAATACACAGCTGGAATCCTTCCGCAGGGAATTGCGGTCGGACAAGGGATTTACCTGGGAGTCCTGGGACCAGGCCGCTTCCTGGTGCCTGCAGCACCAGGTCAACCTGGACCAGGCCCTGTTATGGGCCGATTCGGCCACCAGTCCCAATTTCGGCGGAGACCGGAGTTTCCGCGCCTGGTCCACCAAGGCCATGCTCCTCGACAAAATGGGAAAACCGGAGCAAGCTGCCGCCATCATGAAAAACGCCCTTCCGTATGGCTCCATGTTTGAACTTCACCAATACGGCCGCATGCTGATCCAGCAAAAGAAAGCCCGGGAGGCCCTGGACGTGTTCAAGCAGAACTATGCCAGATATCCCAACCAGTTTACCACCCTGGCGGGCCTGGTGCGGGGATATTCCGCCACCGGCGACTACAAGACTGCCCTGCGCTACGCCGGCCAGGCCCTGCCTCTGGCGCCCGATCCCCTGAACAGGTCCGGCATGCAGGCCATGATCGACAAGCTGAAACAGGGACAGGACGTCAACTGACCAGACCATTATTAAAAGTGAAAACCTGTGCCGTTCCTGCACAGGTTTTTTTATACGGTATCGGCGCCCGGTTGGCTGCCCGGATATCACCGGGCAATCCGCCGGGTTGATCCCTTCCGGCGCGGGTACGGCCCCTAATTACACCCAAGCAGTTCGCACAGCTTGGATTCCAGGTCGGCCCCGCGCAGATTCCTGCCAATGATCCGGCCATTGGGGTCAACCAGGATATTGAAGGGGATGGCCTGTACATGGTAGAGCACAGCCGCCTCATTGTTCCAGAATTTCAGATCGCTGACATGGGTCCAGGTGAGCCCGTCCTTGTGGATGGCGTCCAGCCAGTTATCCCTGCCGCCGGGCCGGTCGAGGGACACGCCCAGTACGGTGAAGTTCTTGGCCGCGAATTTATGGTAGGCTTCCACGACGTTGGGATTTTCATTGCGGCACGGTCCGCACCAGCTGGCCCAGAAATCCACCAGTACGTATTTGCCCCTGAACGAGGACAGACTGACCGGTTTGCCGGTGGTATCCGGCTGTGAGAAGTCCAGGGCTTCCGTTCCCACGGCCCCGACCTTGTTGTAGGCAATATACTGGGCCAGGCTGCTTCCGATCTGGGATTTGCGGATCGTGTCTGCCAGCTGGTTGAATCGTTTTTCCAGCTGGATGGGATCATCCTGCACCTGGGCTGTCACAAAGAGCAGGAAGGGGGAGACATAGGATGCGGGGTGCTGGGTGACAAACTGGTCAATGTCCGCCTGGATGGTCGCATTGATGGACTCGTATTGTTTCATCAGGGAGTCATAGCGGGTACCGGGCTGGGTATTATTGATCTCGGTAGCTACCGCGTTCATCCGGGCGAACAGGGGGTTAAACGCCTTTTTGAACACCTGGAAATCCTGGTGCGAGCGGGAGCCGGTGACTTTCAGATCTTCCAGCTTGTGCACTTCACCGCTTACCTGGATGCGGCTGTTTTCCAGGAACAGGGGCTGGGGCTTTTCCTTACCCAGTACCAGCGTGTACAGCCCGGGTTCCGGAACGGAACCGGTGAGCATGAAGGTCCCTTTGGCCACCTTGGCCTGGGACAGTTCGTTATTGTCATTGGCATTGATCAATCTGACCAGGCTTCCGTCGGCCAGGCCGGCGACGCGGCCGCTGACCGTGAAGGAGGCTTTCCGGGTTCCCGCCTGGGCCAATGCCAGCATGGGTACGAACAGGAGCAGGCTTACTATGGTTTTCATTTTATTTGGGTTGATGCCGTTGTTTTAAAATATCGACCACGTCCTGCAGGCGGTGACCCTTTGCCTGCAGCAGGACCAGGTAATGGAATAACAGGTCAGCTGCTTCGTTCAGGAACAGCTCCCGGTGATCATCTTTGGCCTCGATCACCAGTTCCACGGCTTCCTCACCGACCTTCTGGGCGATTTTGTTCAGGCCTTTTTTAAACAATTGCCGCACGTAGGAGGTTTCGTCCGAGCCCGTGCGGCGCAGCGTGATGACCTCCTGCAGGTAGTAAAGGAAATCGTCGGGATGATTGCGTTCGCTCCAGCAGGTATCAGCGCCGGTATGGCAGACCGGGCCCGTCGGCTGGGCCTTGATCAGCAGGGTATCCTGGTCACAATCGTTGAGTACTTCCCGGACCAGCAGAAAATGACCGCTCTCCTCTCCCTTGGTCCACAGCCGCTTCTTGCTGCGGCTGTAAAACGTCACCTTCCCTTCCCGCAGGGTCTTGTCCAGGGCCTCCTGGTTCATGAACCCCAGCATCAGCACCTTCTGGGTGGCCGGATCCTGGATGATCGCAGGAACCAGGCCGTCCGCGTATTTGGTAAAATCTACGTGCATGTATTGACTGCTTGTGAATCACGGGTCAAAGCCTCACGGCAATGCCCTGATCCCGCAAATATCGCTTTAAATCGGGAATGGCGATTTCCCGGAAATGAAAGATGCTGGCGGCCAGGGCCGCGTCGGCATGGGCCGATTCGAAAACCTCCTTAAAATGCTCCGGGGTCCCGCCACCCCCGGAGGCAATCACCGGGACCGGCAGGTCATCGCTCAGCTGCCGCGTTATATCCAGGGCAAACCCCTGCTTGGTGCCGTCATGGTTCATCGAGGTCAGCAGGATCTCGCCTGCGCCCAGGTCCACGGCCTGCCGGGCCCAGTCCAGGCAACGCGCGTCGGTACGGGTACGTCCCCCGTTGAGGTACACATACCAGTTCCCATCGGCTTCCTGCCGTCCGTCAATGGCCAGGACCACGCACTGGCTGCCGAATTCCCGCTCCAGCTCCCGGATCAGGGCGGGGCGCCGGAATGCGGCTGTGTTCACCGATATCTTGTCTGCTCCGTGCTGCAGCAGGGCCTGCACATCCTCCACGCTGCTGATGCCGCCTCCCACGGTGAAGGGAATGTTGATATGATGCGCGATCCTGTTTACCAGCTCGCGCAGGGTCTTGCGTTTTTCGACCGTAGCCGTTATGTCCAGGAAAACCAGTTCGTCGGCACCCTGGCGGGCATACAGGGCACCCAGTTCCACGGGATCCCCGGCATCGCGCAGGTTCAGAAAATTGGTCCCTTTTACCGTGCGGCCATCCTTGATGTCCAGGCAGGGAATGATCCGCCTGGTCAGGCCGGAGACGGAGGTGGCGGCGTTATCCGCAGGGTTCCATGCAGGCTGGGTATTCATACCACGAAACGTGTTAATTCCGGTAACGAAATACGATTCTCGTAAATAGCCTTGCCGACGATGACGGCCCGGCATCCGATCTGGCGAAGGTCTTCCAGGTCCTTCACGGAACTGACCCCGCCACTGGCTATGAAGAACAGGTCCGGGAACCGGGCCAGGATCTCACGGTACAGGTCCAGCGCGGGTCCCTGGAGCAGGCCGTCCCGGTTGACGTCGGTGCAAAACACCTGGTTCAGACCGTGTGGAAGGTAGCCGGCAATAAAATCATAAATATTCCGGTCGGTGGTTTCCTGCCAGCCCTGTACGGCAAGCTGTTCGCCCCGCACATCTGCGCCGATCAGAAATCTTGCGGCGCCAAACTGCCGGACCCAGGAAAGAAATTCCTGTTCCTGTTTGACCGCCACGCTGCCGATGGTAGCCAGGGCCGCCCCCGAATCAAATACGATGCGCAGGTCCTTTTCGGTTTTGATGCCGCCCCCGAAATCAATCACCAGGCTGGTACGCGCGGCCAGGGTCTCCAGCACGTTCCAGTTCGTTACCGCACCCCTGCGCGCGCCGTCGAGGTCCACCAGGTGCAGGCGGCGCAGGCCGGCGTCCTCGAACTGCCGGGCTACTTCCAGCGGCCGCTCGTTATAGATCGTCTGCCGGCTGTAATCACCCTGGCTCAACCGGACGCATTTACCGGCGATGAGGTCGATGGCGGGTATGATGAAGTCCCGGTTTACAGCAGGGAGTATGGCTGGGTTTGTGTTCATGTCAGTTCTATGAAATTGCGCAGGATCCGTTCTCCGGTGTCCGCAGATTTTTCAGGGTGAAACTGCACCCCGTAATAATTTTCCTTCTGAAGGGCCGAACTGTACGGCAAAATATACCGGGTAGTCGCGGTGGTATGGGGGCCCAGCGCGGCATAATACCCATGTACGAAATAACAATAGCTGCCTTCCGGCACGCCGCGGAACAAGGCCCCATGCAGGCTCCCGATCGTATTCCACCCGATCTGGGGTATTTTGACCCGCCGAAGGCCGGGAGGGGGCACGAAATGACGCACGTCCTCGTCAAAGATCCCCAGGCATGGGGTGTCGTTCTCCTCGCTGTGCCGGCACATCAGTTGCATACCCAGGCAGATCCCCAGTACGGGCTGGCGGAGTTCCCGGATCAACCGGTCCAGGCCCCGCTGGCGGAGATACCGCATGGCACTGCTTGCCTCGCCCACGCCCGGGAAGATCACCCGGGAGGCAGACCGGATTTCCTGGTGGTCATCGGTAACCCGGGCCGCCACACCGATCCGCTCCAGGGCGTACAGCACCGACTGGATGTTCCCGGCGTTGTATTTAATGATGGCCAGTTCACCCGACCTGGTTTCCTCCTGGTTAGTCCCCTTGGATGTCATGTAAAAAAGCTTTAGTCGCTGCCGTAATATCGGTGGCCTGTTCCAGCATCCGGATATAGGCGGATCCGATGATCGCCCCGTCCGCCTGCGAGCAGGCGGCCCGGAAGCTGGCCCGGTCCTTGATCCCGAACCCGACCAGCACCGGGTTGCGCAGGCCCATGGAGCGCAGGCGCTGCAGGTAGGCCGTTACCTCTCCCATCTCCTTGTCCTTGCCGGTCGTGGAGGAGGAGGACACAGCGTAGAGGAATCCGCTGCTGAGCTGGTCCAGGCGGCGGACCCGCTGCTCGCTGGTTTCCGGAGTCACCAGGAAAATAAAATCCAGTCCGTATTGACGGATAATGGCGCCGTATTCGCTTTCAAATTCAAATTCCGGCAGGTCCGGCAGGATCAGGCCGTCGGCGCCGGCCTCGGCCGCGTCCCGGCAAAACTGTTCAAAGCCGTATTGCAGCACCGGGTTCATATAACCCATCAGGATCACGGGAATGCCGGCGCCGCCTTGGGCCTGCCGAAACGCGCGGAGCTGCTCCAGCAGCCTGGCGATGGTCATGCCACCGGCCAGGGCCACCGCGCTGCTGTGCTGGATCACGGGACCATCTGCCAGGGGATCGCTGTAGGGCATGCCCAGTTCGATCAGGTCGGCGCCGGCATCCTGCAGGGCCTGCATGACCTGGATCGTGCTACCCGGCTGCGGGAAGCCGGCCGTACAATATACATTCAGGACCGGCTTTCCTCCGGCCTTGGCATGGCGCGCAAATACCTCGCTGATTCGGGATCGTTTTTCCATGGTATGCTTCTGACTGTTTCGGATAACGGAATCGGGATGCAAACGGGTTACTGGTCAGGCTGGTTTTCCTCCATGGCATTCATGTAAGTCGCCAGGTCCTTATCGCCCCGGCCACTGAGGCAGATTACCACTGTATCCTGCCGGCCGAAGGACAACTGGTCCAGCGCGGCCAGGGCATGGGCCGTTTCCAGCGCGGGGATTATCCCTTCGAGGCGGGCCAGGTCGAAGGCGGCCCGCAGGGCCTCCCCGTCGGTGGCGCTCAGGAAGGTGCCCCGCCCCGTGTCGAACAGGTGGGCGTGCAGCGGACCGATACCCGGATAGTCCAGGCCCGCTGAAATGCTATGCGGCTCGACTACCTGGCCGTCCTCGGTCTGCATGACCAGGCTTTTGGATCCATGCAGCACCCCGGGCCTTCCCAGCTGCGTGGTCGCGGCACTCAGGCCGCTGCGTACTCCCTGGCCGGCAGCCTCCACGGCAATCAGCCGGACCGTTTCCTCCTCCAGGAAATGGTAGAAGGCGCCGGCGGCATTGCTGCCGCCACCGACGCAGGCCATGACATGGCTGGGCAGTTCACGGCCTGTTTTTTCCCGGAGTTGCCAGCGGATTTCCTCGCTGATGACCGACTGGAAGCGGGCTACCATGTCGGGATAGGGATGGGGGCCCACCACGCTCCCGATGATATAGTGGGTATCGGATGGATGGTTGATCCAGTCCCGGATGGCTTCATTGGTGGCATCCTTGAGCGTCCTGCTGCCGCTGGTTGCCGGGATGACCCGGGCACCCAGCATTTTCATCCGGGCCACATTGGGCGCCTGGCGCTCGATATCCTTCTCTCCCATATACACGATGCATTCCACCCCCTTCAGCGCGCAGACCGTGGCGGTGGCTACCCCGTGCTGACCTGCCCCGGTTTCAGCAATGATCCGCTTTTTGCCCAGCCGGCCGGCCAGGAGGATCTGCCCGATGGTGTTATTGATCTTGTGCGCTCCCGTGTGACAGAGATCTTCCCGCTTCAGGTAGATGCGGGTGCCGAAGCGGTTACTCAGTCGCTGCGCGAGGTACAGGGGAGTCGGTCTGCCTACATAATCCCTGAGCAGGGAACGGAACTCGTCCTGGAAAGAAGGCTCTTCCATGATTTCCAGGTAGCGGGCACGCAATTCCTCCACGTTACGGTGCAGCATTTCGGGGATATAGGCTCCCCCGAACCTGCCGTAATAGCCCCTTTCGTCGGGCCTCGAATACAGTTGTGTTGTCGTCATGGTAATCCATTTTGCTGCCGGGCCGCTGCCCGGCGGTTTTCGGTTATCCGGTTTGCCGGCCGGTACCGGTTACCGAGGGCGCCACCGGCGGGGTGCCCCCTTCGGTGAGCAGGAGCTGCAGAAATTTGAGATCCAGCCAGCGGCCGAACTTCCAGCCCACCTCCCGGAAATGGGCCACCTCCCGGAATCCGAACTGCTGGTGCAGCCGGATGCTCACTTCATTGCCTGCGTCGATTCCGGCAACCAGGGTATGAATACCCCGGTTCCTCGCCGCTTCGATCAGGGGAACCATCAGTTTTTTCCCGATTCCCCGGCCGCGGGCGTCCGCGGACACGTACACCGAGTTTTCCATGGTGTACTGGTAGGCTGCCCAGGCGCGGAAAGGCCCGAAGGTACTGAAGCCAATCACCCTGCCGGCCTCCTCGGCGACAAAGACCGGGAACCCCTGCGCCTGCTTGTCCTTAAACCAGGCCTGCCGGGATTCAGCTGATTGCGGCTCGTAATGATACACCGCCGTAGTATGGCGGATAATATCATTGTAGATCACCAGCATTTCAGGCAGATCCGCCTCGACGGCTTCGCGCACCCGTATCATGTCAGGATTTTAGTTCGTTTACAAATTGGGCCACCAGTTCCATATTTTTCACGCCGGCCCCGATTTCAAACCGGCTGTTGATATCCACCGCAAACAGGTCCCTGGCTACCGGTTCCCGGAAGAACTCCCGCAGGGCCTTTACGTCATCCGGCTCGATACCGCCACTGAGGAAGAAGGGCTTCTTGACCTGGATGGGTTGCAACACGTCCCAGCTGAACTTTTTTCCGGTGCCCCCGTACCCTGCCCCCATTGTATCAAACATGAACAGATCACAGACATCCTGGTAAGGCCGGATCATATAGTCGATATTATCGTTATCGCTCAGCCGGAAGGCCTTGATCACCGAGATATAATCGGCGATCTTTTCGCAGTACTTGGGCGTCTCATCGCCGTGCAGCTGCACCATGTCCAGCCGGTATGTCTCCACGGTTCGCATCAGTTCGTCATAACCCGCATTCACAAAAACGCCAACCTTGGCAATCCGTCCCCGGATCTGCTTCATTTTTTCCGGGGAAATCTTGTGTCCGATGTAACGGGGCGATTTGGGGTAAAAGATGAACCCGGCAAGGTCCACGCCCAGGTCGTCCAGTGCGTTTACCTGCTCCGGCAGGGTCATGCCGCAAACTTTAAGTCGCATGTGCTTTTGCTTTTAATTGTTCAACAAAAAGAGCAAAAGCAATCGTTGGATCGGCCTCCTTCATGAAGTTTTCCCCGATCAGGAATCCCCGGAAGCCGTTTTCCCGGAATAAAATTATGGTATCCGGCGAATGGATCCCGCTTTCGGCCACCTTAATTTTATCAGCCGGCAGGCGGCGCGCCATCGCCAGGCTCCGCTCGGTATCCACCACAAAGGTCTTCAGGTCCCGGTTGTTAATGCCTACGATGTCCGTTTGTTCACAGACATGTCCCAGTTCTTCCTCGGCGTGGAGTTCCAGCAGTACTTCCAGGCCCAGGCTGCGGGCCAGGGTTGCCAGGCTCTTTACCTGGTCCGGGCTCAGGCAGGCCGCAATCAGCAGGATGGCGTCCGCCCCCAGGCTCCTGGCCTCCAGCACCTGGTATTCATCGATTACAAAATCCTTGCGAAGTAGCGGAAGGTCGTTGACCCGCGCGCTGACCAGGTCCTCGTCGCTGCCCCCGAAAAAGGTTTCGTCGGTCAGCACCGAAAGGGCCGAGGCCCCGTGGGCGGCATAACCGCGGGTCACGGTCACCACGTCGGCCGTGGCATGGATGATTCCCCTGGAAGGGGATTTGCGCTTGAATTCCGCGATAATACCCGTACGCCCCTCGTCCAGCAGGTAGCGGCGCAGGGAAAGCGGGGTACGCGAAAAGCCGGGGCGGTGTTCCAGCCGGCTGACCGGGGTATGCGCCTTGCGCTGTGCCACTTCCTGGCGTTTATGGGCGATGATGGTTTCCAGTATATTCATGATTGCAGGCTGATTAGTTGGTTCAGGCTCTGGCGCGCGCGCCCGCTTTCCAGGCTCTCCACCGCCGCCGCGTAGGCCGCTTCGTAATCGGGATACTGCCCGGTGCTGTGCAGGGCCATGGCGGCATTGGCCAGGACCACCGCATGTTGGGCCCAGGTGCCCTCCCCGCTGAGTATCCTGAGAAATATCCGGGATGCCTCCTCCACGGTATTGCCCCCGTAAAGATCGGCCGGCTCTACCGCGCGCTTTCCCAACTGGACAGGGGTAAGGACCTGTTCACCCTGGTTGGTGATCACTTTGGTATCATTGGTCAGGGAAATCTCGTCATAGCCGTCCAGGCTGTGGATGATCGTGAAAGCGCTGCCGGTTTGCTGGAGCAGGTAATTGTAAATCCGGGCCATCTCCAGGCTATATACGCCGACCAGCTGGTAACGCGGGAATGCCGGGTTTACCATGGGCCCCAGCATGTTGAAAAAGGTCCGGATACCGAGGTTGCGCCGGATGGGTCCCACGGTCTTCAGGGCCGGGTGGAACAGGGGCGCATGCAGAAAGCAGATATTGGCCTGCTCCACCTCCCGGCGAAGCCGGTCCGCATCGCTTTTGAACCGGTACCCCAGCTGTTCCATCACGTTGGAGGCCCCGCTGACGGTGGATGCCCCGTAATTGCCATGCTTGGCCACCTTCTGGCCCGTGCCCGCTACGATAAAGCAGGCCAGCGTGGAGATGTTGAAAGTGTTTTTGCCGTCCCCGCCGGTGCCTACGATATCCAGGGTGGCATGCCCGTCCAGGTCTACCCGGACGCAAAGTTCTAAGAGGGCCTCCCGGAATCCGTGCAATTCCTCGATGGTTATGCTGCGCATGAGGTACACGGTCATGAAGGCGGTCACTTCGTGTTCATTGTACAGCCCCCGGCCGATCTGGATCAGCACCTCACGGGCCTGCTCACGGCTCAGCGTGTTATGTTCGAACAGTATTTGAAGTATCTTTTTCATAGTTGCCTTATTCTGGGGATGAGGCGCCTTTCTAGCGGAAAGGGGCCGTATTCAGTTTGGTCGTCTACCGCAGGGGCGGTTCAGGAACTTCCGCCCACGCCCAGCCAGTTCCGCATGAGCTGTTCACCCCGGGGCGTGAGCACGCTCTCGGGGTGAAACTGCACGCCCTGCACGTCATAGATCCGGTGCTGAAGGCCCATGATCATGCCGCTTTCATCTTCGGCCGTGATCTCCAGCTCGGCCGGCAGCCCCTCGCGGCTGACCACCCAGCTGTGGTAGCGCCCTACATCCAGAACCTCCCCGAGTCCCTTCAGCAGCGGGGAATCGGTCCGGGTGATCCGGATCGGCGTGGCCACTCCGTGAAAGACCTGGGACAGGTTCACCAGGGTTCCCCCGAACGCTTCCCCGATAGCCTGGTGACCCAGGCAAACCCCCAGGATCGACTTGGTGGCGGCATAGGTCCGGATCAGGGGGAGCAGCAAACCGGCTTCCCGGGGTATGCCCGGCCCGGGGGAGAGCAGGATCTTGTCATACGCACCCACCTGCTCCAGGGATATCTGGTCATTGCGGGCCACATCCACGGGTTGCTGCAGGATCTTTTCCACCAGGTGGACCAGGTTGTAGGTGAAGGAATCGTAATTGTCGAATACCAGTATTTTCATGTCGGCTGCCCGGAGGCGTTTGAATGATTTAGTCGTTTGTTTGGTTCGGATCAATCCGCGGCCGTCTTCACAGGGATTCGGCCAGTTCGATGGCTTTCTTCAGGGCACCCAGCTTGTTATTGACCTCCTGCAGCTCGCTGGCCGGCTGGCTGGCGGCCACCACGCCCGCACCCGCCTGGTAAAACAGGGTATTATTGCGGCTCAGGAAGGTCCGGATCATGATGGCATGGTTGCAGCTGCCGTCAAACCCCATAAACCCGATCGCTCCGCCGTAATAACTGCGTGACGTGGGTTCGTAGCCGTCTATAAGCTCCATGGCCTTGTACTTGGGGGCCCCACTCAGGGTGCCGGCCGGAAAGGTGTTGGCCAGCAGGTGGAACGGGTTGCTGCCGTCCCGGACGACCCCGGTGACCTCGCTCACCAGGTGGATGACATGGGAATAATACTGCACCTGCCGGTAATGGGCCACCTGGACCTGGTCACAGACCCGGCTCAGGTCGTTACGGGCCAGGTCCACCAGCATGACATGCTCCGCATTCTCCTTGGCATCTCCCAGCAGTCGCCGGGTCTCCTGGCGATCCAGTTCCTCGTCCCCGGTGCGGCGGAACGTACCGGCGATGGGATGGACCACCGCCCTGCCCTGGTGAATGATCAGTTGGGACTCCGGCGAGGAACCCATCAGCTTGTAGTCTCCGTAATCAAAGAAGAATAGATAGGGGGAGGGGTTCACGCTGCGCAGCGCCCGGTACACGTTGAA
Source organism: Chitinophagaceae bacterium (assembly GCA_035549175.1). GTDB lineage: Bacteria > Bacteroidota > Bacteroidia > Chitinophagales > Chitinophagaceae > DASTSN01. The sequence continues at coordinate 9,860 of DASZRL010000101.1, read as the reverse complement.
CTCGTCTCCCTGGAAACTCTGTGCAAACCGGCGGCTCAGTACGATCTGGAATACGTCCCCCCGCAGGCAGCTCTGGACACCGCCTTTTACCATGTCCAGGTAATCCCCGTCCTCCAGGTTGGAGGTTTCCGGGCCGACGGCCCGGAAGGGATACACCGGGACATCCTTGCTGCGGATCAGGGATTCCACCACGCCCAGGTCACTTGCCAGTCCCTCGAAGCGGTTTTCGCAGAGAAAGAGCTCGTCCTTGAAATGATTGAAGGCAATGACATACTGGTAGAGACGGTACCGCATCAGGGGAATCGGGGGATGGGTCAGATCGGATTTCAGCCGGATGGTATCAAAGAACTGAACGGCATCGTAGGTGGTGTACCCAAACAGGCCCTGGGCGTAGGCCCCTTCCCGGACGGCCGCTTTGTGCACGTCGAAGCGTTGCATGAAATCCCAGAGCAGGCCGGGAACCTGCTGGCTGTCCCGGATCGCTTCCCGCTGGGGTTGCTGGCCCGGGAGTTTAAACTCGATGTCCCGGGTGGAGCGGATTTCCATTCCCGCAATGGCGTTGATGCAGATAAACGAATAACTGTTTTCCGCGGCATTATTGTCGGTGCTTTCCAGCAGGACGGTATCCCGGAACCGGTCGCGCAGGCGCAGGTAAATGCCAACCGGGGTATACACATCCGCCAGCATCCGTTTCACCGTGGTAGTCATCGTGATCTTTCGCATATCCTTCGTTCTTTGGTTACAAACCTGGCAACAAAAAACCCCGGAAAATCCGGGGCCTGAATATGGTAACACCAATAATGGAAATAACTATACAGACCCCTTGGAGTTTGTATGCCACCACCACTGATTGTTATATTGCTGTTGCTTCATGACGGGGCAAAGATGGCTTCAAATTTCTATTCCGGCAAATTTTTTTTACCCGGCCCGCCGGCCCGGCTCCGATTGGCGGCGCCTGCCGCAGGTGGTCCGGATCAGGCGGCCGGCCTATGGCGTCGCCGGAACAGGGAAGGGTTCTCGCCCGTAAATTTCCGGAAGGTTCTGTTAAAATGGGACAGGTTTTCAAAGCCGCTTTCAAAACAGGCTTCCGTTACATTGCGACCTGACAGCAGGAGCTTTTTGGCCTGGTTGATGCGGTACTGGTTGACAAATTCGGTAAAGGTCTGGTGGGTGGCTTTCTTGAAATAACGGCAGAAGGCCGCCGTGCTGAGGTGCGTCAGTTCCGCGACGTGGTGTACATCCAGGGACTGCTGGTAATGATTTTCAATATACTGGTAAATCGTTTGCAGCCGTTGCTGCTCGCGAAGCTGGGAATTACTGGAAAGCGGCCGTGCCCGCAGCGGCTCCACCTCCGTGCTGAGCGCCAGCCGGTTAAAGATCTGCAGCAGTTCCATGAGTTGCTGGAAATGGTCGAGCCCTGAAAGGCGCTTCAGCCGGTCGCCTACCTCCTGCTTGGTCTGACCGTGGAAGGCCAGGCCGCTGCGGGCCCGCTCGAACAACTCCCGGATGGCCCGGAGTTCCGGAAGTCCCAGGAAAGTCTGGCCCAGGAATTCCTCCTTCATCTGGACCACCACCTGCTCACAGGCGGTCTTCACCCCATAGTCAAAGTTCAGATGCGGTATATGCGGCCCGATAAAAACCAGATCGCTGTCCTGGTACCGGCTGATATGATCCCCGACATGCCGAATACCGTGTGCCGCCTCGACATACACCATTTCATATTCGGGGTGAAAATGCCAGTAGAACAGGTCGTTCAGATTAGGCGTCAGCAGAATTTTAAAGGAGCTGCGCTCGTCCGGTCGAATGGCTTCCAGCTGTACCCTCATAGCCTATCAGGTGCCCCCGCCACGGCGGGCAGGAAGGCTCTTTTGTCTTTAAATATACTTTTTTTTAGCCAACGCGGTAAAAGATATCAATACAGGACAAATACTGGTAACTGCAAGCGTAGAAACCGCCCGGTCCGGGACCCTATTTTTGAGGAAACCCAATGCACAGGCCTATGCCGTCATTCCGACTCCAGCGACCCCCGGCATCCGAGTTGACCGGTCAGAACCCTGCAATCAGGAAGTCCCGGGAAACCTCCCGGAAAGGAAGTACCTTTTCAGGAGGGGCAATAAAAAAATGCGGGCTCCGCAGCCCGGAAGGATTCTGCAGCAAAACCCGGCGCCCCTGCCCGCTGGTCCACCAGCCACACTGATTAACCTGTAAAATTTGCTATATGGAACAAAAAACGATGGCCAGCATGGCCCCCACGATGATGCCCCACAATGCCCACAAAGACATTCCGGGAAATCCCTCCACAGCCAAGAGCAGTGCCGTCAAACTCAACGATCGCAGCAACGGCAAACCCCTGCGGGTGCTGAGCGAGGAAGACTGGAATTTCTGGATTCATAATGGTTACATCGTAATCAAAAATGCCGTATCCCGCGACCAGGCCGAAGCGACGGCCCGGTTCCTGTGGGAATTCGAGGAAAAAGACCCCGCCAACCCGGAAACCTGGTATGCCCCGCCACGTGCCGAGATGAAGATGAAGGAACTTACCAATACCGGCATGGTGGAGGTCTATAACAACCAGCACCTCTGGAATAACCGCATGACCCGGCGCGTGTACGACGCCTTCGTGGACATCTGGGGCACGGAAAAACTCTGGGTGACCATCGACCGGGCCAACCTGAACTTTCCCATCCGGCCCGGCTTTGAGTACAAGGGGTTCATCCACTGGGATTATGATCCGGAAACACGGCCCGTCAACGTGCAGGGGGTGCTCGCGCTCGCCGATCAGACCGACGAAAACATGGGCGGATTCCAGTGCGTCCCGGAATTATTCCGCACCTACGATACCTGGAAGCTCACGCAGCCGGCCGACCGGGATCATTTCAAGCCGGATGTGACCGGCTTTGAAATCGTCAAGGTCAAAATGGAGGCCGGCGATCTGCTGATCTTCAACAGCCTGCAGCCGCACGGAATCCGGCCCAACCTGAGCGGCCACAAGGTGCGGATCGCCCAGTATATTTCAATGATGCCCGCCGAGGAGGACAATGAGCCCCTTCGCCAGTGGCGTATCGCCTCCTGGAGGGACCGGATAGCCCCGGAAGGGTACGCCTTCCCGGGAGACCCCCGCCACTGGGAACAAACCCGCTACGAACGGGCCGAACTGAACGAACTGGGCAAAAAATTACTCGGACTGCAACCATGGTAAACCCACTAGCCAGCCAGCCCCGCGTCCGCCTGAACAACGGGGTGGAAATGCCCCTGCTGGGCCTGGGGGTGTATGACATGTACGGCCGCGAAGCGGAAACGGCGGTTATCCGGGCCCTCGAAATCGGTTACCGCCTGATCGATACGGCCACGCTATACGAAAATGAAGCAGAGGTCGGCCGGGCCGTCCGGGCCAGTGGTCTTCCCCGGCAGGAACTCTTTGTCACGACCAAAGTGGCCAACCCGGACCAGGGATTTGATGCCACCCTGCGTGCTTTCGAGGCTAGCCTGCAGCGGCTGAAGTTCGACTACATCGACCTCTACCTGGTCCACTGGCCCATAAAAGGCAAACGCCGCGCCACCTGGCAGGCCCTGGAAAAGCTGTATGAGGAAGGCCGGGTCCGTGCCATCGGAGTAGCCAACTACCTGCAGCCATTCCTGGAGGAACTGGCCACCTACGCCCGGGTAGTACCGGCCGTCAACCAGGTCGAGTTCAGCCCCTACCTGTACCTGAAAGACCTGCTGGTCTATTGCCGGAACCGGGGAATCCAGCTGCAGGCCTATTCGCCGCTGCTGCGGGGCATCCGGCTGAAGGATCCCCGGCTCCTGGCGTTGGCCGCCAGGTACGGGAAGACCCCGGCGCAGCTTATCCTGCGCTGGGATATGGAACACGGGGTGTCTGCCATACCCAAGTCCTCCAACCCCCAGCGCCTGCTCGAAAATACCGGGCTGTTTGACTTCCAGATTTCTGCTGACGATATGGCTTTTATGGATACCTTTCATGAAAATTTACGTGTGGTGGAGGACCCGATGACCATGCTGTAAAATGTCCCTTCATCCGGCTCTCCGCCCCGCGCGATTGCACCAGCCTATGTCCATGTCTGCCCAACCACCTGCTCTGGCAGCGCCGGCCCCCGGTCAGCGCCTGCTTTCCCTGGATTTTATGAGGGGATTTATTATGGTCGTCCTGGCCCTGGAAAGCGCCGGATTGTACGATCACCTGTCCGAAGCCTCGGAAGGAACCGCTTTCCACGGAGTCACCCAGCAGTTCTTTCACCATCCCTGGAACGGCCTGCGATTCTGGGATCTCATTCAGCCCGCCTTCATGTTCATGGCCGGAACCGCCATGGCCTATTCCCTGGCACGCCAGCAGCGCCAGGGCATGCGCTGGTCCCAGTCTTTCCGCAAGACCCTGCGCCGCTGCGGCTGGCTCTTTTTCTGGGGCGTATTGGATTACCTGGTCTGGCCCGGAGAAACAGGCATCTCCTTCCGGCTCTGGGACGTACTGACCCAATTGTCGTTTACCACCCTGGTGGCCTTCTTAATCTTCCGGTGGTCGGATACGGCCCAGATCCTGGTCTGCGTACTCCTGCTGCTGCTTACCGAAATCCTATACCGGTTCACCCATGTTCCCGGGTTTGACCAGCCTTTTACGGACCAGCATAACTTCGGCAATTACGTGGACCTGCTCCTGATGAACAAAATCAACCACGATGGTTGGGTGGCCATCAACTGCCTACCCACTTCCGTGCATACCATCGCCGGCGTCCTGACGGGCCGGCTGCTCCAGTCCGATAGGCCGAAACTCCGGCCACTCTGGATAGCCGGGGCGGTTTGCCTGGCGCTGGGATTCGGACTGGACGGGACCGGTATCACGCCGATCATCAAGCGAATCGCCACCAGTTCCTTCACGCTGGCCTCGCTGGGCTGGTGCCTTTGGGCCATTGCGCTTTGTTACTGGTGGATCGACCTGCGGGACCACCGCCGTCACCTGACTTTCTTTACCATAGTGGGCATGAATTCCCTGTTCATCTACCTGTTTTTTGAAATCGTCGGGCACCACTGGTTCAACCGCTATATCAGCACGATCTCCGGGGGATTTCTGGACCTGGTGAACAGCCCGGCTCTGCTGAAGGGCTTTGTGGCAACCGCGTGTATCTTTACCCTGGAATGGCTGTTATGTTACTTTCTGTACAGGAAGAAAATATTCTTTAAACTGTAGTCCGTCATGCGTATCCAGCAAAAACAGGCAGGCAACCGGGGCATGTTCTATGTCGAAGGGGAAAACGGCTCTCCGGCTGCGGAAATGATATATTTCATGCGGAAGCCGGGGGAGATGGTCATCGAACATACCGAAGTGGGCGAAGAACTCAAAGGCCAGCAGGCAGGCTTTCAGCTGGTTCGGACAGCCGTCGAATATGCCCGCCAGCACCATATCCGCATTATCCCGCTCTGCCCTTTCGCCCACGCCGTGTTCAAAAAAAAGCCGGAATTCGCCGACGTACTGTTTCAGCCGATCTAAACTCGGAACAATGAAAAAATATCTTCTTCTGGTCCTGCTGGGGGCGTTCCTGCAGCAGGTCCCCGCCCAGCAGCCGGCAGGTAATTACCTGCTGCTCAAACCCGCCCGTGTCTTCGACGGGGAACAGCTTCACTCCGATTGGGTGGTCCTGGTCAACCGGCAATACATCGAACAGGCCGGTCCCCTTGATTTCAGGTTACCGGAAGGCACCCGTGTCATCGAACTACCCGGCATGACCCTGCTTCCCGGGCTGATCGAGGGGCATTCCCACCTGTTCCTCCATCCCTACAATGAGACCTCCTGGGATAACCAGGTCCTGCGGGAATCCCGCGCCGAGCGCACCGCCCGGGCCGTAACGCACGCCCGGCAGACCCTGCTGGCCGGGTTCACCACGGTACGGGACCTGGGTACGGAAGGGGCCCAGTATGATGATGTCGGACTCAAACAGGCCATTCAGAAGGGGGTCGTTCCCGGCCCGCGCATGATCTGCGCGACCCGGGCCATCGTGGCCCTCGGTTCCTATGGGGTCCGATCCGCCAACCCGGACGTGGATTTTCCCAAGGGGGCGGCTGAAGTCGCCGGCGTAGCGGACATGGAACGCGAAGTACGTACCCAGATCGCCCATGGTGCCGATCTCATCAAGGTGTACGCAGATTACGGTTGGGGCCGGGATGGCCAGGCCGCCCCCACCCTGACTACGGAAGAAATCCGGATGGCGGTACAGCTGGCTTCCAGCAGTCACCGGCCGGTGGCGGCGCATGCCATGACCGCGGAAGGCATGCAGCGGGCCTTGGAGGCCGGGGTGCGGACGATCGAACACGGCGACGAAGGCACCGCGGCCATCTTTGCCCAGATGAAACAACAGGGGATTGCCCTCTGCCCCACCCTGGCAGCGGGTGAAGCCTACGAAACCTACCAGGGCTGGCACAAGGGCAAGGACCCTGAACCCGGCCGGATCACGCGCAAGAAAAAAAGTTTCGCCCTGGCCCTGCAGGCAGGCGTCACGATCTGCATGGGCGGCGACGTAGGCGTGTTCCCCCATGGTGAAAATGCCCGGGAGATGGAATTGATGGTGGAATATGGCATGAAGCCGCTGGATGTACTGCGCTCCGCCACCTCGGTCAATGCCGACGTATTTGGCTACGCGGACCGCATCGGCCGGATCCGTAAGGGACTGCTGGCTGACCTGGTGGCTGTATCCGGTGATCCCAGTCAGGATATCCAGGCCATCCGCAATATCCGGCTGGTCCTCAAAGACGGGACCATTTTCCGCGATGACCTGAAGGCAACCGGTACCCAAGCCGGTCAATAAAAAGGGGGAATTCCCCGACGTATTAAAGAATCCCTTTGGTACTGGGCAGGTAATTGCTTAACGGATCGCGACGCACCGCCATCCGGATGGCCTTGGCGAAGGCCTTGAAGATCGCCTCGATCTTGTGGTGCTCGTTGTCGCCCTGGCAGGTGATGTTCAGGTTACAGCGCGCCGCCTCGCTGAATGACTTGAAGAAGTGGAAAAACATCTCAGTCGGCATATCCCCGATCTTCTCGCGTCCGAAAAAGGCGTTCCAGACAATCCAGCTGCGTCCGCCGAAATCGATGAGCACCCGGGCGTCCGCATCGTCCATGGGCAGGGCGAACCCATAGCGTTCCAGGCCGCGTTTATCGGCCAGGGCCTGGGCGAAGGCTTCCCCCAGGGCAATGCCGGTATCCTCAATCGTATGATGCTCGTCAATATGCAGATCCCCCGTCACGCGGATGCGCAGGTCGATCTTGCCGTGACGGGCGATCTGCTCCAGCATATGGTCAAAAAAGCCGATGCCGGTGGCTATGTCTGCCTGGCCGTCGCCATCCAGGTTGGCCTCGACGGCAATCCGGGTCTCCCGGGTATTTCGCGTGTGGGTCACCTTTCGCAGTCCCAGCTTCAGGAATTCGTAGATCCGCTGCCATTCCGTGGTCTCCAGTACGATGGTGGAAGCCCGCAGACTCTCGACCTGGTCGGTTATCTCCGTGATGCCCAGTTCCGGATCATTGTTCAGCCAGATGCCCTGGCAGCCGAGGTTCCTGGCCAGCTGCATGTCGGTGATTCGGTCCCCGATCACAAAGGAATGAGCCAGGTCGTACTCCGGGTTGTTCAGGTATTTGCCGAACATGCCGGTTCCCGGCTTGCGGGTGGGCGCATTCTGATGGGGGAAGGTGCCATCGATCAGGACATCCTGGAACCGGATGCCCTCCCCTTCCAGGGTCTTCAACACAAAATTGTGCAGCGGCCAGAAGCTGTGCTCCGGAAATGTATCCGTACCCAGGCCGTCCTGGTTGGTTGGCAGCACGAGTTCAAAGTCCAGTTCCCGCGCGATCCGGCCCAGGTATTCGAATACATGGGGGTAGAAGGTCAGCTTGTCAAAGGAATCGAGCTGGTAGGTAGGGGGTGCCTCGTGAATGAGGGTCCCGTCCCGGTCAATGAATAAAATCCGCTTCATATTGTCAGGCGTTGAAACCCGGCCGCCGGGCCGCAGCGGCCGGGTTCAGGCAGCAGGTGGTTATTTTCCGCTATAGGTGATTTTCCAGATCGTCCCGTTGGAGTCATCCGAGACATACAAGGCGCCGTCGGGCCCCTGGGCAATTCCGCAGGGACGGTGCTTGGCGGCCCCGGACGCGGTCTGGGCAGGCCCGCCGCTGAAATTATCCGCAAAGACCTCCCAATCGCCGGAAGGTTTGCCATCCTTGAAAGGAACGAATACCACAAAATACCCCTTCTGAGGCTCAGGCGCCCGGTTCCAGGAACCATGGAAGGCGATGAATGCGCCGTTCCTGTACCGCTCCGGGAACATGGAGCCGGTATAGAAGAGCAGACCGTCCGGGGCCAGGTGGCCCGGGAATGCCATGACAGGATCCTGGGCGTCCTCGCCGGCGGTTTTCTTGCCGTCGCCGCCATACTCCGGTGCCAGGATTTTTTTATGCTGGAACTGATCGTAATAAATATAAGGCCAGCCGCAGTTGGACCCCTGGTGCAGTTCGTACATACACTCCGCAGGCAGTTCCGCGCTCTGCTTGTCATCATACAAGGTCGGGAAAAGTTCGTGGAGCTGGTCGCGGCCGTGCTGCATCACGAACAGGCTGTTGGTGGCGGTATTCCAGTCCAGGCCGACCACATTACGCAGGCCCGTCGCATAGCGGACCCCGTCCCCGTAGGTCTGGTTCAGCTTGTCCGCATGGAACTGCCAGATACCTCCGGCAGAATCCAGGATCCGGCAGGGTTTCATGCCCGGGGACCCCTTTTTACGGTCTTCCAGCTGGCAGGCATTGGAGTAGGCCCCGATATTGACATACAGATTGCCGGCATTGTCCAGGGTGAACGCCTTGGCCTCGTGTTCGTTGCGGGAGAGCAGGCCGGTAATGATCTTTTCCGGATGGGCCGGATCTGCCACCTCATTGTGATCGTTCAGTTTGTAGCGGAATACTTCTTCGTCCGAGGAAGCATACAGGTAGCCGTTCTTCAGGCATATCCCGGTTCCGGTATAGTCCCCGAATCCGGTTACGCTGTCGGCGTGGCCATCCCGGTTCATATCCTGCAGCCGGACGATACCGTGGCCGTTGAGGAGTTTGCCCAGTTTGACGTACACATCTCCGTTGCTGTTAACTGTAAGGTGCCGGGCACTGCCCAGCCCCGAGGCAAATACCTGGTAGGTAAACCCGGTGGGTACGGTTAGGGTCACGTCCCCGGTTTCGGCCGGTGCGGCCTTGGGTTCCTGCTTTTTTTCCGGGCCACTCTGGCAGGAAACCAGCAGGATGAGCAGGTACAGGGCGCCCGGGAGGGCCGTCCTGCGAACAATGTCTCTCAGCATAGCCATAATATTTGATTGAAGGGTAAAATTACATGATCTCATTTTGATAACTGCCAGAGGGTTTTCAGTAATTCCTCGTTTTCCGGCCGCGTCCCGACCGTGATCCGCAGGCAACCTGCACACAATTCCACCCGGCTGCGGTCCCGTACGACAATCCCCCGTTCCAGCAGGTTGCCGTAGGTGCCCCTGGCGTCCCGCACCTTAACCAGCAGAAAATTGGCGTCAGACGGGAATACGTGCTCCACCAGGGGAATCTGGGACAGCTCATCGCCCAGCATTTCCCGCTCCTGCACGATTTCCAGGATCATCTCGTTGACCTGGTCCACCTGGTCCAGGGCCTCCAGCACCAGGTCCTGGGAAGCCTGGTTGATATTATAGGGAGGCTTGATCCGGTTCATCACCTGGATGATCGCTTCGGAGGCAAAAGCCATCCCGACCCGCAGCGCAGCCAGCCCCCAGGCTTTGGACAGCGTCTGCAGCACGACCAGGTTGGGATATTCGGCCAGGTCGGCGGTAAA
>DASZRL010000100.1:0-59000 GCA_035549175.1 Chitinophagaceae bacterium | reverse complement strand
GGCGGGGGCATTTTTTTCAATCGATTCGTAAACCTGACTATGATAACGGCATATTGTATCCGATGGACACGGGCCCTGCGGGCGCGATGGCTTTCCTGGTGGCGCAGGCGTCGCAGGGACCGGGACGATGACCTGTTCGGGCATCCTTATGCAATTTTTTAGCCACCCGGTTTCGATCCTGATGCCCAGCAGGATTTTGGCGACAACCCGTCGATACAAGAATCGGAGAATCAAGGGTTTGTTCGCCATCCTGCCGGGGTACCGGGATGTCCTATTGCACGGGATAATCCAATTTCCTATTTTAGTCCCTGCCGGACAGATCCGGCCAAAAAATCCAAATTCCTTCCGTGCCTGTTAATCTCTCCGGGAAAAACCTTGGTATCCTCACCGGGGGGTATGCTCTGACCGAGTATTCAGGCTGACGCCATGACGATAAATTTTTTGCCCCGCCCCGCGGGGCTTTTTTTGTCTTACCGGCACTTCATTTGTTGGGCGGGTTCGTAAATAGAGTGTATCTTCTGCTTCGGCAGGTTGTATTCCGCATGAGCCAGTCATCCCTGAACAAGCATATCGGACTTTGGTCGGCGACGAGCCTGGTGATTGGCAGCGTGGTTGGTTCCAGTATTTTTATGAAGCCGGCCACCATGGCCGCGCAGGTAGGGTCACCCGTCCTGCTCCTGCTGGTATGGGTGGTAGCCGGCATGATTTCCCTGTTCGGGGCGATGGCATTTGCCGAGCTGGGCACCCTGCTGCCTCAGACAGGAGGCCAGTACGTATTCCTGAAAGCAGCCTATAATGATTTTATTGCCTACCTGTTCGGATGGTCCGGGATGGCGGTTATCAATTCTGCTTCCATCGCCGCGATCAGCTTCGTATTTGCCCAGTATGCGGATTATTTCCTGCATCTTCCCCGCTTCAGCCCGGCCATTGAGCACGGGGTGGTCTGGCAGGTACCCCTGGTGGGCCAGATCCGACCGCTGGAAAATTTCGGAGTGAAAGTCCTTGCTATCAGCCTGATATTGACCTTTACCCTGATCAATTATGTCAGTTCCCGTCTGGGAAATGCCCTCCAGGTGGCTGCAACCGTAGTTAAGGTGGCCGCCCTGCTGCTGCTCGTAGGTGGCCTGCTGGCATCCGGCCAGGGTTCTGCCGCGCATTTTACCCGGCCGGAAACCGGCTTTTCCCTGCACGGGTGGCCCCTGCTGGTCGGTTTCATGGCGGCCACCACCGGTGCATTTGCTTCGTATGACGGGTGGTGCAACCTGGCGATGGTGGGCGGTGAGATCCGTGACCCGGCCAGGACCATTACCCGGAGCCTTTTCCTGGGTCTGATCGCCAGCATGGTGATCTACCTGCTGCTGAACCTGGCATTTCTGTACGTGTTGCCCGTGCAGGCCATGGCGGCCTCTCCGCTGGTGGCCAGTGATGCGGCTGCGGTACCCTGGGGACCGGCAGGCGGCCGGGTCATCGCCCTGCTGATTGTCATCTCCACCTTCGGGGCCACCCATGTCAACCTGCTGGCCAGCGCGCGGATTGTGTATGCGATGGCAGAAACGGGTGCCTTTTTCCCGGCAGCGGGTCAGGTTCATCGCAGGTACCGGACGCCCGGGAATGCCATACTGATACTGGGAATCTGGAGCGCCCTGCTGGTGGTAAGCGGATCTTTTGATATCCTGGCCGATATGTTCATTTTTATGTCCTGGGTCTTCTATTTCCTGGCTATACTGGGCGTTTTTATATTGCGTCGCAGGATGCCCGATGCGGAGCGGCCCTACCGTGTTTGGGGGTACCCGTACGTGCCTGCTGTATTTCTGGTCTTTACCCTGATCTACCTGGGATCCACTCTTTATTATGATATCACCAATTACCTGGCCGGAAGGGCGCCGGTAATCAATTCCGTTTTCGGACTGCTGCTCACGGCAGCAGGAGTACCCTTCTATTTCTGGTTCCGCCGGTTATACCGGCGCCGGAGCCTGGATGCGGCAGGCCGGGAGCTTTCCTGACCAAGCCGGGCGCGATTCACCGGATCAGCATGGTCGTTCCTTTCATAGCCACCTTCTTGCCGGTGTCGTGGAAGGTGAACCGCAGCGTCCAGACATACACGCCTGCCGGTTGGGGTAAACCGTTCAGGGTGCCGTCCCATTTGGTTTGCCAGTCATGGGTGGCAAATACCAATTGTCCCCAGCGGTTAAAGACCCGGAAGTCCAGGTCATCAGCCTTGAGCGCATTGAGCGGGTAGAGGTAGTCGTTCAGACCGTCCCCGTTGGGGGTGAATGCCGAAGGCACGGCAATATAACAGGTGGCCAGAACCCGCATACTGACTGTGCTGGTATCCTGGCAGCCAATCGGGCTGGAAATTATGAGCTGTATGGGGTAGTAGGTTTCCTTGCCCGTCAGGGGGTAATGCTGGAATGGCGGGTCCTGCAGGGTGCTGGTCTGCCCGTTGCCAAAACTCCAGGACCAGCTGTCAATGGGTCCCGTACTCTGGTTGATGAACTGGGCGGAATCTTCCGGGCAAAGAATATCCGGGCCCGTAAAGCGGGCCTTTACTTCGTTATTCAGGGAAAGGGAGGCTGACGCGGTGTCGGTACAAAATCCGTTTGAGACGATCAGCTGGGCCTGGTACTGCCCGGTCGCCGGATACACCTGTACGGGGTTTTGCTGGCTGCTGACGGTGCTGTTGTCAAAGGTCCAAAGCCACTGGTTGACTCCATGTAGTCCGTCATGGGCATAATAGACCGTATCGAACCGGCAGCCCAACCGGGTCTGGAACGTGAAGGAGGCTGATACCGTATCCTTCAGGCTGAAGGATAGCGTGGAACCGACCGGCGTTTCCTGGCCGCATTCATCAATCAGGGTATTGCCGTCCGAACCCCGCTGCAGGTGGATCTGGTAGATGCCGCCATTGACGATCGGACTGGATAACACCACGTTGATAACCGGGGTAGTTCCGCTGGTGCAGGTCCCCGAGGCTCCGGTTACCGTAACCGGGCTGGGTCCCGTAACAAAAAAATCACTGCCATTCGCCGCAATGGAATTGCAGCGGATGGGCTTGGAAAAAACAAGTTGGAGGCCGGAAGGCGCACAGGCGACCGGCTGCAGGCTGTCCATCGGGGTAGGCTTCAGGGGAAGTATGGCGAACTGAAGCGTGTCCCCGACCGGGATCTCGCGTCCGCAATTATCCAGCAGGGTATTCCCGTCTGCGCCGTCCACCGCGGTGAGGGTATAATTGCCTACCGGCAGCGGCCCGCTCAGCGTGAGCAAAACAGAGTCCACATCGAAACTTCCGCTGCAACCTGAGCCCACAGCCCCCACGATGGAGACCGGGGCCGGGGAAAGCGAAAAGTCGCTGCCATTGGCCGACAGACTGGCGCACTTCATTTTTTTGTTCAGCCGGACGCGGATCTGGGTGGCATCGCAGTTGGTGACTGCCTGCCGCAAGGCCGGGGCCGTCGTATCGGTAATGCTGGCGGTTCCTCCGCCAAAGGAAAGTTGGTAGCCGCTTTGCTGGTCTCCCAGGAAGTGACTGATCAGAAGCAGGTACTGGTGCCCCTGGATGAGCATAGGCATGGTAGTGAACAGCGGCCGGTAGGGGCTGGTGGGCGTCGTGCCGCAGACAAACAGGGAGTTGCCGCTGTTGGAGGCCCCGGTATTCCCGACCTCGCCGGACCAGTCGTAGGCCACCAGCAGGGAAGGATTGGAATAGACGTCGGAAGGATCGTGTCCGGTAATATCGAAAAGTTGCCAGTCATAATCGTCCTGCTGGTTGTTGGGCTGGATCAGAAAGCCCAGGGTGCCCGACTGGAAACAGGTGAACTTGTACCAGTAGGGATTGAGATCCTGGTATACATTGCCGTCATCGGGGCAATTGGTGGGGATTATATGGTTGACGCAGGCCGGAACGGTGGTCTGGCTGAAAACGCTGGTGCCACAGACCGGGAAGGCGCTGGCCGGCGTCTGGCCCAGGTTGGTGCAGGCCTGCTGCGCGGAGGCGTTCATCCGAAGCAACAGGGCAGAGGCCATGATAATCAGGAATTTTTTCATCAGGTCCATCAATGCCCGTTTTGACCCATAAAATTAGGGGTTCGCTGCCTCCTTTCCCATTCCGGTTCATTTTTACCTGGCCGGCTGATTCCGTCTTGCCCGGCGGCTAGTGTATGGCCTGAATATCCACTGACGGAATGCCGGGCAGGTGCAGTTCAATATGACGGTCATGGGCCTTGTGCCGGAATTCGGCGATGATTTCCAGGATGTCGTAGTCAATGAAATTACATTCGCTGCCATCGATGGTGAGTACGGAATACGGAGGAACCTGGTCCAGGGACTGCTTGAGACGCACCTTGTTGAGAAAGGTCACATTGGTATTCAGTTTGATCACGAATACCTCGGTATCGTGCCGGCGGGTTTTGCGGATCCGGTACTCTGCCTTGAAATTATTGCGGATTATAAAATAGATGGAGATTAGCAGGCCGATGCTCACGCCGACCAGCAGGTCAGTGGCGAGGATCACGAATACCGTGATCAGGAAGGGGAGGAATTGTTTCCAGCCAAGGCTCCACATATTGAGGTAAAGCCTCGGCTTGGTAAGATTGAACCCGGTCACAATCAGGATCGCTGCCAGGGCCGCCAGAGGTATCTGGTTGAGCAGGAAAGGCACCAGGAACACCGACAGCAGCAGCAAGGCACCATGGGTGGCGGACGAAAGCCTTGACCGGGCTCCCGCGTCCACGTTGGCCGCGCCGCGAACGATAACGGCCGTGATGGGGATGGCTCCCAGCAGGCCGCAGGTCATGTTTCCGATACCCTGGGCCAAGAGTTCCCGGTTGACCGGGGTGATACGGTTGTGCTCATCCAGTTTGTCGATGGCTTCTATACAAAGCAGGGTTTCCAGGGAGGCCAGGAGCCCGATGATCAGCCCGTCCTTGAATATTTCAGCAGAGGAAAACAGCCGGCTGAAGTCTGGGTGTGCGATCTGGGAATAGAGATGGGGCGGGAGGGACACCAGTTGGGCGGCCTTCAGGGAATCGTGCATCATCAGGACCCGGAGCAGGGCGTTGAGACCTACGGCTGCCAGGACCACGGCCAGGGAAGCCGGAAGGAAACGCAACCGGCGCAGATTCGTCCGTTGCCAGGCAATCAGCAGGGCGAGGGAGGCCAGGGTAATCAGGATGGCGCCCCGCGTGGTGTGCTGGTTAAAATACCGAACGTAGTCAGACCAGTTCTTGGTATGGAAAAGACTCAGAATGCCGCTGGTCCAGAAGTCGGGCCGGTCGTAACCCAGGGCAACAGGTATTTGTTTGATTATCAGCATGATGCCTATTGCGGCCAGCATGCCCTTGATGACGGCTGAGGGGAAATAGTTGGCAATGGTGCCTAGTTTCAGCAGACCGAGAATGACCTGGAACAGACCGCCGATCATTACCGACAACAGGAATACCCGGTAATCGCCCAGGGACAGGATGGAACCGGCTACCACGGTGGTCAGGCCGGCTGCCGGGCCGGACACGCTGAGGGAAGAGCCACTGATAAATGAGACGACCAGCCCGCCGACAATGCCTGAGACGATCCCGGCATATACCGGGGCGCCGGAGGCCAGGGCAATGCCCAGGCACAAGGGCAGGGCAACAAAAAACACCGATAGGCCTGCAGGAAGGTCATGCCGTATCCAGAGCAGCCTGTAATACCTGTATTTTCTGGTCAAGGGAGAAAATTTTGCAAGGTTATCCAATCTGCCGGTCAATCGGGCTGACCTGGATCAGGCATACCGGGAAGGGGCAAAAAAAATCAACCCGATGGGTTGATGGTTTCCGGTTGAGCCGTTTTCCGGTATAATCAGTCTTCCAGGTAGCCGAACTTGCCGGCATTCACATCTTCCACAGCCTGTTCCACTTCCTGCCAGGTATTCATCAGAAAGGGACCATATTGAGCGATCGGTTCATCAATCGGTTCCCCGGAAAGGACCAGGACCACCGCATCGGAGGTTGCCGCCAGGGTGAAGGCTTCCCCGTCATTGCCAAACAGCATGAACTGGTCTGCCGCAGCCTGTTGGTCCTGCACGCGAATGGCGCCTTCCAGAACCAGCAACCCCGTATTGTAATGGGTCGGAAAGCTGAGGGGGACGGAGGCGCCCTCCCGCAGGCGGACATTGTACACATGCATGGGGGTGAAGGTGGAGGCAGGCCCTGCCGTTTCCTGGTAGGCTCCGGCAATGACCTCGACCTGTCCCTGGCCGTCCGCCAGTTGCACGCGTCCCAGGCGGTTTGCGGTAATTTCCTGGTATTTGGGGGGCGTCATTTTGAAGCGCGCCGGCAGGTTCACCCAGAGTTGCACCATCTGGAAAAGGCCGCCTTCCCGGCTGAACGACTGCTCGTGGTATTCTTTGTGCAGCAGCCCGGAACCTGCCGTCATCCACTGGACGTCGCCGGTTCCGATGACGCCGCTGTTTCCGGCACTGTCATGGTGCGCGATCCGTCCGTGATAGGCAATGGTGACCGTTTCGAATCCCCGGTGGGGGTGGACCCCCACACCGCGGGGCTCCCGGCGCGGGGCAAAGGACATCCGGGCATTGTAATCCAGCAGGTAAAAAGGACTCATGCGGTGTTTGTCCATGGCGCGGCCATTCGGAAAAAAGGTATGCACTCGGAATCCGTCCCCAACCATGTGGGGCGGTGGCGGGTTCATCACGGATGCTACGTGTCGCTGGGTATTCATGTCAGTTCCTTTTTTAGGGTTCCCTTACATCGGCACTTCCATCAGCAATAGTTCTGCATCGCTGTCAGCCGTTATATCGAGTTGATCCGTTCCGGTGATGGCCAGTCCATCGCGGCGAGCCAGGGATTGCCCGTTGATCGAGACAGATCCCTCTATGACAAAGGCGTAAACGCCATCGTGCCCGTTCTTAAACCGGTAGGGGATTTGCAGCCCCTTGTCCAGCTTGCCCAGGCTGAACCAGGCGTCCTGGTGAATCTGCACACCACCGTCCGCAGTACCCAGGGGCGATACCACGGTTTGCCACTTATTATGGCGTTCCGCCTCCGGAAAATGCTGCTGGTCGTAGCGGGGGGTTACATTACGCTGTTTGGGGAAGACCCAGATCTGGAAAAAGCGCACCGGCTTGTCCGCGTTACGGTTTTTTTCCGCGTGCTGGATACCCGTACCGGCGCTCATTACCTGGACGTCTCCCTGCCGGATAACCTGAACATGCCCCATGCTGTCACGGTGTTCGAGGTCCCCGGAAGTGGGAATGGAGATGATTTCCATATTGTCGTGCGGGTGGGTACCGAAACCCATGCCCCCGGCGACGGTGTCGTCGTTGAGGACCCGGAGCGCCCCGAAGTGCATGCGCTGGGGATCGTAGTACCCTGCAAAGCTGAAGGTGTGATATGAATCCAGCCAGCCGTGATTGGCGTGACCCCGGCTGTCTGCTTTATGAAGGATGGTTTTCATGACGACTCCTTTTGTGGTTAACTGGCTTTGGCGAACTGGTTCGCGTAAACCAGCCGCTCGGCGAGCCAAAGGTATTCTGTTATAAAATTATGTACCGTATGCTGAAAGCTTTCATCGAGCAGCACGCCGTCCGCCCCAAACTTTTTTTCCACGCCCGGAACGACCAGCATATACGGCGAGGCAATGCCAAATAGGGCATGGACTAGCAGCTGCAGCTGGAGGGCTGCCCGGATTCCCCCCAGGGCTCCGGGAGAGGCGGTTACCAGGCCAAAGGGTTTATGGTGCTGCTTGGGGAAATGGTCCAGCAGGTTTTTCATGGCCGGGGAGTAACTCCCGTTATATTCCGGGGATACCAGGATGAAGGCATCGGCGGCAAATATCCGTTCTGCCAGCGCCCGATGGGGTTCCGGAGTCTGTTCCGGCGACAGGAATACGGTTTGCAGGTCAGGCAGGTGGGTTTCCCGCAGGTCGATCAGCCCCGTTTCGTGCCGGGTATTTTCCTGCAGCCACCGTTGGAGGTGAAGGGCCACCCGGTGAGTGGTACTTTGCTGGCGGGGACTTCCGGAGATGATTTCTATACGCATAATGACTGTTGAATTTAAGTTACAAAGTTAGGTAAATCGATGTTTAAACATCAAAATATATGCCCCCCATTGATCCTGGCAGAAAACGGGCTTTCTGGCAGACCGGCTGGCAGGCTGAAGCGATTTCTAAAAAGGAAGCCCGGGCTGCAAGGTGATGTCGGTGAATGCGTTACCTTCGGTGCACGTAAATCAATCGACATGATCAACCGAAGAAAGTTTTTAAGCGCCTCTGCCGTTACGTCACTGGCTGCGCTGTGGCCAAAACGGAATTGGGCAAGCCCCCTTCCGCCGGTGGTTACCGGCAAACCCATTGTGATTTCAACCTGGGATACCGGGTTGACGGCTAACAAGGCCGCCTGGAATATCCTGCAGGATAAGGGAAGGGCCCTGGATGCCGTCGAGGCCGGCGTAAAGGTGATAGAAGCCTCCCAGAACTGCTGCGTAGGGCTGGGCGCCAACCCGGACCGGGATGGGTTCGTGACTCTGGATGCCAGCATCATGGACGAGTTTCATAATTGCGGAAGCGTGGCGTTCCTGGAGCGGATCAAACACCCGATTTCCGTGGCCCGCCGGGTAATGGAAAAGACGCCCCACGTCATGCTGGTGGGCAGCGGAGCCCAGCAGTTCGCCATAGCCGAAGGCTTTCCCCTGGAAGAGCAAAAGCTTTCCCCCGAGGCCCAGCAGGCTTACCAGGAATGGCTGAAGAAATCAGAATACAAACCGGTTATTAATATTGAAAATTCCAGGAGTCATGGTCCGTTTGCCCCGCAGCGCCTGGATAACGGCGACTGGAACCACGATACGATCGGTATGGTGGCCATGGATGCCGCCGGTAACCTCAGTGGAAGCTGTACCACCAGCGGGATGGGGTTCAAGATGCGCGGCCGGGTAGGGGATTCACCTATCATCGGAGCCGGGCTGTTCGTTGACAACGAAGTGGGCGCCGCCACGGCCACAGGCCAGGGCGAGGACATCATTCGCATCAGTGGTTCCCATACCGTGGTGGAGCTGATGCGCCAGGGCCTTTCACCCGAAAAAGCCTGCCAGCGCGCCGTGGAGCGCATTATCCGCATCAAGGGGGATGCGGCCAAGGATATCCAGGTGGCTTTCATCGCACTCAATAAACGGGGCGAATTCGGCGCCTATGCCATCCACAAGGGATTCAGTTTTGCCGTCCGCAACCAGACCACGGAGCAACTTGTCGTATCCAAGAGCTGGTTCCCATCCTGATTGGGTTACCAGGTAACGACCAATCGCCGCACATGGAACCTGTGACATATCTGCTGGAAATTGCCACTTCTGACTGGCTGACGACCCGGGCCGCCGTCGAGGGAGGGGCAGACCGAATCGAACTCTGCGCCAACCTGTCGGAGGGAGGGACCACCCCTTCTTATGGCCATATACGCCAGTGCCGGGAAGCTTTCTCGCTCCCCATCTATCCCATCATACGCCCCCGGGGAGGTGATTTCCTGTACACTGACGAAGAGTTTTCGATCATGGAGCGGGACGTATTGCTTGCCAAGCAGCTGGGCTGCGATGGAATCGTCACCGGGCTGCTGCTGGCCGACGGCTCCGTGGACCGGGACCGCACCGCCAGGCTGGTGGAGACGGCCTACCCTCTCGGCGTTACCTTTCACCGGGCTTTTGACCGGTGCCGGGATCCCCAGGCCGCCCTGGAGGAGCTCATCATGCTGGGTTGCGAGCGCATCCTGACCTCCGGTCAGCAGGCGACTGCCCCCGCCGGGGCCGCGCTCATCGCGGCCCTCCAGCAGCAGGCGGCGGGACGGATCGTCATCATGCCGGGCAGCGGGGTGAGAGCGGAGAATATCCGGGAACTCGTCCGCCTGACCGGGTGCACCGAATATCATTCCTCCCTGCGTACCAAAACAAAAAGCAGGATGGCATTCATCCATCCTGCTTTTGCCGGAGACGAAGAGAGTTATATGAATAATGCAGTCGATCCCGTGGAGGTACGTCAGCTAGCCCAGGCGCTTCGCTCCTGAACCTGAATGCCCGGTTCAGAAGCGCAGATTTCGCAGGTACGCGGAATTCGCTTCGCCACTTTTTCGCGGGGTGGTTTGTGCATACTTTTCCTGTTCCACGATAAAGTACTCCGGGCCGGAATTACGGGCGGCGTGGCGGCTTGCCGGGTGATCGATGCTACCCTCGCCCAGTGTACAGGAAGAGTCCTTTTCCGTGGCGAAGCGTGTCGGGTCCTTGCCAGGACAGAGTTTAAGACAACCCGGAAGCTTTTTCAGCCAGGCCAGCGGATCCTGCCCGGTCGTGACACCCGCGTGCATATCCATTTCAAGGTCCACCAGCGCCAGATCGGTATGCTGCAGGAGTATAGCCGAAGAGATCCGCCTGCTGCTGAAACATATCGGCTGAAATCCGGGATCCCGGGTAGTGGCAGATCAGGTATTTCATACCGGTGGCTTCGGTGTCGGCAGCCTGCCTTACAAAATCGTGGGTAATATCGCAATGGCTGGCAAAAAATACCATGCCGAGTTAGCCCACATACTTCTTAAACCCGGTATTGAACATGCCCCGTAGCATGCCGCTACACACTTCGAAACGCTCGCCCAGCTTGTTGCCAAAGGAGGCTACCTGTCGCAGGACGCCCCTGGGCTCCCCGGGTAGATCATTGCATACGCGCCGAAGCTGCAGGCCAAAGGCCTTCAGTCTCGGGGACGCTTCCGGTTGCCTGAGCCAGGAAGGCCGCCTCCGGCCAGGCCACCCAGCGCCGTGGCGACCAAGGCTTCTCCGCACCGCTGCAGAAACCCGCGGCGCGTCAGCTTTATTGGAATGGGGTATACCGGTGAACAGATCAGGTTGCCCAGGCTTTGTCTCCCTTGTTATAGGGAATGCAGCCTTCGTATTTACCGGGCACGGCCACATAACGCAGCGCCTGGGTAGCTCCGGGCTTGGAGGTGAAAAATCCCGTCAGCGTCAGCTGTTTCATCATGGTAAAGTAGTGTGCGGGATCTTCCGGTTTCTTGGTCTTCTGGTAATCCTTGGCTTCCTTATCCAGTGCCACCAGCAGGTCGTGCCGCTGGGCAGCCGTAGCCTTCATAAACCCGGTGCCATGCATCTTGTTGCACGCGTCATCCAGTTTCTTCATGCCTTCATGGAAGACCTGCTGATCCTTGGGTTCATAGCAGTCATTCACCATAACCGTCATGAACTGGCCCACCTGCGCATCCTTCGCCCCGGGGGTGTTCGTTTTGGGTAAGATGGTTTCAGCTACTTCATCCAGGAAATTGATATCATCCTGGCTGAATGCCGCTCCGGTGGCGGCCTTCTCCGGGTTGTTACAACCACTCAGGAAGACCTCGCCGCCAATCACTGCGCCCCCGGTGAGCAGGGCGACCATTTTTAAGAGCTCTCTTCTGTCCATAATGAATGTTTAAAATGTTAAATTGATCTATTTTGGGTATGTTTCCGGATTCATGGCCCTTACACAGGACGCCCGGATTCAGGTTTTCAAATTTCCTTTTTTCATCTCCGACACCGCATGGTCAACGGCCCGGGCCGTCAGGGCCATGTAGGTAATCGAAGGGTTCTGATTGGCGCTGCTGGTCATGCAGGCTCCATCGGTCACAAAAACGTTGGGTGCATCCCAGAGCTGGTTGTGTCCATTGAGTACCGAGGTCTTCGGATCCCGGCCCATCCGGGCCGTTCCCATCTCATGAATGCAGAGCCCTGGATTGGCATCCGGATCGTTAAACGTCGAAATATTCTTGCAACCAGCCTTGTCCAGCATCTCAGCCGCACTGTTCATCATGTCGGAACGCATGGCCAGCTCGTTGTCCCGCCATTTGGCGTCAATATCCAGCAGGGGAAGTCCCCAACGGTCTTTCTTGTCCCGGCTCAGGGTAACCCGGTTGTCGGGGTGGGGGAGTTGCTCGCCCCAGCCGCCCAACCACATGCCCCAGTCGCCTGGCTCGGTCAGTTGTTCTTTCAGGCTGGCACCGATACCCTCCAGGTCGCTGACCCGGCCCCGGTATGCGCCTCCCTGATATCCAAAGCCCCGCAGGTACCCTTTCTGGCGGGTCTGGGGACTGATGTTTCGAAAGCGAGGTACATAAATGCCATTGGCTCTCCGGCCAAAAGTGTACTTGTCGCGGAATCCATCAAAGGTGGCACTGGCCCCCACGTGATAATGGTGGTCCATCAGGTTACGGCCCAATTGTCCGCTGCTGTTGCCCAATCCCTCCGGATGCGCATCCGATTGGGACTGCAACAAGATGGCTGTGGTACCCAGGGTGGAAGCATTCAGAAATATGACCGGAGCGAAGAACTCTTCTGTTTTCATCGTTTCAGCGTCTATAATCCGGATGCCGGTGGCTCTGCGGCGGTCCTTGTCATAGATCACTTCCTGGACGATTGAGAACGGACGCAGCACCAGGTTGCCGGTGGCGCGGGCCGCGGGAAGGGTGGCCGAGTTGCTGCTGAAATATCCTGCATAGGGACATCCCCGGTCGCAGGCATTCCGGAATTGGCAGGGGCCCCGGTCCTTGAGGCCCTTGGTCAGGTTGGCCACCCGGCCGATGATCATGCGGCGACCGTCGGAAAAATTCTTTTGAATGCTGTCGGCTATATGTTGCTCCAGGCAGTTCATTTCCATCGGGGGGAGGAACTCCCCATCCGGAAGTTGCGGTAGGCTTTCCCGCGACCCGCTGACTCCCACGAAGCGCTCGACATAACTGTACCAGGGGGCTATGTCCCGGTAGCGGATCGGCCAGTCGACTCCGACGCCCTCGCGGCCGTTGGCTTCAAAGTCCAGGTCGCTCCACCGGTAACACTGCCGGCCCCACATCAGGGAGCGGCCTCCCACGTGGTAGCCCCGGATCCAATCGTACGGTTTTACCTGCGTATAGGGATGGTCAAGATCATTGACAAAGAAATGCCGGTTGGTCTCATTGCAGAATCCCCGTACCTGGACATGCTGTTCCCGCCGCATCTGCTCGGTAATGGCCCCGCGGTGTTCAAACTCCCAGGGGGCCTTGGTCGCAGTAGGGTAATCCTTGATATGCTCCACGTTACGGCCGCGTTCCAGGACCAGGGTCTTCAGCCCTTTTTCACAGAGTTCCTTGGCGGCCCAGCCCCCGCTGATGCCGCTGCCCACCACGATAGCGTCGTAGGTGTTCTGGGCAGTAGCCCGGTTGTTAAGTCGTACCTGGAGGGTGTCTGCTGGCATATGATCGATTAAAGATTACCTTTCTTCAGCTCATCCACCGCATGGTTGGCGGCACGTGCCGTAAGTGCCATGAACGTGAGCGACGGATTCTGGGTGCTGGTGGAGGTCATACAGGCGCCGTCCGTGACAAACACGTTCGGGCAATGGTGGAACTGGTTCCACTTGTTGAGCAGGGAGGTCTTGGGATCTTTGCCCATCCGGCACCCGCCCATTTCGTGGATATCCAGTCCCGGGGCCTGTTTACTGTCATGCTGGGATATATTCTTGCACCCGGCCTTATCCAGCATCTCCGAAGCCTGGGTCAGGAAGTCCCGGAACAGGCGCTCGTCGTTATCGTCATAGTCCACCGAGGTAATCAGTTGGGGGATGCCCCAGGGATCCTTTTTGTCCGTACTGAGACGGACATGGTTGGTCTCCTTGGGAATGGTTTCACCCTGCATCATCATCGACACGTACCAGCCGCCCGCCTCCGTCATCGCGTCTTTGGCTTCCCCGCCGATCCCATCCGACCAGGCCCGGCCCCGCCCGGCTCCGTAGAAGCACATGTACCCGCGCAGGAAATCAGTTTCCTGTTTGTGCACGTTACGGAAATTGGGCATCATGGGCTGGGTGGGCCGACGGCCGTAATAGTATTTGTCCATCGGGCCGTCATAGGAGGCCGAAACGGTTCCCCGGTAGTTGTGAAAGGCGACGAACTTGCCCAGTAATCCGCTGTCATTGCCCAGTCCGTTCGGAAAACGCGACGAGGTGGAGTTCAGCAGGATCAGGTTGGAATTCAGGCAGGCCGCGTTCACGAAAATGATCCGTGCAAAATAATCGGTCGTCACCTTAGTATTGGCATCGATGACCCGTACCCCGACGGCCCTGCCTTTCTTATCATCGTAGATTACCGAATGGACCACCGAATCGGTCTTCAGGGTCAGGTTACCGGTTTTGAACGCCCAGGGCAGGGTGCTGGCATTCGAGCTGAAGTACCCGCCGAATGGACAACCCCGTTCGCAGAGACTGCGGGCCTGGCACTGGTTGCGTCCCTGCTGAATATGGATCGGCTGTGGTTTGGTCAGGTGCGCACAACGGCCCTGGATCACATGACGGTCATGGTAGGCACCCAGGATCTTCTGCTGAATCTGGGTTTCCACGCAGTTCATTTCCCAGGGAGGCAGGAATTCGCCATCCGGCAGGGTGTCCAGGTTATCGAAGTTGCCGCTGATGCCGGCAAACCGCTCCACATGCGAATACCAGGGTGCCAGATCCTCATACCGGATGGGCCAGTCGGTAGCATAGCCATCCCGGGCCGGGCCTTCAAAATCGTACTTGCTCCAACGCTGGGTCTGGCGTGCCCAGAGCAGGGATTTTCCACCGACCTGGTAACCCCGTATCCAGTCAAAAGGTTTTTCCTGGACATAGGGATGGTCCTGGTCCTTTACGAAAAAATGCTCGGTAGCTTCCCCGAAGGCATAGCAGCGTGATACCACCGGATTATCCTGGGTAATATGGAGGGGCAGTTCCCCGCGGTGCGGAAAATCCCAGGGATTCTTGGTGGCCGTAGGGTAATCCTTGAGGTGAACCACGTTGCGTCCGCGTTCCAGCACCAGCGTCTTGAGGCCATGGTCGCACAACTCCTTGGCGGCCCAGCCCCCGCTGATACCCGATCCGATAACAATGGCGTCGTAGGTGTGCTGGTCCGTGCCGCCTGCATTAATATGGACCTGAAGTGTATCTCCCGGCATGGTTTAAATGTTTCCTTTTTTAAGTTCGCTGACGGCATGGTCTGCGGCGCGAGCCGTAAAGGCCATATAGGTCAGGGAAGGATTCTGGCAGGCCGACGATACCATGAAAGATCCGTCCGTCACGAAGACGTTCATGGCATCCCAGACCTGGTTGTACTTGTTCAGTACACTGGTCTTGGGATCCTTGCCCATCCGAGCGGTTCCCATTTCATGGATGCCGCGACCCAGGTAGGGGTTGGAATCTCCGCCCTGCACGTTCTTGGCGCCGATGGCGGTCAGCATTTCCTTGGCATCCTCCAGCATATCCTTGCGCATCTTGAGTTCGTTTTCCTTCAGTTCGGCGTCGATGGCCAGCACGTTCAGCCCCCATTTGTCCTTGCGCGTCTTGTCCAGAGTAACCTTGTTCTCATGGTAAGGAAGGGTTTCCCCAAAACCTCCCATTCCGATCGTCCAGGTACCCGGTTCGGTCAGGGCATCCTTGAATTCGCCGCCGATACTGTATTCCGCTACGTCCCTTCTCCAGCTTTGGCGGCTGGCTCCGCCCTGGTAACCGAATCCGCGCAGGTAATCCCGTTTGTCTCCGAAAAAGTTACGGTAGCGGGGGATGTAAAAACCATTGGCCCGGCGCCCGAATACATATTTATCCTCGTATCCATCGATGGTGCCGCCGGCATATACGTTCAGGTGATGGTCCATCAGGTTGTGGCCCAGTTCGCCGCTGCTGCTGCCCAGCCCGTCCGGCCAGACGTCGGTAGCGGAATTCATCAGGACCCAGGCCGAGTTCAGGGTGGATGCGTTCAGGAAGATGACTTTGGCTTTGTATTCGTATGTCTTCATGGTTTCTGCATCAAGCACTTCCACGCCGGTTGCCTTCTTGGTGTTTTTGTCATACAGGATCCGGGTCACTATGCTCCAGGGCCGCACAGTGAGATTGCCGGTTTTCATGGCTGCCGGCAGGGTCGCAGATTGGGTGCTGAAATAACCGCCGTAGGGGCAGCCGTACCAGCATTTGTCCCGGAACTGGCACTGACGTCCGTTCAGCGGTACCGTCGCGTGGGCGCATCGGCCGATGATGAGCTTGCGGATACCTTTATACTGCTTCTTTAAACGCTCTGCGGCATCTTTTTCCACGCAGTTCAGCTCCATGGGCGGCAGAAACTCGCTGTCGGGCAGCTCGGGTAGTCCTTCCTTGGAGCCGCTGACACCGGCAAACTTCTCTACGTAACTATACCAGGGCTCGATCTCCTTGTAGCGAACCGGCCAGTCGATGGCGATACCCTGTTTAGCATTTTCTTCGAAGTACAAATCACTCCAGCGGTAGCTCTGGCGTCCCCAGAGCAGGGAGCGCCCGCCGACATGGTAGCCGCGGAACCAGTCGAAACGCTTGATCTCCGTGTAGGGGCTGTCTTTATCACTGGCCCACCAGGAAAGATTGCGTTCGTTCAGGGGGTAATCACGCTTCAGTACCGGGTAATCCTGGATCATCTGCTGGGTCCGCCCTCCGCGATGGGGGTAATCCCAGGCTTCCTTATTGGCCTCGGTATAATCCTTGACATGTTCAATGTTCATGCCCCGCTCGAGCATGATCGTCTTCAAGCCTTTTTCACAGAGCTCCTTGGCGGCCCATCCGCCGCTGATACCGGAACCAATAACGATTGCGTCATACTGATTGTCTGCCATGAGTAGGTATATTTAAAATTTAAAAGTAGCTTGTTATGCTCCTGCCACAGGGCAGGCAGGTAAGGTTTGCTGGTCAGTTCGATAAGGTGTCAGGTAAGAAGTCGCTGCTTAAGGCACTGGCTACACGTCACAAATCATCACGGCCTTTTTAAGGGCCGCCACTTTATCCTCTTTGGTTTTCTCATCGGGAATGAATTCCTGGGCGACAAAATCCTGGAAGCCAGTTTCCAGGATGGCCCGCATGATGGCCGGATAATACAGTTCCTGGGATTCATCGATGATGTGCCGGCCCGGTACGCCTCCTGTATGGTAGTGTCCGAAATACGGGTGGTAATCCCGGATTGTCCGGATCACATCCCCCTCATCAATCTGCATATGGTAAATGTCATACAGCAATTTGAAATTCGGGGAACCTACGCGTTTGACCAGTTCCACCCCCCAGGCCGACCGGTCACACATGTAATCCTTGTGATCCACTTTGCTGTTAAGCAGTTCCATGTGGAGGGTGATCCCGTTTTTTTCCGCCAGCGGCAGGACCCGGTGCAGTCCCTCGACGCAATTTTTGAATCCGGTCTCGTCGTCCATTCCATTGCGGCTTCCGCTGAAGCAGATGACATTCTTGTATCCGGCCTTGACCATCAGGGGGATCACATCGGTATAATCCCTGACGAGCTGGTCATGGAATTGTCTGTTATTGAATCCGTTGGTCAGGCTGACGTTGCCGCCGTGGTAGCACATGGAACTGTAGATCCCGTATTGCTGAAGAATGGGCCAGTCCTTGGGAGCCACCAGGTCAATGGCCGAGAATCCGATTTCCTTGACGATCTGGCACAGTTCTTCAATTGACAGGAAACTATAGGTCCACTGACATACGGAATGATGAATATTTCCTTTCAAGGGAAGGGGTTGAGGGGGTTGCTTTTGTGTTCGGGTAACCGGTGTGCCGGCTACGGGACCCGCTAGCATGGCCGAGGCTCCCAGTGCCACCGTGCCTGTTGCCAGCTGCTTCAGGGCCTCTCGTCGGTTGGTTTTTTTCATTTGCAAGTAATCGGATCGGAAGTTACGAATTTCACCCGTTTGCCGCCTGAACTTGTTTATGGGCGGTATAAACTTTTTTCCTAGCTATATATATCAGGATGAATACCACCAGCAGGACGGCTGGCATGATCGCCACCTTCATAAACGTATTGGAACCGGCCACGGCATCTGCCTGGCTGGCGCTGTTGCCTGCCTGGATGGCAGCCGCCTTGAAATCATCATACCATTTGCCCATAATCGGGATGATCAGGGATGTAGAGAACATGCCCGCTCCTCCCATCAGGGACAGTCCGAGCGCACCGGTATTGGGCAGGTATTCGGAAACAAACCCCAGCATGGTCGGCCAGAAAAAACAGATGCCGGCTGCAAAGACAAGGGCTGCCCCGAAGGCGGCATAGCCCGTGGATTTGCTGAGCAGGACCAGGCCGATGCCGGCCAGCAGGGCTGAGAGGATCAGCATGCCGTTTGGATTGAGCCGGTGCACGAAAGGACCTGCAAAGGACCGGCCTACCGCCATCAGGCCATTAATAAATACCAGCACCAGGATCCCGGATACGCCCGCACCCTGGAGCAGCGCCCCCAGCCATTGGTTGGTTCCCAGTTCAGTAGCCGCTGTCAGGAACATGCAGGCCAGCATGATCAGGAAAAGGGGGCTCAGGCAGGAAGCAAACATTTTTCCGGTGCTAACGCCTTTGGTAACCCGCTCGGTCTGGGGGAACTGGAGTTTGAAAAAGATCACCCCATATATAATAGCGGGAATAAACAGGGTGGCAATCAGCAGGTGCCAGTCCAGTTTAAGTACGTCGATCATGAAGTAGGAAACCAGCCCGCCCAGGGCGATACCTCCCGGGAACCAGACGTGAAAGCGGTTGAGCATGGTAGTTTTATTGTCCGGGAAGAGTGTAACCGTCAGGGGGTTGCAGGCGGCCTCCACCATGCCATTGCCGATTCCGATGCAGAGGGTGCCCACAAAAAGCATGGTGGCGTCCTTGGCTACCAGGTACACCACGACGCCCGCGATATGGCCGACAAAAGCCAGCACCAGCAGGCGTTTCATGCCCAGTACGTCACAAAGCGGTCCGCCGAAAATCATGGCCAGAGTGAACCCGTAAAAGGCCGGGGAAAATATCCACCCCAGTTGTTCTTTGGTCAGTGAAAATTCCGTACTCCAGACGCCTTCGAGACCCGCGCGGAACGCGAAGGTCATGGCGGTAAAGATGAGCGCGATGCGGCTGGCCAGGAAAAGTTGTTTCTTGTTGATGGCTTGCATATCGTTGGGTTTAAAAAAAGGCGGATTAAATGTACTACTAAAAAAATATATTTGTATCCCTCAAACCCATAATTAATTCACATCAATATTAAAAATCATTTAAACAACCATCATGTTAACAAGAAAACTTCGAATGGGTATGATCGGCGGAGGCAAGGACGCCTTCATCGGTGCCATTCACCGTATTGCTGCCAATATGGATGGGCAAATTGAATTGGTTTGCGGCGCCCTGAGTATAAACCCGGAAATCGCAGTGGACTCGGGTAAAGCCCTTTACCT
Source organism: Chitinophagaceae bacterium (assembly GCA_035549175.1). Lineage (GTDB taxonomy): Bacteria > Bacteroidota > Bacteroidia > Chitinophagales > Chitinophagaceae > DASTSN01. Next base: position 39,773 of record DASZRL010000100.1, on the reverse strand, counting down.
GCCTGCGGACCGCACCTACCTGACCTACGAGGAAATGATCACCAGGGAAGCCGCCCTGCCGGCGGACAAGCGAATCGACTTTGTGACAATCGTAACACCCAATTTCGCCCACTTCGCGCCGGCCATGATGGCCCTGGATAACGGATTCAATGTCGTCATTGAAAAGCCGATCACTTTCACGCTGGACGAAGCCCGGCAATTGAAAAAGAAAGTCCAGGACACCGGCCTGCTGCTTTGCCTGACACACACCTATTCCGGGTACCCGATGGTCAAACAGGCCCGCGCCATGGTACAGGGCGGTGCCTTCGGAAAGATCCGCAAGGTATGGGTGGAATATCCCCAGGGTTGGCTCAGTAAACTGACGGAGCGGGAAGGTAATGCCCAGGCCGCCTGGCGGACGGATCCCAAGAAGAGCGGTAAGAGTGGTTGCATGGGGGATATCGGCACGCACGCAGCCCACCTGGCTGAATATATTACCGGCCTGAAAATCACTCATCTCTGCGCCGATCTGCAGATCATGGTCCCAGGCAGGGCCCTGGATGATGACGGAAACGTGCTGCTGAAGTTTGAAAACGGTGCGGCCGGGGTTCTCATGGCCTCCCAGGTAGCGGCCGGGGAGGAGAATGCGTTAAAAATACGCATTTACGGAGAGAAGGGAGGGATTGAATGGGCCCAGCAGGAGCCCAATACCCTGCTGGTCAAATGGCTGGACCAGCCGGCCCAGATTCTGCGGGCTGGCGGGAACTACGGCGACCGGCTGAGCAGTTTTGCCGTTCACAATACCCGGACGCCCGGTGGTCACCCCGAAGGCTACCTGGAAGCATTCGGTAATATTTACCGGAATTTCGCCTATACGCTTTCCAGCAGGCTGTCCGGTCAGCAGCCGACCGCCGAAATGCTGGATTTTCCTCAGGTGGATGAGGGAATCCGGGGAATGGCCTTCATCGACAATGTGGTAGCCTCCGCCCAGTCGGATAAAAAATGGACCGAGCACAAAGTGTGATTCACTAATTCAACAATCCAAGCAAGACGATATGACAACATTAAAAGGCCCCGGTATTTTCCTGGCCCAGTTCCTGGGAGACCAGCCTCCTTTCAATGACCTGAAGCGCATATGCGAATGGGCCCGGCAACTTGGCTTTGTCGGGGTGCAGCTGCCCACCTGGGACAGCCGGTGCATCGACCTTCAGAAAGCGGCAGAGAGCAAGACCTATGCGGACGAACTCAAGGGGCTGGTAGCAAGTTGCGGCCTGCAGATCACGGAACTTTCCACGCACCTGCAGGGACAACTCGTTGCGGTGCATCCCGCCTACGACACCCTGTTTGATGGGTTTGCTCCCGCCGCCGTCCGGGGTAATCCCAAGGCCAGGACGGCCTGGGCCGTTCAGCAACTCAAGTATGCTGCCAAGGCAAGCCAGAACCTGGGCCTGCAGGCCCATGCCACTTTCAGCGGCGCGCTGCTCTGGCCTACAGTATACCCCTGGCCGCAGCGTCCGGCCGGCCTGGTGGAAACGGGATTCCGGGAACTGGCGTCCCGCTGGATGCCCATCCTCCAGGAATTTGACGCATGCGGCGTGGATCTCTGCTATGAGATCCATCCGGGAGAAGATCTCCATGACGGGGTATCCTACGAGTTGTTTCTCGAACACGTAAACCAGCATCCCCGGGCCTGCCTGCTTTACGATCCGTCCCATTTTGTCCTGCAGTGCCTGGACTACCTGACCTATATCGATTACTACCACGAGCGGATCCGGATGTTCCATGTGAAGGACGCCGAATTCAACCCCACCGGGAAACAAGGTGTTTACGGGGGATACCAGGGGTGGGTCGATCGGGCCGGCCGGTTCCGTTCCCTGGGCGACGGGCAGGTTGATTTCAAGTCCATTTTCAGCAAGCTGGCCGCTTATGATTATAAAGGATGGGCCGTCATGGAATGGGAATGCTGCCTGAAACATCCCGAGGACGGGGCACGGGAAGGCGCTGTATTCATCCAGGATCATATCATCCGGGTGACAGAGAAAGCCTTTGATGACTTTGCCGGTACCGGCAGCGATGAAAAATTTAATCGTTCTGTTTTGGGCCTTGAGTAATACCTTTATGGCCCTTTAATTTTTAAAAAATACCGATATGAAAAAAATCATGATTCCTGCTCTCGCCCTGTTCGTATTGGCTGCCTGCAACAGCTCAGATAGTTCCAAGGAAGCGTCCAAGGAACAGGCGCCAGCCCAGCAGCCGGCCACCACCGATATATCCTCCAACCCGGATTACCAGAAAGGTCTCGCGATCGAAGCCTCCCAGAACTGTGCCACCTGCCATAAGATCGATGAAAAGGTAACCGGACCGGCCTACCAGGATATTGCCGCCAAATATGCCGGAGCGCCCGATACCATCGTGGAGCATCTGGCCAAAAAGGTCATTGCCGGCGGCAGCGGGGTCTGGGGTCAGGTGCCGATGATTGCGCACCCTGAACTGTCCCTGGACAGCGCCAAAGCCATCGTCAAGTACATTCTCTTACTTAAAAAATAATGCAGATGCGAACAATTCTTCTGGCTGCTTCGGCGGCTACGCTCTTGCTGGCCTGCAACTCCAACGAGTCTGCCAAGACGACGACCGAGGCGACCAAGGCCGACACAACGGCCATTGCGGCTGACAACACACTGACCGACCAGGAAAAAAAGGATGGTTGGGAACTGCTTTTTGACGGAACGACCAAAGGATGGCACAAATACGGCGACGGAGCCGTTGGCAGCTCCTGGAAGGCCGACAGCACCCTCCACCTGGATGCCAGCAAAAAGGAAAACTGGCAGGTCAGCGGCGGGGGGGATATTGTCACCGATGAGGAGTTTACGAATTTTGACCTGAAGCTCGACTGGAAAATCGATACCGGAGGAAACAGCGGGGTGATGTTCTATGTCCATGAGGGAAAAGATTCTGCCAAGTATGCATATGCCTGGTATACCGGCCCCGAAATGCAGGTACTGGATAACAATGGGCACCCGGATGCCAAAATACCCAAGCACCGTGCGGGAGATCTGTATGACCTGATTTCCTGTTCCAAGGAAACCGTCAAGCCGGCCCTTCAATGGAACCACGCAGAAATCGTGGCCAACAACGGAAAACTTGATCTGTATTTAAACGGGGAAAACGTGGTCAGCACGACCCTTTGGGATGCCAACTGGAAGAAGCTGGTGGCAGGAAGTAAGTTCAAGGATATGCCGGAATTCGGAACCTATAAAGTCGGCCGGATTGCCCTGCAGGATCACGGCTTCAATGTATGGTTCAAAAATATCAAGATCAAAAAATTGTAGCGATCCTTTCTCGCTGATAACCTAATAACGCCCGCCGGATGAAAGGTCCGGCGGGCGTTATTTATTCCTGTCATGCGTGCCGGGGCAGGGTATATCCGTTGTGGTAGTGGCAGCGAAGGTACTGCTGGTTGAGCCCCTCGTCGGTAAACTGTTTTTTGGCCGGGTCCCAGGTGACCTTCTGTTTGCTGCGGTAAGCAATATTACCCATCTGGCAGATCGTGGCGATGTGCGCCCCGGTCTGGACGGGACAGTGCAGCTGATCGGTCTTTCGGGACCGCACGACGCGGATGAAATTCTCCATATGCTTATCCAACCCGTTATCGGTCGGCTTGCGGCGCTCTACGCTGACTTTTCGTTCGCTGCGCTGTTCCGGGATTACCTCCCAGCCGCTCCGGTCGAGTTCCAGCGTCGCGTTGTTGCCAATGAAGGCGATGCCATGGTCCCGCTGGAACAGGCCGTTGTCAATGCCCATGGCATGGTCCCAGATCAGGTTGAAATGGTCGAACTCGTACAGGGCTCCCAGGGTATCGGGGGTTTCTTGGGCCAGGTCGGGATAGGCAAAGTCTCCCCCGAGCGCAGAGACGGTTCTGGGTTCGGGCGCATCCATTCCGAAAATGGCATAGTCCATCAGGTGTACCCCCCAGTCGGTCATTAATCCGCCGGCATAATCCCAGAACCACCGGAAATTGAAATGGAACCGGCTGGCATTGAAGGGACGCCGGGTGGCAGGGCCCAGCCACATGGTATAATCGACCCCGGCCGGAGGCGGGGAGTCCGGGCGTTTGATATCCGGCTTCATCCAGCCCTGGTAGCACCAAACCTTTACGGTCCGGATGTTGCCGAGCTGGCCGGTACGGATAAAATCCACCGCGTCCCGGAAATGCTGCTGGCTGCGCTGCCACTGCCCGGCCTGCACCACCCGATTGAACTTTTGTTGTGCGGCAACCATGGCGCGGCATTCCTCAATGGAATTTCCCACCGGTTTTTCCACGTAGACATCCTTACCCGCCTCACACGCATGTATCATGATCAGGGCGTGCCAATGGTCGGGTGTGCCGATGATCACGGCATCAATATCTTTGCGGTCCAGGACTTTCCGGTAGTCCCCGTAGGTGCTGATCCGGGAGGTATCCACGCCATTTTTCCGGAGTTCGTTCATCCGGTTATCCAGGACGTTTCGGTCCACGTCACAGAGGGCCACTAGATTAACACCGGGAATCTTCATGGCAGCCTGCGTGTCTGCCCAACCCATGCCGTTTATACCAATCGCCCCGATATTGATCTGGTCGGAAGGGGCCGGGTGAAACAGGCCTGGTGCCCGGCGGGAGGACTGAAGGCCGGGGAGGATTAATCCGCCCACCAGCAGGCTGGAGGACTGGGTCAGGAATTTACGTCGGGAATTCATGCGAAGTGTATTTGGATGAAGCAATCGGTACCACCAATATAGGAAAAAAGGCCAGTTTACGGGACAGGTCATTGACCAGGCTGAATCATTTTACTATTTTTCTGGTAACCAAAACCTCATACCATGCAACCCGCGATCTTCGCCCAGGTTAACTGGCTGGCCGTACTGGTGGCCGGCCTTGCCTATTTCATACTGGGAGCTCTCTGGTATTCCAAGGTCCTGTTCGGAAGTCCCTGGGCCCGGCTTCACCAGGTACCGGTGAGGGACCCCGCTGCCCGCCGGGGAATGGGCCTGATGATGCTTTCATCCCTGGTGCTGATGCTGCTCACGTCCGCCGGCATGGCCCTGCTGGTCGTGCGGATGGACCTGCACCTGGCCGTCTCCGGGCTCAAGATCGGCCTGGTCACCGGACTCTGCTTTGCTGCCGCAGCCGTCAGCATCTCCTTGGTCTACCAGAGAAAGCCTTCCGCGCTTTTCCTGATCGACGGGGGCTACCAGCTCATCGGCAACATCCTGGCTGGCCTGATTCTGGTTTTGTGGCGGTAAAAAAACAAAGGGCCGGAAGCATATGGCTCCCGGCCCTTGTTCGGTACAATCCATCTATGGCTATTCCACGGTGGTAATCTTCAGGACGTTGGTTGGCAGGTGCAGGTGAATCGGCGTGCTTCCGGTGCTTACAATTACGTCACCCTTGCGGGCAAATCCGCGTTCCTTCAGGATATTGATCTGATCCTGGAAAATATTATCGAGGCTTTCTTCCTCGCTGTAGTAAAAGGCACGAACGCCCCAGCTCAGGCTGAGCTGGTTCACCAGGGAGCGCACCTTGGTAAATACATAAAGGGGTGCCTTGGGCCGGTAACTGCTTAGCATGAACCCGGTATACCCGCTCTGGGTCATTCCTACCAGGGCATTGGCCTGAGCGTCCTGGGCCAGTTTGCAGGCGTTATAACAAATGGCATCGCTCAGGAAGCTCGGGGAATGAACCTGGGGCTTCAGGTCTTCTTCCCGGTTATACCGGTATTCCGTATTCTCCACCTCCAGAATAATCTTGCGCATGGTTTCCACCACGAGTGCCGGATGCTTGCCCGTAGCGGTCTCCGCACTGAGCATGACGGCATCGGCGCCTTCCAGTACCGCATTGGCGACATCCGTGATCTCGCTGCGGTTGGGTTTGACACGGTCGATCATGCTTTCCATCATCTGGGTGGCTACGATGACCGGCTTGGCCCGGTGAATACATTTGCGTATGATTTCGCGCTGGGCCATGGGAACCTTCTCCACCGGCAACTCAACGCCCAGATCCCCCCGGGCAACCATCACCGCATCCGATTCCACGATGATATTGCGCAGATCCCGCAGCGCCGAAGGCATTTCAATTTTGGCAATGACCTTGGAGGTGCAATTCTTTTCCTGCAGCCTCCGTTTCAAATCGACAATATCCTCTGCCTTGCGTACGAAAGACAGGGCGAGCCAATCCACCTGCTGGGTGATGATGAATTCCAGGTCCGCCAGGTCCTTTTCCGTCAGGGCGGGCAGGGAGATCTCTGTATCGGGCAGGTTTACCCCTTTTTTGGGCAGCAGGGTTCCTCCATAGGTAACCTGAACCCGGACCAGATCATCCTTGGTCACTTCATTGACCACCACTTCAAGTTTTCCGTCGTCGATCAGGATCTTATCCCCCGGCTTCACATCCTTATGCAGGTTGGGATAGGAAACGTAAATCTTATCCTTGGTTCCGACTACTTTTTCCTTGGAGGTGAAGGTCAGTATATCCCCGGGGTTGATTTCCAGGGCGCCATTTTCAATATCGCCCACCCGTAGTTTGGGTCCCTGCAGGTCGGCCAGGATGGATATGTTGTACGGTTCGGTTTTATTGATATTGCGGATATGTTCAATAATAGCCGCCTTGTCCTCATGGGTTCCGTGGGAGAAGTTCAGGCGGAAAACATTCACGCCGGCCTTCACCAGTTCCAGTAACTTATCATAGGTATCACAGGCCGGACCTACGGTAGCTACGATCTTGGTACGGTGAAAACTGTGCTCAATGCCGGCCTCCCGGTCCATATCCTTATGAAAATATTTTTCAGCTCGTTTCGACATAATAATTAGGTTGCGGTTGGATGATGCAAATCAGCTGGCGAGGATCCTGACGATCTTCATCCATTCATCGCTGATCTTGGTAGTAGCTTTTACTGCGTTCTGCAGCGGAATGTAATGCATCTTGTTATTCAGGATCCCTACAAAAACATTGTGCCGTCCCTCCAGCAGGCATTCTACGGCATGGTAGCCCATCCGGCTGGCAATCAGGCGATCCAGGCAGGAGGGGGAACCGCCCCGCTGAATATGCCCCAGAATAGCCACCCGGGTTTCCACGTTGGGCAGATTTTCCTTGACGTGGCGCGCTACTTCCTCGGCTCCGCCGAATTCGTCACCCTCTGCCACTACGATCATGTTGACCAGCTTCTTGCGCCGCTCCTTTTCCTGCAGCGACCGGATGACAAGGTCGATATCGGTTTTCCGTTCCGGGATCAGGATATGCTCAGCGCCGGTGGCAATGCCGCTGTGCAACGCAATATAGCCGGCATCCCGCCCCATGACTTCGATTATGAAAAGCCGGTCATGTGCATCGGCCGTATCGCGGATCTTATCTATGGCCTGTACTGCCGTGTTGACAGCGGTATCGAAACCAATGGTAAAATCGGTGCCGGCAATGTCCTTATCGATGGTACCGGCTAGCCCGATGCAGGGGATATCGAATTCCTGGCTCAGTTTGCCGGCACCGCGGAAAGAGCCGTCGCCCCCGATAATCACCAGGCCGTTGATGCCTCTTTTTTTAAGGGTCTGGTAGGCCTTTTTCCGTCCTTCATATTCATAGAACTCCTTACAGCGGGCCGTTTTCAGAATGGTACCGCCGCGCTGGATGATATTGGCCACTGAACGGCTCTCCATCTGATACAAGTCGTCTTCAATAAGTCCCTGATAACCACGCATAATGCCATACACCTCCAGACCATAATATAAACCGGTGCGTACCACAGCCCGGATGGCGGCATTCATGCCCGGTGAATCACCGCCAGAGGTAAGTACGCCAATCTTGGTTACTTTCTTTTCCATTAATTATAATAAACCTCAATTTTTGTTAAAAAAAATCTTTGACAGGGCCAAGAATCGTTGAAATTTTTAATTCCATCTTTAAAAAAGCCACCAAAAATAAGGTTTTGTTTTGATTGTCTTGGAGAAACACGAATCAGCCGGTTACCCAGTCACGAATGGATGTTAGTTTCGTTTCGCGGTTCAGGTGATTTACAGCCATGAACATCTGACTACCTGCCGTATCATTGTATACTAAACTGGTTGCCGCATGCGAAAAATTCAGTGGGTTACCGGCTGCTGCCTTCTGGCACTGGCGCTTGCTCTTGCGGCAGGCGGATGCCTGCTGGTGCCTTCCAGCCCGGCCCGACTCTGGTTTTTTACCTACGCCTCGGAAAGTGACAGTGCAGGCCCGGGAGGGCTGTCACCCACCAGTTTTCTCTACCTGCGCGCCAATGGTACCTATACCCGGGATTTCGGCCGGTTTGATACCGGAACCTGGCGGATTGATAGGAACAGGCTGGTCTTACTCAGTGGCATGGGTAGCCAGGAACTTTTTCCCGTACGCTATCTTGGTCGGGACCGGATGAAGCTGGAAACTTCTTCCGGGGCCCTCCTGGATTTTGAAAGCAGGCCAAACAGGACGGCGGAACCCCGGGAAGATCCCTTTTTGGCGGAGAACAACCAATGGCGTCTGCCTCCCTTGGCACATGAGGATGACGCGGCCCTGCGCGCCCGGCTGCGCAACCATTGCCGGTTTTTCGAAGCCTATTTCCGGTGGGCGCTGGACAATGGGATCAGCAGCATTGATGTACGCAGTACGCCATCGCCGATCAAGATTTACGGGAATGGGTTTGCCGTGAAGCAATTTCAGGACCTGCCCGCCGCATGGAAAGGATATTTTTACTCCGAGACTGACTGCCAGCGGGCGCAGGCCCTGCTCCGCGATCTGTTTTTGCACCAGACGATTGCCTGGCCGCAGACGGATAACAAATACAAGCTTTTCATCTCCGCCTTTCAGCAACTGCAGGCATTACTCCGGTAAAGGCTCGAAGCCGGCTTCAGCCTGGCAGTCCGCCCGACTCGCGTAGCGGTCGCGTCGGGCTGCCGGGGTCCGGAATCTATTCAGGACCTGGTTGCCTGGACAGCTAAAAGAAAAAACCGGATGGCAACGGTCGTGTCATCCGGCTCCCGGCCTCCCCGGCTGAAGCAGGGAAGGGTCAGTTTTTTTCTTCGTAACTGTCCACGTACACCCGGATTTTCATTTTCCGTCCATCGGGTGCAGTCAGGTCCAGCAGAATGGTCAGTTTACCGTCTTTGCCTTCGATGAGGACCTGGGCATCCCGGGGATCCCCGCTTTTGTCCGTAAGCTGGGAGGTGAATGTTGTCTTTCCGTCCCGGAAAGGTGTGGTCCATTGGCAGGATAACTTTTCCACTGCACCGGAAATCGTCTCATCCGGCTGGTCATTGTGTTCAAACTCCACCTTTTGGGTATCCAGCCGGCAGACTACCTTGGAGTCATCGGTATGCTGGACATTGCCTCTTTCATCCAGGAATTCTGCCTTGGATCCGGTCAGAATGAGGGCCTTTCCGCCACATTGGGCCACGGCGCCCAGGCTGGTCAGCAGGACCGTAAGTCCGATAAAAAGTACTTTCTTCATTTCTTTAAGGTTTAATTAAGTTGAAAGTCAAAGATAATGGCATAGGTATGTTCCTTGTTATACATAGTACTATGAATGGGTATAATCCCTGTATGAGTGGTTAAAACAGGTGTGCCAATTGCGATATTTCCCGCCTGCCTGATCCGAGATCCTCCTGCTAGAGGTTGCCTTTTTTCAACTCTTCCGCAGCATGATTGGCGGCACGGGCCGTCAGGGCCATAAAAGTAAGCGAGGGGTTCTGGTTACCTACCGAGGTCATGCAGGCTCCATCTGTGACGAATACGTTGGGGCAGGCATGCACCTGGTTCCACCGGTTCAGGATGGAAGTCCTTGGGTCTTTGCCCATCCGGGCTCCTCCCATCTCGTGAATGTCCAGTCCGGGAGCCTGCCCGCTATCGAAGGTCTGGATTTGCCGGCATCCTGCCTGATCGAGGATTTCCGCTCCCTGGGTCAGAAAGTCCTGCAGCATCTTTTCGTCGTTGTCATCATAGCCTACGGCGGTGATCAGCTGCGGGATGCCCCAGGGATCCAGGTGATCTGAGCTGAGCCGGACATGGTTTTCAAATTTTGGGATGACCTCCCCCTGCATGGACATGTACACCCCCCAATCCCCGGCTTCGCTCATGGCCGCCTTGAAATCCGCACCGATCCCCTCTTGTACCCGGCTGTCGCCGGTATTGCGGTAGGCGCCCCAGAATACCAGGTAGCCCCGCAGGAAATCGGTTTCCTGGCGGTATACATTCCGGAAACTCGGCATCAGCGGGGACACCGGCCTGCGTCCGTAATAATAGGAGTCTTCGGGGCCGTCAAAGGATGCGCTTAGGGAACCCCGGTAGTTCTGAAAGGCCATGTACCGGCCCAAAACGCCGCTGTCATTGCCCAGGCCGCCTGGGAAACGCCGCGAGGTGGAGTTCAGCAGGATGAGGTTGCTGTTGAGGCAGGCGGCGTTGACAAAGATGATCCGGGCAAAAAATTCGGTGGCCTGGTGGGTGTGGGCGTCGATCACCCGGACGCCCGAGGCCCGTCCTTTCTGCTCATCATAGAGAATGGAATGGACCACCGAGTCCGGCCTCAGGGTCAGGTTGCCGGTCCGGGCCGCCCAGGGAAGGGTAGAGGAGTTGGAGCTGAAATACCCCCCGTACGGACAACCCCGCTGGCAGAGGTTGCGTGCCTGGCAGCTGCTCCTTCCCTGCTGAAGCTGGAGTTCCCCGGCCTTGGTCAGGTTGGCGCAGCGCCCCATCAGCATACGGCGGTCCCGGTAGTGGGCATTCACCCGTTGCTGCATCAATTTTTCGGCGCAATTAAATTCCCAGGGCGGCAGAAACTCCCCGTCCGGAAGGTTAACTATGCCGTCCCGGTTCCCGCTGATACCCACAAACCGTTCCACATGGGAATACCAGGGAGCCAGGTCTTCATAACGGATGGGCCAGTCCACGGCAAAGCCGTCCCGGGCAGGCGCTTCGAACTCGAAGGGACTCCATCGCTGGGTTTCCCGGGCCCACATGAGGGACTTACCGCCTACCTGGTAGCCCCGGATCCAGTCAAAGGGTTTTTCCTGTATATAGGGATGTTCTTTGTCCTTGACAAAAAAATGCTGGGCCGTTTCGTCAAAGGCGTAGCACTTGCTGATCACGGGATTTTCCTCCTGGATGGCCCGCGGAAGGCGGCCCCGGTGGCGAAACTCCCAGGGATGAAGTGTGGCGGTCGGATAATCCTTGATATGCTCCACCTGCCTGCCTCGTTCCAGAACCAGGGTTTTGAGACCCAGCTCGCAAAGTTCCTTGGCGGCCCAGCCGCCGCTGATTCCGGAGCCGATTACAATCGCGTCGTAGGTTTGCTGCTCCTTACCCCGGCTGTTGACGCGCAGGCTGTCTGCTGGCATAGTGTGATGTGTTTTGGGAAAGTTAGATTTTATACGGCACAAACCGGAGCTTTTTTGAGTAATTTTCCTGCCGGGATCTCCCGGTATTTCCGCGGGACGGACCGAAACTATTTAATACCGCATGCGATTTCGTACGATTCTTTTAACCGTGCTGGTGGTGCTGGCAGGCAGACCCTCCCGGGGGCAGCATGCCTATTTCGTGGCATCCTCCCCGTTAGGGGGTGGCAATGGATCCCCGTCCCATCCCTGGACCGTCACGCAGTTGCTCCGGGTGCCGCTCGGCCCCGGGGACACCGTGTATTTTCAGGGCGGGGATACCCTGGCGGGACCACTGACCCTGCAGGATGTTTCCGGTACGGCCGCGCACCCCGTGGTGCTGGCCGGAAGAGGACCGGGCCGCGCCCTGCTGCGCGGCGGAGACGGGTTAGCGCTGAAACTGGTGAACTGCCGGCACGTGCAGGTGATCAACCTTTCCTTTCTCGGATCGGGCCGGAAAACCGGGAATCATTCCGACGGCGTACGGCTGGAAAACTGCCGCGATATGCGGCTTTCCAGGCTGGATATCTCCGGCTTCCAGAAAGCGGGCCTGATGATCTACAATTCCCAGCGGCTGGAAATTGACAGTCTATTCGCCCATGACAACGGAGCGGTCGGAATCCTGGTGGAAGGTGATTACCAGCAGCGGAGCTCCCGGGATATCCACCTGCGCGATTGCCGGGCGGACAATAATCCCGGGGACCCTACCAACCTGCAGAACCATAGCGGGAACGGGATCCTGGTGGGCAATTGCCGGCACGTACTGATCGAATACTGCAGCGCCACGAATAACGGCTGGGATATGCCCCGAGTCGGGAACGGCCCGGTAGGCATCTGGGCCTATGAAGCCGACTCGGTCACCATCCAGTATTGCATATCCTTCCGGAATAAAACGGCTGCAGGGGCTGCGGACGGAGGCGGATTCGACCTGGACGGCGGCGTCACCAATTCCGTCATCCAGTATTGCCTCTCCTATGAAAACCAGGGCAGCGGCTATGGCATATTCCAGTATTACAGTGCCAGCCCCTGGTATAATAATCAGGTGAGATATTGTATCAGTTATAATGATGGCCAGGTGACTGACCAGGCTGCCGGCATGTACATCTGGAATGGATGGAACGGGGATTCCACGTTCACGGATTTCTATGCCTACCAGAACCTGTTCTTTAACGACCGGAAATATGCCTTCAGTTTTTCGCCCCTCAGCCAGCATCGCCGGTTTTATTTTTATAATAATGTCTTTGTGGCGGGCGATCAGTCAACCCTGTATTTCGGCGTAGACAGTAGCCACAGCGATCGTTTTCTCGGAAATCTCTGGCTGAGAAAAAGCGGTGGGTTCGCCCAGGATGGCTTTACGGATTTCGCGCAATGGTCAAGGACTACCGGTTATGAGCGGGTTAACGGGCGGCTGGCAGGCACCACCAGCCCCATGGGCCTGTTCCGCCTGGCTGGTCCGCCGGCCATCACCGATCCGCACCGGCTGCGGGCCGACAGTTGGATTCATGCCCTTTGCCCCAATACCCTGCCGGCCTGCGGACTGGATAGGCGAGCGGCTGGACTCCCTGGGACGCTGCGGAAGGATACTGACTTTTTTGGTCGCAGGCTTGATGCCGGCCATCCTGTTCGGCCGGGCATCTGTCCGTGAGGGTATCCGGGGAGGGCTGCGCGGCATGACCTCAAAAAGAAAAAGCCTCCCGGTCAGGGAGGCCTGAATTCGAAAGAAGCCCGTTAGTTCTTGGGGAAGCCGGGATCGGCCTTGACTTCGCCGATCTGCTGGGTGTGCCGGTTGCTGTGGGCCGCGATAAACAGGATCATCTGGTAGGCGTCAAAGCTGCCGTATGGCAGGGTGAGCACATGGCCCCGGAGGTCATCATCGGTTGTTTTCACATAATTGATCAGTTTTTCCCGGTTCTCCCGGAACGACTGCAGCGCTTCATCCAGGGTCTTGAACGGGGTATTCTGCGGTTCCAGGTTAGGCAAGGTCTTCACCTTGCGGGTTCTGTTTTCCACCATCTGGACAACCTGATCGTCCGTTACTTTGATATCACTTCGTTTTTCCGGGTTAGCAGGCTGCTTCAGTTGATTTTCCACCATCTGCCACAAGGACATCTCGGATTCGGCGATGTGTTTGGCATTGTCCTCCACGCTCCAGCGATCCGGAGCCGCCTTGAAGTTTAGCTGCGCGTCACTCAGTCCTTTTACGGCATCCAGGACGCCCTGTTCGGTCTGGGATAATAAATCGATAGCGGTCTTTCTTTCCTGGTCCGTGATGGGATTTTTGGTGCCCGTAAAGGAAAGTAATACCAACGCAGGCAACAGTAATTGAATTTTTTTCATACAAATAACAGTTTAATGATAAATGGAATGTCGGGTTTGGAAGGGAAGCGGAGAGAACGGGAAGGTACTACGTTTTTTTAATCTCATCCCGCTTGCCGGATATCTTTGGCTTACCCCCGGATTCCGCCTGCACGTCACAATTGATTCCCTGTTGCGCTTTGACCTTGCCCTGGGAACCATGTGACCTGTAAAGCGGTCGATATCATGACCAATCCCATCTCCCGTGCTGACACGGATCATGGACCTTATTTCCGGGTATTGCTTGCTTTGGAAAAAAAGCATGAAGATCCTGATTGTGTATGGCACTACGGAAGGGCAGACTCGGAAGATTGCCAGGTATATGCAAAACGCCTTGCAGGAATCCGGTCACCAGGTGACGATATCGGATGCAGCGGATGAGCCGCCTGGTGTGGTCGGCTTCGATGCGGTTCTGATCGGCGGTTCCCTGCACATGCATAAATACCAGTCAGCCCTTCAGCACTACATCAAGGACCAGGTAGTCAGACTCAACCAATTGCCTGGCGCGTTCTTTTCGGTTTGCCTAGCGGTTGCCTCGGGGCTACCCAGGGAACAGCGGGAGGCCGAAAAGATCATGGAAGATTTTCTGCAGGATACGGGCTGGCGCCCGCTGATGACGACCCAAGTGGCAGGTGCCCTGCGGTACACGGAGTATGACTTTTTCAAACGGCTCCTGATGAAACTTATTGCCAGGCGGGAGGGGCATCCCACTGAAACTTCCCAGGATTATGAATATACCGATTGGGAAGCCGTCCGGAAATTCGCAACCGAGTTCGCCCGGAAAGCTGCCGTCAAGTGACCCCGCGCGAGGCCCTTCGAAGGACCCCGTTCGGATGAGGCCGGAGTCCTATCAGACCGGACACATCGTGGTTCAACACCGCGCGGCATGCCTCAACAACAGACAACCCCTTCTGAAAGGGGTTGTCCGGGTATGTTCCACGAAAGGTTAGCCGCTAAATTGATTATTTCTGTAGACGGACGGTGTCCACCACGGTGACGGATCCCAGTGTCACGGTCGCTGTGGCCGTGGCCGGTTTGAAACTGGTATCGCCCGGCAGAAAACCGAGCTGGTAACTGCCGGCCGGTACAACCCGGACCAGGTAGCCGCCACCCGTGGTGTCCGTAAAGTTGGAGGCAATACCATCGGATGGCAAAGCTCATGCCGCGGTTGGATTCGGGAGCACAATCGGTCCCTTTCTGTTGATTATCAGGGGCTAATATTTGTTTTATTGACTTCAGGCAAGAGGGCCGGTAATCATCTACTGAAGCGGATAAGGGTAATCGTAGTATTACGACTCCTGCATTAGTTGAATGTTTTTATCGGCAGGTTACCCGGCTACCTTCCGGTGGTATTTCCCTAGCCCTATTTCCTGCCTGGCATGACCTTCTTACAGGACGCGCTATCGGCCTGCGGGCTTTCAGGCTGTGTCGCGTTCGCATTAAACCCGATGAAATTTTTCCTGTCTTATGGAAAACTAGTGTATTATGAAAAAATGGCTTCCCTTATCAACGGTTCTTTTATTCTTTCTTTCCGGCGCACCCACCTTTGCCCAGTACGATTCCACAGGCTTACCGGGCGACCATTTCAGCCTGGAGGGCGCCCTGGCCATGTTCCGGCGGGCCGGTTCCCCCGAGGAATTTGAAAAAATGCTCAATACGGAGAACAACCATGTCAATAACCTGGACCTGAATGGGGACGGCCAGATCGATTATGTCCGGGTGGTCGAAAAGGCCGATGGCCAGGCACACGATTTTATCCTGCAAGTGCCGGTCACCGAATCGGAAAGCCAGGACATTGCCGTGATAGAGCTGGAAAAGACCGGCGATGCCGCGGCGGAATTGCAGATCATCGGGGATGCCGATATTTATGGCAGGGAAACTATTGTGGAGCCTTCCGGCGACGAGGGATCCGGTGACGGGGCATTTATGGACAGGATCCCCGGCCGTAACGGCCCTGACGCCCGGGCTTCCCTCCCGGAAGAATCCCGCGAGGGTATCATCGTCAATGTGTGGTTGTGGCCGGTGGTTCGGTTTGTATATGCCCCCGCCTATACCCTCTGGATTTCTCCCTGGCACTGGCGCTATTACCCCGTTTGGTGGAGGCCCTGGCATCCCTACGCCTGGCGGGTTTTCCATCCCTGGGTGGTTCCCTACCACAGGACCTGCGTATTCGTGGATGTACGGCGCGAAGTAGTGGCTCACCGCTTATATACCCCCGTCCGGGTCAGTTCGGTAACTGTTCGCACGAGGTACCAGGGACCGGTGGATCATTACCGCGTGACCAGCCGGACGACCACCGTAACCGGCCCCCGGGGCAACCGGTACTCCCGCCGGACCACCACGGTGCAGGAGCGTCGCGGTAACCGGGAAGTAAGAATCAGGCGGAGTTCAGGTTGGCGCCGCCGCCATCCCTAAGGCCCTAATCGGCTACCCAATACCCTTTCCCTGGCGCAGCCTGCGCCAGGTTTTTTTTGGCCGGCCCTTTGGCTGCCTGGCTTGGTCGCAGGCCTATCACCTGGGGAAAACGGCTCCCGATTCAACGGAGCTTTTGTATCTTGTATTTTTATCCCAGCATGATCCGAGCAATCCGCACACTACTGCCGTTTTGGCTTGCTATATTGATTGGCCAGGAGGCAGGTTCACAGACCAACACGTATATTCTCAATGGCTTTGCCACGCAAAACAGCTGCAACTGCTATACGCTTACCCAACCCGTCGTGGCCGAAAACGGAAGCGTCTGGAATGCCTCCAAGATCGATCTGACCCAACCCTTTGATTATGTATTCAACGTATTTCTGGGTTGCCTGGATCAGAACGGTGCCGACGGGATCGTATTCATGCTGCAGCCGATCAGTACCAGTATCGGTACGGCGGGGGAGGGAATGGGCTTCCAGGGGGTGTCTCCTTCAATTGGGATTTCCCTGGACACCTGGCAGAACCTCAACCTGAATGATCCTCCCTACGATCATATCAGTATCCAGGCCAATGGCGTGGTGGCTCACGGAAACGACCTCGCCGGTCCCGTGCCGGCCTCCCCGGTCAGTGATAATATTGAGGACTGCCAGTGGCATCTGTTCCGCATTAGCTGGGACCCGGCGACCTTCACCCTGAAGGCCTATTTTGACGGCTCCTTGCGGGTGCAATCGCAGGTGGATCTGGTTACTACGATCTTTCACAATGATCCCCTGGTTTACTGGGGGTTCAGTGCGGCAACCGGCGGAGCCTTCAACCTTCAGCGGTTCTGTACGGCCCTGAACCCGCTGTTCACCACCGGCACACCTGCAGAAGGCGTCTGCTACGGCCAACCACTGCATTTCCTGAATCAGTCCCAATCCTTTGCCCCTATCAAAAGTTATTTCTGGGATTTTGGGGATGGGACCACCAGTACCCTTCCCAATCCCCCGGCTCACCTGTATCCCCGGCCGGATGTTTACCAGGTCAAACTGGCCATCACGGGCCTGGATGGTTGCCAGAGCGATACGCTTTTCAAGACCGTGCGCATTGGCGATAAACCGGTTCCGGCCTTCTTGGTATCAGATACCTGTGCCGGAAAGCCACCCGGTATCCAGGATCTTTCCACCGTACAGGTGGGCCAGGTCAATACCTGGCAATGGGTACTGGATGGAACGAGCGTATCACAGGCAGCTTCCCCCTCGCTGACCGGCCTGCCAGCGGGACCGCACACCCTGCAGTTGCAGGTAGCTACGGACCTGGGCTGCCTCTCCGATACAGCCACCCGGTCCTTTAGGTTGCGTCCGGTTCCCGTGGTGGATTTTCAGCCTGTCAACGGCTGCATCAATGAACCGTTGTTATTGGCCGGTCAGCAGAAGGACCAGCAGACTACCATCAGCCAGTGGACCTGGCAATGGGATGGAGGCGGCATGGCGCTGGGGCAGCAGGTTTCTCCGACTTTCCCCTCAACCGGCATCAAGAGCCCGGTGCTGGTTGCCACGGCGACCAACGGCTGCCAGTCCGAAGCGGTAAGCAAGCCGGTATTCATCAACCAGGTTCATGTTAACGCGGGGCGGGATACGATCGTAGTGAAGAATACACCCTTCCAGTTACACGGCACGGTGGACCAGGCCGGTAGCGCCCCGGTAGCCTGGGACTGGATACCCGGTACCGGCCTGAATAACCCGGGTCAGGCAGATCCCACCGGGCAGTTGCAGGATGACCAGACTTATACACTGCAGGTGACCACCGGGGAAGGATGCCAGGCCCGGGATTCCATGACGGTAGTGGTCTTTAAGGGATCCGGCGTGTATGTTCCTTCCGGGTTCACGCCGAATGGCGATGGCCGCAATGACCTGTTGCGCCCTTACCTGATAGCGATCCGGCAGCTGGAATATTTTGTGGTGTATAACCGGTGGGGGCAGGTGGTGTACCGGACCCAGGACCCCGGAGCCGGGTGGGACGGCACCCTGCAGGGAACACCCCAGCCGTCAGGCACCTATGTCTGGGTGCTAAAGGCCATTGATGTGGTGGGGAACCAGTATCAGCAGCGGGGTACGGTCACCCTGATCCGCTGAGCACCATGTCGCGCAGGGCTGCCTGCCCTGGCGTATTGCCCCTTTTATTGCAAGCAGGGAAATCTGAATGGCTGCCGCAAACCGGCTCCTGGCTGGACCTCAGTCCCATGCCAGGGCGCTGGCGCCCAGAATGGCAGCATCGGATTCCCGTAAATGACTGATGAGAATCTTGACCTTGTTCTGGAAAACCTGGATGAGGTTGGCCTCCATGTGTTCCCGCGTTGGTTTCAGAATCAGGTCGCCTGCCTTGGTCAGGCCGCCAAATAGGATAATCGCTTCGGGACTGGAGAACATGACGGCGTTGGCCAGCGCCAGCCCCAGAATCTTGCCGGTGAATTCGAATACCCGCTTGGCCAGCTGGTCTCCCGTTACCGCTGCCTCATACACTTTCTTGGAATCGATCTGCTCCCGCGGAAATTGTCGCAGCAGGCTATCCTCCTGGCTGGTATCCATCATCTCCAGGGCGGTATAGGTTACCCCGGTGGCGGAAGCATAGCTTTCCAGGGAGCCGTGTTTGCCGGTTCCCGGGTGCAGGCGGCCATCCGGTATCACGATGGTGTGGCCCAGTTCGCCGGCAAACCCGTCATGGCCGTAGATCAGGTGCCCGTTGGCCACAATCCCGCTGCCCACGCCGGTGCCCAGGGTGATCATGATGAAATCCCGCATGCCCTTGGCGGCACCGTACATCATTTCACCGATCGCCGCCGCATTGGCGTCATTGGTGAGTGACACGGGCAGCTTGAATTTGTCCTCGATCAGTTTGGCCAGCGGGATAATGCCTTTCCAGGGGAGATTGGGCGCGTATTCGATAGTCCCGGTATAAAAATTCCCGTTGGGAGCGCCTACCCCGATTCCCTTGATCCGGCCGGTTCCGCCCGCCTTCTCGATGAGCTGGCCCAATGCCTGGTAAAGTTCCTCTATGAACGTTTCCACGGTCGCGTGCTTCTTGGTGGATATGTCGCCGGAAAACAGCACGTTCCCGTCCCGGTCAACAATGCCGAATTTTGTGCCGGTTCCTCCGATATCAATGCCAATCACTAGTTGTTCCAGAGCTCCTGCAGGTGTAGTAGACATCGCCTAATTGTTTTGATTTTAACAAAACGTCCCGCCTGCACGGGGCGGGGCGGGACGGTAAATGTACGAATGAAATCCTTTTAGTGCCCTCCGCCGATCTGCTGGTCGAAGTCAAGGCCCTGTGACTGCAGGACACTGCGCAATTTCAACGCCAGGAAAGCCAGGAAGGCGAAGCAGGCTGCGGCAACCAGGTAGGAATAGTGCATGCCGATGGAAGGCGTATCGCCCAGGGCTCCCTGGAAAGGCGGTATAACGGCTCCACCCAGGATCATCATGATCAGGAAGGCGGACCCCTGACTGGTGTATTTACCCAGGCCGGCTACCCCCAGCGAAAAGATACAGGGCCACATGATGGAGCAGCACAGTCCGCCTGCCATGATCGCATAGACCGAAACGATGCCTTTGGTGAAGACGCCGAAAAGAATGGAGAAGGAGGCGAGCAGCGCCAGAGTCAGCAAGGTTTTTACCGGCTTTTCCTGCCCGAAAAAGAACGCGATGATGGCCACCGCAATAACACCGGCGTAGGGCAGCAGGTCGCGGATATCATTACCGTAGAGGTGGTTAACGGCCATGATGATGGCGAAGGCGACATAGGGAACCAAAATGGTGGCGATCATCTTACCGCGCTTTGACAGGTCAAATACGCTGATTGCGCCGGTCCACCGGCCGATCATGAGGCTGCCCCAGTACAGGGATACATATTTGGAGATCTGACTGTCCAGCAGTCCCGATTCGGTGATGTAACCGGGGGTCTTGAGCAGTGCGCCGAAATTATTATCGATAGTGACTTCCACGCCCACGTAAACAAAGATCCCCAGCATGCCGTAGATCAGCTGGGGGTATTTCATGGCGCCCCATCCGGCATGGTTCCGTACGGCGCTGGCGTTGGAATAAAACAGCAACGTGACAATGGCCAGCATGGCAATGATCAGCAGGGGCAGTTTACCCATTTCGGTAAGCTGACCCACGGTGATCAGGATGCCGATCACCACGGTCATGATGATCAGGGAAAGCGCCGCTTTCGAGGATCCTTCGAACTTGGCGTCATCCTTGCCGGCCGGCAGTTTGGAAAAGGCAAAAAACAAGGCCACGGCGGCAAATACTGAAGCGACGATCAGGTACAGGTTATTGATATTGGTAACGGTCACTTCTTTGTGTTCTCCGCCCACGGTTCCGAACAGGAAAAAACTGACGATGATCGGGCCCAGCGTGGTTCCAAAGGAATTGACGCCACCTGCCAGGTTCAGACGATGGGACCCGGTTGCCGGATCGCCAAGCGCTATGGCAAAGGGTTGGGCAGCGGTTTGCTGGAGGGAAAATCCCAGGGCGACGATAAAGAAGGATACCAGAATCAGGGTGAAAGAGTTGGCATTGGCTGAAGGAATAATAGCCAGGGCCCCGACGACGGAAATCAGCAAACCGTATATAATGCCTTTTTTGTACCCGATCTTATTGAGGATATCATAGCCTACCAGGCTGGATACAAGGTAGAGGATCAGCGAACCGATGAAATAGGCACCGTAGAAGGCCGATCCGATCAGTTGCGACTGGAACTGGGTCAGGTTAAAATGGGTACGGCAAAACGGGATAAAGATGCTGTTGGAGGCGGCAATAAATCCCCAGAAAAAAAATACGATAACCAGGGTACTGAGGGCGCCGTAGTTAGTGGGCTGTTTGAGGGTAAGGTCCAGGGATAGGTCCTTTTGATGGTCCATAGCAATCAATTGTTGGTTTATGACTGCTGAAAGTAAGACAAATTTTCAATTCGGCGGAAATCGTTACAAAAATTCCAGTGCCTGATTGAGCTTTCGGAAAAAAGCCCTTAATTTCAGTGGTAAACTTGCAAACGCAATTTCTTTTCCCAGATGGAAATAATTCATGTTTCAGCGGAGTGTTATCCGGTAGCCAAGGCGGGAGGTTTGGGCGATGTAGTGGGCGCTTTGCCAAAGTATCAGAACAAACTGGGTCATTTTGCCAAAGTGATCATGCCCATGTACCGGACCAAGTTCCTGTACGAAAATGAATGGGAACTCGTCCATGAGGGGGGGCAGAACCTGGGATCCCACTGGTTTCATTACAGCGTGATCCGGGAAAAGACCAATAAACTGGGATTCGACCTGTTTCTCGTGGACATTAACGGGCTGCTGGACCGCGAAAAGATCTACGGGTACGATGATGATACCGAACGGTTCCTATCCTTCCAGATTGCCGTGGTGGACTGGCTAAGCAAATGGAAGCACCAGCCTGACCTGGTCCACGTGCATGATCATCATACCGGGCTTATCCCCTTTATGATGAAACACTGCTTCGTTTTTAACCACCTGGCCGACATACCCACCGTCTGCACCATCCACAACGCCCAGTACCAGGGCGCCATGGGCTGGGATAAGAGTTATTTACTCCCCGCCTGGGACAACTGGAAATGGGGTTCCCTGGACTGGAACGGGGCACTTAACCCGCTGGCCGCAGCGGTCAAATGTGCGTGGCGCGTGACCACGGTTTCCTGGAGTTATCTCGATGAGCTCAAGTACATGTCCAATGGCCTGGAAAGCCTTTTTGAATACGAAAAAGGCAAGTGCGTGGGCATCCTCAACGGGATCGACACCGAGGTCTGGAACCCGGCCACGGATCCTTACCTCGTAAGCAATTATTCAGCGGAGGACCTGGAAGCGGGCAAAGCGGCCAATAAAAAGGAATTATGTGACCGGTTTCAACTCGATCCGGAAAAACCCCTGATTGTATTTATCGGACGCCTGGTAGGGGAAAAGGCGGCGGATGTCTTGCCGGAGGCCATCCGGACCTCGATCTACCAGCATCATGGCAATTGCAGTTTCCTGATCCTTGGCTCGGGGGAGCCCGCCGTGGAGGGGGCCCTCCAGGGGCTCTACCACCAGTTTGCCGGGTACCTGAACACCTATATCGGGTACAGCGAACCCCTCAGCCACCTGATGTACGCCGGGGCGGATTTTCTGCTGATGCCCAGCCGGGTAGAGCCCTGCGGGCTCAACCAGTTGTACGCCCTGCGCTACGGGACCGTCCCCATGGTGCGGAATACCGGGGGGTTACGGGATACGGTGGTGGATTTCGGGGACTGGCAGGGTTTCGGAATCCGCTTTGACCAGGCCAGTGTCTGGGATATCACCTACTCAGTTGGCCGGGCGATCGACCTGTACACCCACCGCAAAGAGCTATGGACCTGGATGCGGGGCCACATTATGGGCATTGATCATTCCTGGGATTCGGCGGCCCAGCAGTATCTTGATTTATACCAGTCCCTGCGATGAGTTAAAACTCCTATCTTTAATAAAATCCTTCTAATATGTCGTTTATCGCAAAAGAAGTGTTAGCCGTCATCCTGGGCGGAGGTGCCGGGACAAGACTGTATCCGCTGACTGCCAGCCGGTCCAAGCCCGCAGTGCCCATCGCCGGCAAATACCGCCTCGTGGACATTCCCATTTCCAACTGCCTGAATTCCGGGATCGGCCGGATGTTTGTGCTGACCCAGTTCAACTCGGCTTCCCTGAACCGGCATATAAAGAATACCTATCACTTCAGTGCCTTCAGTTCGGCCTTTGTAGACATCCTGGCCGCGGAGCAGACCCCGGACAACCCGACCTGGTACCAGGGTACTGCCGACGCGGTACGCCAGGGATTGCGGCATATTGCCCAGTTCCCGAGCGAATACATTCTGATTCTTTCGGGTGACCAGTTGTACCAGATGGATTTTGAAGACATGCTGGAAAAGCACAAGGCCAGCGGTGCGGATGTTTCCATAGCCACCATACCCGTGGCAGGCAGGGAAGCCTCTGAATTTGGTATCCTGAAAAAGAACGAGGACGGTTTCATTACGTCCTTTATAGAAAAACCCAAGCAGGAGTTGCTTCAGGACTGGGTCAGTGATACCGGGGAGGAGATGGCGCGCAAGGGAAGGATTTACCTGGCCTCCATGGGGATTTACCTGTTTAACCGGCAGTTCATGATCGACCTGCTCCTGTCGGAAAAGAAGGAGGCTACTGATTTCGGCAAGGAAATCATTCCCCAGTCCATCGACCACCACAAGGTGGCCAGTTACCAGTACGAGGGGTACTGGACGGATATCGGGAATATCTACTCCTTTTTCGAGGCCAACCTGGGTCTTACCGAAGACCTCCCCGAATTCAATCTTTTCGATAACGAAAATGCCATTTATACCCGGGCGCGCATGCTCCCCCCGGCCAAAATCAGCGGCACGACCATGGAAAAGACGATCGTGGCGGAGGGATCGATCATCAGCGCATCCCGTCTCGAGCACAGTGTGGTCGGGATCCGTTCCCGCATCGGGCATGGCACCACGGTGGTCAGCAGCTACCTGATGGGTAATGATTATTTCGAAACACTGGAGGACATCAAGGGCGCGCATAAAATCGGCATCCCGCTCCTAGGGATCGGCGACCGGTGCTATATCCGGAATGCCATCATTGACAAAAACTGCCGCGTCGGCGATGACGTGCGGATCAACGGGGGGTCCCACCTCGCCAATACCGATCATGCCCTGTATACCGTAAAAGACGGCATCGTGGTGGTCAAGAAGGGGGCCGTCATTCCCAACGGTTTTGTGATCTGACCAGCCTAAATCCATTCCAGGAAGGGAGGTAGCCATACCTCCCTTTCTAATGAATAGAAGTTGTATAAGCTGGTCGCGGGTCCTGCGGTTGATTCAGGCCAGGCAGGGATGCAGGGGTTTGTCCTGATCGATAGCCAAGCCCATGAACTGGCTGCTGACTGGTAACGATTTAGGATGAAAACCTGCCGGGGACCAGCCCGGCACCAGCCAACCGGGCGAAAACTCGGATCCGGCCGCGCTTCCGGAACTTTTCAAGGGCAGTCCTGCAAACGGAAATCCTTCTTCGCGATTGCCTACCCGGTTTTGCAGGAACCTTCTTACAGGATGTCTTGCACTCGTTCATAGGGGAGATGACCGGGCAGGTCCGGCCGATCCGCGGGCCTGTATTTTCGCTGGCCGTGCTGGAAAAATTGTAGTACATTTAGTATGGTCATTCTTCACCCTTCTCCGTCAGATTTAATTGGAACGATTCACCGGGCCCGGAGGCACTAATTGCGCCAGGGTAAATGAAGGAATCATGAATATCCATCAAATCAAAGCGCTCAATGCCAACCTGGATGGAGCCCTTGAGTCCATGCTTCCTGAAATGGAGGCTATTTACAAAGACATTCATCAGCATCCGGAGCTTTCCATGGAGGAAAAGCGTACTGCGAAATTGGCGGCGGATTACCTGCGGAAATACCACTGGGAAGTTGCCGAGGGTATTGGCGGGACCGGGGTAGTAGGCGTACTCAATAACGGCCCCGGACCCACCGTGATGCTGCGCGCCGATATGGATGCCTTACCGGTTACCGAAGCTACCGGGTTGCCTTACGCCAGCACGGTTAAGGCCAAAGACTCGGAGGGAAGAGAAGTTGGCGTCTCGCATGTTTGCGGTCATGATTTTCATGTCACCTGGTTAATGGGAGCTGCCCGGCTCCTGGCTGAACACCAGGCATTATGGGCGGGTACCGTGCTGGCCGTATTTCAGCCTGGGGAAGAGGAGGGGCGTGGCGCCAGGGCCATGATAGATGACGGAATGATCAGCCGTTTTCCCAAGCCGGATATTATTCTGGGGCAACATGTCATGGTGGGTATCGCCGGATCAGTAGGTCATCGAAGCGGTGCCATACTGGCCGGTGGCGACAGCCTGAAAGTGAAACTTTTCGGCCGCGGTTCCCATGGCTCCCAACCGCATACTTCGATTGATCCGGTTGTCATGGCGGCCGCTACCACCTTACGGCTCCAGACAATTATATCCCGGGAAATTGATCCGAATGACAGCGCCGTGCTGACGGTAGGCTCCCTGCAGGCGGGTACAAAGGAAAATATCATTCCCGATGACGCTGAGCTCAAGCTCAATATCCGGACCTTTGATGAAGAGGTCCGGCATCATATCCTGGAATCGGTGAAGCGGGTCTGCTGCGCCGAATGCATGGCCTCGAACGCGCCAAAGGATCCCGAAATATCCACAATCAGCTACTATCCGCTTACCGAGAATGATGAACAGGCGACGGCCAGGATTGCCGAGGCTTTCGGGGCCCAGTTCGGCGACCAGTCCTATGAAACGCCGCGCCGGTCAGCCAGCGAGGATTTCAGCATTTTCGGCAGAGAATGGAAAGTTCCCTACGTCTTTTGGTTCGTAGGAGGCACTGACAGGGACGTTTTTTTGGAAGCCAGGAAAAATAAAGCCATTAATAAGATCCCGAGCAACCACTCTCCCAAATTCGCCCCGGTCCTGCATCCCACCTTAAAAACAGGATTTGTGACGATGGTGACGGCCGCCGCGGTCTGGCTCAACGCACGTTAAATAATGAATTCAGCCGGTTCGATATATACCATCCTGGATCTGCTTGGGACGTTTGTTTTTGCTCTTAGCGGTGCGGTGGCGGCAAGACAGAAACACCTGGATGTATTCGGTGTTTTTTCAGTGGCCTTCACCGTGGCCTGCGGCGGAGGCATTGTCCGCGACCTTTGTTTAGGGGTTGTTCCTCCCGCCGGGTTAACCAATGGGTATTACCTCGTTGCTGTACTGGCTGCAACTTTTGTTACGCTGGGGGTATATCCGCTGGTGACTATCCTGAACCAGCCGGTATTGCTGTTTGATGCGTTAGGTTTGTCGGTATTTGCCGTAACGGGTGCCCGCAAAGCCATCGCCCTGGGACATAATTACGAAGTAGCCATCCTGCTGGGAGTCGTCACCGCGGTCGGCGGCGGAGTCATTCGTGATATTTTGCTCAATCGCATTCCGGTCATATTAAGGAAGGAAATCTATGCCTCAGCCGCCATGCTGGGCGCAGCGATAGTAGTGTGCGGGGATTACTGGAATTACCCAAAGGAAGCGGTTTCCATTCTGGCCGTTATTGTCTGCTTGGGACTGCGATTGCTGGCACTATGGTTTCACTGGAATTTACCTTCCTTTTATTCCGGTGAATCTGAAAAAAGCAAATAAGCGCAGGCTGCGATGACCGGGCTGGTACCTGTCACCTCTTATTCGTAGGGAAACAACAAATTGCCGCCAGGCCGGGTTCCGGGATACTAATACGTGCCCGGGCCTTCCCCGTTAGGGAATACAGCCTGCAGCCACGTTCCACGAGTGCTATATCGCCATTGCACCAGATTTCCCGGTTGGCATCCATGGCTGAGCGCGGCAGGATGACGGGCACGCTTCATTCGGAGGCTGACGGCCTTTCGGTAACAAAAACCCGGGATTGGATTTTTCGACAGGGTTCTGTATCGTGCAGGGGTGCGAGGGGAGAAGCTGCTGCCGGCCCGGGAAGGGAAGCTGCCATGCCCCGTGCGAGAATGCAAACCGGATGAATGCCTTTCGTTCTGCCACGCCGGCCTGCCCGGGGCCGGCCTGACCGTCGCGGAACGTTCATTTTTTTAACCCGCCGGACCTTGATTTTTTGATCGTTTCAAACCTGAATATTGCTATCTTACTGCCAATTTGCTCAATTGACTAAAGCTTGCCTATGTCCTTTGCTTTTACGGGGGTGAAGCCCAGACTTACCCTGTCCCAGATCGTAAATATGAGTGTCGGTTTTTTCGGCATTCAGTTCGGATGGGACCTTCAGCGCGCTAATATGGGAAGGATTTATGAGAACCTGGGGGCCAATCCCGATCAGGTGCCCCTGCTGTTTCTGGCTGCCCCGCTTACGGGCCTGCTGGTGCAACCCATCATCGGCTACCTGAGCGACCGCACCTGGCATCCCCGCTGGGGAAGGAGAAGGCCCTACTTCCTGGTTGGGGCCCTGCTGAGTTCGATGGCACTGATCCTCATGCCGCACAGCAGTGCCCTGTGGATGGCGGCCGGCTTACTCTGGATCCTGGACACCTGCGGCAATGTCGCCATGGAGCCATTCCGGGCCTTTGTCACCGATATGTTGCCGGAATCCCAGGTCAACCGGGGTTTTATTATGCAGAGCCTGATGATCGGGTTGGGTGGCAGCATTGCCTCCGCCCTGCCCTGGATCATGCGCAACCTGCTTCATGTGAACAATACTGCTGCAAAAGGCCACATCCCGGATAATGTGCAATGGTCGTTTTATATCGGGGCCTTCTTTTTTCTATCGGCCGTACTGTTCACCGTATTTACCACCAGGGAATATCCGCCAACCGAGCAACCGGGACAGGCT
The DNA here is from genome assembly GCA_035549175.1 of Chitinophagaceae bacterium. GTDB lineage: Bacteria > Bacteroidota > Bacteroidia > Chitinophagales > Chitinophagaceae > DASTSN01. The sequence goes on along the minus strand of DASZRL010000100.1, from coordinate 12,213 downwards.
GGCCTGCCTGCGCAGGGCGGCTTGCTGCCTATTGTCCGGGAAATCCTGGACGCCCTGCGCCATATGCCGGCCCGGATGCGGGTGATTGCCCTGGTCCAGTTTTTTACCTGGCCCGGGCTGTTCCTGATGTGGTTCTATTACACCACGGCGGTGGCCGTGAACGTCTTTGGCGGAAAAGATGCCAGTGACCCGGTTTATGCCCAGGGCGCGGATTTCGGAAGCCTTACCCTGGCCTATTACAGCGTAATTACCTTCCTGTTTGCCCTGGTGCTGCCTTCGCTGGCCGACCGGCTGGGCCGGAAAGCAACCCATTCGCTGTGCCTGCTTTGCGGGGCGCTGGGACTGATCAGCGTGAGCTGGGTCCGCAACAAGTATATGCTTTATGGCTGTATGACCGGGGTGGGGATCGCCTGGGCCAGTATCCTGTCGATGCCCTATGCGATGCTCAGCGGGGTACTGCCCAAGGAAAAGGTCGGGATCTACATGGGGATATTCAATTTTTTTATCGTCCTGCCGGAGATCATCGCTTCCCTGGGTTTTGGCAGGCTGATGAAGAATGTCCTGCATAATGACCGCCTGCTTGCCGTGGAAGCAGGCGGAGCCCTGATGATCCTGGCTGCCCTGGTGTGCTACCTGTTTATCCGGGAAAGACCCGGAGAAGCCACGGATGAATCGCTCACCGCGGAAATGGAAATGATCGAACAACGCACTGTTTAGGAACATAATACCACCATGAGACGAGCCGCCATTTATTTTCTGTTTCTGTCCTTCGCCCTGGCCGGGAGGTCGCAACCGGCCGTCCAGGCGTATCCCCTGCATTGGTGGGTTGGCATGCATGACCCTTCCCTGCAGATTCTCCTTCACGGAAACGATATCGGCTCCGCCCAGGTCTCCCTGCACTACCCCGGAGTCCGGCTGGTAAAGGTGAACCGGGTAGAAAACAAAAACTACCTCTTCCTGGACCTGCAACTGGCTGCCGGAACCCGCCCGGGCAAACTGAACATCGATCTCCGGGGATCCACCGGCCACCAGACCCTTACGTATTCCCTGAAACCAAAGAGCCGGGAGGATGGGAAATCCCGTATACAAGGCGTGACCTCCCGGGATTTCATATACCTGCTGATGCCGGATCGGTTTGCCAACGGCGATCCGCGGAATGATTATTTTCCGGACATGCGGGATACGGCCCACAGCCGCCGGAATCCCTTTGACCGCCATGGAGGAGATCTGCAGGGGGTGAGCGACCACCTGGACTACCTGAAGGACCTGGGCGTGACCACGATCTGGATGACGCCGGTGGTGGAAAATGATATGGCCCGTACGGTGGAGGGGGGCACCTCCCGCAGCACCTACCACGGCTACGCGTTCACCGATCAGTACCATGTGGACCGGCGCCTGGGCGGCAATGAAGCCTACCACAGGCTGATTGAGGCGGCCCATCAGAAAGGGCTGAAGGTCATCCAGGATGCCGTATACAACCATGTCGGGGCCGACCACTGGTTTATCCGGGACCTGCCCATGAAAGACTGGGTGAACCAATGGCCCCGGTATACCAATACCAGTTACCGGGAGGAACCGCTGCTGGATCCCTATGCTGCGCAGATCGACCGCAAAACCACCCTGGACGGCTGGTTTACGCCCTTCATGCCCGACCTGAACCAGAAAAATCCCTATGTGGCCCGCTTTCTGATCCAGTATGCGATTTGGGCCACCGAGGAATTCGGGATCGATGGCTGGCGGGTGGATACCTATTATTACAGTGATCCGGACTTTCTGAACCGGATCAACAACGCCCTGCTGGCTGAATTTCCCCGGCTGACCTGCTTCGGGGAGACCCTGGTTCATGACCGGATCAGCAGCGCTTATTTTACCCGCAACCGGATGGAGGTTCCCTTCAAACATAATTGCCCCGGCGTGCTCGATTTTCCCCTTACTGACGCCATGATCGATGCGCTGAAGGAGCCTTTCAGCTGGTCCGGGGGTGTCAACCGGCTCTATCATTCCCTGGCGCTGGACCTGGTCTACGCGGACCCGATGCGAAACTGCATCTTCCTGGATAATCATGACCTGGACCGGATCTATTCGGTGATCGGGGAGGATTTCGGCAAGTTTCAAACGGCCATGAACTGGCTGTTGACAATGCGGGGTATCCCGCAACTCTATTATGGTACCGAGATCCTGATGAAGAATTTCAAGAATCCCACGGATGCGGAGGTCCGCCGTGACTTTCCGGGCGGCTGGAAAGAGGATTCAGTCAATAAGTTCGAGCCGGCTGGTCGCAGTCGTGAAGAGCAGGCGGCCTGGACTTATATTTCCACACTCGCCCGGTTCCGGAAATCCTCTCCGGCCCTGACCTCCGGGAAACTCATGCAGTACCTTCCCGTAAACGGCGTGTACGTGTATTTCCGCTATTGCGACCGGCAGACGATCCTGGTCGCCACCAATACAGGTAGCCAGGATGCTATCCTGGACTGGAGCCGCCTGTCGGAACGCGCCGAAGGTTTTCACCGGCTCCGTAATGTACTTACCGGGGAGATCCGGGACATGGAGGGATTCAGCCTGAAACGGGGGGAAAGCCTGGTCCTGGAACTGCTGAAATAGGCGGCGTTCAGATCATGGTCGCCAGGATGAGCTTCTTGCCGTACTCCCAGTCCTTGAGTACCTTGTCCAGGGATTTGAACATGGTCTGGCGGTCCACTTTCTTGCCCTTTGTAGCAGGCGCCAGGGATTGGGTCTTTACATCCACCACCTGCACCTGGGTGGCAAACCAGGTCGTGTGCAGGCGGGGAATACCCATTCCCAGAATCATGCCGGGCAATCCCTGAATGCCTTCCGGTCCCCCGGTGACAGTAAGTTCATCGGTATAGAAGGCGAATACGGCTACGGTATCGAACAGGATGCCGACTGCTTTGCGGCACTCAAAGCCGGCGATGATCCGTGTGTCGCCGGTAAGTTTCCATTTGATATTCAGCAGGCTGTCCTGCAGCAGGAAGGTTTCTTCGAAGATCGGTTTCTGGCTGATGGTAATGCCTTTGCGGTAGTCGTTGTATACGACGTTGTTGTCCCCGATGGGCCGGTAAAAACTCTTCGGATCGTAGGGCGTTTCCTTGCTTTGCCGGTAAAGGGAGTGTGCCGTATCCCCGACAAATTCGTAGTAACTGAGGGAAGACTGGGGCAGCTGGTCTTTGATCCGTTCATACCAGTCCGAGGCAATTTCCTTATAGAGCGCCTTGACGGCCACCGTCTTTTCATACTGGATACGCACCGTATTGTAAAAGCGCGCCTGCCCCAGGCCCAGCAGGGCAGGCAGGCAGAAACTGGCAAGCAGGAAATATTTTTTCATGTACATTAATTTTTTCCGGGCATCTGGGAGAATGTCCACTGGAATGTGAGCATAAAATATTGACCTACGCGCTGGTAGCGCTGGTCCGTGACAAAGTTGCTGTTGATGATCCGGCTGTATCCCTTGTTCTGGTTCAACAGGTCATTGGCCGTAAAGATGAACTTGCCGGACTTGTCCTTAAAGACCTTCTTACCCAGGCTGGCATTCCAGACGATAATATTGGTATTACGGTCAAATGCAGAGATCTTCTGGCGAAGGTCGAAATTTACGTCAGAGTTCAGCTCAACCTTTCCGGGCAGCATCAGAAATCCATTCACCTGGCCGCCATAGGTCCAGTAGTTGTTATTGACATCCTTGCGCAACGAGGAGGACGAGATGCTCCGGCCGAGCTGGGGATTCAGGCTGAAATTATATTTCTCCTGCACGGAATAGCCCATCCGGTAGCCTACCTCGAAGGATGCATAGGAATTGATGCTCTGCTGACCATTGATGAAGGTGACGTTACGCCCTCCATTGAGATTGAGGTCCATACCATGGGTCAGTTTTTTGTCGCCCTGGCCGAGCTGCCAGCCGCTGTACAAATACCAGTTGTTATTGCCATTTACGTTGACCGGCATGGAGGTTACCTTGCCGAAGGAGTCAATCGTATTATAGGTTGTGATGGAATGCTCCAGGATATTGTAACCGGCCCCCATATAGATGTACCGGCTGCTGAGGATCTTGAAGCTGTTATACCATGCATTGAAGGAGTGATTGAATCCGACCTTCAGGTTCGGGTTACCCACCTGGATATTGAGGGGGTCGTTGTTGTTGCGTATGGGCTGCAGCTGGTCCAGGGTGGGCTGGCGCGTGGTACCGTTATAGCGGAACCCGATACTTGTCTGGGCTTTCAGGTTATAGCTGATCTGGGCCTGCGGCGTAAAATTGGTGAAGTTATAGATGTTTCGGGTGGAGTGATCCAGGTTGTTCAGGCGAAGCTGAATGGCGGAAAGCCCCCCCCCGAAGGCATATTTCAGCTTCTTGTTCAGGTAGCGCAGGGTGACCGTTCCGGTATGGGAGAAGGCATGCAGGTCGAAATTGTTGCTGTATAAGGGGTCCAGGACGGTGTACTTGCCGTCTCCGTCCTTTTCATAGGTGTTCAGGTGGGATGTGGAATGGTTATCGTTATAGCTGTATTCGGAGACCAGGTTGAAGAATTTTGTCAGCGGTTCGTTATAGGTAACCTTGGTGCCGAACGTCCTGGAGTCGCCCTGCCCGATTTTGCTCTGGTCGGTGATGGAAGTCGAATCCAGGATGCCTTTCTTGAAAAACTGGTTATTGGAAAAAAGAGAACTAGTGTTATCGTCTCTCACCAGGCTGTACTTGAAGGTGGCGATCAGCTGCCGCCCCTTCTTGTGAAAAAGCTGGTTGTAGGTAAGCTGGTTGTCCAGCTGTTTGTGGGTGCTGTTCAGGTCATTGGTCCGGTCCCCTGTATTGACATACTGGTGGTTTTCATCCAGGGCCTCGCTGCTGGTGTGGGTGCTGCTCTGCGAGGTCTTGTAGGTGCCGGTTGACCGGAAGGTCAGGGTAGCCAGGGAGTCAATCTTCCAGTCATATTTTCCCGAGGCCACGTGCTGCTGTTTCACGCCGCTGGACCGGGTCGATTCATTATTGTAAAAGGTGGTATCCTGGAGCAGGGTCTGTTTGAGGGTGGAACCCACGTTGGTAGTGCCCAGGCGGTTATAGCGGTAGTTGAGGTTGAGGCTGTTTATATCCCCGTTCCATTTGTCACTGTACAGGCCGCCGGCGGAATAGGCATTGGGCAGCCCCTGCAGGCTCCAGTTACTGAAATCATCATTGGTGCCGAAACTGTAATAATACCCGCCAATCTCGTCATATTCATAATCGTTCTCTATCCCGAGTTTGTTGCGGTCATCCCAGCCCAGGCTTCCCGTACTGGTCGTGCTCTTGGTTCCGTACAGGGATAATTTCTTTTTTCCGACAAAGCGGTTGAACAGCGCCTTTGCGTCGGTATACTGGTTAAGATTGGTGCCGGCCTCCAGCTTGCCGAAATAGCCTTTTTTGGCGTCTTCCTTGAGTTTGATGTTAAGGGTCTTGGTATCCGAACCCCCGCCGATTCCCTTAAGCTTGTCCTGGTCCGTCTTGGTATCGAAAATCTGGACTTTGTCCACGATTTTGGCTCCCAGGTTCTGGGTAGCCACAGTCGGGTCGTCCCCGAAGAACTCTTCGCCGTCTACCAGGACTTTGTCCACCCGTTTTCCCTGGGCAGTGATCTCTCCCTTGCTGTTCACCGTAAAACCGGGCAGCACCTTTAACAGGTCCTCTACCGTGGCTCCGTCCTTGACATGAAAACTGTCTGCCGTGAATTCGGTGGTGTCACCCTTGATCCGGATGGCCGATCCGGTCCGGATCACCACTTCCTGCAGGATCTTGCTTTTGGGCGTCATGGCGATTACCCCCAGGTCCCGGCTATCCCCCGGCTGGACGGAAAGGTCATCGGCATAGTCGGCAAAACCCGGATAGGTAACCATCAGCAGGTAGTCTCCCGGAGCCAGGCCCGGTATGGAAAAAATCCCCCGGTTGTCGCTGCGGGCAAAAGAAATGAGGCTGGAATCCTTTTTGGTCAGCACCACGATGACTGCATGGGAAAGATTTTTCTTCTCGAGGGTGTCGGTAATCGTACCTTTAATAGAAGCAGACTGGGCATTTGCAGCAAGGCAGGAGAACAGGAAAACGAGGAGAACCGCAGTTAGTTTTCTCATGGCGGTTTGGTTGGTGGTTAAGGTGTGATCAGATCTTCCGGATAAGGTCCTTTTCTCTTCGCGGGCTAAATTCCGCAGAAAACCCCGATGCCCGCGTACCATTCATATAATTCTATGTTAAACCCGGCTGACCGGAACGTGTATCAGATGCGAAACTGAGATAAATCCATGCCCGTAGGGCTTTTTTTTCCCGCCCGCGTACAGGATGCTGAAAAATATTATATCTTTTGCCCATATGAATCAGGATGCCAACATGCCGTATGAACAGGAACACTTCGTGGATAGTACACTTCCGGTCTGGAATTATTCCCTGCTGAGTGATGACGACGTCCGCAATTACCAGCAGGGCACCCATTACAGGCTCTATGAAAAATTCGGATCCCATTCCGTTCAGGTTAACGGGGTCTGGGGGATGTATTTCTGCGTCTGGGCCCCCAATGCCACCTCGGTTTCCGTGGTTGGCAATTTCAACGACTGGAAAAATCATTCCCATGAGCTTCATCCCCGGTGGGACAACAGCGGCATCTGGGAAGGATTTATTCCCGGATTCCAGCTGGGGGAGGTTTACAAATACCATATTGTCGGCTTCCGGAAACGTGAACTGGATAAGGGAGATCCCTTTGCCAATTTCTGGGAGAGCCGGCCGAAAACCGCTTCCATCACCTGGGACCTGTATTATGCCTGGCAGGACGCGGAATGGATGGGCCGTCGCAAGGACCGCAACAGCCTGGAGGCGCCCTGGAGTGTCTATGAGGTACACCTGGCCAGCTGGATGCGGCCTGATCCGCACAACGAGGAGGTTTACAATACGTATGACCAGATCCGGGAACGGCTCGTTCCGTATGTGAAGGAAATGGGATTTTCCCACGTAGAGTTCATGCCGGTCATGGAGCATCCCTTTGACGGCAGCTGGGGGTATCAGTGTACCGGATATTTTGCGCCTACCAGCCGGTTCGGGGACCCCCAGGGACTCATGCGCCTGATCGATGCCTTTCACCAGGCGGGCATCGGGGTGATCCTCGACTGGGTTCCTTCCCATTTTCCGTATGATTCCCATGGCCTGTTCATGTTCGACGGGACCCATACCTACGAATACGCCGATATGCGTAAAGGCTTTCATCCGGACTGGAACAGTTATATTTTCAATTACAAGCGGGGGGAGGTGAAGTCCTTCCTGATCAGCAGTGCCCGCTTCTGGTTGGATAAGTTCCATATCGACGGGATCCGGGTGGATGCGGTATCCTCCATGCTGAAACTGAATTATTCCCGGCAGCACGGCCAGTGGGAACCCAATGAGTTCGGCGGCGACGGCAATCTCGAGGCCATTGCCTTTATCAAGGATCTGAACGAGACGCTCTACCGCGATTTTCCGGATATCCAGACCATTGCCGAGGAGGCCACCGACTGGCCGGGGGTCTCCAGGCCCACGTTCAAGGGTGGCCTGGGTTTCGGGATGAAGTGGATGATGGGGTGGATGCACGACACCCTGGATTATTTCAAGATCGATCCGATTTTCCGCCAGTTCCACCAGGATAAGTTCTCATTCAGCATGATGTATTATTATGACGAGAATTTCATGCTTCCCTTCAGTCATGACGAGGTCGTGCACGGCAAATCCCCGATGATCTACAAAATGCCCGGGGACGAATGGCAGAAATTCGCCAACCTGCGCCTGCTTTATACCTACATGTGGACGCACCCGGGCGCCAAGCTGGTGTTCATGGGCGACGAATTCGGGCAGACTTCGGAGTGGAATTACAAATCCGAACTCGACTGGCCGTTACTGCAATATGATTGCCACCGCCTGCTGAAGGATTGCGTGGCCGACCTCAACAGGCTGCTCACCTCCGAGCCTGCGCTCTACGAGAACCAGTTTTCCATTTATGGGTTTGAATGGGTCGACCTCAACCATCGAAGTGAAAGTGTGGTCGTTTACCGGCGTAAAGGGAAGGAGCCGGCGGATGACCTGCTGATTCTGCTGAACCTGACCCCGATCGTTCGTAAGGACTGGACCGTGTATGTAACCGGCAAATCGTTTTCCCGGGAAATATTCAACAGCGATGCGCGCAAATACTGGGGCACCGGGGATGTGTTCAACCCGGATATTCTCAGTGAACTGGTAGACGAGGAAAACAAAACCTACCGGCTGACGGTGCATTTGCCGCCCCTGGGCGGGATCATCCTGAAATAGGCGGGTTGCGGCGGGGCCGGACCGGATTTCCTATTTGCGCTGCCAGACCCGTACGTAATCGATCTCCATTTTCTGCGGCCAGATGCTGTCATCCACTCCTTTCTGGCCACCCCAGTCGCCCCCGACTGCCACGTTCAAAAGAAGGTGCATCTTATTATCGAAAGGCCAGCCGGCGTAACCGCTGTGCTCATTGCCAAAACGGAAATAGACCTTCCCGTCTACCGAGATCCGGACGGTATCCTTGTCCCATTCCAGACCGTATACATGAAAGGCATCCGAACAATCGGGAACCTGGATGGTATCGGTTTTCTGCGTGCCGATACTGTGGTAGTATTTCTTACAATGAATGGACCCGTGAATGAACCCGGGGTGGAAGCCCACGTGTTCCATGATGTCGATTTCCCCGTCGTCCGGCCAGCGAAGGGGCGTCGTGGACCCCAGCATCCAGATGGCGGGCCAGGTTCCCCGTCCCTTGGGCAGCTTGGCCCGGACCTCGATTTTGCCATACTGCCAGTCCGCCTTGCCCTTGGTGACCAGCCGCGCCGAGGTATAATGCATGCCCTGGTAATCCTCTTTGCGGGCTTCGATGGTCAGCAGGCCATGGTCCACCCGGGCATTTTCCAGGCGGCGGGCTGTATAATATTCCAGCTCATGGTTACCCCATCCGTGGCCGCCGGTATCGTAGTTCCATTTCGTGGAATCCGGGAGTCCCCGGTAATTGAATTCATCATGCCAGACCAGCCGGTACTTCTGACCGTGGGCCGGGAAGGTGAAGGCGGAAAGCAGAAACAGCCATCCGATGGCAGGCAGGCGGAGCAAACGCATATTTTCGTCGTATTAACAGTTGAAAGATACCGGTTTGCCGGGCAGGGCCGGCACCGGGTCCGAAAATACGGAGGATTTTTTTTTGCACCTTTACCCCAAGCCTTTATTTTTGCACCGCAATATGAAACCCAACACACACACGCATCATCATGATACTTGCCTGGAAAGGTAAGCCGGTGCTGCTTTGTGTAGAATAGCATAAAGAATTTTCAGGAGGGCTTACCGGGAGGTAAGCCCTTCATTTTTTACCGAGTCCCGCCGGAGGCGGGCGATAAATACCGAAACATGGAAAAAGTAGAAGCATCCATCCCTCCATCCCCCGGTCGCCTCAGGATCGCGATCCAGAAGTCCGGCCGTCTCTATGAGGATTCCGTCCGGCTGCTGAACGAAAGCGGCATTGAATTGCGTAATGTGAAGGATCGCCTGCGCACGGAGAGCGATACGTTCCCGCTGGAGGTTTTCTTTCTGCGGGATGACGACATTCCCCAGTATGTCGAGGACGGGGTGGCCGATATCGGCATCGTCGGCGAAAATGTGCTTTTTGAAAAAAACCGGCATGTGGAAGTCGTGGAGGAACTGGGGTTCGGAAAATGCCGCCTGTCCATTGCCATTCCCCGCGGGCAGTATTACGACGGGGTGGCTTCCCTGAAGGGAAAGCGCATCGCTACCAGTTATCCCTTCCTGGTCCGGGGGTACCTTCGCCAGCATAATGTGGAAGCCGACATCCATGAGATCAGCGGGTCGGTAGAAATTGCCCCGGGCATCGGGCTGTCCGATGTGGTGGCAGACCTGGTGAGCAGCGGCTCCACCCTGTTCATGAACGGGCTCAAGGAAGTGGAAACCATCCTGCAGTCGCAGGCTGTACTGGTGAAAAACCGCAACCTGGATCTGGAGCAACTGGCCCTGCTCGATAAACTCCTGTTCCGCATTCGCTCGGTCAAAAAGGCCAAGCGAAACAAATACGTGCTCATGAACGCTCCCAATGAGAACCTGGACCGGATCATCCACCTGCTGCCAGGCATGAAAAGTCCCTCGGTGCTCCCCCTGGCGGAGTCCGGGTGGAGCAGCGTGCACAGCGTACTGAGCGAGGAGGAATTCTGGGATAAAATAGAACAGCTGAAAGCGGCCGGCGCCCAGGGTATCCTGGTCGTTCCGATTGAAAAAATGATTCTTTAAACCGGACCTACCGGATTGCTGAAGACTAAAATACACCTGATGAAACTGATTCATTACCCGGAGCGATCCTCCTGGGAAGGCCTGGTAAGGCGACCGGTGCTGGATACCCAATCCTTAACCGGGCAGGTCCGCCAGATCCTGGCGGCGGTCCGGTCCGAAGGGGATGAGGCCGTGCGACGGTTCACCCTTGCCTTCGATAAGGTTTCCATTGCCGGGCTGGAGGTGACACCGTCCGAGATCGCGGGGGCGGGGGACCGGCTGGATGTTTCGCTGCGGGTGGCCATGCAGCTGGCCTGCCGCAATATTGAGGCCTTTCACAGGACCCAGTCCTCTCCGGTAGTCCCCATGGAGACGATGCCGGGAGTCCGGTGCTGGCGCAGGAACGTGCCGATCGACCGGGTGGGCCTGTATATCCCCGGCGGAACGGCGCCGCTTTTTTCCACCATCCTGATGCTGGGCATTCCGGCCAGGCTGGCCGGATGCCGCCAGGTGGTCCTTTGCTCCCCCCCCGGTCCGGCGGGGAAGCTGGATCCCGCCATTTTGTATGCGGCTTCCCTGGTCGGCATCACCCGCGTCTTCCGCGTGGGCGGTGTGCAGGCGATTGCGGCGATGGCTTTCGGGACCCAGTCCATACCCCGGGTGGATAAGATTTTCGGGCCCGGCAACCAGTATGTAACCTGTGCCAAACAGCTAATCCAGCAGGAGGGGGTGGCCATCGATCTGCCGGCGGGTCCCAGTGAAGTGGCCATCTATGCCGATGAGACGGCCGACCCGGCCTTCGTGGCTGCCGACCTGCTTTCCCAGGCCGAGCATGGCGCCGACAGCCAGGTGCTGCTCGTAGTAAACCGGGCTGAACTGTTCGAACAGGTGAGCCGGGAGCTGGACAGTCAGCTGGCCCGGCTGCCGCGGCGCGACCTGGCGGCCCGGGCTCTGGCGAACAGCCAGGCCGTGCTGGTTCATGACGAGGCGGAAGCGATGGATCTGCTGAATGCCTACGCGCCCGAACACCTCATCCTGGCCAGTGACCGGTCCGCGGACCTGGCTGAGCGGGTCCAAAACGCCGGCTCGGTGTTTCTGGGCCATTATTCCCCGGAAAGTGCGGGGGATTACGCCAGCGGCACCAACCACACGCTTCCTACCAATGGCTATGCCCGGGCGTACAGCGGGGTAAGCCTGGATAGTTTTGTAAAAAAGATAACCTTCCAGGAACTGACCCGCGAAGGGCTGGCCGGCATCGGATCCGCCGTACAGGCCATGGCAGCGGCCGAGGGCCTGGAAGCCCATGCGCGGGCGGTCGCCGTCCGCTTTGAAGGAAAAACGAACTGAGTAATCGAAAATACAACAGCCATGTTTGACCTGGACAGCCTGCTACGGCCCAATATCAGGAACCTGGTTCCCTATTCCTCGGCCCGGGATGAATTTGCCGGAAAGGCGCGCATATTCCTGGATGCCAATGAAAACAGCCTGGGTTCCCCCCTGCGAAAATGGTATAACCGGTACCCGGACCCGCTTCAGCAAAAGGTCAAGGACAAACTCAGCCAGGTGAAAGGCATTCCGCCGGCGAATACGTTTCTGGGAAATGGCAGTGATGAATGCATTGACGTCCTGATCCGGGCTTTCTGCGAGCCGGGCCGGGACAACCTGCTGATCTGCCCGCCCACCTACGGTATGTACGAAGTGAGCGCCCACATCAATGATGTGGCCGTCAGGAAGGTCAGCCTGACACCGGATTTCCAGCTCGACCTGGCCGGCGTGGAAAAGGCGATCGACGACCAGACCAAGATGATCTTTCTGTGTTCCCCCAACAACCCGACCGGAAATGCCCTGCACCGCCGGGACATCGAGGGGTTGCTCAACAATTATTTTGGCATCGTGGTTATAGACGAGGCGTACATCAATTTTTCCCGTCACAGGAC
>DASZRL010000099.1:0-84114 GCA_035549175.1 Chitinophagaceae bacterium | reverse complement strand
ACTACACTGCTGTACTCCTTGCCGGCTTCCCGGACTGCGGAAAGGATCGTATTCACCTTTTCCGCAGGAATGTGTTTGTCCAGGCCGCCCCAGAAAAACAAATGGGCACCATGCTGGCTGGGTGCGCGGTCCGCCAACTGATCCAGCCCTCCGCCATAAAAGGACACACCGGCACAGAGAGGCAGGATGGTATTGGCCAGATAGGCCACCCGACCACCCAGGCAGAATCCGATACTGCCGATGCGGTCCGGGATGACTCCCGGTTGGGCCGCCAGCCAGTCATGGCAGGCGATCAGGTCCCATTCCAGGCCCTGCAGGGTAATGGCCTGGTAATGGGGAGCCGCGCTGGCAAAATCCGTATAAGGGATTTCCAGGCGGCGCGCCGTACGGTGAAACAGGTCCGGTGCGATTACCGCAAACCCCTCCCGGCACAGCCGGTCCGCCACATCGCGGATATGCGGGTTAACCCCGAAGGCTTCCTGCAGCAGGATAAGGCCGGGCGCGTCCCCCCCGGGTTCCGGAAAGGCTACATAAGCGTCCAGCAGGCTGCCGTCCGCGCAGGTCAAGCTGACAAAGTCATGATTTATCATGTCATTGGAATTAACGAATTGACCCAGGCCTCTAAAAAGCCTGGCTGAAACACGCTAGTGGTGACCCAGTACGCGGTGCGGCTGGTACAACGCTTCCAGCTGACTCACTTCCTCCTGGGAAAGAGTTATGGAAAGGGCCGCCAACGCATCTTCCAGGTGACCCGGTTTGCTGGCCCCGATAATAGGGGCCGTGATCCCTGGCTTGCCCAAGACCCAGGCCAGGGCCATCTGGGCCTCCGGGATGCCTCTTTTTTGGGCAACGAGTGCCAGGCGGTCCACCAGGGCAAAATCCTGCTCTGTGTTATAAAGTTTCCTGGCATATTCGTCCGTCCTGGCGCGTAGCGTTTCGGTCCGTTCCGGTGTTCGCCTGCCGGTCAGCAGCCCCCTAGCCAGGGGCGACCAGGGGATAACGGCAACGCCCTGGTCCAGGCAGAAGGGGATCATCTCCCGCTCTTCTTCCCGGTACAGGAGATTGTAATGGGGCTGCATGGAAACAAACCGGGTCCATCCATTTATCGTGGCCGTATACTGGGCCTTGGCAAACTGCCAGCAGTACATGGAAGAAGCCCCGATATACAGGGCCTTCCCTGCCCTGACCACATCATGAAGGGCTTCCATGGTCTCCTCGATGGGCGTCTCATAATCCCACCGGTGAATCTGGTAAAGGTCCACGTAATCCGTCCTGAGCCTTTTCAGGCTGGCGTCAATGGATTGCAGGATGTGCTTGCGGGAGAGTCCGCCGTCATTGGGATCCGCGCTCATCGGATTGAACACCTTGGTGGCGATGACCACTTCCTCCCGTCGGGCCATTTCCTGCAGGGCCTTTCCCAGCACCTCCTCACTGGCACCGTACGAATAGATATCCGCCGTATCAAAAAAATTAATGCCCGCCTCCAGTGCCTTCCGGATAAAAGGCCGGCTCTGTGCTTCGTCCAGGGCCCAGGGCCAACGATCCGTCGGCCTGCCATAGGTCATCGTACCCAGGCAAAGCCTGGAAACTTTCAATCCCGTACTGCCCAATCGCGTGTATTCCATGTTACAGCTTTTTGATGAAGGTAGGTTACCTGACCAGAATGGTCAACAAACCATTTTCCGGATGGTTGTTCAAAGTTCGTGACTTGAGCAGAATTCACCTGAAACCGGGCGGGTTATCCCCCGGGCCCGTCCTCCGCTTCGGTGACCGGGGAAAAGTACCTGTTTTGTACCTTCGCACGCGAATTTTCCCGAAACAGGCATCAACCACCCGCCATGATAACCCTCACCAGAACCGACTCCGCCCATCCCGACTTTGCTGCCCTGGTCAGGCAGCTGGATACGCTAATGGCCGAACTAGACGGCGAGGAACATGCCTTTTACGACCAATTCAATAAAATTGACAAGATCCGCCATGTCGTCCTGGCCTTCTATGAGGGCGCGGCAGTGGGATGCGGTGCCATCCGGGAAATTGAACCGGGTATCATGGAGGTCAAACGCATGTACACCGTGCCACCGCTGCGCGGACAGGGAATCGCCACCCGCGTAATCCGTGAACTGGAAAACTGGGCCCGGGAGCTGGGGGCCCAACGCTGTGTATTGGAAACCGGCAAACGGCAGCCGGATGCCGTGGCGGTCTACCGCAAGAACGGCTACCACCAGATCCCCAATTACGGTCAGTATGCGGGGGTGGACAACAGCCTGTGTTTTGAAAAGACGCTCTGACCGCCCGGGTGCCAGGATTGCCGGGCAAGTTTTGGCCCTCCCTGGCGTTCCCCTGACCGCTTTCCTTTATCTTTGCGCCTCAAAAATCAGCCAATGGGTTTACAAGTGGGGATTGTGGGGTTGCCCAACGTAGGAAAATCAACGCTTTTTAATGCGGTCAGCAATAATGCCAAGGCGCAGGCCAGTAATTACCGGTTTTGCACCATCGATCCGAACATCGGCCTGGTCGACGTGCCGGACAAGCGGCTGGACAAGCTGGCTGAGCTGGTACATCCCCAGCGGATCATTCCCACCCAGATCGAGATCGTGGATATCGCCGGGCTGGTGAAGGGAGCCAGCCAGGGGGAAGGCCTGGGCAATAAGTTCCTGGCCAATATCCGGGAAGTGGACGCAATTATACATGTCATCCGCTGTTTCGAGGATGAAAATATCCTGCGGGAAGAGGGGCCCATTAATCCGGTAGGCGACAAAGCCATCATCGACACGGAACTCCAGCTCAAGGACCTGGAAAGCGTAGAAAAAAAGATGCAGCGCATCGAAAAGCAGGCTAAGGCGGATGCCAAGCTGCGCAGCGAACTGGAAGTTCTTAAAAAATGTTATGCGTTCCTGGAACAGGGCAAGAACATCCGGGAACTTGGCCTGTCCCGGGAAGAGTCCGGGGCGATTGCCGATCTGTTCCTGCTCACTTGCAAACCGGTGCTCTATGTAGCCAACGTAGACGAGGCTTCCATGCACACCGGGAACCGGTTTTCCCGGGCTCTCCAGGAGTCCGTGCAAAACGAGCAGGCCGAAGTCATCGTCATGAACAACTCGATCGAGGAACAGATCTCCGGCATGGAGGATCCGGCAGACAAGGAACTGTTCATGCAGGAGTACCGGATGACGGAGCCCGCACTGGACAGGCTCATCCATTCGGCGTACAAATTACTCAGTCTGTTTACTTACTTCACGGCCGGTGAACAGGAGGTTCGCGCCTGGACGATCCATGCGGGCTGGAAAGCACCCCAGGCTGCCGGTGTCATCCATACCGATTTTGAAAAGGGCTTTATCAAGGCCGAAGTCATCAGCTACGAGGACTATGTCCGCTACGGGTCCGAGGCGGCCTGCCGGGAAGCCGGTAAACTGCGTATCGAGGGTAAGGACTACGTGGTCCGGGACGGCGATGTCATGCATTTCCGGTTCAACGTATAGCACCGCGCTGCTGCCTAAAACAGGGCGGTGAGAGAGGCGCGTCCCACATGTACGGTCCGGGCCGTACCGGATTTGCGACCATCGTACTGGAAGTTGAGCTCCAGGTTATTAAGCAGCCGTTTGGTAAAGGTCAGGGTCCACAGGTAATTCTGGCCCGGCAGCAGGCCATTCAGCATGACATAACTTACCGTGGTATTGGCGGGATACTTATACCCGATCTGGTTGAAGGTGAATTTGGCGTTGATGGAGCTGTTCTGCAGCACATTGTATTTGGTCTCCAGGTTGACGGAATTGGACAGGGCCTTTTCACCTCCGTATTGCGAGAGGTTCTTCTTGGTATTCAGGCTGTATCCTGCCGAAATCCGGAATACCGTTGCGCTGATCAGTTCCAGTTTGGGCTCCAGGGTGTATTCATTCAGCTGGTAGTTCCGGTTGGCAAAGGCCGGGGTAAACAGGGCTTCCAGGCCTTTGATTGAGTTCATCGTAAAGGTGAAGGTCCGGCTCAGGTTCCACCGTAATTTCATCGTCCAGTTATTCTGTTTTCGGCTTTCGTAACCATAGGTGAGCAGGGATTTCCCGCCGTTGCGCAGGTTGCTCAGGTCGATCCCCCATACCGTACTGTACCGGTTGAATGACAGGGTGTTCAGCATCGTAGTGGACAGGGTGATCAGCGCGGTGTCATGCAGACCGTATTTGAACGGGTTAAATTCAAAGTTTCCGCTGGCCAGTGACTTTTTGCTGATCTGCATCGAACTCTGCAGGATAAACAGGGAGGCCAGTTTCCGCATTCCCCGCAAACCCGTTCCGGGCAGCAGTACATGCGGATTCAGAATGAAACTATAATTAAACGTCGTATAGTTGGCTTTCACGAACACATTGGTCGGGGTATAGACCCGTATATATTTTGCCTGATCGGGAAAGGCTGCCAGTTCGAATTCGTTAAGCGACTGCACGCCGTTACTGTCATAATCATTCCACACGTACTGGCCCTGGCCGGCCGGCACCTCCAGGTAGGCATAGTCCCGTTTCTGTTCCTGTCCTGCCCCCACTTCATAGAGGACATTACCTGTCACCATTCCTTTCCATTCATTCACCAGGTACTGGGCACGTCCCAGAATGGTTTTGTCTGACTTTTGAGTGGGCGTAACCGTGGTATCGGCTTTAAGGCTCCTAAAAGTGGCATCCAGGGTAAACTGGTGACGGGGGTTGCTCAGCAGTTGGGTCTGAAGGTTCAGGTTCAGGCTCCGGTCTCCCTTGACCAGTTCTTTTCCGACCGGGAATTTGTCCGTCCGGGTATACAGGGTGATCCCGTAACGGTCCCGCCTCGATTCATCGGACTTCAGGTAAACGGAATAGGTATCGAAATAGAAGGAATTATTCCCCAGGGTATCGGCAACCTTGTCCCGGGCCTTGTTCTGCTGCAGGGAATAATTAAACCCGATCCGGTAATTTCCCATGTGCTTCAGCTGCTTGGCCACATCGATTACCGGACGCAGGAAGGCACCCTGCTGGCTGGTTGAATTGAAGCGGGTAATCGAAAGCTGGTTATTAAGCAGCCACCCCTTCCAGTCAGCCTGATGCACGATATTGTTCTGAAAGCCGTCATAACTGTCGCTGCGGTGGTAATTGACAAACTGGTACGAAAGGGACTGATTGCGGGCATCCTGCAGCTGGGCCGTGGCCCGCAGGATGTTTTCGGTAGCCGCCTGAGTGACCAGGGGCAGCCCCCAGTCGCGGGTAAATTCCACATTCCGGATCCGCTCCAGGGGCTTGAACTTATCCTGGACGTATTCGTAATCCAGGCCGGTATTCAATTTCAGTTTGGCAGGCGTGTGGAGGTCCCGGCTGTTAGCCAGTTGAAACTTGGCGGCATAGCCTTTGTGATGGCCATCGTCCAGCCTGGAAAACGTATTGGGATCAAAATCGCTCATGGCGACCTCGGCCTTCACCGACGTGTGCTGCGTCATGGCGTAATCCATCCCCATGGTCACAACCTGTTGCTTTTTGGGGGTTACCAGGATCGTTACCGGTTCATACTGGCCCTGTTTGACCCCGTTAACGGGAGGGACAAATTTGAATACCTTCCCGTTGGCCCCGTTAAAATCCGGCAGGTAGTTACCATGTCCCACCCCCACATCCGAGAAGGCTAGGTTGTACTGGGCCACGGCCGGATCAGTGGAATACTGGTAGAAGGAATCCGTCCCGGCCGAGGTGTTGTAATAGACTTTCTGGTAAAGGACTTTTCCTGCGGCAAATGTATCCAGGGCGGCAGTCGGATACAGGGCGTTCTGAATGCTGTCCCCCAGGGTGGACAGGAACTGCTTCTGCCGGTTATCCAACACCTGGTTGATCTGGGAGTTCTTGGCGTCGCTGTTGTTGAAGACTCCGAAACGAAGCTTCATCTTTTTGCCGAGCGCCAGTTCCTGGGACAGGTATAGGTTTGCATTCAGGAAGTTCCGGTCAGCATACTCGAATTCCACCTGGATACGGCTGTCCTTGGTGATCATCCTTTTGGGCGTAAACGTGACCTCCGCCGTATTGTAATTAATGACATAATCCTGGTCTTCGCCCCGCTGCAGGAGCTGGCCATCCAGGTACACGCGCTCCGTACCGGCCAGGACGATAAAGAATAACTCATTATTGGCACCAGTCAGTTTGTAGGGGCCCTGGTTGCCCTCCAGGCCTTCGAATACATTGCGGTTGAACTTCCCTTTCGCCACAGACCCGCTGACCAGGGTCGTGGCAGTCACGGATTTCGAAAGCCGGTTGGTCGTCTGGAAGGAAATGCCCTGGAGGCGCTTGTAAAAATTGAGAAAATAATTCTTGTTCTGGCGCAGGTCGATATCCCCCAGGCTGAGCTGCCAACCTTTTTTGCGAAATTGCAGGTACACCTGATCAAACTCATTAAGCTGCTGGGTATTGCCATCCGGCTGGATCGGAATGTTGTTATCGGTAATGGCTGCCTGGACTTCTATGCTATCCCCCAGCATCCCTTCCAGCTGCATGTTGAGGGTCGAATTCACGACGGCATCCTGGCTGTTACCGAAGGCGATCTGGCGCCCGAAACTCCCGGTCGCCCGCAGATTACCGAAATCAAATACGCCCTTACTGGTGCCCTGCTGGCTTTCACTATAGGCATACGGCGCCAGGTAATCCCGGTTAATGACGGAGTCAAAGGAGATTCGCTGGGCTACCGGGTTCAGTTTGTAGCCAAAAACCCGGTACCGAAGGGTGATACTGTCTCCGGCCGGCTTGTGGATCCAGTGCAAAACGGCCCGGATGAAATCCAGGCGGTAACTGGAGTCCGGTACCCGGTCAATACCCAGGGAGGAAGGGAGGATACTGAGCGTGTCAAGCCGCAGCGAATCAGCCCCCAATGCGAGGGTTTTCCGGCGGAGGTTGGACGAATGGAGGTTGCCTGGTCCCGGTTGCTGGCCAAAACTCCCCGGGCTGAAAAACAGCAAAGCGGCCAAAAAGGTGGATATTCCTCCTAAAATCTTCAAAAGCAGGGAGTTTACTCCCAAAATCGTAAAAACAGGGGGGTTTATTGTCTCAAAATTATCAACGCCTGTTAATTGCCTGCAGGAGTCCGGAAATGCAAAAGGCCCCCTGGCGGGGGGCCTCAGGCTGTTCGATAGACCGGCTTACTTATCGCTGGTCATCCCGGCAACCAGGTATTCCTGGTTCAGTCGGGAAATATTGGTCACGGAAATTTCCTTGGGACAGACGGCTTCGCAGGCCTGGGTGAAAGTGCAGCTGCCAAATCCTTCCTTATCCATCTGGGCTATCATGTTCAGTACCCGGTTCCGGCGTTCCGGTTCGCCCTGGGGCAACAGGGACAGGTGGGCCACCTTGGCCGATACAAAAAGCATGGCGGAGGCGTTTTTACAGGCGGCCACGCAGGCTCCGCAGCCGATGCAGGCAGCTGCGGCAAAGGCCTTGTCGGCATGATCCTTTTCAATCGGAATGGCGTTCCCGTCCACCGCATTGCCTGTATTTACGGATATGAATCCCCCTGCCTGGATAATGCGGTCAAAGGCCCCGCGGTCCACCATCAGGTCTTTAATCACCGGAAACGCATTGGCCCGCCAGGGTTCCACCACGATCGTATCTCCGTCATGGAAAGCCCGCATATGCAGCTGGCAGGTGGTGGTGCCGTGCCAGGGCCCGTGCGGCCGTCCGTTGATATACATTGAACACATGCCGCAGATACCTTCCCGGCAGTCATGATCAAATGCGATAGGTTCCTTCCCTTCCCGGATCAGTCGCTCATTGAGTACGTCAAACATTTCCAGGAAGGACATTTCGGAGGATATGTCCCTGACCTGAAAAGTTTCGAAATGGCCCCGATCCTGTCCATTCTTCTGACGCCAGACCTTTAAGGTTAGATTCATCGTATAGTGCTCCATAAAACCGATTGATGTTTTCCTGGTAATTAATTGTTATTTATAGGAACGCTGGCTGGGTTTTACCACCTCGTAATCCAGGGGCTCTTTGTGCAGCACCCAATCCTGGTCCCCCCGGTATTCCCAGGCGGCCACGTACATGAACTTGTCATCCTGGCGGAGGGCTTCCCCTTCCTCGGTCTGGTATTCCTCGCGGAAGTGTCCTCCGCAGCTTTCATTGCGGTGCAGGGCATCGACGCACATGAGTTCACCCAGTTCGAGGAAATCGGCCACCCGGTTTGCCTTGTCGAGTTCCGGGTTGGTCTCCTCGATCGCACCCGGGATTTTGACGTCCTTCCAGAACTCAGCCCGCAGGGAACGGATCTCGTCAATGGCTTCGCGAAGTCCCTGCTCATTGCGGGCCATGCCGCACTTATCCCACATGATTTTTCCGAGCCGTTTGTGAAAACTTTCGACCGACTGGGAGCCCCGGATATCCATAAGCCGCTTGATCCGGTCTGCCACATTTTTCTCCGCTTCCACGAAGGCCGGGTGATCTGTCGGAATGGATCCCGTGCGAATTTCATCGGCCAGGTAGTTACCGATGGTATAGGGAATCACGAAATATCCGTCGGCCAGGCCCTGCATCAGGGCGGAGGCACCTAGCCGGTTGGCTCCGTGATCGCTGAAATTAGCTTCCCCGAGGGCATAGAGACCCGGGATGGTGGTCATCAGTTCATAGTCTACCCAGAGGCCTCCCATCGTATAATGAACTGCCGGGTAGATGCGCATCGGAACTTCGTAAGGGTTCTCCCCGGTAATTTTTTCATACATATCGAAGAGGTTCCCGTATTTTTCCTTGACGACCTCCTTGCCCATCCGGACAATCGTAGCTTCATCCGGCTGGTCTATCCCGTGCTTGCCGGCTTCCACACGACCGTACCGGCGGATTGCATCGGCATAATCCAGGTAAACGGCCTGTTTGGACGAACCCACGCCGAATCCGGCATCGCAGCGCTCCTTGGCGGCGCGGGAGGCCACGTCGCGGGGAACCAGGTTACCAAAGGCCGGGTACCGGCGTTCCAGATAATAATCCCGCTCTTCTTCCGGAATTTCGCCGGGTCTGCGGGAATCGCCCTTCTGCTTGGGTACCCAGATCCTGCCGTCGTTACGCAGGGATTCCGACATGAGGGTCAGTTTGCTCTGGTGATCCCCGGTCACGGGGATACAGGTCGGATGAATCTGTGTAAAACAGGGGTTTCCGAAAAGGGCCCCCTTCTTATGCGCCTTCCACGCGGCGGTTACGTTGCTGCCCATGGCATTGGTGGACAGGTAAAATACGTTGCCGTACCCACCGCTGCACAGCAGCACCGCATGCCCGAAATGACGTTCCAGCTTTCCGGTTATCAGGTTACGGGCTATGATGCCGCGGGCTTTCCCGTCAATCACCACGACCTCCAGCATCTCATGGCGGGTATACATCTTCACATTACCGAGCGCCACCTGGCGTTCCAGGGCCTGGTAGGCACCAATCAGCAATTGCTGGCCGGTCTGCCCGGCGGCATAAAAGGTGCGCTGGACCTGGGTTCCGCCGAAAGACCGGTTGCTCAGCAGGCCGCCGTATTCCCGGGCAAAAGGCACACCTTGTGCCACGCACTGGTCAATAATATTGGCGCTCACCTCGGCCAGGCGGTGCACATTGGCTTCCCTGGACCGGTAGTCGCCTCCTTTAATGGTATCATAAAAAAGACGGAATACGCTGTCTCCGTCATTCTGGTAATTCTTGGCTGCATTGATCCCACCCTGGGCAGCTATGGAGTGGGCCCGCCGGGGAGAATCCTGAAAACAGAAGGCTTTTACCTTGTAACCTAATTCAGCCAGCGAAGCTGCGGCCGAGGCGCCAGCCAGTCCGGTTCCGATGATCACAACCTCCAGTTTGCGCTTATTGGCAGGATTCACCAGTTTGCAGTGACCCTTATATTCGGTCCACTTCTGGTCCAGGGCTCCGGCGGGGATTTTTGAATTGAGCATAACTGTTATTTAGGTTCGGTCTTTGAATGGTTGCGAGGCGGGGACGGTCTCTATTTCACCCAGCCCAGATACATGCTTACAGGCATCATGGCAAATGCCAGGGGGATAAGTATGGAAAAGGCTACACCGACGCGCTGCACGAGACCCAGGAAGCGGGTGTTATGCAGGCCCAGGGTACGAAACGCACTCTGGAAGCCATGCATGAGATGCCAGGCCAGGGAAAAACAGGCCAGGACATATACAACCACTACCCAGGCTTCTGAAAAGGTAATTTTCATCAGGTTGTACATATTATGCATTTGCTTGCCGTCAATCACCACTTCGTTTACCCCGGTAAAACGCGAGGGAATCCAGAATTGTTTCCAGTGAATGATAAAAAACAAAAGCAGGATGGTCCCCAGCAATCCCATGCTGCGGCTGTACCATTTGCTGCCGCGGTCTCCCAGGTTAACCTGGTAGCGTACCTTACGCCTGGCCCGGTTGCTGAATTCCAGGCTGTAGCCCTGAATGATATGCAGGAATATTCCCAGGAACAACCCTACTTCCAGAATGCGGATAACGACCGTGGCTCCCATGAAATGCGCGGCTTTATTAAACATTACCCCGCCATCCCCAGCCCAGATACAGGCATTGATTCCCGCGTGGACTACCAGAAAGGAAATCAGAAACAAACCCGTCAAACCCATTACCAGCTTTTTACCGACCGAGGAGGAGAAGAATTCAGACCATTTCATATGTATGCGATCAGGAGGGTTAAGAAATTTGCTGCAAAAATAATATTGAAACAGCAAATCCTGCGGAAAAGTTTACCTGCCAGGGGGGTACGGAACAGCGTTCCAGCGTCACATGTGTAAGCGGGCGGATTGTTCACCTTCCACTTTCTTGAACAGATGAAAGGGGGTATAGGTTCGCCAGTTATCGATTTCCATCAGCTCGAGGTAATAACCCAGCTTCGCCTTGCGGAAATCATACTGGGTCGCTTCCGGCATGTTCAGCACCACGATCCACCCGTTTTCCTCCGCCACCTCGCTGTACCATTCTTCGTAATAGTCCCGGTCTCCGCTATGGAAGTTCAGCACATTCTCAGCTACCAGGACAAACTTGTAGATGCCTTCATCCATGAACTTCTCCATCACTTCCCGCTTCAGCTCCATAATGTCATTCTCAATGGCATCATTCCATTCCCCGATGAGTTCGATAATGGCATATTTTTCCGCGTAATCAGCCATGAGCACCTTCAGGTAGAGGGTACGGCTCCCGAAGTCATCCCACTGCGGGTGGATATAATAATTGTAGATCGCCTGGGTGAATTCGAATTCGGAATACACGCGTCCGTAAAAGGGGGAACGCTCATCCTCCTCACTCACATAAATGTGCCGCCAGTTATAGAAGGGTTCAATGTCGTGCATAACCGTCCACTGCTTTTTTCACACTCCCAAATTTCAATAAAATCTCTCTGGCCTGGTCATAATCCGCCAGCTGTAGCTTTTCCATCACCATGCGAACGCCCCGGTCCACCAGTTTTTCATTGGTTAGTTGCATGTTGACCATTTTATTGTCCTCGACCCGGCCCAGCTGGATCATGACGGAGGTGGAAATCATGTTCAGAACCAGTTTCTGGGCCGTCCCACTCTTCATGCGGGTACTGCCGGTGACAAATTCTGGACCAACCGGCACTTCCACCGGGTAATCCGCCTCGGCGCTCACCGGGGTATTCCGGTTGCAGCTGATGCTCCCTGTCGTAATGCCTCGACGCCGGCATTCCCGCAGGGCGCCTATTACATACGGCGTGGTGCCGCTGGCGGCGATACCCACCACCACGTCCGCCGCAGTGATCTTCCATGCCTCCAGGTCCCGGAATCCCTGTTCGGTGTCATCTTCGGCAAACTCAATCGCCGAGGTGATCGCCTGGGATCCTCCGGCAATGATGCCTATCACCAGTCCATAAGGTACCCCGTAGGTGGGAGGACACTCGCTGGCATCCAGGATGCCCAGCCGACCACTCGTACCGGCCCCCAGGTAAAAAAGCCGCCCCCCCGTCAGCATTTTGTCAGTGATCGCCTGGACCAGGGCTTCAACCTGGGGAATCGCCTTTTTTACGGCCCTGGGTACGGTCTGGTCCTCTTCGTTGATATGGGTCAGGATTTCCAGTACACTCATCTTCTCCAGGTGACGGTACCGGGAAGGCTGTTCCGTAAGTCGAACAAATTCATCCATACGATTCAATTCAGATCAGCTATGGTATTCAATAAGCCCCTCCATCGGGTTTTTCAGCACTCGGCCCATTTCCACCTCATAGGTCTTGCAAAGTTCCTGCAAAACATCTTTAAAACCATAGGCGACTCCGCCGACGAAGTGAATGGGTACCAGCCAGGTCTCCCGGTATTTGCAGAGGTGGTAAAAGAAAAAGTCGTTCAACCCGTCTTCGATGATGTTTTCCACCATGTAATGTCCCCGGTTTTCGGCCAGAAAGAGGGCAAATCCGGCCAGGTACCGGTTAGGCAGGGGCTTTTTATAGACGCTGTCCAGGATTTCCATCATATCGGTGTGATAGTGCTGGTCGAAACGTCCTTTCAGTTCCTCGTCAAATGTGTTATACAGGTAATACTGCAACACCTTTTTCCCCAGATAGGCCCCGCTGCCCTCATCTCCCAGTACGTAGCCCAGCCCGGGGCTGTTACGAACTATCTTCCTTCCGTTATAATAACATGAATTTGAACCGGTTCCGAGTATACAGGCAATACCGGGCCTGGACCCGCAGAGGGCTTTGGCTGCACCTGCCAGGTCATGATCCACCTGGACCAGGGCTCCGGGAAAGACGGCCCGGAGCGCTTTGGCCACGATTCGCTTGTTGGCCGGGTTCAGGCAGCCTGTCCCATAAAAATGAACCTCCTGGACGCCTGCGTTCCGGATCCGGGGAAAGAGTTCCTTTTCCAGCACCTGCCGGATCTGGTCACTGTTCAGGAAATAGGGACTCAACCCCTGGGTGAACACCCGTTTTTTGCGCCCGGCTTTCAGCAGGCACCATTCTGTTTTGGTGGAACCGCTGTCGGCGATCAGTTTTACGGCAGCCATAATCAGTTCGTTAAAAGTCTCTCAGTTTGTCCCAGACCTGCCGGGAGGTATGTCCAAATCGAGTATTTTGCAATCAAATTACAAAGAAACAGCAGCCCATGCGTAATAAAAAATTACAGGTCTGGCTTCCCTTGCTCTTTTCCGTGGTGATGGTGGGAGGCATGTTTTTCGGGTACCAAATGAACAGTCAATCCGGGGGGAACGGATTTTTCAAAACGGAACATCGCAGCTCCCTGCAGGAAGCCCTGGATCTGATTCGTCAGAAATACGTGGATTCCTTAGGGGTCGATACCCTTCAGCAGCAGGCCATCCAGGACCTGATGAACGGGCTTGATCCGCATTCCGTCTACATTCCGGCCTCGACACTTCAGGATGTCAACGACGACATCATGGGTAAGTTCGAAGGGATCGGGGTGGAATTCAATATTTTCAGTGATACGGTAAACATCCTGTATGTGATCCCGGGAGGACCCAGCGAGAAAGCGGGTTTGCAGGTGGGTGATAAGCTGCTCAGGGTTAATGACTCCTCCATAACCCGGCCGGGTATCAGCAGCGAGGAAGTGAAGAACCTGATCCGCGGGGAGGATGGTTCCAGGGTCCTGCTGACCCTGCTGCGCGAAGGCAAACAGGTAACGGTCCCCGTAATCCGGGGAACCATCCCGGTTTCCAGCGTCGATGCAGCCTACCTGCTCAATCCGCAGACCGGGTATATCCGTCTGAACAAATTTTCCGAGAACACCTACCGCGACTTCATGGAAAACCTGGAGCGGCTGCAGAAACAGGGCATGAAGGAACTGGTCCTGGACCTGCGGGGCAATGGAGGAGGCTTTATGGGAGAGGCGGTTAATATAGCCGACGAGTTCCTGGATGAAAATAAGCTGATCGTCTATACCCAGGGGAAGAATAGTCCCAAGGAAGAGTTCCGCGCGCGGAGGGACGGTCTGTTCGAGCAGGGTAAACTGGTGGTGCTGGTGGATGAACTCACCGCCAGTGCCAGTGAAGTGCTCACCGGGGCCCTCCAGGATTGGGACCGGGCAACCATAATCGGCCGGCGGACCTTTGGCAAGGGCCTGGTACAGAAACAATATTCCCTCAGTGACGGTTCTGCCATCCGGCTGACGGTCGCCAGGTATTATACCCCAATCGGCCGAAGTATCCAGCGCCCGTATGACCACGGCAAAAAGGTGTACATGGACGAAATATGGCACCGGTATGAAACCGGGGAGATGGTGTCGGCCGATTCCAACAAGATTGAAACCGGCCCGGCCTATAAAACCCTGATCCAGAAAAGGACTGTATACGGCGGGGGTGGTATCATGCCGGACATTTTCGTACCCATTGACACCAATACCATCCGGCGCAGCGTCACCCGGTTATACCTGGATGGCAGCTTCAACAATTTTGTGTACAATTATTTTATCGGCCACCTTCAAGCATTTCGCACGTATACCTCCCCGTCGGATTTTGCCCAGCATTTTGCCCCGGACGATGCCTGGAACCAGCTGGTCAGCTTTGCCCGCAAGGATACGGTAAACCTCGCTGGCATTCCCGAGGCGGACAGGGCAGACATCCAGCGCAGGCTGAAAGCCTACCTGGCCCGGTTTATCTGGCGCACGGAAGGTTTTTACGAGGTCCTGAACCAGGATGACCCGGTAGTCAGGAAGGCCCTGGAAACCCTGGCCAAGTAAGGTCCCTAAACGACGGGATGACCAGCCAGTACCCCAAAATAACTAAGCGAGGCATCCCCAGGGTGCCTCGCTTAGTTTACGTAATGTTTGGGCAATTCTGCCTTAAGACTGGTTGCCTTTATCCAACAACTCCCGCTTCTCTATCCGGTAGGAATAAATGAGGCCCGTACCACCGCCAATGGCAATCAGGGCAAAATAGATGCCGGCAGGTTCTACACTATAAGGCAAAACAAAGGAATCCAGCAGGAAAGCTGCCAGCAGACCCAGCCCGGCGCCCAGGAAAAGGAGCCCGTTTTTCAGGTTCCTGTACGGGGCCGGTCGGTTAGCGAATTCTTTGGGATTCAATCCTTTCTCAATCATGGCCATGTTTTCCCGGCTCTTGAGGTACACAATACCGAATATCATGGCAAAAGCCCCCAGGGGAACTAAGATCGGAATTAACATTTCTGCGCCTACCATAAAAAAATTGTTTATTGGTTGAAGAATCTGGTTCGTATGTGTCCCCTTTGACTACCCGGTTTTCAGCCAGGTTACCGCCTCCAGGAACTTTTTTCAAAACGTTGTACATCCACTAGGACTGCTGCCCGGCCTGCCAGGTTACAGCCTGCCGGGAAATTTCCACCCCTGCCCTGCCGGCCCCGGGTACCTTCTCCGGGGACCCCCTCTCCTGGCATGGGCATCCTGATAACCCGGCGGCAAAATCCACGATCTTTGCCTGTAACCTTAACCTTTCCGGGCTAGTCTTATACAGCAGTATGTCGACCGGACCTACCGATATCGAAATCATCAACAGGGTTTTGCAGGGTGACCACCAGGCTTATGCGGGTCTGGTTACCCGTTATCAGAACTATGTGTTTACCCTGGTCATGCGGTTTACCCACAGCCGGGAGGATGCCGAAGAACTGGCCCAGGATATTTTTGTGAAGGCGTACCGGTCCCTGGCTGACTTCCGGGGAGCGGCCAAATTCAGTACCTGGCTGTACACCATCGTCAACACGACCTGCATTACTTTTCTTCGCAAAAGGAAGCTGGAAGTACACTCCCTGGACGACGAGCGTGTCTTTGACCGGGCAGACAGCCAGGACTCCGGTTTCCGCGCCAACCAGGTGGAACAGAAGTCCCGCGTAAACCTGGTCAATCAGGCTATCGGGCTGCTGAATACGGATGATGCGGAAATCCTGACGCTTTTCTACAAGGCCGAACAAAGTCTGGAAGAAATCGGGACCATCCTGGGGCTGGAGACCAACACGGTCAAGGTACGCCTTCACCGGGCCAGGCAACGCCTGCGGGAGAAAATGGAAACCCATTTTTCCCAGGAAGTGAAAGATTTACAAAATTAAAAAACCTTACCATGGACAAGCATTACGAGATGGAAGAACGTTTGTGGGATTATATTGACGGAAGGATCCCCGCCGGGGAAAGGTCCCTGGTCAGCCAACTGATCGAGAGCGACATGGACTGGAAAGCCAAATACCGGGAACTGCTGGAGCTCCATGACCTGGTCCATGCCACAGAATTGCAGGAACCATCCCTCCGCTTTACCAAAAACGTCATGGAGGAAATCGCCAAATACCAGATTGCCCCGGCGACCAAATCCTATATCAATAAAAAAATCATCTGGGGTATTGGCCTGTTTTTCATTACCCTGATCGTCGGGTTCCTGGTCTACGGATTCAGCCAGGTGGACTGGTCGGCCACATCCTCCGGTACCAGCCAATACCTGGATTGGAGCCGTATCGATTTCAGTAAATTCTTCAACAACACCTACGTTAACGTATTTATGATGGTGAACGCCGTACTGGGGCTGATGCTGCTGGACCGCTACCTTGCCAGCCGGCGAAAAGAACTCCATAAGCAGTAAGCTCCCGGAAGCTGCCTGCTGGACACAATGCTTGATGATCAACCTATCATCAGGTCCGGTACGCCCCCGTTGTTTTCAGCGGGGGCTTTTCTTTGCCGCGGCCCGGCCCGATCAAAAATGTATTTTTGCCTGAACAAAGCCCTTGTATGGACATAAAAAACAACATCCTGGAGACGATCGGTAACACACCCCTGATCCGGCTCAATAAGATTACCCGCGACTTTCCCTGCCTGGTGGCTGC
Source organism: Chitinophagaceae bacterium (assembly GCA_035549175.1). Classification (GTDB taxonomy): domain Bacteria; phylum Bacteroidota; class Bacteroidia; order Chitinophagales; family Chitinophagaceae; genus DASTSN01. Next base: position 67,354 of record DASZRL010000099.1, on the reverse strand, counting down.
GAAGGTGGATTATTTCAACCCGGGTAATTCCATCAAGGACCGCATGGCACTGAAAATGATCCAGGTCGCCGAGCAGGAGGGCCACCTCAAACCGGGAGGTACCATCATCGAGTGCACCAGCGGGAACACCGGCATGGGCCTGGCCCTGGCCGCCTGCGTGAAGGGGTACCGCTGCATCTTCACCACCACGGACAAGCAATCCAAGGAAAAGGTGGATATACTCAAAGCCGTGGGTGCGGAAGTGATTGTATGCCCGACCAACGTGGAGCCCCAGGATCCCCGCAGTTACTATTCAGTGGCCCGCCGGCTGGCCCAGGAAATACCTAATTCCTTTTTCTGCAACCAGTACGACAACCTGGCCAACCGGCAGGCCCATTACGAGACGACAGGGCCCGAGATCTGGCGCCAGACCGATGGCAAAATCACTCACCTGGTCTGCACAGCCGGCACCGGCGGGACCATCACCGGCACGGCCATGTTTCTAAAGGAAAAAAATCCGGCCATCCAGGTCTGGGCTATCGACGTGTATGGATCCTTACTCACTAAGTACTACCAGACCGGTGAAATAGACCCCAAAGAAGTTCATCCCTACATCAGTGAGGGATTCGGGGAGGATTTTGTCCCCCAGAATTATGACATGCGTTTCATTGACCATTTTGAGCAGGTGACGGATAAGGATGGCGCCCTGATGGCCCGCCGTCTGGCCAAGGAAGAAGGTCTCTTCTGCGGGTATAGTGCCGGCAGCTGCCTGCAGGGCCTGATGCAGCTCAGGCAATACCTGAAGGAGGGGGACCTGGTGGTCTGCATCCTACATGACCATGGCAGCCGCTATGTGGCCAAGATATATAACGACCAATGGATGATGGAACGGGGGTTTCTGGAAGTGCAGACCTTCGGGGATCTCGTCCGGGCACGCGGTGCCAAACGGTTGCTCACCGTGGATAGCCATAATACCGTGGCCGAGGCCGTGGAACTGATGAAAAAGTATGGCATCGAACACATTCCCGTGGTTTCCAATAATACGCCGGTCGGAGCCATCAGCGAAGGGGGGCTATTTCAGAAACTCTTTGACAACCCGGGCATCCGGGACGCTACCGTGGCTGAAGTGATGGAACCGGGATTCCCCGTGGTGGACTTTGAAACGCCCGTGGAGCGGCTCGGCCACCTGATCAACCGGGAAAACGGAGCGGTTCTGGGCCGGGATGAGGCTGGAAGCATCCATATCGTCACCAAATACGACATCCTGCAGGCCCTGGCCAAATAGGTCTTCCTGCCCTGCCTTCCGGCATCACCGGGCTGTACCTTCCCTTTCTTCCCGGCCGGGTCAGGCAGAAAAACCGCTTCGTATTTTTACGAATTTTCCGGACGTTGAATTTCGACGTATTCATTGGATCCTTTACGATGGTTTTGGTAATTCCTGATGCTGGAAAAATGGTCAAAACTGCGCTTCCCCGGTAACCTGTCAGCAGGTATTTTTGTGCCAGAAGTTGATTGATACAATCAATCCATGCTAACACTAGAAAAACCGAATTTCACCAATCCAATCCTGAGAAAAACCAAGAACAAAATCCGATATCAGTCAACTTCTATTTTTTTCCAATATCCTGAAACCCGTCCAGTCCAATCCCTCTGAAACGCCGGCTACACCATGAAAAGCCACTCCAAATCCTAACCGTAAGACCCGTTTTAGTCCGGTATCCCCTGAAAACACATCCAACTATCCTGTAAAATTCCTGTTAACCTTGGAAGACGCACCTTGCTGCGGCCTTGACCAGTAAACCTATCCGATCACCGCCGTCCAAATCCGATGAAATGAGTTGTTATCCGATACCCTCCTGCCGAAACATGACCTGGTTCGGCAGGAGGCAGCGGTGAATCTTTCCTTCCCCTTTCCCCCTTTATCCTTCCAGCTTTCCTTTAGTAACTTGCACCAAATCGGACGCATGCCATCTTGCACGGACCAGACCGGAAGAACCTTGTCGCCCGGCAGTCACCCTTCGCGTATCATCTCCCTGGTTCCTTCCCAAACGGAACTGCTTGCCAGCCTGGGCCTGGAGGAGGAAGTGGTGGGTATTACCCGCTTTTGCATTCATCCTGAACGCTGGTTTCAAAAAAAGGCCCGTGTCGGCGGTACCAAACAGGCCAACCTCGCCAGGATCCATAGCCTTGCCCCCGACCTGATTCTGGCCAACCGGGAGGAAAATGAACGGGATCAGGTAGAGGAACTCGCCCGGTATTACCCGGTCTGGGTCAGCGACATCGCCACGCTGGCCGATGCTCTGGATATGATCTTACGTGTAGGCCGGTTAGTCGGGCGGGAACCAGCCGCCAGGCAGCTGGCCGGGGAGATTCAGCAACATTTCAATACCCTGGAACCGGTGGCCCGCCCGCCCCGGGCCTGCTACCTGATCTGGCAGTCCCCGTATATGACCGTGGGCTCGGACTCCTTTATCCATGCCATGATGGAGGTAGCAGGGCTGGAGAATATATTCAGGGACCGCCTCCGGTACCCCATCGTTACCTGGGAAGAGATCCGGGACCGAAGGCCGGACCTGGTGCTGCTCTCCTCAGAACCCTTTCCCTTTAAGGCGTCTCACCAGGCTGACCTGCAATCCCGTCTTGCCGGATCCCGGGTGCTTCTGGTGGACGGAACCCGCTTCAGCTGGTATGGCAGCCGGCTAATGGAATCACCGGCCTACTTCCGCAGGTTGCGAACCGCCTGGACGGGCTCCTGATTTTGCAGACAGCCTCCTTCTTAATACTTTGTAACCTGAATTCCCCTGTATGAACCTGGATGACGCCGGCCGCCCGCCTGAACTGCACCCGAACAAGCCTTCCCGGAAGAAGCCGTTGTTCCCGGTTAACCAGGGTTTACGCGCCTATCTCAAACAGCACGGCCGCGAGGTACGGCTGCCGGTAGCTTACCGGGACTTATTGCGTTTTACGTATACGGTACCGCTAAAGGACAAACACGGAAAAGATACCTTATGGGAAACGGTCCTCTATGACATGCGCGAATGGCAGCACATACGGGAGGGGCTCGTGAATACCTACGCCATCCTCAAAACGGAAGGTGACCTGCGCTTTGCCAAGCACCTGGATGTGGCCCGAATCGATTACTGCATCTTTGCAAATTCCAACCCGTTCCGTATTCGTATTGTAAACAAATTCAACGACAACTACGATCATTATTATATAAAGATCGCAGATGCCTCAAGGATATACGGACTGGAACTGGAACACCTGCTCTCTCCCAACCGGATCACCTTCCTGACCCACCAGGAAACCCTGGTGGAAGAGCACATACCCGGCATACCCGGCGACCTGTTCATACGGCAGATGATGAATGAACCAACCACCAACAAGATCCGGCTGGCCAAGGAGTTCGTTAAGTTCAATGAGCGCTGCTTTGTCCAGCTGCTCGGTGACATGCGCAGCTACAATTTTGTCGTAAATGTGACCCCCGATATCGAGGATTACCAATACCGGATCCGCGCCATCGATTTCGATCAGCAAAGCTTCGAAGGCCGGCGCAACCTGTACCTTCCCCAGTTTTTCAAGGAGAATTACCCGCTGGTGGATCTCACCCTCAGGCACCTCAACCGGGAGTCCATCGCCCAGTACCAGACGGAAGAAAAAACCATGATGGCCTTCCGGGTGGTTTCTTCCCGGTTCCGCCTCATGGAATTGCTGAATATCATGTCCCGGGACCGGATCGCCCTGCCTGAAAAACTGGCCCAACTGAAGGAAGAACTGAATGAGCACCTTCAGACCACGGCCTATACCAAGTGCCAGTCCATGGGGCAGTTGGTAAAGACCCACCTGAAACAAACCCTGCGGCAAAACCTGTTAATGATCCAGAAGAACCTGGGCAAGTTTGACGATTGACCGCGCCATGGTTACGAACACCTGTTAGATAAAAAGCGTTTCACAGGAAAGTAAATTGATGGTATCTTTGCGCCGCCGTAGCGCCAGGATTACATTATCAATCATTTTAATTACAAACCCGAAAGAGTAACCAATATGAAAAAGTATAAGGCCGGGGTATTATTTGGCGAAGAGCTGCATGCCCTTTACCAGGATGCCAAGGAAAACCAGTTCGCCTTGCCAGCGATAAATACCATCGGCACCAATACCATCAACGCGACCCTGGAAACTGCCGCCAAGGTCAATTCCCCCGTGATTATCCAGTTCTCCAATGGCGGAGCGCAATTCATAGCCGGCAAGGGCATGCCCAACGATCACCTGCAGGCCAATATCAGCGGAGGTATTTCGGGGGCCCTGCATATCCATAATGTCGCCAAGTATTACGGTGTTCCCGTGGTGCTGCATACGGACCATGCCGCCAAAAAATGGCTGCCCTGGATCAGTGGCCTACTTGATGCCGGTGAAGCCTTTTTCAAAGAAAAGGGGCAACCGCTTTTCAGCTCCCACATGCTGGACCTGAGCGAAGAACCGATCGAAGAAAATATCCAGACCTCGGTAGCCTTTTTCCGCCGCATGAAGCCCCTGGGCATGAGTCTGGAAATCGAGCTCGGGGTGACCGGAGGAGAAGAGGACGGCGTGGACAATAGCGACGTGGAAAATGAAAAACTGTATACCCAACCCCAGCACGTAGCCTATGCCTATACCGAGCTCAGCAAGGTGGGCCCCATGTTCACCGTGGCCGCCGCCTTTGGGAACGTACACGGCGTGTACAAACCCGGCAACGTGGAACTCCGTCCGGAGATTCTGCGAAACAGCCAGGTCTATATCGAGCGGGAACTTAAAACCGGTCCTAAGCCGGTCTATTTTGTATTTCATGGCGGCAGCGGCTCTCCCCAGCACCAGATCCGCGAAGCCATCAGCTATGGCGCCATCAAGATGAATATCGATACCGATCTGCAGTGGTCTTTCTGGGAAGGTGTGCTGCAGTATTATTCCAAAAACCAGGCCTACCTCCAGGGACAACTGGGTAACCCCGAAGGAGAAGACAAGCCCAATAAGAAATATTACGATCCCCGGGTTTGGCTGCGCAAAGGCGAGGAAAGTTTTTCCAAGCGTCTGGAAACGGCCTTTGAAGACCTGAACTGTATTAACCGCAACGCCTGACCTGAGCGGTTCCTCACTGCGTAAAAGACCTCTCCCGGCCGAGAGGTCTTTTCTTTTTCCTGCCTGGCAACCCGCGGTATTCCCTGACCGATAGGTTACAGGACCTTCAACCCTGAAAAAACATACCGCATGAAATGGATTCTCCTGGCCGCCCTCCTCGCGGCCCCTTACCTGCTTTTCTCCTGCAGCAAGAGCAACAACAGCACCTCGCCGGGCGGAAACCCGGGAGGTTCCGGGCTGGATTGCAGCACTGTACCGAAAACTTTTTCGGCCGACGTGAACCCTACGATCCAGGCCACCTGTGCGACGAGTTCTTCCTGTCATGGGGCCGGCAGTTCCAACGGACCCGGTGCGCTGACCAGTTATTCTGCCATCTTTGCTGCGCGGGTGAACATCCGGACCGCCGTGGCTGCCGGAACCATGCCAAAGACCGGAACCCTCACAACCGCAGAAAAAAATGCCATCCTCTGCTGGGTTGATGCCGGGGCACCCAACAACTAGTCAGCCGGCCGGCCATCCGCTGAAGCGTGCGGCAGGATGGTTTTATGAGGGTGCCGGATGCCCTTTTACTCCGTGAATGGCAGGGGCGGAACCAAGTTCTCCTGTATATTTAGGGTTAAATACGGGGACCATGAATTTTATCTCGAACCTACGCCCTTTCCGGCTAGCCCTTTGTGCCGCTTTACTGGCAACCGCAGGGGGGCGTTTGCCGGCACAAACCACCCGGCCCACCCTGCGTGTCGAACAAATCATGCGCGACCCCAAATGGATCGGCAGTTCGCCTTCCAATCCGAGCTGGAGTTACGATTCCCGGACGCTTTATTTTTGGTGGAATCCGCGGCAGGCACCATCCGATTCCCCCTATGTCCTGAGGCTGGGTGACCGGCTTCCCATTCCCGCCACGGCAGGCCAGCGCGATAGCCTGGTGTCCCAGGATGCGCTCCGCTTTAACGCCCGGCATACAGCCTTTACTTACAGCAAAGACGGAGATATATTTTATGGCACCCTTCCCGGTGGAAAGATTCGCCGGGTTACCGCCACCCGTCAAGAAGAAGCCGATCCATGCTTTTCTTTTTCCGATAGCCGGATCGTATACCGCGCTGGGGTTAACCTTTTTAGCTGGGACCCGGTGCGCGGAACAACCGAGCAACTTACCGACCTGGTGGCATCCGCCGGGGACCAACCCACGACGCTAGGCAGATCCGGCTCCTCCCCCACTCTCCAGGAGACCTGGATGCAGAAAGACCAGCTGGCCTACTTCCAGGTTCTTCGGGATCGAAAAACCAGGCGGGAGCAATCCGCCAGCCAGCAGCCCAAGGAAAGGCTTCACCGGATTCCACTGGATGGTCGCAGGCTATCCGATGTTTCCATCAGTCCGGACGGACGGTTCATCACTTACGTCCTGACCGACCGGCCGGAGGGAACCCGCCGCACGGAAGTCCCGGTCTATGTGACGGAAAGCGGGTACACCGAGCATCTCGATGGCCGAACCAAGGTCGGATCGCCGCAGTCCGTTTCCACCGCGTATGTATTCGACCGCCAGGAGGATACCGTACTGGCCGTTCGGACCGATAGCCTGCCAGGCATCCGGGACCTGCCAGACTATCTTCGCGATTACCCGGAACGCTGGAATGAGGCCCGGAAAAACCCGCCCGCCAGGCCGGTTTGGTATATCGGGCCCTTCTGGTCCCCCAGCGGCCACCAAGCCCTGCTGGACATCCGTTCCGGGGATCACAAGGACCGGTGGATCGCCCTGTTGCAACCTGAAAAAGGCGGCCTGCGCGTACTGGATCACCAGCACGACGAAGCCTGGATTGGCGGTCCGGGGATCGCTGATCCCGCCCTGGGATGGATCGGGGAGCAACGCTGTTGGTTTCAGTCAGAAAGAACCGGGTACTCCCATCTTTACCTGGTAGACCTGCCCTCCGGTACACAGACTCCCCTGACCCAGGGAAACTTTGAAGTGCAACAGGCCACCCTGTCACGGGACCACCGATACTTTTACGTGATCACCAACGAGGTGCACCCGGGTGAGCAGCAGTTTTACCGGATTCGGATTGCTGATGGCTTGCGCGAACGGATCACCACGCTGACCGGCGGTAACCAGGTCTGGATCTCGCCGGATGAACGGTACCTGGCTATCCTGTATTCGTATTTCAATCAGCCCTGGGAACTTTACCTGCAGGAAAATCGGCCCGGGGGTACCCTTCAGCAGATAACACACCAGGCACGCAGTAGGGAATTCAGCGCATATCCCTGGCGGGTGCCGGAATTGGTACGTATACCGGCCCGGGACGGGGCCCAGGTTTATGCCCGGCTCTATAAGCCCGACTCGGCCGGGCCGGGGCCTCACCCTGCCGTACTTTTTGTGCACGGGGCCGGCTATCTCCAAAACGCCCATAAATGGTGGAGCCTGTATTTCCGTGAATATATGTTCAATAATCTGCTGGCGGACCGCGGCTTTTATGTCCTTGACATGGACTACCGGGGTAGTGCCGGATACGGGCGTGATTGGCGGACCGCCATTTACCGCCATATGGGAGGCAAGGACCTGGATGACCAGGTGGACGGGGCGTCCTACCTGGTCCGCCAGTATGGAGTTGATTCCAACCGGATTGGCATATACGGTGGCTCCTATGGGGGATTCCTGACCCTCATGGCCCTGTTTACCCGGCCGGGAACCTTTGCTGCCGGCGCGGCGCTCCGCCCCGTTACCAACTGGGCCAATTACAACCAGGGCTACACGTCGGAAATACTGAACGAACCCTTTACCGACAGCCTCGCTTACCGCCGCAGCTCACCCCTGTATTTTGCCGAGGGGCTGAAGGATCACCTGCTCATCTGTCACGGTATGATGGATATGAATGTTCATTTTCAGGACGTGGTGGAATTATCCCAGCGATTGATCGAGCTGGGAAAGGACAACTGGCAGATCGCCCCCTACCCGATGGAGGACCACGGGTTTGTGGAGCCCAGCAGCTGGACAGATGAATACAAGCGAATCCTTCGCCTTTTTGAATCGGTGTTAAAAAAATAATCTTACCTTAATTTCCCTGATCAAACTAAACCAACCACTTTTTACCATGAAATTTCGAAACGTCCTCCTGCTGATTGTCTTCGGGACACTCACCCGTCTTTCGGCTTGGTCCCAGACCAATTTCTCAGTGACTCCCAGCCAGCCCAGGCCGGGGGACCTTATTACCATCACCTATGAACCAGCTGGGGATATTGCCGGAACGCTGGCACCCCTGGAAGCCGCCGCCTATGAACTGGGCGGGGCCTCGATTAAAGCCCAAGACCTGGCGCTGCAGAAAAAAGATGGGAAATGGACGGCCACCCTGCAGACCGACACCGGCAGCAATTTCGTGTATTTCCGTTTCGGAGCGGATGGTAAACTGGATAACAATTATAATAATGGATACTGGACATTCCTTTATGCAGGTGACCGGGTTCGTGCGGGCGCTTATGCCAGCCTTTCCAATTATTACCAGTATTATGGAAACGAGGCCGGCCTGGATCGGGACACCAAACGGGCGCTGGAAAGCGTGGAAAAGGAATTGAGTTTGTTTCCTGAAGGGAAGACCCGGTACATGAGCCTGTACCTTCGTCTGCTGATGACCGAGGCCAAGGATCGTGTCCCCTCCACCGCCCAGCATGAGATCGAAAATACACTGCAGAAGGGCCTGAATCAGGAAAGTGACTACCAGTACCTGGAAATGCTATACACGGCGGCCAAACTGCCGCAGCAGGCGGCCTGGATCAACCGGTTGAAAAAGGAAAAATACCCCCAGGGGATGTGGGTGCAGGATGAAGCGATCTCTCATTATTTCCGGGAATCGGATCCTGCCAAGAAAGAAAAGCAGCTTGCCGAAATCAGCCAACAGCTTGACAAAGACACCGCATGGAAGCGCTATGCCAATATGTCAACCACAATGTGGTCTTCCCTGGCCAACAGCTTTGCCAATAGCAAGGACTGGGACGGCTTCCGCCGTACGATTGCCGCAGCTGGTACCCGCATAGGGAAAAATGACCTGGCGTCCCTGTACAACAATGTAGCCTGGGAAATGCAACAGGACAGCACCAACCTGGCGTTTGCCGAGGAAATATCCCGGTTCGCTGTTACTACAGCCAGGCAGGAATGGGAAAAACCCAGTACGCCCAAACCTGATTATATCACCAGCTCACAGTGGCAAAAGAGCCGCCAGGCTACCTATGGCATGTATGCGGACACCTACGCCATGATCCTGTACCGCCTGGGACGCTATAAGGATGCGCTGCCCTACACCCGGACTGCCGCCCTGGATATCGCCCAGGGAAAGAGCGCGGATGAGAACGGAACCTATGCCCTGGTTGCCGAACGGGCCCTGCCGGTCAAAAAATACAAGGCACAGCTGGAACAGTTTGTCCGTCAGGGAACCGCATCGGCCTCGGTCCGGGATGTGCTTCAACGCACATTTGCCAGGTCAAACCCTTCCGCGGACGGCTTTGACCAATACTATGCCCAGCTTCAACAGGCGGGATACCTGCACCTGCTGGAGGAACTGCGAAAATCCATCCTCAGCCAGACGGCCCCCTCCTTCGCCCTGTATGATCTGGACGGTCAGCGTGTACAGATCGCTGACCTGAAAAATAAAGTAGTGGTAGTGGATTTCTGGGCAACCTGGTGCGGTCCCTGCAAAGCCTCCTTCCCAGCCATGCAAAAGATGGTGACCCGGTACAAGGACAGCGCAGACGTCAAATTCCTGTTCATTGATACCTGGGAGCAATCCGACGACAAAGTGAAGAATGCCCGCGATTTCATTACCAAGAACCATTACAGTTTTCATGTCCTGGTTGACAAGGATGATCAGGTGGTCAGCCAGTTCAAGGTAGATGGCATTCCCACCAAATTTGTGCTGGACAAGGAGGGAACGATCCGCTTCAAATCCGTTGGCTTCGATGGCAGTGATGACAATCTGATCCAGGAACTCGCTGCCATGATCGACCTGGCAGGCGACCCGGGGAAACGCGCCTTCTGACCCTGAATTGCCAGCTGTCCACTTTGCTGTCCGGTTCGGCGCCTAATACCGCGGCCGCTACCAAATGCCGGGACTGCCCTATATTTGTATCCTAACACTACGGTTATGGCTAAGCAATTTGAAGATTTTGATGCCAATCTGGCAGGTGAAGAGGGAAAAACAGAAGAAACCAAAAGCAGGTGGTTCAAGCGCATTAAGAAAGGGATCCTGACTTCCACCTCGGAAAAGAAAGAAACTCCGGAGGGATTATGGGCCAAATGCCCTGAATGCGGTTATATCTGTACGGTATCAGATCTGCGCGAAAACCTGTTTGTATGCCCCAAATGCAACTACCATCACCGCATCGGCAGCGAGGAATATTACGATATACTCTTTGACGACAAGCAATATACCGAGCTGTTTGACCAGATCCGGAGCAAGGATTTTCTGGGCTTTACGGACCTTAAACCCTACCAGAAGCGCCTGGAAGAAATCTGGAGCAAGACCGACCTGAAGGATTCCATGCGGGTGGCAGTCGGCAAAGTGGGAAGCCATGAACTGGTTGTCGCCTGCATGGACTTCGAATTCATAGGCGGCTCCCTGGGAAGTGTGATGGGTGAAAAATTCTCGCGTGCGGTGGATTACTGTATCCAGCATCGCCTCCCCTACCTGGTCATCTGCAAAAGCGGCGGCGCCCGGATGATGGAAAGCGCCTTTTCCCTGATGCAATTGGCCAAGACCAGCGGCAAACTTTCCCAACTAAGCGATGCCCGGCTTCCCTATATCTCCCTGCTGACCGATCCGACCTTCGGTGGCATTTCTGCCTCATTCGGCATGCTGGGCGACCTCAATATCGCCGAGCCGGGTGCCCTGATAGGTTTTGCGGGCCCCCGCGTCATAAAAGAAACCATCAAGAAGGATTTGCCCGAAGGCTTCCAGCGCAGTGAATTTATCCTGGAGCACGGCTTCTTGGACTTTATCGTGCCGCGCAAGGAGCTCAAAGAGCGACTGGCAACGGTACTGACTCTCTTTAAAAATTAAGCCCGCTCCGGTTGCTGCCGGATGGATCCGGCCCGGATGCAAACTCAGCGATGGAAATCAAGAATCGTTCAGCGTACTACGAATATTTCATCGATGCCAAATACGATGCGGGCATTGTACTGACCGGCACCGAGGTAAAGTCCCTGCGGGCGGGACGGGCAAGTTTCAATGACAGTTACTGTATTATCCACCAGGGGGAGGTCTGGCTCAAGCACATGCATATTGCGGAGTATTCGCACGGTACGGTAAACAATCATGACCCCCTGCGGGACCGAAAACTCCTGTTACAGAAAAGGGAAATTCAGCGCATAGAGGCCAAGCTTAAGGAAAAAGGCTATTCCCTGGTGCCCCTGCGGGTCTACCTGAATCCCAAAAAACTGATCAAAGTCGAGATCGGCCTGGGTAAGGGAAAGAAATTGCATGACAAGCGGGAAACCATCCGCCAGCGGGATATGGAAAAGGAAATGAAGCGGTATATTAAATAACTTTCCTGGTAAATACAAGGGGAGCATGGTTTTTGCTCCCAACTGGCATATGAAATTACTGTTTGCAACCATCCTGCTGCTGGGGGCTGCCCTGGCCGGTGCCCAGTCAGTTTCCGGTTACTGGTATGGAAACGCCAATGTGCAGACTTCCGGTTCGGCCAACAATTACCTGGTGGAGCTCATTCTGCGCCAGGAGCGGTCGCAGGTGAAGGGTGTGCTGAACTATTATTTCAAAAACACTTTCCGGAGCCTGGCTGTAACAGGTAATTACAATGCGCAGACCCGTCAGCTTAGCCTGGCCGATATTCCCATAACCTACAATGGTTCCCTGAGCAACATGGAAGTGGACTGCATTATGTCATTGACGGCCACCCTGCGTGTCTCCCGCGCCGACAGCAGGCTTACCGGCCTTTTCTATGGCAAACCGGAATATAAGCATACCTGTGCCGATATCAGTTTTATCCTGCGAAAGGATACCGGAGCGGTCAACCAGGATTCGGTCCTGAACGCCCTTCGCCTGTATAAGGAAACCTACCAGGTCTGGAAGCCGGCCCCTGCGGATACCCTCGTGGCGGCCACGGTCATCCAGCGCAAAGTGGTGAATTATGTCATTGAGCGTGAATTTAAGGAACGGGAAAATGTGGTAGCCGATGAAATTACGGTTCATTCCGATTCGATACAGGTGGACTTCTATGACAACGGGGAGGTGGACGGAGATTCCATTTCAGTCTTTTTCAATAACCAGCTGCTGGCATTTAACCGGATGATCAGTACCCGGGCCCTGCATTTCAACCTGGGGCTGGATTCCACCCGGGAATATAATGAACTAACCATGTTTGCCGATAACCTGGGATCCATACCGCCCAACACAGCCCTCATGCTTATCAGTGACGGTACGAAACGCTACGAAATACGCCTGTCCAGCAACCTGGAAAAAAATGCTACGGTCCGGATCCGCCGTGCCAAATCACCGGCCCGTTAACCCCCCCCCGGCACCGGGACGCTTATCCACCGGATCAACCAAATAGTTCTGCCTGACCCGTAGGGCCGGAATGGCGCTCCCACTCCATCTCCACGCTCTTGCTATAGTCTACCAGCTTGGTGCCGACGGCTTTCCAGCCCATCACCTCAGCCACCTTGACGATCTTGAATTTCCCGCGGCGCACCTGGGCACCCCGGCCCTGCTGTACGGAAAGTACCGGCTCGGGATCCGTCGTTACCGCCTCGACATAGTTGCCCTCTCCTTCCTTGATGAAAAGGAATTTGGATTTCAGGGTCGTGGTTTCAATGCGGAACCGCTTAACGAGAAACTGCTTTTTATCCTGGTCTACATACACGGCACTCACGATCCGTTCCGGATCGAATTTTTCTACCAGCAGCACTTTGTCGGCATCGATCTTCTGCGTCAACTCATGGTCTGTAACTTCATAGTTTCCGTCCCGGTATACCACCAGGATCCGTTCGTCCTCCTCAAAACTGCCCAGCAGCAGTCCTTTGCCTTCGGTATTGAGGCGACCGAACTGTTCGTCATACCAGAGCTTTCTGCCGGCCAGGGTAGACCGGCCGGCTTCCTTGAACTTTACGTTTCGGATGGGATACTTGGTCACCTGGTTGCCCATGCTGCCCCGGTTCTTGATCTCCAGTTCCTCGAAGTAAAATTCAAATTCCTTGATACGGGCCGTGCAGTTACCCAGAATGATCTTGACCACCTCGGCCTCGCCGTTCGGGTTGGCTGAAAAGTAGTGTACCCGGGACTTATCGTGTCCCCGGGTCAGGTCATATTCCTTGTCCCGGGTCACCCCGGTCACGTTAAATCGTTTGGCATAGCTGATGCCGGTTGCCCCGTCCAGGTAGATCATGTTGTAAGTGGTACGCTCGTCATTGCGGCGGAAGACCGCTACATGGAGGATATCCTTGCCAATGAAGGTTTTATCGGACACCTTAACCACTTTCATGATCCCGCGCTTTGTAAAGGCGATGATATCGTCGAGGTCCGAACAATCACAGACATATTCATCCTTTTTCAAGCCTGTCCCGATAAAACCTTCCTCCCGGTTTACATACAGCTTGGTATTGGTAATAGCCACCTGGCGGGCTTCAATGACCTCGAACTCGCGGATCTCGGTTTTTCGCTCCCGCCCCTTGCCGTATTTTTTGAGCAGGTTTTCATAGTAGGCTACCGCAAAATCCACCAGGTGGTTGAGGTCGTGGCGAACCTGGCGGATCTCGGCTTCCAGGCCGCGGATCTGTTCATTCAGCTCCTCGATGTCCAGGCGGTAAATCCGGCGGACGGGCTTTTCGGTCAGTTTGAGGATGTCCTCGCGGGAGATTTCGCGGCGCAACTGTTTGGCAAAGGGTACAAAGGCCTTGCCAATCGCTTCCAGAACCTTTTCCCAGGTTTCATGCTTTTTTTCCAGTTCCTTATAGATCTTCTCCTCGAAGAATATCTTTTCCAAGGAGGTATAATGCCATTTTTCCTGGAGTTCCGCCAGGCGTATTTTCAGCTCCTGCTCCAGCAGGTCCTTGGTCCGGTCCACGGAAAGTTTGAGCAGTTCCTGAACACCCAGAAACCGCGGCTTCATATCCACGATCACGCAGGCATTAGGCGAGATGGATACTTCACAATCGGTGAACTTATAGAGAGCGTCGATCGTAAGATCGGGGGATATGCCCGGTGCCAGGTCGATCTGGATCTCCACCTCGGCCGCGGTATTATCAGTCACCTTTTTGATCTTGATCTTGCCCTGGTCGTTCGCCTTGACGATGGACTCCATGAGCTGCGTCGTGGTGACACCAAAGGGTACGCTGCGGATCGCCAGCGTCTTCTTATCCACTTCCTGGATATGCGCCCGCACCTTGACCTTTCCGCCTCGGCGCCCCTGGTTATAGTCCGTCACATCGACCATACCACCCGTCTGGAAATCCGGAAACAGGTCAAATTTCTTTCCCCGCAGGTATTTGACAGCCGCCTCAATCAGTTCGCAGAAGTTATGCGGCAGGATCTTAGTGGATAACCCCACGGCAATGCCGTCCGCACCCTGGGCCAGCAACAGCGGAAACTTCATGGGCAGGGCTACCGGCTCATTCTTGCGGCCATCGTAGCTGAGCTGCCATTCGGTGGTTTTGGGATTGAAAGCCACCTCCAGCGCAAATTTACTCAGGCGGGCTTCGATATAACGGGCTGCGGCGGCCTCATCCCCCGTGCGCACATCCCCCCAGTTTCCCTGGGTATCAATAAGCAGGTCCTTCTGGCCCAGGTTGACCAGCGCATCCCCGATACTGGCATCACCATGCGGGTGATACTGCATGGCCTGACCGATAATATTGGCCACCTTGTTGAACCGGCCGTCATCCATCTCCTTCATGGCGTGAAGGATCCTGCGCTGTACCGGCTTCAGGCCGTCCTCAATGGCCGGCACGGCGCGCTCCAGGATAACGTAGGAGGCATAATCCAGAAACCAGCTCTTATACTGGCCGTTCAGGCCATTATCGCTTTGTTGAAATTCTTCCCGGGTAGCTGTCTTGGCCATGTTGACAAACTTTAATTAGTGAATCGGCTGTGGCTCCGCCATGGTTTCCTGCTGGCTGGCCGGCAACCGCAGGTCAAAATCCTTCCATCCCTTCGTGGTGTCCCCCATGGATTCGATACGCCCGGCCGCCAGCAGTTCGCGGATCCGGCTCATCAGGAACAGATCCCCCGTCTTGATCTTCATCCGGTGCAGGGTATTTGTCAGAACCCGGGTTGCCTTCTGCCATTCCCGGGTCAGGTTCCTGAGAATCTCGGCATCATAAAAATCCACGCCGCGACCCGAAATTTTCTTGCCGCCTTCCAGGATGCGGACAGGCGCATTCTCCTCGCAGAGCCGCTTCCACTCGTCGGGGTCCACCTCAAATTCACTCAAGGTGATGGGTCGGGCCAGTTTACGTGCCTTGAGAAACTCCCTGGGCTGGATCTCGTGAAGCCAGGAAGGGTAAAACAGCTGCCCCTTTTCATTGAGGAACGGCAGGTTATTCAGGTATAGGACCTGGATGCGCCCCTGGAACTCCCCCAGCCGGGACATCAGCCAGTAATATCCGCACACGTCGTGCTGGTTCTGGCCCATCCAGATCCAGCATTCCAGGTCGGGATGTTCCCGGAGCTCCGCCTGTAGGGTCGCCACCGTCTGGCGATCATCAAATTGGCCGGCAGTCTCCGCTCCGTAAGGCGAGCCCGATAACAGGGTCTTCCACCAGGTCAGTCGGGCCTGCCACCCTTCCTCGGTGTCGATCCCCAGCAGCGGACCGACCGCAAAATCATCCCGGATCAGGATCACCTCACCGGAGAGGCCGGGTTCCAGTTCCATCACCTGCTTCATCAGGTCCACTTCGGCGGCGTTAAAAACAACATGGGTCATACGTGCTTCTTGATTTTTACTGCCACAAACAAATAATTATTGGCTGCCCCGATCACTTCGTACTGCACATAGAAGCTTTCGGTAAACAGCTGGAAGGCCCGGAATTCGTGCCGGGGCACCGCAAATTCATCAAACAGCAGGATATCCCCGTCCTGCAAAAACCGGTAAAGCTGGGAAAGGGCGAACAGGGTGGAACTGAAAAGGTCTGCGTCCAGGTGGATCAGTTTGCGACGCCCGGCCGGGTATTGGTCCAGGAACGGAACCAGGGTGTCCTGGAAAAGCCCCTTGTAGAACCGGGCCCTGGGATCCACAATCTCCAGTGACTCCAGCGACACCGCCATCTCCCCTTTGCCGAAGGGGCCGAAGGCTTCCGGCAGGCCCTCAAAAGTGTCAAACCCGTAAAAATGGGATTCGGGATGGCTGTTGTGCGCCAGCCACCACCGGAAGGAAAATCCCCCGCATACTCCAAATTCAAAATAATCCAGGGGGTCCCGGGCCAATCCCTCGGACTGGCTGATCGCTTCATACAGCCGGAAGCGCCGCTGGTAATCCCAGGACCGCTGATACCAGTCATTATACCCCCTGACCGGTGTGCGGTGGCGCCAACGGCTCAGTTGGCCGATATAAATCATATTGAGCAGCAGGCCGCTGACCGGTTGAACAACCCGGTCCACGCGCCATCGCATCAGCAGGGACTTTGCTTTCCGTATGATCGCCAGTTTTGTCAAGCCTCAGCAGTTTCCTCCACCTTATCCATCTCCACCCGGAGATTGTCAATAATAAATTCCTGACGCTCGGAGGTGTTCTTCCCCATATAGTATTCCAGCAGCTGCTGGATATGATCACCCTGTTCCAGGCGCATCAGTTGTTTGCGCATGTCCGGACCGATGAACCGGGAAAATTCATCGGGGCTGATTTCTCCGAGTCCCTTGAAACGGGTTATCTCGGGCTTGCCCCCCAGTTTGCGCACGGCAGCCTGTTTTTCGGATTCATCATAGCAATATATGGTCTCCTGTTTATTGCGAACGCGGAAAAGCGGGGTTTCCAGTACATATACCTTTTCATGCTTGACCAGATCGGGGAAAAACTGCAGAAAAAAGGTCATCAGCAACAGGCGGATGTGCATACCGTCGACGTCGGCATCCGTGGCGATCACCACATTATTGAACCGGAGCCCTTCCAGCCCCTCCTCGATATTAAGGGCGTGCTGCAACAGGTTAAACTCCTCATTTTCATAAACCACCTTTTTGGTCAGGCCATAACAGTTCAATGGTTTGCCACGCAGGCTGAATACCGCCTGGGTTTCCACCTGTCGCGCCTTGGTAATCGATCCGCTGGCACTATCCCCCTCCGTGATAAAAATGGTGGTTTCGCGTTGTTTGGCCAGCAGCTCTTCCCGGCCCTTGGCGGGCAACTCGTCATTGAGATGGATCCGGCAATCCCGCAGTTTGCGATTATGCAAATTGGCCTTCTTGGCCCGCTCGTTGGCCAGCTTCTTGATCCCGGCAAGCTCTTTGCGTTCCCGCTCGCTCTGTTCAATACGCTTTTTCAGGGCTTCGGCTGTCGAGGGGTTCTTATGGAGGTAATTATCCAGCTCCCTGCTCAGGAAATCCCCCACGAACTGGCGCATCGTCGGGCCGGATACATCCACATTAACGGACCCCAGTTTAGTTTTGGTCTGGGATTCAAATACCGGTTCCACCACCCGTACCGAAATGGCAGCCACGATGCCGGTCCGGATATCGGCCGCGTCGTAGTCCTTCTTGTAAAAATCCCGGATCGTTTTGACAAAGGCTTCCCGAAAGGCCTGCTGATGGGTGCCCCCCTGGGTGGTATGCTGGCCGTTGACAAAACTGTAAATATCTTCTCCGTAATCATTATTATGCGTAATGGCCACCTCGATATCGTCTCCCTTCAGATGAATGATCGGGTAACGAATTTCATCCTCATTGGTCTTTCGCTGGAGCAGGTCCAGCAGGCCGTTTTTACTGGTGTAGGTCTTACCGTTGAAAAGAATACGCAGACCGGCATTGAGAAAGCAATAGTTCCAGATCTGATTTTCCAGGAATTCCGGATGAAACTTGAAATTTTTAAAGACTGATTCGTCCGGGATGAAGGTCACCAGGGTACCGTTGGGTTCCTGGGTCTTACCCTCCTTATATTCCTTAACCAGGACGCCGCGTTCAAACTCAGCGGTCTTTTCACGGCCCTCCCGGATGGCAGTCACCTTAAAATAAGTGCTTAAGGCGTTCACGGCCTTGGTACCGACACCGTTCAGGCCCACGGATTTCTGGAAGGCCTTGCTGTCATATTTGGCGCCGGTATTGATCTTGCTTACGACATCCACTACTTTACCCAACGGGATCCCGCGTCCATAATCCCGAACGGTCACCTGACGGCCTTCTATGGAGAGCTCCACGGTCTTGCCGTATCCCATCGTGAACTCATCGATGCAGTTATCGATGACTTCCTTGACCAGGACATATATGCCATCGTCCGGACTGCTGCCATCACCCAGCTTGCCGATATACATACCCGGACGGAGCCGGATATGTTCTTTCCAGTCAAGGGTCTTTACACTTTCCTCTGAATAATCGAACAGCGCCGAGGTTTCCTTTTCTTTCGCCATGGTTTCCAGGATCCCGCAGGACCCGATTTTCGTCTATTTAATTGACTATTAACGCATTAAAATCCGGATTCGTGCCATGAAACCCGGTACCGGCGTATCCCGCCGGCCGGGCAAATATACCAAAACAGTCCTAGCCCCTTCACCCCGTAGTTATTAACCTGTTGTGGAAAAATGCCGGCTTGTTTTTTGAAAACCAGCCGGTTGAAGTGGATACCGGCGCAAAGGACTTCCCCCTGGATATTTCCCGGGTAGAATCAAGGGTAAACCCTACCCGCTTTACGATATTTTCAGGGATCCTATTCATATTGCGGCCGGCCTTCAGGCCCTGGCCTCAGGAATTCATGCCACCCAAAAGAAGCCCGCAGGGAGTTCCGGTGCCTGAAACCGTGAAAAATGCAATTTTTTTTTTGCCTGTAACGGTCTGATAGTTAAGCAAGTTGTTATGTTCAGGAAAGGCCCTTGATCGTTGTACGTAGTTTTCCTATTGCAGATACGTAAATTCCGTTACTAAATTTACATCGTATTTGATCCGAACCTTATGATGAATTGCAATCTCCGCCTCGTATTTCTCCCTGCAGAAATTCCACTTCATCATCCCGGGTCAAGTCCGGCAGACCAGTAGAACAGCCCTCATAAGGACGTTTCGCTGTTTCGAATTCCCTGCCACCTTATCCAATCCATCCGGCAGAAAAATCAGTTTTTTTTAATCTGTAAACCCGAAAAAAATGAAACTGAATTTTACCCAGCAGGTAAATGGTGCCCTGAACTTTTTCCTCCCGGTTTTGCTGCTGCTCGCTGCCGGAACCGTTTCTGCCCAAACCTACCCCGTGACCCTCGGCAGCCCTTCCATTTACATTTATGGCTTGTCCGGTAACGGGGAAATCGATGAGATCAACATTACTACGGGCGCTACCCACCAGGTCATTAAAAATACGACCTACTCCGGGAACGCGGTCAACCAGGCAAACGGCCTGGGGTATAACGCCTTCAACGGAAAATTCTACTACTTCAAACGCAATGTGGGAACCTCCCCGGAAGAGTTCGTCTCGTTCAACCCCGTTACCGGTAATGTCACTATCCTGGCGGCAAGCACCTGTACCGCCACAACCCACACCGGTTGTGTCAATGCCACCGGTACCGGGTACTATACGATCGATGTCAACGGTACCATGAGCTATTACAATATCGCCTTGAACACCTGGACCAAGATCACCAGCAACTTTGTTGACCAGGATAATAACAACGTCACCAGCATCATCAAGGCTCAGAATTCCGGCGACATGGCCATTGATGGCTACGGGAATGTCTGGCTGGTAACCTCCAGTAATTCGAACTACGGGCTGTACGAGATCATGGCACCCCTGCCCACCGTAGCCACGGCACAGATTAAGGTAAAACGATTTATCGCGCCGACCACGGCCACACCGGCTGGCAAGAGCTTCATGGGTATTGCCTTTGATGTGAACGGAGATATTTTGCTGGCTTCTTCAGAGGACAAGCTGTATCGCCTGCAGACCACCAACAGCACTTCGTTGATTTATGTCAGCAAATTTGCCAAATCCGGTATGAGTAATGACCTTACCTCCCAAAGCTTCCCGACCTCGGTGTTGCCTGTAAAATGGCTTAACTTCTCGACTACCGCCCAGAACAATGGCAATGTGGCCCTTTCCTGGACGGTGTCAGAGGAAAATAACAAGGGATTCTATGTAGAGCGCAGCCTGGATGGCAAGACCTGGGAGACCGTAACCTTCGTACCCAGCAAGAACCAAACGGGAACCGATGTAAGCTATGCCTATACCTACAACAGCCAGTTTTACGGGACCACTTCGTTTCGGATCAAGCAGGTGGACCTGGATGGAAGTTTTTCCTATTCGCCCGTCCGCTCCCTGCAACTGGGCTCCAGCCAGGCTACGGTATCCATCTGGCCCAACCCGGCCCGCGATTACCTGAATATCACCGGGCAAGGTTCGGAATCCACCGGAGCGACTTCGTTCGTGCAGCTATTTGACCAGGCTGGCCGGATGATCGCCCGCCAGCAGCTACAACCCGGTGTAAATACCGTAGACATGAGCCGGCTGACCGCTGGCATCTATATAGCGAGAGTCCAGTGTGGCAGCCAGCTGGCCTATACCCAGAAGATTCTCAAACAATAGGCAACTCGTTTCATTCAGCATATTTTGCCACCGTACCCACCACCGTTACCCAAGGAGTCCCGGCCCCTCGCCGGGACTCCGCTATTTGATCCGTCCCCCGGCGGCCCTCTCGATCCCCGGATCGGCCGGCAGCCTGTATCTTTACCCACCTAACTCCCCCGGGCAGACCCATGAAGGAAAGGCAAACGCCCCTGATCGAAATAGACAAACTGTCCGTCCAGCTGGGCGGCGCCACCCTGCTGCAGGATATCAGCTTCACCCTTTTCCCAGGCCAGCAATGGGCCATTACCGGGGAATCCGGCAGCGGGAAGACGACGCTTGCCCTGGCCTTGTGTGGCAAACTTTTTCATAAGGGAACGGTCCGGTTCCACCTGCCTGTCCGGGAAGGGGCTGCGCCCCGGATCCTGCTGGTCGAGCAACAGCACCGGTTCCGCAACCGATCCCATACAAGTGATTTCTATTATCAGCAGCGGTACAATTCCTCGGATGCGGAGGACAGCCAGACGGTTCGCCAGGCCCTGGGTGAATTTGCCGCCACAACGGCCTTTGGACCCGCCCATTTGACCTGGATCCGCCTGCTCCACCTGGATAAACTACTGGACAGCCCGCTTATCCAGCTTTCCAACGGGGAAAACAAACGCCTGCAACTGGCGGAAGCCCTGCTGGCAGGCGCAGATCTGCTTATACTGGACAACCCCTTTGTGGGGCTGGACGCTGAGGGGCGTGGCACCCTCCAGCAGGTACTGGAAGCCATCCATAGGTCAGGGATACCCGTCCTACTGATCTGCGCTGTCGGTGATCTGCCAGCCGGTGTAACCCACCTGGTCGTACTGCAGCAAGGGCGCCTTGTTTATGCGGGCCCCAGGGATGGCCTTACGCAAACGGATCCTGAAATGGCCGGGACATCCCTGTACCGGTTTCCCGATTCCCTGACGGCTCCGCAGGCCCCGGCCGGCGAATCCTTTCATTACGCTGTCCGGATGGTCCGCGTTTCAGTACGGTACGGAGACAGAAAAGTGCTGGATGGCATTGACTGGGAGGTGAAGCGGGGTGAACACTGGAGCATTTCCGGGCCGAACGGGGCCGGCAAGTCCACCCTGCTTAGCCTGATCAGTGCCGACAACCCACAGGCCTACGCCAATGAGATCTACCTTTTTGACAAAAGGCGCGGCAAAGGAGAAAGTATCTGGGACATCAAGCGCCGCATTGGCCTGGTTTCTCCGGAATTGCACCAGTTTTTTGACCGGCAGGCTACCTGCTACCAGGTGGTGGGATCGGGTCTTTTCGATACGATCGGATTGTTCCGGCCGCTGCGTCCCGATCAGGAAAGATTGGTCGATACCTGGCTGGAGACCCTTCAGCTAACGGCCAGCCGGAATCGCCCCCTTTACCAGCTTCCCCTGAGCCGGCAAAGGCTCGCACTCCTGGCCAGAGCCCTGGTCAAGCAGCCTCCCCTGCTTATATTGGACGAACCTTCCCAGGGAATGGATCCGTTGCAGACGCGCTCGCTGCGCAGCCTGATCGACCAGATTTGTGAACGATTCGCCGTAACCCTCCTGTTTGTCAGCCATTACCCAAAAGACATACCGGACTGTGTAACCCGTTTTTTACGACTGGAGAATGGCCGGATCCACTCCGTGAGGTAAGCCTTTCCTGTTACCTGGGCGGCATGGAAGGCCGTACCTCTATTTTGCTGGGAAGGGTCCGGGGATGCATGCGAAGCAAATCAAGCACGATTTCACCGATATCCTCCGGCTGAATCTTCCAGGCATCGGAATCATTCGGAACGTGGTTATTGAAATAGGTAGCCACGGAACCCGGCATGATGGTGGTCACCCTGATACCGTATTTACGGAGGTCCAGCATGATGGCCTGGGTAAAGCCAACCAGTCCGAATTTACTGGCGTTGTAAGCAGCCCCGTTCTCAAAGAAATTGGTACCGGCCAGGCTGGCCACGGTGATGATGTACCCCCGGGATTTTTTCAGGGCATCCAGACCCGCTTTCACGCTGTGAAATACCCCGGTCAGGTTGGTATCTATCGTGGATTTCCAGTCCTGCTCCGTGAGGCTTTCAATATTGGCAAAATGCCCTACGCCTGCGTTGGCAACCAGCACATCCAGGCCGCCAAATTTCGCACATACTTCCTGAATAGCGCGGGATTCATCTTCCGCAGAGGCCACATCGGACTGGATTGCCAGTACCTGTTGCGGATCCGTGGAAAGACTGGCGGCCGCCTGCCGGGCGGCTTCCAGTGAGCGGCTGCTGATAGCCACCCGCATGCCCTGTGCCAGGAGGGTTCTGGCAACGCCTAATCCAATTCCTTTACTGCCACCTGTGATATAGGCGACTTTACCTGAAAGATCTTTACTCATGGTCGCATTATTTTAGTCAATCGGTTGTGTATTGTGCAAAGGTAGGTTATCCGGGTAATCCAAATCCCGGTATGGGCCAACGTGCGGACAGGTGACCGGGTCGGCCTTCCGTTCAGTTCGCATCCGTCCGGGCTGTTACACCGGCGTCAGGTGACCCTGTACCGGTCTGTATCAGCTGACGAAGGCTTACGCCGGCATAAAAGTCCCAGCCCTTCCGGCAATCTTCAAAACAGGGAATCCGGGGCACAAGTCCCAGGTGGGTCAACCGGACATGGGTCTCAGGTCCGGTCGTTTCTAGTTCAAAAACGAGCTGGGTATCCTTCCATTCCTTTTTGTCATCCAGCCAGGCCAGGTGGCAATCCGTAACCAGCCACTTCATGGTATGGGTTGGTTCCTGTTCCACTACCCGGAATTCCACATAGGTTGCCGCAAACCGAACGCGAAACTGATCTCCAGCGTGCCGGGCGCTGCCCTCCATGTTTCGTGTCCACCAGTCATTTACGCGGCAAATGGCATCCCATGCCTCCTGGGGCGACTGGGCCACTGCAAAAGCGCAGCTGTAATCATGTTGTTCCATGGTATATCGATTACGATGTTACGGATGTCGACGCTACCAGACCATCACTCCCTTTTCATTGAGAAACCGGCTAATTTGGCCGGGTTCCTTTCCGCTTCTTTTTCACTACGCTGGCCCGCGCGTCCAATCCCCGAGCCCATGAATCCAGGGATGGCCCCTCCGCTCAGCCTACCTGATGATATTCCCGTCACGTAAATTTTGGTAATTTTGGGGTTACCAATAAATTTCCATGCTATCTTACCTGAAAATTCTCCCCTGAACCGCTCCCCGCATCAGGCAAAGCCAGGAAATTTAATGACGGTCACAGGCTGGAAACCAGTCATGTAGCCTACTCCAAGCGGATACGCCGGATTAATATATTTTGTACACCATGCTAAAAAGAGTACCTTTATCCAATTAGATTAAATACTGCAACATTACGTCAGGATAAGCAACCTTTCTCTCTTTTCGAATCTGTAATCGTTTTCTTCTCTTTTCTCTTGCTGTCGTATTTGTCGATTCATTCAAAAATTAAAAGTGTTTTTATGAACATGTACGTTTCCAACCTGGGATTCCAAACCAGTGACGATGATCTGCGTAAATTATTTGAAACCTTTGGCCAGGTCGACTCAGCCAAGGTTATTACAGACCGTGAAACAGGCAGAAGCCGTGGTTTTGGTTTTGTCGAAATGTCCTCGAATACCGAAGCCAACCAGGCCATGGGCAATCTGAACGGCAAGGAAATTCTGGGTCGTGCCATTTCCGTTTCCGTTGCCAGGGAAAAGGAAAACAGGCAAGATAAAAAAAGATGGTAATCCGGGCAGGAAGGGCCTCACGGCCCTTCCTCCTTTTTTTCGGTGTTTGCAAACTATCTGGCGCGTAATTTTATGGCTACTATCCTGCAGATTCTTCATGCCGACCGTAACCTGAGCCTCTTCAGTCTGGGGTTAAAGGCAGCCGAATTGGAGGATACTCTCAATGAATCCGGTCCTTACACCATATTAGGACCTGTCAACCTGGCTCTCAAAAGGCTTTCCTCGCTATCCTTTGATCAATTACTGGAGCCCATAAACCGTCCCGGTCTTCTGGATCTCTTATCCGGGTATATTCTTACCGGTAAAAAGCTGTTTTATGATTTCCGGAACAATGAGACACTACCAGCCCTGAAAGGCAGGAAAGTGACGATCCGCATCCAAAATGGTGAAACAAGCGTCCTGGGAGCCAAGATTCTCGCCCATGACCGCCAGGGTTCCAATGGCGTCATTCACCTGCTCGACAAAACTTATACGGACGTCCTGACTAACTAAATGTACGGAACGCGCCAATAAATCATCGCAACGTATGTACTTCCAAAGAAAGGATCTTGAAGGCACGCATTATACCTGGGACGAAGGAAAGAACCACCTTTTTACCGGCTCTCCAAGCCGAAGAACGTTTGACCGGCTTCATGGCAACCAGGTGCTTTTCCTGATTAACTGTTTCGGCGCTCAGGTGGAAAATTTCACCCTGGAGGAAGGGAAACGGATTGAGACCCGCATTCAGCATGATCTGCCTGCAAGTGCCAAAAGCGAACTATCCGTTTTCAACTGGGTAACCCATACGGCACTTTCGGCCAGTACAGCATCTTAATAACCATTCAATCTAATTGATGACGTACGAACAGATCGAGGATATTATCAAGCGAAAATATTCATCCGGATCGGTATTTGAAATCCGCTTCAAAGCCCGAAATCCGATAAAAGGATTGTTCATTGTAGCAGCCGATTACCGGGAACTCAGCCGGAAAAATCTATGGCGCATCGTCAGTGAAGGCTATATAAATGAATACAGGATAACGCAAAATGAGAGCCTGGCAAGGATTTTTAACGGAACCGATTTCACCAGGCTGGAGGTTCAGCCCGCCGCCCTTACATAGACTTGGCTTTATGAAGGAACTCAGCCAGCAGGTAGCTGATCTGCCCGGCCAGTTCATGATGCAGGTTGGTAGCCGTACTATACGGACTATATTCTTTCACCGTTTTTTCAGCTATCTGGTGAAGTTGTTTATCCAATTCTTGTAAATACCTCGCCTGCAAGCGCTGAAATACGTTTTCATCCGTTTGCCGATCCAGTCTTTTCACGCTGGTCCGAAAATCCTTAAAAATCGCCTGGGAGATACTAGCTGCCCGGTTCCTGAAACCGGTCAGTATATGTACTACATCATTATCCATAACAGCAAGATCTAAGATTATACACGGTAACAAACCGCATTAATATTCATGCCGGCGCCCACCGAAGCAAAAAGGATCACGTCGCCTTCCGAAATTTCATGCTCCGGCATTTCTCCATTTCGGATCATATGATAAAGCGTAGGAACCGTGGCCACGGAACTGTTCCCCAGCCATTGTATGCTCATCGGCATGATTCCCGCGGGCACCCGGGTCAACCCGTATAACGCAAACAGTCGTTTTACTATTTCTTCATCCATCTTCTCATTGGCCTGGTGAAGTAATATTTTACTCACCTGCCCGATAGAAACCCCTGCCTGATCGAGGCAGGATTTCAAAGCAGAGGGTACATGCCGCAAGGCATATTCATATACCTTTCTCCCTTTCATTTTAATGTAGAGAGTATTGTCCTGAACCGCAGGGTTATTGGATCTTCCCATGCTGATGAAATCAAATTCCTCCAGACTATGCGTCAGCGCACAGGAACTAAGTATTCCCGGACCTCCCGGCTCCGTAGTTTTCTGCTCCAGGACGCATGCCCCGGCCCCATCGGCAAATATCATACTGTCCCGATCCGCTGGATCGACGACCCGCGATAAGGTTTCCGTGCCGACCAAAAGAACCCTGGATGCCATGCCGGCCCGGAAAAAGGCGTGGGATTGGATCAGGGAATGAACCCAGCCGGGGCATCCTACCAGAACGTCGTACGCAATGCAGGCCGGCCGAGCTATACCTAATAAATGCTTAACCCTGCATGCCAGGGAAGGTACATTCTGTGTCTGAACACTGCCGGATGGTATATCCCCAAAATTATGCGCCACCACAATCTGATCAAGCGTTTCCGGATCCAAACCACTATCCAGGAGGGCCTGCCTGCCCGCTTCCGCCGCTATATCCGAAGCTACTTCCTGTACGTGGACATACCGTCGCTCCCTGATTCCTGTGATTTTCCGGAATTTCTCAATCGTTGTCTCTGCCGGCTCATCCACGAGAAAGCCACCATCCAGAAAAAAAGTAGCCTGGCTGAAATCCCGGTTTAGCTGAATCCTGCCAGGGATATACGCACCAGTTCCTGTAATAACGGAAGCCAACATACGGTTACGACAATTTTAAAATTCGATGAATACCCTCTATGAATACCTTCGGCGGCCGATAAACAAATGTAACTGTAAAAGATCCGCCCTGTTAAGCAGGGAGATTGATAGAAAGCCACCAAAAGGTACGTCTATTTTATTAAAAGATGTTCTTCACTACCAAAATGGGAACTATTGTGTCAAACTGTTAAATTTTTGACAGGGAGGCACCTGGCCGAACAAATCTTTCTGTAACCGGGCAGATTGACGTACCTTTATGGAATTCGATACGCCTTTAGTATTATTGATTTATCCTGCATCGTAATTGATTCTACTAACGGTATTTCTCAATTCGTAATCACACACCTTCTCATTTTATAGAAGTATGGCCAAATCAAGAGAAACATTTTTAAAAAAAGAGAAGGAAAAGAAGCGCCTGAAGCTCCAGCAGGAAAAGAAGCAAAAAATGGACGACCGAAAAGCCAGTAAGCGTAATGGCAATAACCTCGAGGGCATGATCGCGTACCTCGATGAAAACGGCAACCTGTCTGATACGCCTCCGGATCCCCGAAATAAAAAAAGCATCCCGGTTGAAGAGATCCAGATCGGCGTTCCAAAACAAGAATCATCATCGCCATTCTCCGTGAGAACCGGCATAATTTCCACATTCAATAAAGCCAGAGGATTCGGATTTATCAGTGATCATATAACCCGCGAGCGAATCTTTTTTCATGTCAATGCCGCCCTGGAGCCCCTTGATGAATCCAACACGGTTACCTTCCAGGTGGAAAGAGGTCCCCGGGGCCTGAATGCCGTACAGATCCGGAAAACCACTGAATAAGGGTATAAGCCCGAAACCTGCTTCCCATCCTTCAACCGTCCCATGCTCTGCTAAACATAATCGTATCGTATGGCATTTATTGATAAGATACTTCAAAAACCGTCCTACGGATGGGAAAATCAGCATGGGGAGCTGGTGATACCCACGTCGGGCCAGTTATTTAAGGAGGCAGGTAACCGGGTTAATATCTTCGGCTCCCGAAAAAACTGGGTTTCCACAATCAGTTTGCTTTTAATGGTATCGATCGTTCCATTTATGTATCTCTTTATTACCCGATATTTTTCCTGGCAGCTTCTGATTATCATTCTGGTTTACAGCACGATCATTATGGGCACACACGGCACCATCTGGTTTCACCGGTACTGCACGCACAAGGCCTTTACATTTAGCCACCCGGTTTGGCGTTTTCTTACGCAACACCTGGTTATCAAAACACTTCCTGAGGAAATTTATGTGGTTTCCCATCACGTGCATCACGCCAAGCCTGACCAGCCCGGTGACCCGTATAATTCAAGAGCCGGTTTACTCTATTGCATGCTCGCCGAGTTTAATCATCAGACTATTTCAAAAGAATTATCAGAAAAAGAATATGAGAGAGTCGCCGGTTTCATGCGGCATACCGGCGTGCACATTAATACCTACCAGGAATATTTAAAATGGGGTTCGATAGCAAATCCCCGGTACACCCTAGTTACCTGGCTACTTAACTGGGCTTTCTGGGGTACCGTACTCTATGTGCTGGGAGGCCCTGCCCTCGTTACCGCGCTGTTCACTGCCGCCATGCTGTGGTTTGTTTTGGTCCGCGCCTTTAATTACACCGGTCATGCCAAAGGAAAGGAAAAACACATCGATGGAGTAGATTTCGACAGGAGCAATTTATCAATTAATCAGACCCGGCCCGGTTTACTAACCGGGGAATGGCACAATAACCACCATTTATTTCCCGGTAGTGCCCGTGCCGGCTTTTTACCATGTCAGGTTGACCTTGCCTGGATATACATATATTCCCTGTATAAACTCGGTATGGTCTCCTCCTATCACGATTCAAAGAAGGAATTTCTGAAAAAATATTTTCCTTCCATTCCTAAGTAACTTTACTCCATACCATGTCGGCCTCCTGTGGATCTGGTGAAATAGAAAATTATTCCTGCGGTGGCTGATGTGCTGCACTATGAAATGCAGCAGCATACTGTAGGCCAACCTAGTAAGGTCCTTCCCAAAACTTCGTCAGGCCGTCAATAAACAATGCAGGCGGGCAATATGCCTCCGGAAACAAATTGAGAAGTAATGATTTAGTAATATCCTTTATATACGGTTATTATTTTCTTTTTACCCACTAACCTTGTTAGCTTCAGTTTAAAGTCTGCCTCGGTATCAATGGCAAGGCCATTTCTCACCTCGTTGGGGCTAAAAGAATACCTGCCATTTGGTGCAAGCCTTTCCACCCAATCACTTAGTAAAGAATAGTCTGCCAAAGTGCAAACTTTGGCAAAACGTATCAATTTTTGATAATTTTTGCAAAAAATCACTTTTAATAAACTTAGCAAACAACCTAATATCTAGCCTTTTTGCGTCAAGAAGGCTCAACCCCAGCTCATTTAACGAGCCGTTCTATTTCAGACTGGCCAATGTCTAGTACGTCCTTTCTTATTTGCAGGTATTTGGAGTGTCCATGCTGTATCCAGCTTGCGCATGATTTAATATTTTTTGTGTACACTATGCCTTTTTAAAAGTGAAATGTATTCTTTTACGATAAATATGGAAAACAATTATCAAAGAAAGGACACAAATGAACCCTCATTTAACAAAGAGGAAACCGTTTTTTTGAATTAATCGCCAAGGTTATTGTACGAATCTCTTTTGAAGAGTCTTATAAGGAAAGCCAGTACACTTTTATAAGAGCAATTAGAATAACTAAAATCGATACCCGTTCGCAACTATATTGAAGATTTATTTGCCATCAGAATATCAATAATTTAATGGCCTAGCAAAACTTGTATAATCGAACCCAGAAAACGATAAAATAAAAGCACATAACAGGTATGTAGTACAGGGCAACAGTTAGGAAATTAACAAAAAAGCGGGAGACTTTTTCAAATCTCCCGTGCAGCGGAGAGAGAGGGATTCGAACCTTTGATTTTTGGGTTTTCCTCATTTTTGCCTTACACCCTGAAATAGCCGCCAATCAAGGATTTTAAACACAACCCGGCTAAAAATAGCGCAACCTGTTGACAAATAAAATTGCCACCAAAGTTGCCACCTCCAGGGAATTCATGTAACTTGTACCCTGTTACAAACCTCTGAATCATGGGAACAGTCCGCTTCGAGCTGCGCTCCAACAAGGCCGATGAATACGGCCGGGCCCCTATCCTACTCAATTACCAGGTCCGCGGGAAGCGCAAATACCTCAATACAGGCAAGAAAGTCCTTCATCATTGCTGGGAAATTGGAAACCAACGGGCCGTTTACCTGGATAAGAAGGCGGCCAAAAGGCTGGCCCCTGGGCTTAATTATGAGGCTTTCCTGACCGCCAAAGAAGCCTCAGATCTCAACACCTATCTGGCTGAAAAAAGAGCGCAAATCAGGCGCATAGAGGATCGATTCGAGTTGGATGGCGTCGTCTACGACTCAGCCATGGTTGTGGAGCGCCTGCGGGAAGAATTGGGGCCGAAAACCAAGGAATCAGTCTCCTCCAAGGTTGTCTTCGAGTTCATGGCCAAATACATCGAGGATCACAAAAACACCCGGGAGCCGGGCAGCCTGACCGTCTACAAGTCGGTGAAGAACCACCTGGAAGACTTCTGCAGGGCGACAAAGCGAACCGTCACGTTTGACTCGATTGATTATTCATTCTTCCAGGCCTTCCAGAACTTCCTGATCGATAAAAAAGGACTGAACAATACCACGGTAGCCAAGCAGCTGAGCACGATCAAAACCTTCCTGAATTATGCCCGGGTGCAGGGATACTCGGTGCCGGACAAGTACAAGGACTTCAAGATAAAACGCGAATCCCTTGAAGTCATTGCCCTGACAAACGACGAGTTTATTCAGCTTTTCAATATGGACTTGTCCCAAAACAAACGCCTGGAAAAGGTGAGGGATTTATTCTGCTTTGCCTGCGCCACAGGGCTCAGGTATTCGGACCTGGCTCAACTCAAATGGGAGCATATCAAAAATGACGAGATTCGAATTGTCGTCAAAAAGACCAAGCAGATCCTCTCAATTCCATTGAACGGTTATTCCTCCGCCATCCTCAAAAAATACCAGGGATCACTCCGGCCACTGCCTGTAATTTCCAACCAGAAGGCCAACCAATACCTCAAGGGATGGGACCAAAAGGACGAGGATGGCAATACCATCCACCATCCCGGGCTTTGCGAGCTTGCCGGAATCAATGAACCTATAGAGATCGTCCGATATCGGGGATCCAAGCGGGAAACGAAAACTTATCTAAAACACCAGCTGATTGGGGTCCACACTGGCCGGAAAACCTTCGCCACCCTCTCCTTGGAGAAGGGAATGAGCGCCGAGGAGGTGATGAGCATTACCGGCCATAAGGACTACAAGAGCTTCAAGCGGTATGTAAATATCACCGAGCATCGCAAGAAACTCGTAATGGAAAAAGCCTGGGGTAAGCAGGTAAGCTCTGTAAAACTGAAGGCCATTTAATGTATTTCTAATATTAAAAAATAAGTTTATGCAAAACACATCGTTGGCAAT
Organism: Chitinophagaceae bacterium; assembly: GCA_035549175.1. Lineage (GTDB taxonomy): Bacteria > Bacteroidota > Bacteroidia > Chitinophagales > Chitinophagaceae > DASTSN01. The sequence goes on along the minus strand of DASZRL010000099.1, from coordinate 35,794 downwards.
TTATCGAGAAACAGCTTCCGAAATCGTCGCAAGAATAAAGTCTCCTGACAGGTTCTTGGAGTTCATGGGCCACGTTTTGGGAAATATAAGCGGCGAATTACAATTTCAAACTAAAGAATTACCTCTTTGTAGCCTGGCTGAAATACAGGAAGCAATAATTGGAGCATGGATTAGGTGCTACAAAAGTGGCACTGACATACAATCAGAGTTGGCAGGAGCAGTCGAGAATCTAATAGGCAAATTTGATGACGAAGATTTAAATAATGCTTTTGACTTCATTGTTAAATGCTATTCTGAAAGCACAATAAGATACGGGCTTCTATCTGAAGAAGCTAATCATTTGTATTATGATGGCATGGCTTGTGTTTTTTTGTTAACCAATTGTGCCGGCCGCCTAGCGATTCAACGAAATGTGGCTTAGACAAGTATCGAAAAGGTATTTTTTCCAATGAAATTCTACTTTCAATTAAAATAATTTATATGCCCAGAAAGAAAAAACACTCCTATTCGTTTCCTAAGCCCGAAAACAATCTTTTGCCATTGGATTTCCAGAAGCTAATTGACCATTCAAGAAAACTGGCTGAGGATTCGAAGAGGCTCGCTGCTGAGTCGAGAATCTTAATCGAGGAGTACACTAAACAGGTAAAAAAGAAGGGGGAGGATTCCGAGAAAGCTCTACGAACACTTTATTTTGATAGGCTGCTGGCTGCCACCTGGAAGCACATTTATGCGACTCGGAAGTTTGATCCCTTTGTACCTGGTATCCCACAATTGGCCAAGGAGTTTCGCAGAATCCAGGACCTTAATGACCGAGTGTATTTTGGTTCATTCAGCGATATGAAGCCCTTGAGTGTGGCCAACTCATTAGGACCCGAACTTTTCTCCCTACACAATCCGAATTAGTGGACGAGAACCGTTAAAATGTGGTTATGCACTAAATTGTAAAAAAATCCCCCTGCCATTTGCGGTGACAGAGGGAAAAATATGACGAAAGACAATGAACGAAGTTACAAACAGAATTGAAGTCTCCTCTGAATTCTTTGAGAATTATTCAAAGGCAGACTATTCGACAAGAATAAGACTGGTGGTATCTTTAATGTGGCCTGGACTGGAGGGAATCTCCTTTCCAGTAAAGATATTTTCGGGCGAGAGTTTTTGTGACGTTTATTTATACCCAAACACAACTCCTGAACTTCGTTTCTTCATTAAGCCATTCGTATTTGCTTACTCCCAGGCGAGTTTTGAATCATTGACAGATTCCTTAAAACGCAGATTAAGCCTTTGTTTATCCCGCCCTGAAAAGGAAGACTTGGTGGCCGCTGAAATAAATGACATCCGCGTTAAAGTGGCCAGCCCGGATCATGTTTATTTCAACATCGGATACAGCGCAGAATTGAGAAAAGATTATCACCTTGAGGCAAAGTTTGCCTCATTGCATGACAAAAACCTTCTTACAGTTGCTCTTTTGGAAGCAAGCCGGGGAGTAGCATGCAGGAGGCTTGAACTTTATTTACAAGAAAAAGGGGGGATGGAAAGATTGTTAGATTTTTCAGATTCGCCTGACACTTTACCAACCGGCAGAGGCGGAAATACCGGTGAATTCCTTGATGATGATAAAATCGCAGATCCTCCCAAAAGCGTCGAAGAACAAAACGAGAGTGCCGCAGACCCCGAAGTGCTCAAGCTCTGGAATGAGCTGCCAAGAAAAAAGAAACAGGTAATCCAGGTGTTAATGAGCAATTCCAATTCTAGGAATAAGGATATCGCCGAGAATATTAGTTTAAAAGAGATTACAGTTAGGGGATACATAAGCGAAATAGTCCGCCACTTTAAAGCCGAAGACAAATATCATGTATTGAAAATCTTAACCGAAAACGGACTTCCGGGCGGCAGGTATTAAAAACCACGCTTTCCTACATTTTCCCCAAAAAAACCTACAATATAGATTTGGAGTTGCCTACACATTAAGGGGAGTTTTGCCTGAAAATCAGGCATATGAATCAAACTCAAAAAATAACTCCCTTCGAGGACCGACTTTTTACGATCGAGGAGGCAGCGGATTATTTGCACGTTTCTGCCACATGGTTGTGGAAGCGCCGCCGCGAGGGCCGCTTGGCCGGATTAAAGGCTTCCCGGAACAAGGTCTTGTTCCGCAAGTCCGCTCTGGATCATTTACTCATCCCCGAAAATATAAAGCTGTGACAAACCCATTCGAAGAAATACTTATGCGCCTGGATGAGCTTCGGTCCAAACTCGACGCTCAGCAGCCGACCCAGGCACCTCCGGCCGCCGAGATTATTGATGGCTCAGAGCTCTGCCGGCGCCTGGGGATATCCGAACCCAGCCTTATACGTTGGCGCCGGAAACGAAAAATACCGTTCTTCCGCGTTGGAAGCCACTTCCGATATAACTGGTTGAAGGTCCTCGAGGCCCTGGAAAACTGAAAAAAACTGATATGCCGAACCGCATCCTTCGAAACTGGACGAACTCAGACCGGGTAAATCAACTTTCTTGGCAATGTGAAGTTTTTTTCACTCGACTAATTATGACGGTGGACGATTACGGCTGTTTTTTCGCCGATCCGAAGCGCCTCAAGGCTAATTTATTTCCATTGCGAATCGACGAGGTTAGCGACTCAGATATCCTCGGCTGGCTCTCCGAGCTTGAGCAGCTCCAGATCATTCTGGTTTACGAACATCAATCCAAAAAATGGCTTCAGATCAACGACTTCAGGCAGCGCCTTCGTACCATGAAAGGGTTGTACCCACGACCGTCAGATGACAGCCAATTGGCAGACAAGCGACCGTCAGATGACAGCCAATTGGCAGACAAGCGACCGCTTGAAACAGAATCAGAAACGAAGTTTGAAGAGATTTTGAAACATGTTCCGGACGGTAAACCGCCGGCGCCTACCCAACCCCCTTTAAAAAAAATTCAGAAAGTTTTATTTCGGGAATCCGAATTTTTCGGCCATCCGGAATGCCTGGCCGCCGCCCTGGCCGGCACCAGGTACCAAAATGCAGATATCGGGCATTATTATGAGGCAATGTTGAACTGGTCCGATGCCAACAACGAGCGCAAAGTGGACTGGCTCGCCACGGCAAAAAACTGGATGAGCCGCGACCTCTCGGAAGGCAAATTCGTCCGCAAGCGACCACCAGGCCAGATCCATACGCGGGCATCAGCGTATCAGCGATCCCCGTCCCTTAAACCGCTTTAAAAAAATGCAAAATTCCACCTTGGGCGCCTCCCTGCCAGACGAGCTCTCGCAGAGCATTCTAGACCAACCGACGCCAAAATTGGTTTACCGTGTGATAAAGTCGCACTTTGACTGCAATCACGGAGGCTTCCGGCTCCATGAGGGAAACCGGGAGATGGTGGAGGCCCTGTGTCTGTGGTTCAGCCGGGACGAAAAATTCGCGCAGCGAGGCTACTCTACCAAGAAGGGCATCATGCTTCAAGGCGCCAGCGGACTGGGAAAGACCGAGACCATCCGGGCAATAAGTGAACACCCACGATACCCAATCAGAATTTTTTCGATGATCAAGCTGGCCCGTATGGCGGAAGATGAGGGCGGATTGTTTACCCTTCCTTCCGGGCTGGTCCTGCTGGACGACGTGGGCAGTGAACCCGCACGTATAAAGCACTTTGGAACTGAGCGAAATGTTTTCCAGGAGCTGATCGAAATATCTTATTTCGAGCGGCGGCCATTTCATAAAATTCTGATAACCACTAATTTAGATGGAGATGAAATTGAAGAACGGTATGGCTACCGGGTGCGGAGCCGGCTGCGGGAAATGTTCAATGTGATCCAGGTGACCGGGGAGGACATGAGACGTTGAAAATCAACAATTTAAATACAATGAACTGGAAACAACGCCTTAAAAAAATGAAGTTGGACTACATGAAGGACACGGTCAGAGCCTTTTTCGAGGCGTCCGGCGGTTATTCGATGAAGGTCCGCAGTTACAACGAAAAGACTATAAACGGCCTGTCCCGTGCGATCATCGACTGGATAACCTTTTCTGGCGGCGTGGCCCGAGTCGCAAACGATCGGCGCCCCTGGGATCCGGCCCGAAAGAGCCAGGCATGCATTTTCGGAATTTTCCGCTCCCAGGAACTGCAGATCCGCGTAGTAAGGGATGATGTTCCCCAAGAATCGTCTGCAGGCCTCAAAACAGGGGAAATACAGGGAAAAGACGGCGATGACGGGCGATTCCAGAAAGGCCTGAAAAGGGGCGATAAACCTTTGGAAAAGCCTGTCCCGGGTTGCCACTTTGTTCGGGTCAGGACCATGGATGAGTTCGTGGCGTGGTTTGAGGCCCTTTTTGGCCAGGCGGAGCAATCGGGACCCGGCAATTTGCCAGGTTCAAATCCAACTCCCTCCGGCCAACATGTTGACAATCATTTGATAATCAAATACTAAAAAAAGTAGCAACTAGAAGGGTGGCGAAAACGGTGGCAAAAACCACAAAAATGTGTGCAATATGAGACGCAATTCGCGGGAATGTGAAAGCCAGATTTCCCCGCTTTTTGCGGAAGGCGAGACCCCACCATACCCGATTCAGCAATCGCCTGCCCAGTAAACTGCGGGAGCTGGAATATGATCTTCCCGGGATAGCAGGAGACGGCCAAGAGCGGCCCGAAATGGCCAGATTCAAGCAGTATGGGGCCGGGAAGCGGGAAAAGAGCCAGGGGCGCCAGAATCGAAAAAAAAAGGCCTCTCCTGAAGTTTTTAAAATTGGCTGTCAGCGGCTTAAAATAAAATCGAACCAATGAGTTGGGTTAAACAAAAGGATGCTACCTGGTTAATCGAAGGCTTCAACCAGCTGCCATTTAAGGTCCGGCTCAACTGGCTTGAGGTCCACTACCCACAGTATGCCTTGTGGCGGGAGCTGGGAATGTTGCCGGTGGCTTCCATGGACCCTCACGACATGTGCATTGTTTGGCGGGATGTTGACGGGGTTGTTTTTGAAATCCAAGCTATGACGCATGACGATTTTTTATGTCAATATGATAGGGTGATCATGGCCACCGAGGCTGTCCGAAATAAAAATTAATTAAAAACAAAACCAATGAATAAGCTTAAATCAATCGCGCCGACGGGTTACCAGGAGGAGGTTTTCCATCCATACCCGGTCCGGCTGAAGTATTCCCAAGTCAAACAGAAACGTGGTGTTGTTTTAAAAACCAGCATTCACAAATCAAGAAAAAACGATATCCCGGTTTCTTTATCCGAGGACGAGGCAGCGCTCTTGAATTCCAAATTGTATTACGGTGAAGACCGCAAGGGTCGCATGTTTTATCGCCCTGGCGCCACCTACCCGGTTGGATTCCCCTTTGCGGACGCTCAAAACAAAAATCACATCATATGACAAAAAGAATTCAAGATCAGGACGTTTTAACGGACAATAAAAGTTATGCCTTCCAGGAGTGGCGCTGCCGCTTTGAGGAACACGCGGCAGAAAGACCCGACACTAAGCCGAGATACGAGCTTGTCAAGGAGCAGGTCCTTCGGTCAGAGGTGGTCCTCACTGAGCGGGAGGCAGCCCTGGTCAACGGCATGAACTGCCACCACATCAACAAGCAGACCCGGATTCCGGTAAAAGTCCTATTCAGGAAGGGCGAGGAGTTTCCGACCGGACATCCGTTTGACACTATTGACATCTTCCGGGTGACCGAAAGATAATTACCCAAAACAATCAATCATTGATATATGGCAAACGACGACGTAAAAATGGAGCTGGCAACGGACTTCATGCGAAATATGAGGGCTTTTAATCAAGGAAAGCTAACGGACGAGGAACTCCAGAAGCGAAACCGAGGGGTTTTTAGCAGGGCAAAGACTCTCGACATGGGGCCCAATGAAATCTATTGCTTCGCAGTCAACAACGAGGCCCCCATAAAGGAAAAGCTTCAGCAGGAGGAGGAAAAGCTTCGGCAAGAGGAAAAGCTTCGGCAGGTGGAGTAAAAAATTGCCGCCATGACGGCGGCCAAAACGAACTGAATGAAGTTTTGCTGAGATGCCTTGACTCCAAAGGGGTGGGCGCCTTCCTGGCGCCTGCCTCTTTAAATCATCACAATCAAAAATCGTAATGCCAATGGCTGAAATTCTATTTGACAAGTTCGCGGACCGGCAGGCTCTCCAGGCGGAGAAGGACTATGTGCTGGGCTTGTTCGACCAGATCAAGGCAGGTATCAAGGACCTGTCCACGGTGGGCGAGAAGATCAATGTCGGCACCTCGGTCAGGAGCATCAATGCTTCCTACCAGGAGTATGACCGCATTGTCAAAACCGTCAGCCAGCGGGTGGCCGAGCTGAACGGGCATTCCAAGGAGCTCACCCAGCAGATTCTGATCGAGGCCCGGGCGGCCAAGGAGTTGTCGGCGGCCAAGCTCAACGAGGAAAAGGCCTCCCTGGCGGCTGCCAAGGCCAAGGAATCCGAGGCCCGGGCGGCGCGGATACTCAATGATGAGCAGGACCGGGCCAACAAGATCAATGCCAGCGGGGACTATGCCGCCCAGGTACTGGCCAATTCCAAGGCCTTCCAGGCTGAGGCCGATGCCAAGACGGCCAGCATGGAGGCGGGGGATGCCTATGCAAAAAGCCTGGAATACCAGCGCCAGCAGCAGGAGGAACTGAATGCCGCCATGCAGTCGGCTGCCCAGAGCGGCAACCAGCCGGCTAAATTGGTGGGCGATGCCTCCGAAACCAAGGCCGCCACCGAGGCCGTGATTCAATATGCCTCGGCTTCCGAGCAGATCACCGGCACCCTGGAGCAGAACCAGAAGCTGCAGGCCACCTACCAGGCTGAATTAAAGGGCACGGCTGACCAGATCAAGTTCCTGGAGGTCAACACCACCGATGCCGAGAAGTCCACCCAGCGGTATCAGGACAAAATAGCGGGTCTGAAGCAGCAGCAGGGGGCGATAAAGACCGAACTGGCCAATGTCAACAAGATCACGGCCCTGCAGACGGTGGCCAATAACGCCCAGTCGGGCTCCCTGGAGCAATTGCGGGCCAAATTACAGCTGGCGACCATTGCCTATACCCAACTGTCGGAAACGGAGCGCAAAAGCCTCCAGGGGCAGGCTATTCATGCCGAGGTGGTCAATCTGAGCAACGAAGTGAGCACCCTGGAGCAGGGTATCGGCCAGTTTCAGCGCAATGTGGGCAATTACGGCTCGGCGGTGACCAAATTCTTCGGCGATGCCTGGACGGCGGTCCGCAAGGTGGCCTATATCCTGCCGGGCGTGGGCATTGCAGGGATATTCTCCGCCGTCGGGGAGGCGGTAATCAGCGCCATCCAGTCCCTGAACCTGTTTGATTCGGTCTCTTCCCGGGTCCAGAAGGCCCTGAAGCAGGTCACGGCAGATTCCAATGACGAGATCGGCAAGGAAGTGGGCGAGCTGCAGGCCTTGTACCGGGTGAGCCAGGACAATACCCAATCCATCGAGCAGCGGCGTGCCGCGACCCAGAAGATCGTTGAGATCAACGATGAAAACAACAAAAAAACCGGTGAAACCAACAAGCTGGTTATCGATCAGAACGGCATCCTGGCCCAGAACGATGAGGCCATCAATAAGATCAGTGAATCGCTCATTAAGCAGGCAAAAACCAAGGCTTACCTGGGCGTTTTGGAAAAGGCCTATACCGACCTGATTAACAAACAGTCAGAAAGCCTCAAAAGCCAGACCAGCTACCTGCAGGATGCGGCCATCCTCACCAATAAGGCCCTGACAACCTTTTTCACCTTTGGCCAGGTGCAAGCACCCGGGCGCAGCCAGATCCAGCAGGGACTGAAGGATAAGGGCATCAAAGACGCGCAGGCATACCTGGATGCGCTGCAAAAGCAGTTTCAGTCGGGTCTGAAAGATGGTGATCTGACACTGGACGGGATATTAAGTCAAACTTCCAAAACAGGCCAAAAATCCAAGGCCCTGCAGGACCTGCAGAAGTTCCTGGATGAGGCCAACAAGGCTCAGTTCGATTCCTACAAGATCGCCCAGCAACAGAAGATCGAGAATGACAAAATCATTGCCGACGACGACAAAAAGTCGCATGAGGAGCGGTTTCAGGCCCTCCTGCAGTTCCTCAATGACAGCAAGGACCTGGCCGATGCCCAGGCGCAGTTCGATATCGATGCCGCCCGCAAGACCGCCCAGCAGCGCATTAAAGAGGCCGGGGGCAATAAGGAAGCTATCAAGGCCATCGAGCTGGCGAAGAATTCGGAGATCGAGCGGATTGAGGCTGATCACCAAGCAAAACTCCAGGACATTATCATCAATGCCAACAAGATCAAGCTGGACATCATGAAAAATGATGGCAGCGAACAGCTCCAGTTGATGGAAAGGATCACCAAGCAGTTTGATGCCGCGTTGAAAGATACCCTGGATAAATCGAACAAAAGTTTTGATGATGATATCCAAAAGAGGCTTGCAAAAACAGACAAAATAAAAGAGTTGGCCAGCGAATTGACCAACTTCGCCTTCACAGCAATCGACGCCCAATATGAGAACCAGAAAAACGCCCTTCAGGAGCAGATTGACCTGATTGATGAGCGGACCCAAAAGGAAATTGATTCGATAAATGCCACCACCCTAAGCGAGCAGGACAAGGCCGCAAAGATCGCCATCCTGCAGGCCAGGGCCCAGGCTCAAAAGGATCAGTTGCAGAAGGAGCAGAGAGAGGCCGACCAAAAGAAGGCCGTCGCGGATAAGGCAAAAGCCGTTGCGGACATTATCGAGAATACGGCGGTAGGTGTATCCAAGGCCCTTGCCACGGAACAGTTCTGGATGATTCCTTTCATTGTAGGCATTGGGGCCGCCCAGCTGGCCACGGTGGTTGCCCAGCCGATTCCTCAGTATCGGACCGGTACAAAGTCTGCCAAGCCCGGCCTGGCTATGGTATCAGAGGAAGGCCGGGAGATGATCATCGACCGCCAGGGCCGCGTATCTCTCACGCCAGATACACCCTCGCTGATCCAGCTTTCCGGCGGGGAGACCATCATTCCCCACGACCCCACCGAGCAAATGATTGCCCGGTCGCACCTTGTCCGGGATAATATCCTGGCGAAAGGAGTATTGCCAGGAATGAGCCGCCAATGGCTGGACGCCCAGGCAAGAAGTGAAGCGAAGCTGGAACAAATCAGGAGGGCAATAACCCAAATTCCTACGCCTGCCATCACTATCGTTGAAAACCAGAACTGGAACAGCTACATAAAACGAAATACTCAGTCATAAATCGGTTTCACTTTGCCATTCGTTGTTCTCGAGGAAAAGGCCGATCAGTTATTATAACTGTCGGCCTTTCTTGCTACTTGCAACATTGTATGATCTTTTGTATATTGAAGGGACCTAAGCCAACCAAGATGAAAATTCTATCGCTTGCCATGCGATCAATCGCCATGCTTTCCCTGATAATTATCTCCGCTTCATGTACCGGCGTGACAAACAAAAGCGAAGCCAAGAGAATTCTGGATTCACTGAAGGTTGCTACAAAAGTGGACAGCGTTATCCAGACTACCGTTCACAATGCACTCTTCGATACGGCTGGATTCAGACAAGCCCCGGTGAAGGTGTTGAGGAGCGAGCTTTACGAAAACGACTATTCCAGTTTCAGGAATTTAAGATTCACCTTCAAAAACGTCTCAGACAAGAGAATTTCCGGAATTAAATTTCGCTGGTATGGACTGGATGCATTCGGCGAACCGGCGGATATGGGCGCTGCAGGGATTGATGGCTTTGGCGGTGGATTCGATGATGAAGGAATCAGCCCCGGAAAAACCAATGTAGGTGATTGGGAAATACTTAGCAGAAACGCCAAGAAGGTTGTCCTGATATGGCCGACTGAGGTGGTTTTTTCTGATGGATCCAAATGGAAAATAGGAACCCCGGATTAGCCGTCCAATAAAAAGAGAGCCCTGAAAAGGACCCTCGTGTCAGGAATCAATATCCTAACTGCTTATGTATCAAAAAAAAGATATGTAAAAACACCAAGATCGGCAACCCGTAATTATACCTCCTGCATACTGTTTATTATCAGTAAACTCATCAACATGAAAAGAATCGTTCTTTTTGTCGCCCTTTTGCCAGTATTCGCTTCAGCTCAAAAAAGCTACCATTATGCTTTCTTTGGTGCAGAGACCTTCAGTGGTTCGAAAGAATCCACGCGCTACGGCGTGTCCACCAGTTTCGGGTGGGGGATCAATAAATTCATGACGCTGGGATTTGGCGGATCTGGATATCTTATCGATGATGGATATCGGTATGGAACAGTCCGGCTGGATGCTACCTACTTCATCTTGGGCATTGACCAGAAAGTTACCCCGCTAGTTTCATTACAGCCCGGATACGTTATTGCCCCGAAAACTGGATACCTGGACCGGTACAATAACCAGCAGATAAAGACCGGAGCCGCCTGCCTGGAAGTCCTAGGAGGAGTTAAAACGAACTTTTACAAGCATGTGGGGATCTATGCGGCCGCCGGGTATTCTGTTACCCAATTCAAGATGGTCCATGGATATTTCAATGATGCTGGATTCAAGGCCAAGGTCGGAATTTCGCTATGACATAACCACATTTACAAGTCAGCCCAAAGAGAGCCGATCCTAAATAAAAAAAGGCCAGGTGGAAACCCGGCCCGGAGGTTGTTACAAACTTTGAACTAGGAGTTACGAAGTTACCAAATATCTAAACCTCTTTCATAAACCCTGCCGGAGGAAGGATCTGGATATTTTTATCAGGCCCCTTCTTGATTACCTGTTGCCGAAATTGCTCGCCATAGGTGCTTTCATAGTAGATTTCAAAATCTACCCCCTCAGGGTTATCGTCAAGTACATTGATTTTTATTTCCATATTTCCCCTATTTGGGACCCTTCCATTTTCCTTGAGTTCAACTTGAAACCTGTCTCCTTTTATTGTTCTATCATCGACTCTTACATCGACCGCCTCTACGCCATTATTCACCACGGTGAAGATTATCCAATAGGGCCTGCTTTCAACATCCTTATAAACAAAAATGGGCATCCGGCTCTTCTTAATATTGGAGATTTCAACTTTCAGTAGGCCAGCAAGAATTGTATTTTGATCCGACAATTTTGTTACGATCTCTGCAAGCTCCCTGATCCTTTTCCCCTGCCAAAGAGAAACTACAGATAGAATGACCGCAACCAGGCCAGTCCCGGCCTGGATCCAAACCGGCCAATCAATTCTGAGGAGGAGAAATGCGGCCATAAGCGGAAGAATTTACCACCTAATCTGCCACCCGGTTTAAAAATTGGGTATTAATTATTTGATATTTAGCGCTTTGCATGAATTAGGCGCGGAGAGAGAGGGATTCGAACCCCCGGACCTGTTACAGTCAACGGTTTTCAAGACCGCCGCAATCGACCGCTCTGCCATCTCTCCGCGGCAAAAATAGGTGGGCGGTCCCTTCCCGCAAAATCATTTTAACTGGCAAGAACCTGGGACATAATAACCTGATTCAGCATGACCGAAATGGCTGAAAAAATGATTACTTGCTGACCACAAGCTTGCTGTCCAGCACCACACTCTTTTCAATTTGTTCCATGCCGGCCTTATCCTTGGTCTGGATCAGTTGCATCAGGATTTCTGTGGCTTTTCTGGCCTGCTCATAGGGAAATTGTTCCACCGAGGCAAGAGGCGGCTCAGCCAGGTAATGGGTAATCGGCAGATTGGCGTAGCTTACAAAGAAGATGTCCTTGTTGATGGCAAGGCCCTGGGAACGGGCGTATTTCATGGCGTCGAGTGCCACATAATCATTAAACGCAATGATGGCTGTGGGACGTTTGCGAAGGGCCAGCAGCTGTTTCATGGCTTCCACATTGGAAGACTGGGAAAGATCGGATGGGACAATCATCCGTTCGTCCGGTTTAATACCGTTTCGCTTTAACCCTTCCAGGTAACCTTCCAGGCGTTCCCGAGTGGCATCCATAGTTTCGGCACCCTTAATAAACCCGATGGTCCGATGCCCTTTCGAGACCAGCCAATCCACCATCACCGAAGAACTGGTCCGCAGATTGCAACTTACGGAATAAGCATCCAGCGCCTGAGGCACCCGGTCGAAAAACACCACCGGAATATTGCTTTTCGCCAAGGCTTCGAAATGGGCATAATCACGCGTGTTCTTCGCCATGGAGACCAGGATGCCGTCCACCCGGTGCCGTCGCATACTATCTACAATGGCCTTTTCCCGTTCCGTATCATCGTGGGATTGGCCGATCAGCACAGTGTAATTATTTTGCTCCGCAATATCCTCCACCCCATTGATGGCGATCGAGAAGAACTCTTCACTCAGCTTAGGGACAATCAGGCCAAGGGTATAAGTCTTCCCCTGTTTAAAGGAGATGGCTGCCTGATTCGGCTCGTACTGCAACTCGGCTGCCAGTTTCTGCACCTGCATTTTGGTACGTAACCCGATGCTCGGATGATTATGCAGCGCGCGTGAGACCGTTGAGGCCGAGACATTTAGGCGGCGGGCAATTTGTTTTATGGTAGCAGGTTTCTGATCCATGGCGCCAGGGAGACAATCCGGTTGCTAAAATAGGGACATTTGGGTTACGCGCTTACCCCCCAACCGTTTTCTTGCCAAAATATTACACAAGCCGGGATTCTGCCATATGTTCCCCGCGGCCGGCCCGGTAAAGGCATGCGGCAGGCCGAAAATTCTTTTGAAAGCCTTGTGAAATTTTGTAATTTACGTGGAAACACTAAACGATCGCCATATGAGCCGAATTGCAGACATCTTACAACGAAAGGGCCGGCATGCCCTGGCTGTTCCCCCGGAAACCACCGTGATAGACGCCCTGAAAATCATGGCCGAAAAAAATATCGGCTCCATTGTGGTCATGAGCAACGATACATACCTGGGAATCATGACGGAACGGGATTATTCGCGCAAAGTCATCCTGAAGGGAAAGCATTCGGATGAAACCCGGGTCTCGGAAATCATGAGTACCGACCTCCCTATCCTTCGTCCCGAGGATAAGATCGAATTCTGTATGCAGCTGATGAGTGATAAGAATATCCGGTACCTGCCTGTATTTGACTCCAATCGGCTGGCCGGTATCATCTCCATGAGTGATGTCGTCAAGGAAATCATCCTGACACAGCAGGCCACGATTTCCCACCTGGAAAGTTATATCCATTCCGGGCTCTGACGTATTGGCCAGTCCGGGCATGCCTGCCCGTGCCGGCAACGATCCATCCGAACAGGGGCTTACCCTGTTTTTTTATTTTCTGCCGGTTGTGGTTTTTCCCGGACTACGACCAGGCCGCTGAGCTCCACCTGCATGGGAAGCAGGCCGATCTTTACTACGGCGCGCTTGCCCCGTAATTCCAGGACCTCCCCTACCTGGTGGTTACGCTTCATCTTCACCCGGTCGCCCACCTTGATGTCCCCACCCACTTCCTCAAAGCGGGATTCCACCTTTTTTTGCAGTTTCCCGGCGGCCTTTTGTTCGCCCTTGCGAAGCAAAATAGCCTCCATTTGCTTGATTACTTTTGACTTATCAGGCTCCTTGCGCCATTCCAGGGTAAGCTGCTTGAGTTTGCGTTCCGTGTCCCGCAACCAGGCCATCCGCTCTTCGGTAATGCGATTCTGCTGGCGGAGCAGTTCCACCTGCTGGCGATGCCGCTCTTTATCCAGTACCACCTCCATTTCCTTTTTCAGCCGTTCGGCTTCCCGGAGTGCCTGTGTTAGCTCCTTTTCCCGTTGCTCAACCCGGCGCTGGTCCTGCTCGGTCCGGTTCAGCAATTTGTCCAGGCGGAACTGGTCCTCGTCCACCAGGGCCCTTGCCCGACGGATCAGCTCCTTGTTCAGGCCGATCCGTTCAGCAATGGAAAAGGTATAGGAACTGCCCGGCTTGCCGACAACCAGCTGGTAAAGGGGAAGCAGTTTAACCTCATCGAATGCCATGGCTCCGTTGAAAATCCCCGGTGTTTTATTGGCCATAACCTTCAGATTGAGGTAGTGGGTTGTTACAATGCCCAGGGCATGGCGGCGGGCCAGTTCCTCCAGGATCACTTCGGCAAAGGCTCCCCCCAGGTTGGGATCGCTTCCGCTGCCCAGCTCATCGATGAAGAAAAGGGTCCGACCATTGGCTTGTTCCATGAAATGCTTCATATGCAGCAGGTGACTGCTGTAGGTACTGAGCTCAAACTCCAGGTTCTGGGTATCCCCGATATGGATCATCAATTGTTTGAAGATCCCGAACTCCGAGGAAGGGTCCACTGGAACCAGCAAGCCGCTCTGCACCATCAGCTGCAGCAGGCCCACGGTTTTCAGCGTCACAGTCTTGCCTCCTGCATTGGGCCCGCTGATAACCAGGATACGGTTAGCCGCATCCAGGGTTACGGATACCGGAATCGTGGCTTTGCCCGCCGGCTGGTTATACAGGTAAAGCAACGGATGAAACGCCCTGACCAGGTGTACATGGGCCTGGTCACTGAGCGCGGGGAATTCTCCCTGCATGGACAGGGCCAGCCGGGCCTTGGCCCGGATAAAATCATACTCGCCCAGGATGTCATGATACGCGCCCAACAGCCCGGCGTACCGGGAAAGCCGGGCCGTAAGCTCACGCAATACCCGGTAAACCTCCTTGCGTTCCGCATGCTCCAGTTCGATGACCTGGTTATTCAATTCGATGGTTTCCTCAGGCTCAATAAAAGCCGTCCGCCGGCTTTCGCTTTCCCCGTGCAGGATTCCCTTGACGGTACGTTTCTGCTCAGCCATGACCGCAACGACCCGGCGACCATTCATATAGCTCTCCTCGATTTCTGCCAGGTAACCCTGCTTATGCAGGCGGGACAGTACCCGGTCAAACACACGGCGCAGTTCGGTGCGGCGCCGGTACAGGCTCATGCGCAGGGAGCGCAGTTCCTCGGAAGCCTGATCCAGTACCTGGCCGGCCGGATCCACCACTTCATCAATCAGCTGGATAATAGCCTTTTCATAATAGGTGTCAGCGATCACGCGGGCCAGCGCGCTGTAAGCGGCCCGTCGCTCCGCATCGAACCAGCGGAATATCTTTTCCAGGCTTTCGGCAAGCTTACGCAACTGGATCAGCTGGTCCCCGCCCAGCACGGCCCCGGTAATCCCCAGCAATTTGAGTTCTGCCGTCAGGTTGAGCATATAATCCTGGGGGAAATACTGTCCCAGCTGGAGCAGCTGACGGAATTCAAAGGTCTGGCGTAGTTCCGTTTCAATAAATTCCCGGCGGGTGTGGACGCGCAGGTGGGCAGCCTTCTGGCGGGCATAGACAGTCTGGCAATAGCCTTCCAGCAGGGCCTTAATCTTATCAAATTCCAGTTGCTGGGGGGCGGATTCCGGGAATAACTTCATAAAACGGTTCCAAATAATATTAGCGCCTGCAAAGGTAGTTACATTGGTCCGGGCAGCCATGCCGGCTTCCCGGCCGGCTTGCATCCAACCTTTTGGACCTGCACTTGTTCTCTTTTATGTTAACGAAATGGAAAAGAGGGCCGGACTGTCAGCCAGCTTGCAAACCGGGGCACTCCGGCTTTCGTACCTTGTGCTTGGATTCGGGCAGGTACCTGCAACCAGGAGTCGGCCGGCCCGGGTTATTACTAAATCGAAAGACCATGAAATCAGCCATCACAGCCGCGGTTGCCGCCCTATTTGCCTGCATGTCCTGTGCCCAAAAATCATCTGATCACCAACCCATAAGTAACATGGAACCTGTAAGCTATCACGGAAAAACCGATACCGCCACCTTCGGCACCGGCTGTTTCTGGTGCACGGAGGCCCTGTTCAAGGAACTGGAAGGCGTCATTTCCGTCACCTCGGGCTATTCCGGGGGAACGGTACCCCATCCTACCTATACCGAGGTCTGCACCGGTCAAACCGGCCATGCCGAATGTGTCCAGATCGTTTATGACCCTGCCAAAATCAGTTTTGATGAATTGCTGGAGGTGTTCTGGCAGGTCCATGACCCCACCACGCTCAACCGGCAGGGTGCGGACGTTGGCACCCAGTACCGCAGCGCCATCTTCTACCATAATGAAGAGCAGCGCCAGAAGGCGGAAAAATACAAGGCTGACCTGGATAAAAGTGGCGCTTTTGACCGGCCGATCGTAACGGAAATCACGCGGTTTAGCGCCTTTTATCCGGCTGAGAAATACCACCAGGATTATTACGCCAACAACAAGAACAGCAATCCCTACTGTTCCATCGTAATACGGCCCAAACTGGAAAAGTTCGAAAAAGTATTCAAGAACAAGCTGAAGCACTAAGCCATTGCCGGCGACCGGTCAGCCAAAGGGAATAAAGGCCCCCCGGACGAAAGCTGCAGCCAGGCTGGGTTCGGTGACAAGGTATTCGGCCGGCGGAATAGCCCGGGTGGCCGGCAGCCCGGCGTTCGCGGCGGGCTGGTCAGGCCGGATGACGGGGCTGAACTCCACGGAGCCGCTGTCAGGAACCAGCTGCAGCCGGTAATATAATTTTTTACCTGAAGCCTGCTTGTCACGGTACCGGAAATGCGTTTCCTGGTTGCCGTCGAAATTTACCCACACCTGGGCGATCGGCCTGAAAGTCCCGTCCTGGCCTTTGCGCTCAATGATCACCGTAGACACTTTATTTTGAGGAGTCAGAGCCCATTCCAGTTCAACCTGGTGTTCCCTGCGGCGTACGTTGAAGAATTGCAGCGAGGTAAGCTGACCCTTTTGGTGTAGGGCGGGCCGGTCGGCCTGCGCAGGCACCCCCGTGCCGGGCACAGCCATGCCGCGGGAAACCCCGGCGGGACCTGGGTGGGCAAATACCAGCAGGAAATAAAGACAGAGAAGGACCAGCAGCACACTGCGGACGAGAATCATTTGGGTACCATTCGTTTTCATACTGAAGGTTTAGGGTTACAGATGCCGGTTACGAACGGTTCTTACAGGATAGGCAGGATCGGCGTTTCAGGGAGGATATCCGGGTCTCGTGTCCGGGAACGCGCGACAGATAAAGCTGGCAGGCGTGTTTCGGAAAATACGGTATAAATGTAGTAAATACCTCCCGGTTTCGCAATCCCCTGCCGGTAAAATTCCCGGTAAAAATATTTATCCGGCTGATAATCAGTATAAAAATAAGCTCAGCCTGACCTGGTATTTTTACGAATGCTCCAGCCGGGTCCTGCGTAATTCCAGCAGGTTCAGGGCGTTAGGCCGGAAACCGGATAACCCTGGCTGACATAGCCAGACTACCTCGTCGTACCACAAGGGCACCACGGGCGCGTCTTCCATGACCAGCTGGTCTGCCTGCCGGTATAACTGGTACCTCAGGGAATCATTCGTTTCCTCCAGCGCCTTTTCGAATACGGCATCGAAGGCCGGGTTGGCATACCGCGTGTAGTTGGGAGGTGCCGGGTTGCGGGAATAGAAAACAGACAGGTAGTTCTCCCCATCCGGATAATCGGCGATCCAGCTGCCACGGAAAAACAGGGCCTGCGAGCTAGCAGTCATCTGCAGGAGCAGTGATTTCTGCACCACCTCCACCTGGATGGGAATACCGATCTCACCCAGCTGCTGGGCGATGAAATTTGCCATGTCCGCATAATTGGGGATGGTGTACAGGGTGGTGGCTGGCAGGCCCTTTCCTTCTGAAAACCCTGCCTGGGCCAGCAACCGGCGGCTCATTGCCGGGTCGTAGTGGTATCCCTTCACGGAAACCGAATCGAAAGAGGGCAGGCCGGCCGGCAGGAAACCCGACTGGGCGGGCGTCCCCAGCGAATTGCGCAGGTACAGCATCATTTTCTGGCGATCAAAGCCGTAGTTGATTGCCTGGCGGAACCGGCGAAGGCGGACCGGCGAACGGGCCAGCAACGTATTGGTACTGTCCACCAGGAAGCCCAGGTACTCGATATTCAGGTAGGGATGGGTCCGCAGCACAATCCTGCCGGCCCAGGCGGGGCGCAGCTGGCCGGCCTTGGTCAGTACCTCGTCCTTGAAGGAGGCATCTATATCATTGATGAAGTCCAGCTGGCCCTGGCGGAACAGCAGAAATTCCGTGGCCTTGCTGTCAAAAAAACTAATGTGGATGCCATCCAGGTAGGGCAACTGCCGGCCGCTGCTGTCCCGCTCGAAATAACGGGGATTCCGGCGCATCAGCAGGTCCTGGCCCTCCTCCCAGGCTGTAAACTGAAAAGGGCCCGTACCCACCGGGTGGCGCCTGAAATCCGGGCCGTACCGCTCCACCGCTTCCCTGGGCACAACGGAACAATACTGCATCGAAAGAATCCCCAGCATCGGGCTGTAGGGTCGTGCCAGCCGCAGCTGAAAAGTGCTGTCATCCGGCGCCGAAAAGGCATTCCCGGCCTCCACCTTGTCATGGAATATCCAGGCGCCGGGGCTGGCGAGCCGGGAGTCCAGCAGGCGGCGGAAACTGTAGGCCACGTCTTCGGCCGTGAGCCGCCTGCCCCGGCCCCCGGGAAAGGATGGGTCGTCATGAAAAAACACGTCACGGCGCAAATGAAAGGTGTAGACCCGACGGTCCGAAGACAGTTCCCAGCTGCGGGCCAGCAGGGGAACGATGTGCAGCTGGCTATCCACTTCCACCAGGGTGCTGTACAGCTGGTGAACGGCCCACATCACCGATTGGTTCTTGGCAAAAGCCGGGTCCAGGGACGCGATACCGGACATGTCGTTGTAATGGAAATACCGGCTGGCGCGGTCCGCCCGGTAGCAGGAACTAAGGACCACGCTGAACGACAGGACCAGGACAGCCGAAAAATAAATGGTTGGACGGTTCA
Source organism: Chitinophagaceae bacterium (assembly GCA_035549175.1). Lineage (GTDB taxonomy): Bacteria > Bacteroidota > Bacteroidia > Chitinophagales > Chitinophagaceae > DASTSN01. Next base: position 17,025 of record DASZRL010000099.1, on the reverse strand, counting down.
TGAAATCGATGAAGGGAATCTAAATTAGCGAAGTATTTCAAATTCTTTACGAACCCGTAAGCAGATGAAAAAAATATGCAAGCTCCTCGGCTTCCTGCTGGTCGCCTGCCTGGCAGCCAGTTCCCAGCCCCTACATAACAAGCATGCCTTCACCCACCAGGATACGCTGCGTGGTTCCATTACCCCCGAACGCGCCTGGTGGGATGTGCAGCGCTATGATATCCGGGTCAGACCGGACTATGCCGCCAGATCCATCGAGGGCCAGGTGACCATTACCTACCGGGTTGTTGCCCCCTGCCAGGGGAATGCATGTTCCCTGATGCAGATCGACCTGCAGCAGCCGCTGGAAATTACCCGGATCGAGGATGGCGCCCGGACCAGCCGGCCCTTTACCCGGGAAGGAAACGTCTTTCATGTGAGCATGGGCAAAAGCCGCCAGAACGAAACAGGCCAGTTGACGATTTTTTACCGGGGTAACCCTCGTATTGCCGTCAATCCGCCCTGGGACGGAGGCTGGATTTTCACCCGGGATGCCAAGGGAAGACCCTGGATGACCGTGGCCTGCCAGGGCCTGGGTGCCAGTGTCTGGTATCCCTGCAAGGACCACCAGAGTGACGAGCCCGACCAGGGTGCCAGCCTGTCCATCGAGGCCCCGGATTCCCTGGTCGCAGTCGGCAACGGCAGGCTGAAGGAAAAACAGCCCGCCGGCCCGGGGTATACCCGATGGACCTGGGAAGTGAAAAACCCGATTAACAATTATGACATCATACCCTACATCGGCTATTATGTCAACTGGACGGAGACCTACGCCGGGGAAAAGGGGCCGCTGGATTGCAGCTACTGGGTGCTGGATTATGACCTGGAGAAGGCCAAAAAGCAGTTTACCCAGGTGAAGGACATGCTCAAATGTTTTGAATACTGGATGGGGCCCTACCCCTTCTATGAGGACAGCTACAAACTGGTGGAAACACCCCACCTGGGCATGGAGCACCAGAGTGCCGTGGCCTACGGAAACAAGTTCATGGACGGGTACCTCGGTATGGATCTTTCCGGCACGGGATGGGGCAAGAAATGGGATTATATCATTGTGCATGAAAGCGGTCATGAATGGTTCGGGAACAACCTGACCACCAAGGACATTGCCGATATGTGGATCCATGAGGGATTCACGGACTATACCGAGACCCTGTTTGTGGAATGCCAGTACGGCAAGGAAGCGGCGGACGCCTACACCCAGGGACTGCGGGCCAGCATCCAGAACAATTCTCCTGTCATCGGCCCCTACGGCGTAAACCAGGAAGGCAGCGGAGACATGTACAACAAAGGCAATAATCTGCTGCACATGGTACGGCAGCTGATCGGGGATGACGACGTATTCCGGCAGATCCTGCGGGGACTCAACAAAGACTTTTACCACCAGACGGTGACCTCCCGCCAGGTGGAGGATTATATCTCCCGAAAATCCGGCAAGGATCTTTCCAGGGTATTCGACCAATACCTGCGGACGGCCAATATTCCGGTCCTTGAGTACCGGATCGACGGGCAGGACCTCTCCTACCGCTGGACGCATTGTATAGACGGATTTGACATGCCGGTGCGCCTTTCGGACCACAGCTGGCTGAAACCGACCACGGACTGGCAAAAGGTTCCGGTAACCGAAAATACCCGGGATGGCCTATCCGTAGACAGGAATTTTTATATCCAGGTAAAACGACTGGAGTAAGTCAGGCTGCCGGCGTTATTTGCCGGCGATCCCGTCCGCCTTGTCGATCCGGCCTGCCCCGACAAAATGCCTGACGTAATAGGGATCGAACCGGTCACTGATCATCACCCCACCCGTGGTGGATGCGTGCACGAATTTGTTGTTCTGCAGGTAAATCCCCACATGGGATATCCCTCCGCGCGTATTAAAGAACAGCAAATCCCCTTCCTGCAGCTCCGTGGCGGAGATCTTGCGGGCCGCCCGGTACTGGTCCCGGGCGGTTCGCGGCAGGGTGGTATTGTAGATGGCCGAATAAAAGGACTGTACAAAGGCGGAACAGTCGATGCAGTTTTTGGTGGTGCCGCCCAGGCAGTACCGGGTTCCATACCATTCATCGATATACTGGTACAGGCGGAGATTTCGCACCTCCTCCACCTCGGTATTCAGTAACTGGGCATACTTGAACTGGAGCGCGGTGGATTGTTCGATACCGGTTCCGGAGGCCGGATCCGTCGACCGTGTGTCTGTACGCATTTCAGACCCAGACCTGCCGGATCCCGCCGGTCCGCCCGGTGCCGTGCCGGCCGTCACTTCGATCTGATCCAGGAATTCCGGGGATTTGCGCACTACGGTGCCGTGACCGGACTGGCCGCTGCCGCCCGCCACGGGCTTCAGACTGGAACAACTGGCCAGCATACCCAGCAGGCCCAGCAGGGGAATGGTCTTTTTCATCAGCCTGGTTTTAAAAGGATCAGTGAATCCCCGGTTAAAAAATCGTGTAAAAATATAAATACTTTCCGGCTTGAATGGAGATAATTTGAACGAAATTTGCTGCTGAAGCGTATGATTCCCATCTGGTTGGAGTAATTCTACCGCTCTATCCGGCAGAAGCGCTCGCAAATCCCGGCACCATGAAGTTTTCCCACCTGCACGTACATACCCAGTTTTCCCTGCTCGACGGGGCGGCCTCCATACAGAACCTGTACAAAAAGGCGATGGCTGACGGCATGCCGGCCGTGGCGATCAGCGATCATGGTAACATGTTCGGGGTCTTTGAATTTGTGGCGGAAGCCTACAAGCACCGGGACGAACAGGGGCGGCCTAAGGTCAAACCCGTGGTCGGCTGCGAATTCTACCTGACGGCCGACCGCCATCGCAAAACCTTTTCCAAGGAAGAAAAGGATCCGCGTCATCACCAGATCCTGCTTGCCAAAAATGAGCAGGGCTACCGCAATCTGGTGAAACTGACTTCCCTGGGGTATATCGAAGGACTTTACAGCAAGTATCCCCGAATTGACAAAGAACTGATCTTGCAATACCATGAAGGTCTGATTGCCACGACCTGCTGCCTGGGCGCCATGGTCCCCCAGGCCATCCTGAAAAAGGGGGAACAGCAGGCCGAACAGGAATTCCGGTGGTGGCTGGATCTCTTCGGGGAGGACTATTACATCGAACTTCAGCGTCACCGGCTGGCCGAGCAGGACCGGGTCAATGAAGTCCTGATCCGCTGGGCAGCCAAGTACCACGTGAAAATCATCGCCAGCAACGATTCCCATTATGTGGACCAGTCCGACTTCGTGGCCCATGACATCCTGCTGTGCATCAATACCGGTGAAAAGCTGGCCACGCCGGCCCTCCGGGAATTCAGCGACGATGATATCCATGTAAAGGACCGTCGTTTTGCCTTTCCCAATGACCAGTTTTATTTCAAGACCACGGCGGAAATGACGTCAGCCTTCCAGGATTTGCCGGAGGCCATTGACAATACCAACGAGATCGTGGACAAGGTGGAACTGCTGGATCTGAAGCGCAGCATCCTGCTGCCGGCCTTCCCGATCCCCGATGAATTCCGGATACATACCCGCGGCGAAAAAGTGGGCAAGGACCTCCTTTCCCCTGAGTCCCTGAACCAATGGGAATACCTGCGTCATCTTACCTACCAGGGTGCCAGGGAGCGTTACGGGGACCTGGATGCGGACACCCGGGACCGCATTGAATTTGAATTGTTCACCATCAAGACCATGGGCTTCGCCGGCTATTTCCTGATCGTAAGCGACTTTATCCGGGCCGGCCGGGACCTGGGCGTATTCGTGGGGCCCGGCCGCGGATCGGCAGCCGGCTCCGTGGTGGCCTATTGCATCGGGATCACCAACATCGACCCGATCAAATACAATCTCCTGTTCGAGCGGTTTCTGAATCCGGACCGTAAGTCCATGCCTGATATCGACACAGACTTTGACGACGAGGGCCGTCAGAAGGTTATCGATTATGTGGTCTCCAAATACGGAAAGAACCAGGTGGCCCAGATCATCACCTACGGCACCATGGCCGCGAAAATGAGCATTAAGGATGTGGCCCGGGTGCTTGACATGCCCCTGGTAGAATCCAACGCCCTGGCCAAACTGGTCCCGGAACGTCCGGGTATTGAGCTGAAGCGGGTCCTCCATGCCCCCCTCACCGCCAAGGAGGGGGAAAAGTCCCTGAGCGAAAAGGAAGGACTCGGCCCCGATGACCTGGAAAATGTGAAGAAGCTGCGCGAGATTTACGAGGGCAGCGATGCCGCGGCCAAGGTGCTCCATGAAGCGGAACGCCTGGAGGGATCCGTGCGCAACACGGGTATCCACGCCGCAGGCATTATCATTGCACCGCGCGACCTCACCGATCTGATCCCGGTGGCGACGGCCAAGGATTCCGACCTGTGGGTTACCCAGATTGAAGGAAGCATTATTGAAGACGCCGGCGTCATCAAGATGGACTTCCTGGGGCTGAAGACCCTGTCGATCATCAAGAACGCCCTGACCCTGATCCGGCAAAATCACGGGGTGACCCTGGACATGGACCGGATCCCGCTGGATGACGAAAAGACCTTTCAGTTATACCAGCGCGGCGACACGATCGGAACCTTCCAGTTTGAAAGCCCCGGCATGCAGAAATACCTGCGGGACCTGAAACCCGACCAGTTTGCCGACCTCATTGCGATGAATGCCCTGTACCGGCCCGGACCCCTGGCCTACATTCCCAACTTTATCGATCGCAAACAGGGGCGGGAAGCCATTACCTATGACCTGCCGGAAATGGAGGAGTACCTGCAGGAGACTTATGGCATCACGGTGTACCAGGAGCAGGTCATGCTGCTGGCCCAGAAACTGGCCGGGTTCAGCAAGGGGGATGCCGACGTCCTGCGCAAGGCCATGGGTAAAAAACAGAAAAGCGTGCTGGACAAGATGAAAACCCAGTTTATTGAGGGGGCCACGAAAAAAGGGCATCCCGAAGACAAACTGGAGAAGATATGGACCGACTGGGAGGCCTTTGCCCAGTACGCCTTCAACAAGTCGCACTCCACCTGCTACGCGTTCGTCGCCTACCAGACGGCTTACCTGAAGGCGCATTATCCCAGCGAATACATGGCCGCGGTGCTGAACAACGCAGGCAGCATTGAAAAGATCACCTTTTTCATGGAAGAATGCCGGCGCATGGGAATCCGCGTCCTGGGGCCCGACATCAATGAATCCCTCAAAGGATTTGCGGTAAACAGCCGGGGTGAGATCCGCTTCGGCCTGGGCGGCCTGAAGGGCGTCGGGGAAGCCGCAGTGGAAAGCATCATCCAGGAACGGCTTACCCAGGGACCTTTCCAGCATATATTCGACTTTATACGACGCATCAACCAGCGGACCGTCAACAAAAAAACCCTGGAAAGCCTGGCCTATGCCGGGGCCTTCGATTGTTTTCCCGAACACCACCGCGCCCAGTATTTTCATACCGCACCCGAGGACAACCAGACCGGCCTGGAGCGCATCATCCGCTATGGGCAGGTTTTGCAGGCCCAGAGCGCCACAGCCACCAATACCCTGTTCGGGGATCTGCCCGTCACGATGGAGATCCCCCCGCCCCGCCTGCCGGATTGCCCCCTGTGGCCCCTGATTGTGCAGTTGGACCGGGAAAAGGAAGTCACCGGCATGTTTCTCAGCGGACACCCGCTCGACCATCACAAATTCGAGCTGAAACACTACGGCATTACGCCGCTCGGCGATTTCAACGAATTCCGCGAATCGGTCCCCCGCCAGGCTAATCCCGGCAGAACTTTCCGGCTGATCGGCCTGGTCGCCGACGCGCAGCATAAGATCTCGCGGCAGGGGAACAAGTATGGCCATTTTGCCCTGGAGGATTATTCCGCCAAAACGGAGATTACGCTGTTCAGCGAGGACTATATGCGCTTTTCCACCCTGCTGCAGCCCGGCACGACGGTCTGCGTTACCGGCCAGTTCCGTCAGCGCTTCAGCAAGGGGGAATTCGAATTCCGCGTCACCGGCGTGTCCCTGGTGGAAAGTATTAAGAAAAGCCTTACCCGCCAGCTGATCATCGAAACCCATCCCCAGTACATAACCGAGGACCTGGTCCGGTTCGTGGAACAGAATCTGCGCAACCATCCCGGCAAAACCAGCCTGAAATTCCAGCTCAGCGAGCCCCGCAACCACCTGAAAATCGCCCTGATGACCATTGATAACGGACTAGAAATGAATAACGAACTGGTTGAATTCCTGGAAGCCAGGCCGGAACTGGAGATCCAGGTGTTAACAACCTGATAAAGGCCGCCTTTTTAGCAGAAACGTCAGCCAGCTGACCCGGATCCGTGACATTTTTTACACAACTTTGCGACAGGTCTGCGTGTTAGAGGGAATGGAGTTATTTTTGCAATTCTTGTTGGAACGTCAAAAATTAAATCATCATACAATGGCAAAAGAATTCACAGATTCCAATTTTCAAACCGAGGTGCTGGCTTCCGATAAATTGACCGTGATCGATTTCTGGGCGGAATGGTGCGGACCCTGCCGGGCCATCGGACCTGTCATCGAGGAGTTGTCCAAGGAATATACCGGCAAGGTGAATGTCGGCAAGGTGAATGTCGACAATAACCCCCAGCTGAGCATCAACTACGGTATCACCTCTATCCCGGCCATCCTGTTTATCAAGGAAGGCAAGGTGGTGGACAAGCTGGTTGGCGCCCAGCCCAAGGCCAATTTTGTTAAAAAAATTGAGGCTCACATTTCATAACGTGTAGCGTCCGCTGAGAAGGATCTGGCCCCGCCTGGTGCGGGGCTTTTCTTATTGAGGGGAAACCGCTTCCACCCTGGCTGGCTCATGCTGGTGGCGGAACAGCAGGGCAAAGGAGACTGCCACCACCAGTGAATAGGCTGCGAAGGCCAGCCAGATCTGGTGCCAGTCCAGGCTTTTGTCAGGGCGGGTAAAATAAGTGGCGATCACCAGGCCGGAGATCTTACTGCCCAGCCAGGCTCCAAACCCGTTGGTCATCATCATGAAAATACCCTGCGCGCTTGCGCGTATGGCGGGCGGGACCTGGGTATCCACGAACAGGGATCCCGAAATATTGAAAAAATCAAAGGCCATCCCGTATACGATGCAGGACAGAATGATCATCCAGAGTCCCCCTGCCGGGTTACCGTAGGCAAATAGCCCGAAGCGAAGCACCCAGGCCACCATGCTGAAGAGCATGACCTGCTTGATCCCGAAGCGCCGAAGAAAAAAGGGAATGGCCAGGATGAACAGGGTTTCGGAAATCTGCGATATCGACATGATAATGGCCGGGTAGCGCACGGCCAGGGCACCCTGGTAAGCGCTGTTTTTGGCAAAATCGTGCAGGAAGGTATCCCCGTAGGCATTGGTCAGCTGCAGGGCGGCGCCCAGCAGCATCGCAAACAGGAAAAACAGGGCCATTTTAGTATTCCGGAAAAGGGAAAAGGCCCGGAATCCCAGTACATCGATCCAGCTTTGCTGCGGCAGCCTGCGGCCCTCCGGAGGACATCCTGGCAGCGTAAAGGAATAGATCCCCAGTACCAGGGAGGCTCCGGCCGCCACATAAAACTGGCTGGCCGAGGTTTCAATATGTAGGAGGCTGACTGTCCACATGGCCGCAATGAACCCAACAGTACCCCATACCCGGATGGGGGGAAAATCCCGGATGATGTGAAAATTACGCCGGACCAGGATGGAATAGGACACCGTATTGGCCAGGGAAATCGTGGGCATATAAAATACCATGTACAGCAACAGGACCCAGTAAAAGGTAGCGGGGTTGCCCACGGCGGGCAGGTACATCAGGATGGCGGCCCCCGCCAGGTGGCAAAGCCCCAGCAGCCGTTCGGCGTGGATCCATCGGTCGGCGATGATTCCCATGACCGTCGGCATGAAGATGGCCGAAAGGCCCATGGTGGAAAAGATGGACCCGAATTCCGCACCGCCCCAGGCCCGGTTCTGGAACCAGTAAGCCCCGATGGTAATAAGCCAGGATCCCCATATGAAAAATTCCAGAAAGCTCAGCAGGGTCAAACGAAGCTTGATTTGCATGAATCAGGATTTACGTGCCATGTCAAGGCGGGGAAAGATAAGTAATTTACCGGATCACCCGGCCCGCTGTGCAGGTAACTAGGAGCTTCCCGCCTAAACTCCTGAACGGTGGTGCCTGCCCGATTTTATATGCCCGGTTGTTCCGATCAGGCCGTAATTTTGCCGGAAATATCCCAAATTGGTTCATCATATGTCTACCCTATTAACAACTCCGTCCCCGGGCCAGACCGCCCTGGATCCCCGGGCCCAGGCCATTGCCCAGAAGGTCAGTCGGGCGGAACGGATCCTGGACGAAGATGCACTGTGGCTGTTCGAACACGGGGAGCTCCCCTTCCTGGGCGCCCTGGCCAACGAAGTCCGGGAACGCCTTCACGGGAATAAGACTTTTTTCAACCGCAACTTTCATATGGAACCGACCAATGTGTGCGTGTTCTCGTGTAATTTCTGCTCCTATTCCCGTCTCTATGCCCACCGGGAGGAAGGCTGGGAACTCAGCCTGGAACAGATGATGGCCCTGGTTCGCAAATACGACGGTCAGCCGGTAACCGAAGTACATATTGTCGGCGGCGTCCACCCGAAAATGAATCTGGCATTTTTTGCGGACCTGCTGAGAGCCATTAAGGCGCACCGCCCGGACCTGCACATAAAGGGATTTACCGCCGTGGAGCTGGATTATATGTTCCGCAAGGCCAAAATGAGCGTGGAGGAAGGCCTTCGTTACCTGCAGGCGGCCGGCCTGGACTCCCTGCCGGGCGGAGGCGCCGAAATCTTTGACCCGGAAATCCGCCAGCAGATCTGCGCCGACAAGGTGGATGCGGAAGGCTGGCTGACCATCCATGAAACGGCTCACCGGCTCGGGATGGCCACCAATGCCACCATGCTTTACGGACATATTGAGACCTACCGGCACCGGGTGGACCATATGCGCCGGCTGCGCGAGCTCCAGGACCGGACCGGGGGGTTCAACACCTTTATTCCGCTGAAGTTCCGTAACCAGCACAACGACATGAGCCATGTGCCGGAGAGCAGCATCGTGGAGGACATGAAAATGTACGCGGTCGCCCGCCTTTACCTGGACAATTTTGCCCACCTGAAGGCCTACTGGCCGATGCTGGGCCGGCAGAACGCCCAGCTGGCGCTCTCTTTCGGGGTGGACGACCTGGATGGTACCATTGATGATACCACGAAGATTTATTCCATGGCCGGCGCCGAGGAGCAAACCCCCTCCATGACCACCGAGCAGCTCGTTACCCTGATCCGCCAGGCCGGTCGGCTGCCTGTAGAGCGCGACACGCTGTACCATGAGATCCACCGCTACGACGGATCCGTCCCGGCCACCGATTCCCGCCTGAACTGAATGACGAGACCTTTGGCCGCGTGCCAGTAAAGAAGAAGGTCCTGCCGGCGGCAGGACCTTCTTCCCATTCCGAGGATACACCGGTACCCTCTATATTTTTTTGAAATAGGAAACCGTTCCCGTCGGGCTTACTTTGACCACCAGGTTCTCCCCGGGTTTCCTTAGCAGGACAAAATAGTTGTCCTCGTCAGCCACGGGTATCCCGTACATGACCATATCCGTTTCGTTGTCTTCGTTATCCGCAAAGTATATCACCTCCGACGGGGTGTAGCCTGCGTACTTTTCAGCCAGGTACCGGCGGGCATTTTGCGGCAGGTCGGCCAGGGTCTTGGTGGTAGTAGTGCCCACCAGTTCATCCCTGTCATCATAGAAGGCCGTGTAGGTGGTATGATCCTGCACGAAGTCGGCTTCCTGGAAATCGCCGGACCTTCGCCAGCCCAGGACGGTAGCTCCCGGAAAGTCCGAATAGAACTGCGCCTGTGCCATGTAGGTGATCACGCCGGCCCGGTGCCGGGTGGACAGGTTGACGGATGAGGTTTTACGGTTCTTCCCGCGCAGGTGGCCGGCGGGACTCCCGGCGGCCGGTGTGGCCAGCGAGGCTGCCGACCAGGCCAGCAGCAGGCTGCCAAGAAGGATTTTGTTTTTCATAACGATCCTGTTTACTGGTTTATGAATTTTCATGCAGCAAAGCTAAGCTCACCCGAAGGGCCTGCGCGGCAACTTTCGCCAGGCGACCGGGAGCATTCGGTCAAGAACGATTTTTCGCATTTGCGCTTTTTTAACAGTCGCCGGGCCGCTACCGCGAGGTGATTGGGAATGGGCAGGGACCCAAATGCCCGGCCGGGCGCGGTGTTGCCGCCTGGCAGGTTGTCTTTACCTGGCCCGGTCCTGGCCAGAACACCTATATTTGCCCCACTTTACTGCAACCCTTAAGAACTGCCTACATGACACTATTGCTTGTAACCGTTCTGCTGGCCCTGATTTTTGACTATACCAATGGCTTTCATGATGCGGCCAATTCGATAGCGACCATTGTCTCCACCAAGGTCCTGTCCCCGTTTATGGCGGTCCTCTGGGCGGCCATCTTCAACTTTGCGGCCTTTTTTATTTTCAAGGAACATAAGGTTGCCGGAACGATCGCCAATATCGTATCCTCGCACCTGATCAACTTTCACCTCATCCTCGCCGCTACCCTGGCGGCGATCTGCTGGAACCTGCTTACCTGGTACTTTGGCATTCCGTCCAGTTCCTCCCACACCCTGATCGGCGGCCTGGTGGGAGCGGCCGTGGCAGCAGGGGGCTTCTCGGGCGTTAACAGCTCTCCCGTAATCAAGGCCCTGGTTTTCATGGTGCTTTCTCCCTTGATTGGCCTGATCCTGGCCGCCTTCGTCACCGTGGTGGTGCTTCAACTCAGCCGGCGCAGCAAGCCTTCCCGGGCCGAAAAGAATTTCAAGCGCATCCAGTTGCTTTCCTCCGCGGCCCTGAGCCTTTCCCACGGCGGCGGGGATTCTCAGAAAACGATGGGATTGATTTTTACCGCCCTTTGGTTCTATGCCCGTTCGCAGGGGTCCACCCAATCCCTGGACAAGTTCCAGATGCCCGGCTGGCTGCCGCTGGCCTGCTATGCCGCCATTGCCCTGGGTACCCTGTCGGGTGGCTGGCGCATCGTACGAACCATGGGCAGCCGTATTACGAAGGTGACTCCCCTGGAAGGGGTCTGTGCGGAAAGTGCCGGAGCCCTAACCCTGTTCTTTACGATCCTGCTGGGCATACCCGTCAGCACGACCCATACCCTGACCGGTGCGATCGTAGGGGTCGGCGCCACCAAGCGCATCAGTGCGGTACGCTGGGGAGTAACCTTTAACCTGGTATGGGCCTGGATACTCACGATCCCGCTCAGCGGCCTGATCGCCATGCTGCTGTACTGGATATTTACTATTTTCCCCCTGTAACGCCGCGCACGGGGCTGATTCATCCGGCAAGGCTTCAGGCTGACTGTCCTGCAGCCAGCCCGCTCCCCGGTAATTCCCTCGACGACTTTCCCTCATACCGAAAGCGTACCGGCCTCCCGGTCCGGCCAGTTCGGTCGCGTGACGGGGCCGGATTTACTCCGCATGCCCATCAGTCGTTTCACCTGCCAGCTGCTGGAGCAGCGCCTGTATCTGGTCTGGCAGACTATCCGGATCGAATTCCGCATCCGTATACAGCGAGCCGTTGGCCTCATCCAGGGAAAGCCTGGCGGGATCCGGATCAAAGGGGCCGGCACCGCCCAGGTAATGGCTTACCTGCCGGGTAGAATCGGCAGCCGGGTCGCCATAGGTCAGTTTAAAATAATAGAAGCGTGCTTTGCGGCCCCGGAAGGTTTCCACGCGTTGCGTGAGGTAGGTAATGGCCGATGGCGACTCATGGTCACTGGCCGATTCCCAGACCATGGATTCAGCCATCAGTTGCTGGCGCCGGTATGGGGCCGGGAAAAGGGCTGTCCGGCCTGCTTTTTCCAGGGCCTGGTAAAGGGAAATCCGGTAATTCCGGTCCCTGGCCAGTTCCGTGAGCACCTGGTTGCTTACCGGCTGCCGGTTGGCCAGCAGGGCGCGCAGGCAGCGCAGCCGAAGGTACCCTTGTGGAATCTGCAGGAACTGCTGCAGCCGGGCATTGCACGCGGGATCACGGAACCTGCCCAGCAGGCTCATGAGTTCGTAATCACCCATCCGGAGGTCGTCCTGGTCGCTTGCCAGGGCCCGGTACCGGCAGGCAGCATAGGCCAGCAGCTCCGCCCGGTACGTACGCAGCTGGTCCATGGATACCCGTCCGCTGTCAACCAGGGGATCCAGCAGGTGAAGCAGACTGCCGGTCATGGAACTGTCTTTCAGCAATGGCAACAGCCCGGGGAACAGGCTGGCCGTCAAGTCCAGGCTGTCATTCAGGTCACCGACCAGGGTCCAGTCCAGGCCCCCGGCCGGGGGCGCTTGCAGCAGCAGCCGGGTCATATCCTGGTAGTTGTCACGGGTCTTATATTGACTGATAAGCTGCAAAAGCAGGCTGCGCAATTCCGCATCTCCGGTCCGCAGGTAGGCATTTTTCGCAAAGGTCAGGGAACTGCTGTCATGAAGCTCCTCGATCTGCCGGACGATCCCGGCCCGGGTATCCTCCTTTTCCTGGCCGCTGTCAGGCCAATCACCCAGCAACGCGGCATGCAACCGGGGAAGATCGGCCGCAGTAAAGGAAGCGTTGGACAAGCCTTCGCGCGCTTCGGCGCGCATCGCAGAATCCGGGGAACCCAGGTCCCGGAGCAAGGCTTCCGTATGATCCGTGAAAAGGGTTGTCGGTGGGGCGGGGCGGCAAAACCGCAGGCTGTCAAAGAAAAGATCGACCTGGCTGCGCTGCGGTCCCTGGCCGGGCTGGCGGGCCACCAGGATATAGAGCTGGTTGCCGTAAAGCAGCATGCGCTTGCGGCGCACCAGATTGGAGCTTGGCTGCCGCAGCAGGATCTCCATGCCGCGCAAGCCATCCTGCTGAAGCTCCTTGCGGGACAACAGGCTGTCCCCCTGGGGGGTGTAGGCAGCCTGCACATGATTCCAGAAAACCGAATCGCTGGCTGCCCAGTAATACCGGGAAAAGGTTTCCACATGGATGTTATAGTCATCTGCCTGCAGGCTGTCAAAAGCCTCATACCGCAGCAGGGAACCTGAACCGGCATTATCCCGGGGATCCCGGTACAACCAGTCTGACGGAATCCAGGTACTGAGTACGGAATCCGGCGTCACTTCGCGCCGCCAGGGTGCCGGGGGAAGGTCCAGCAGGCGGAAGGAGCTGAAAAACCGCTCCACCCCCGGCTGTGGCCTATTCGCGTCATACAACGCCATCAGGGTGTACCACCGGTTTCCGCGCGACTCATAATAGGCACGCATCGCCGAATTCGTCTGATTCATCGGGCCCCGTAGTTCCAGGACCCAGTGGTCTCCCTGCCGGTACAGGCTGTCCCGTTCGAGGGAGGCAAATTTGCTCCGGACCTGTGCATGCACGCTGGCCAGGCACGTACTGTCATTGACCAGGTAATATCCCCGGGTAACGGAATTGGCACCGAAAAACAGGTAGGAGCCGGTTTCAGGGTCCTGGCATAACATCATATGACGCTGGAACGAGGTATCAGATCTGTTGGCCACCAGGGAATCGCCGGATTGGGGCGCTGCAGGCAACTGGAGCTGGAAACCCAGCCGGGAGTCTACATAGGTCAGGCCCTGCGAGTCCAGCTGGGCCGGTGCCGGCCGGGTAGCCCGGAACGAGGCCAGGAATTTTTCCGCGTCCCGCTGAATCCGGTTATCCTTTTTTATGGTCTGCACCATGGCCAGATAAAAAACAGTACCCCGGTTCAGTACATATCCCCGGAAGTAACCATCCTTCCCGTCATTTTCCAGTTCGCGGGCCTCCAGGTCCCCTACCTGCACCTTACGCGCCTTATTCAGGTTGTCCAGGTGAAAAAGCTGCCGGGCCATCAACTGCTTGATGGAATCCATGCCCCGCTGGTCGTACGGCAGCTGAAGGCCCATGGTGAAATAGGCCGTCGAATTCACGAGGTCGTAGTAAATTTTCATGCGCAGCACACCGAACAGGCTCACTTCCCCGGGATGTCCGGGCATCTGGGCCTCATACAATCCGCTGGAGTCTTTCACATCTGTCCAAGGCTGCTCAACATCCTGGATCCGGTAATCCTGCGGGGCTATGCGCCTGGAGAAAAATACGGGCTCCACGCGGAACCCTCGCTTTTGCAGCAGGCGGATTACCCCATCGGAACCCGGTAGGTGGGCCGCTCCTACGGCAAATACCATGCTGCGGATATGTCCCAGGCTGTCCATCCGGCGGGCCATTTTCATGTTGCGCCTTACCAGCAGGGCATCCCGGTACGCGCTATCGCTCAGGTGGCTGATCCGGTCGATCTCTTCGAGGTTTCCGCTGAGATAAGTGCGGATAAACGTCTCCATGGGAAGTTGCGCGTCCGCCGGCCCGGAGCTGGATGGATCGACACCGGTCAGCTCCCGGATATCGGATTCATCCACCAGGTTGTCCATCAGGCCTTCCTGATCCTGGTAATCCTCGATCCCACCGGTCCATTTGCCGAGACGGCGGGCGATATCATAGAGGTAGGCATCCAGGAAGGTGCGCATTGAGCCCTTTTGCAAGGCCTCCTTCATCCAATTATTCCTTTCCCGGAATACATCGCCTGTGGTGATCTCCCCGGCGGGCTTTTTCAACCGTCTGGAAAGGGCGGCGCTGTACTTTTTGTATTCCGGGCCCATCAGATCACTAAGCCTGCGCTGGCCAGCCTGTACTTCCTGCGTCATCATATCGGCCAGCATCAGGCTTAGTTCCTGCGGATCCACCTCCATGGCAAAACCTTCGGTCTGCTCCAGGGCCCGGTACAGGGAATCCCCCAGGTTGAACAGACGGGCGTCCGTCAGGTGCATGGTGCCGTAGAGATAACAGGGTCGGGAAAATCCGTTCCCGGAAATCCGCCAAAGCAGGGTGCTGGCCAGCGGATGGGCATCCTGGGCGGGGCAACGTAGGCAAGCCATCAGGCCGAACAGGACGGGGCATACGCGAAGGTACTTCATATGGTCTCGGGTTACCGGTTTATAGGTTAAGATACTATCAATATCCCGGAAGGAAAAGTCCGGCAGCCACCCCGGTTATTGTGCGGCCGGATTTTTTTTTGTTGGCCCGCTTTGGTAAATTACCCTGCCAACGCCTTCACCACACACTTAAAACTCAGCTCTATGACCAGGACACTCCTGCTGCTGGTGGTACTTACCAGCCTGCTGGCCGGCTGCACCGGTACCGGCACCAAAAAAGACCGGCTCGCCCGCGCCAGCCGGGAAGACAAAAACGGCTGGATCTACCTGCACGCCGAAGGATCCCCGGCTGATATCGGCTACCAGCACGGGTACCTATTGGCAGCAGATATCGACACCAGCATCCAGGCCGTGGCCTACCTGCTCCAGCACGATACCCACCGCAACTGGAACTTTTACCGGGAAGCGGCCCGCCGCTTCCTTTGGGATAAACTGGACCGGGAATACAAAGATGAAATCAATGGCATGGTGGAGGGACTGCAGCAGCGAAACAAGGCCTACGACAGCCTGGATATCACCGCCTACAACGCCCTGGAGGAACTGGCCTTTTACTATGTTCCCCTGCTGGACAACCAGGCCCGGCCGGGGAGCGGTAATAACAAGGCCCCCGGGAACTGCAGCGCCTTTATTGCAACAGGAAGCTATACCCGGGATGGCAAGATTGTCATCGGCCACAACAACTGGACAGAGTACCTGATCGGCCAGCACTGGAATGTCATAGCAGACATCGTACCCGAGCATGGCCACCATTTTATCATGGACTGCATGCCGGGTTTCCTGCACAGCGGGGATGATTTTGTCATCACGGACGCGGGCATCCTGATCACCGAAACCACCATAACCCAGTTCAACGGCTTTGACAGTACGGGTATCCCGGAGTTCATGCGCGCCCGCAAGGCGGCCCAGTATGCCAACAGTATTGATGAGGTAATTGCCACCTTTACCCGGGGAAATAACGGCGGATATGCCAATGACTGGCTGATCGGGGATACCAAGACCAACGAGGTGGCGAAACTGGAGCTGGGATTGAAGGACTACCGGGTCTGGCGCAGCCATGATACCGCCATGATCGGTTCCAACTTCCCCAGTGATCCGACGCTGATCCGGGAGGAAACCACCTTCCAGGTCAATGACTCCACCACTTCGCCCAATGCCCGGCGCAAGCGCATGGAGCAACTGGTGCTGGTTGACCTGAAAGGGAAGCTGGATCTGAATACCGCCAAACTGGTGGAGGCTGACCATGTCGACGCCCTGCAGGGTAAGCCCGCCAATAACCGCTGCGTCATCTGCGGGCATATTGACGAGGACCCTGCCGGCTGTGCCGAATGGAGCCTTCCCCCCTATGCCCCCATGGGGGCTGTCCAAGGTAAGGTAACCACGGCCGAGCTGGCCAGCCACCTGCAACTCTGGGCCCATATGGGACACCCCTGCGGCCAGTCCTTTATCGGAGCAACGTTTTACCAGGCGCATCCTGAGTTTGCCTGGGAGTCCAAATACCTCCGGAATATGCCGGCCTATCCGTGGACGCTGTTTTCGGCCCGTGGAACAGGAAAATAAACGGATTCCGGCAGCCGCCTCGACCAAGGGCACCCTTACCAGGAAAAGTTCCAGGTCACCGAGGGCAGTATCGGGAACAGGGATACCTGCCTGGCCTGAACCTTGAGATCGCCGTTCTGCAGGTTGCCGGTCTGGTCAAAATAAATGAAGTACGGGTTGAGCCGGCTATAGACATTGTAAAGGCTGAACACCCAGTAGCCCGGTATCCGGCGCGGCCGTTTGGGCTGCGGCCGGTAGGTGGCCGCCAGATCCAGCCGGTGATAGGCAGCCAGCCGGTATTGATTGATGCGGCTGTATTCCTGGGTCAGGACCCCGTCAATAAAATAGAACCGTTCCGGAAGGGTCGTGGCATTGCCGGTTCCGTATACGAATACCGCCCCCAGTTTCCATTTGCGGTTCAGTTCATAGTTGGCCACCAC
>DASZRL010000098.1:0-46887 GCA_035549175.1 Chitinophagaceae bacterium | reverse complement strand
TGGCTCAGGAACAGGGAAGGGAACAGGCTCAGCGGATAGCTGTTGCTGTACTTGGTGCCGTTGGTCAGCAGGGTACCGTCGTAGTTGGAGCTTTCCGCCCGCAGGCCCAGCTGGTACCCCAGGTTCTTGCCCAGGCGGCTGGTCAGGGTCACATAGCCGGCATACACGCTGTTGGTGTTTTTGTAATTGCTGGTGGCGGACTGCACCTTGGTAAAGTCGGTGGCGCCGATCGGCTGCAGGTAATTCTCGTTGAGATTTTCCAGGCGGTTGGTCTGGGCGCGCAAACCGGCCTCCAGTTTCGTATTGTCGTTGAAGGGCTTGGTGTAGTCGGTCTGTATTGTCAGGAATTTGTTGTTGCCGGTGCTGACCGTCTTCTGGTACTGCGTGCCGTCGATGCCGCCGCCGGGGTTATAATAATCGGTGGTAAAGAAGGCGTTCCCCGAGTTGTGACCGGAAAAATAGTTCAGGTCGGCGGTCCACTCCTCCCCGGCCTTGGGGAACAGGTGTTTCATCCCCAGCTGCAGGCCATTGGCGTTGAACGTGCGGTCCGAGTTGGAGACCCGCTGGCTGTAACTGTTGAAGGTGCCGGAAGGCTGGACGTCCTCGGTGTTGATGTTCATGATATCACCTGGGCGGAACTTGCCATGTACCTTGATGGCGGCGGCGGACAGGGTGGTCCGGTTGGACACGAAATAGTCCAGGCCTACGCGCCCGAACATGAAGCCGCCCCTGGTCTTGGTCACGTTGTCCTGTTTGACGTCGGCCTGGGTGCTGTCGGTATAGTTGAGGCGGTCCGTATTGCCGGTGGCCCGGTTGCGCATCTGGTTACTCATGAAGGTCGCCGAGAAGTTAATCTTGTTCTGGCGGACGTTGAAATTGCCGCCGCCGTTGTAGCCGCCGCGGCGGTCCACGCCGGCCATCAGGTTCCCATTATAACCGATCTTCTTGTTCTTTTTCAGCACGATGTTCAGGATCCCCGCATTGCCGCCCGAAGCGTCGTATTTGGCGGACGGGTTGGTGATGACCTCCACGCTTTCTATGGCATCAGCCGGAATCTGGTCCAGCGTGAGCGTGGTGGGGCGGCCGTCCACGTAGATCTGGGGCGTCGCGTTGCGCAGTTTCACATTCCCGTCGATATCCACCTGCACGGAAGGTACGTTCCGCATGACATCCACGGCCGTTCCGCCGGCGGTCACAATGTTCTTGTCGACATTGAAGGTCTTTTTGTCAATATCCATGGTCATAAAGGGCTTGGAGGCGGTAACCACCACGCCCTGCAGGGCCTTGACATCGGGGTCCAGGCGGATATTGCCCAGGTCCTTGTCGAAGGCGTTGAGCACCTTGCTGAGGTTACCCATCTGCTGGGAGGGATCCCCGGCGGGTTTGGGAGCGCCACCTGCGTCCATCTTGAGCTGGAAGGAAATGGGGGTCTGGTAAGGCTGGTAGCCGCTGGCCGAAATCTTCAGGGTCAGCTTGCCGAACATGGGCAGCTCCTCCAGGCTGAACTCCCCGTTGGCCTTGGTGACCAGTCCCTTCAGGAGTACTTCCTTATTTTTCTTGGTTTTGGGATCGTATTTGGATTCCATCATCATGACGGACACCTCGCCGATCGGCTTGCCGAGACTGTCCACGATCTTGCCGTAGACATGGCCGATATTGGCCTGCTGGCCCCCCTTCCCGTTGCCCGCCATGGGCATCTGGGCGTGGACGGTTACCAGGGCGACTGCCGTGATCAAAACAAGTAACAACTTTTTCATTGCATTCGGTTTATGCCGCAAAGCTACTGGGCGCCCGGGTGCGATGCCGGTCAAATGAGACGATGGGTTAAAATGCTGCGACGAATGGGAAACCGGGTATACACGCGGCCCGGGCGGGCATAAAAAAACGGGTGCGCTAACACCCGTTTGTATCTTTTGGCCGGCCGCCGGTTATTTCGGCATGTCGAACAGCGTCGGATCGACGGCCTTGTTCACTTCCACTTTTTTGACCGTGGTGGTCATGGAAAACGCGCCGCCGAAATCGATATCCACCTGGAAGGGTACCACGTACCCGAAGTCCGTCTTCTGGTAGTTGGAATAGGTGGTCGTGACTTCCACCTCCTGCCCCATCATATCGCCCTTCTTGACCATCTTGGAGATATAATAGGTAGCCGGATCAATATAATAGCTGGTCTCCGTGCTGTCCGGGGACGTCAGTTTCAGCTGGTAGCCGTCCGCGGATTTGCCGACCAGGCTGATTTTGATCCCTTTGTCTGCATAGTTCACCAGGTCGCCGCCGATGGAAATCTGGTCCTTGATGGACTTGTACTGCTCATCCGGCATGGCTTCGGCGGTACCCCCGTTCATCGGGTTAACGGACCAGCCTCCCTTGTCGGATACGCACTGGATCATTTTATTGCCGTTGAATTCCACTTCGGTGCGGAACCCCTTCCCGTTCAGGATCGTCGTCGTCCCGGGGGCATCATTGCCCATGATCTGGGAGGAGGTTTCCATATACAGGGATTTGATCTGGGCAATCTTGTCTTTGCCGCCGATGGCATCCAGGTGCTTGGCCACAATGTCCTCGGCCGTCTGGGCATGGAGGCTGGCACTCACCAGCAGGGCAAGTACCGGCATAATCAGGTTCTTAGGTTTCATGATCATTTGATTAGTGTTAAAGTTGATGTACGGTTGCAGATCGGCCGGGTTGGCCGGTTCTTTCAAACCGGAAAGTAAATCTAGAGAATTCAGCGGCAACCACCATGAAAAGTTGAGACCAGCGGCAAAATTTCTGCGACGAATTCTCCCCTACTGGGGCCTTCGGCCCGTCAGGTTCGCCAGGGCCTCCCGGTAATTGTCGCTGACCGGGAGCTCCATGGGGCCCACAAAGACGCTGTTCTTGCGGATGGCCGTTATATGGTCCGCGGAAACGATATAGGATTTGTGTATGCGGATGAACCGGGACGGGGGCAGCTGCTCCTCGATGGCCTTCATGCCCATGCGGGTGATCACCGGGCGGGCAGTCCCCTGCAGGTGGATCTTAATATAATCCTTCAGCCCTTCGATATAGGTAATGTCGGCGAGCACGACCTTGAGCAGGCTGTAATCCACATTGACGAAGATATAGCCGGGATTATCCGCACCGGAGGAAGCCGGGCGGTTGCGCAGCTGGTACAGCTCCCAGGCCTTGTTGCAGGCCTTCATGAACCGGTCCAGGGAAACGGGCTTGACCAGGTAGTCCACCACATCGAGGTTGAAGCCTTCCAGGGCATACTTCTCATAGGCCGTGATCAGGATGAACATCGGTTTGGAAGAAAGGCTCTGGATGAATTGAAGCCCCGTCAGGCCCGGCATCTGAATATCCAGGAAGATCAGGTCCACGGGCTGCTCCTGGAGCACCTTCAGCGCCTCCAGGGGGTTACTGCAGCTGGCCACCAGCTGCAGGTTGGGAACCTTGCTGATATTGTCTTCCAGCAGTTCCAGCGCCAGCGGCTCGTCATCTATGGCAAGGCAACGCAGCATCAGTGTAATTTTAACTGGAGGGATACCGTAAACCAGGCATCCTGCCGGGTGATCAGCAAGGTATGATTTTTACCATAAAGGAGGTTCAGCCTGCGCTGGACGTTGGCCAGGCCGATACCTGACGTCTTGTCCTTGACCTCCTCGCCGGTCTCGTTGTACCGGTTACGCACCAGGAAATGCAGGAGCTGGTTTTTTGCCTTCAGTTCGATATCAATCTGGGCATGGTCAATGAACCCCGTACCGTGCTTGATCGCATTCTCCACGAAGGGAATGAGCAGCATGGGCTCGATTTCGTAGGAACTGTCAATCTCCTGGAGCGACACATTGAATACCACATTCCTGCCGAACCGCTGTTTCTGCAGGTCGATATAGCTTTGCAGGTATTCGATCTCCCGTTCCAGGGGGACCCGGTCCTCATCCGCCTCGTAGATCATGTACCGCATCAGGGAGGATAGCTTGATCAGGGACGGTTCCAGCTGATCGGACTGCTTGCGGGCCAGGGCCACCATATTATTGAGTACGTTGAACATGAAATGCGGGCTGACCTGGGAACGCAGCAGGGAAAGCTCCGTCTTGAGACTCTCGTTCTCGCGCTCCTTCAGGGAGCGGTCCGCCTTGGCCTTGTCCCGGACCAGCCGATAGGTCAGGCTGCAGGCCATTATAAAAATATAGGGGAACACGGAAATGAGCAGGGAATTGCGGAACTGGTATTCGTGGTGGACCATGAACACCCTGAAAAGGATCCAGTCGATGAAATTAAAGCCCGCAAAATACAGGATCAGGGCCCCGAAATACCGGGCGTACCGACGCAGGCCCAGCAGGCCGGGCATCAGCACGTAGGCGTTCAGGTAGAACAGGCCGATCAGCAGGAGGTCGTTGAGCAGGTACAAGGCTAAAAAAAATGTCTGGTCCTGGTTGACCTCGCGGGGCTTGCCGCTGTCGTAAGAGGGGCGCAGCAGGAAGGGCAGGGAAAAAAGCAGCAGCCAGGCTGCCAGGTGCAGCAGCACATTCACCCATTTTCTGGTATACCAGGCCGTTTTCATACCCCAAAGATCATGGAAGTTACCGGGCCGCAACCACTCCGGTGAAAATCCTGCGACCTAGGCGGGGTTTTCAGCTACCAAAGCCCCTGTCCCGGTTGCCCGGGTGGCGGCCGGGCAGCCCCATTTGGAAAATATGCAGCAACTTTGCCGGATTGCCTCACCCAATAATCTGCCGATGGAGGAAATCAAGATCCTGGTCGTCGAGGACGAAAAGAAGATCGCCGATACCATTGCCCGGGGACTGGGCGAACACCAGTACCACGTGGAGACCGCCTACGACGGGCAGATCGGGTTGCGGCTCTTTGACCAGCATCCCTTCGACCTGGTCATCACCGACCTGAACCTGCCGGGCCTGAACGGCTACGAACTCAGCCGGCAGATCCGCAGCAAGAACCAGCAGGTGCCCATCCTGATGCTGACGGCCCTGGGTTCCACCAATGACAAGATCGAGGGGTTCGAGGCGGGCGCGGACGATTACCTGGTGAAGCCCTTCGAGTTCCGGGAGCTGCTGGTGCGCATCCGGGCCCTGCTGAAGCGTACCCAGTTCAGCCAGCAGATCCCGGCCGGCAACCTGCTGCGCATCGCGGACCTGGAAATGAACCTGGATACCAAGGAGGTGACCCGCGCCGGCCAGCGGATCAGCCTTACGGCCAAGGAGTTTCAGCTGCTGGAATACCTGCTGGTCAACCGCAACCGCGTGCTGTCGCGCGATGATATCGCCGAACGGGTCTGGGGCCTGGACTTCGACACCAAGTCCAACGTGATCGACGTATACGTCAACTTCCTGCGTAAAAAGATCGACCGCGGCTTTTCCCCCAAGCTGATCCACACCCAGGTGGGCATGGGGTATATCCTGAAGGAGAAAGAATGACATGTCCATACGCCTGCGCATATCGCTGCTGTTTACCCTGCTGGTGACGCTGATCCTGCTGCTGCTGAGCCTGACCGTCTACTATTTTGCGGCGGTCAACCGTAAATCGGCATTCAAGACGCGGCTCCGGACGCGCGCCGTCAGCACGGCACAGGTCTATGCGGCCCTGGGCGGATCCAACCTGGATATCCTGGACCGGATGAATGCCGGCTCGGTCTCCTCCCTGTACAACAAGAGCGTCACCCTGCTGGACAGTTTGAACCAGCCGGTGTATACCTACAACAGCGACCCCCATGAAACCCGGCCGCTGCCGCAGGACATCCTGGACAAGGCGGGGAACGGGGAGGAGTACTATTTTGTCCAGGGCGACAAGGAAGGCATCGCCATCCGCCACGACGATTCCACCCACCATTTCATCGTGGGGGTGGCTGCCTACGACATGGACGGGCGCAGCGCCATGGCGGGCCTGCGCCAGATCCTGGTGGTGGCCTTCCTGGCAGGCATCCTGATCACCCTGCTTTCCGGCTACCTGTTCGCCTCCCAGCTGGTCAAACCCCTGGCACGCATTACCCGCCAGGTGAACCTGATCACCTCCAATAACCTGTCGCAGCGCATCGAAACCACCCCGAGCCGCGACGAGCTCAACCGGCTCTCCCTGACCTTCAACGACCTGCTGGACCGTCTCCAGGCGTCCTTCGAGATCCAGCGCCGGTTCATCTCCCACGCCTCCCACGAGCTCTCCACCCCCCTGACTGCCATCTCCAGCCAGCTGGAGGTTACCCTGCACAAGGACCGGGACCCGGAGGAATACCGCCGCGTGATGGCCTCTATCTACGAGGATGTCGAGCAGATGAAGCAGCTGACCCGCAGCCTGCTGGAAATCGCCAAGGCCGGTTCGCAGGGCAGTATCGACCTCAGCGAGGTACGTGTCGACGAGATCATCCTGAAGGTGGCGGCCGACGTGGAAAAACAGAACCCCAGCTACCATGTGAGCCCGGACTTCGGCGAATTTCCGGAGGAGGAGCGCCAGATGGTGGTGTTCGGCAATGCGGATCTGCTTTACAGCGCCTTTAAAAACCTGGCGGAAAACGGCTGCAAATACAGCGCCGACCAGCGGGCCTTCCTGAACCTGCGTTTCCAGGACAAGATGGTCGAGGTGACCATCAGCAGCAAGGGGGACGTCATCGCCGAATCCGATATCCAGCAGATCTTCGAACCGTTTTTCCGGGCCGGTTCCGTGCAGGACAAGCCCGGATTCGGGCTGGGCCTTACCCTCACCCGCCGGATCATCTCCATCCACAAGGGGCGCATCCGCGTGAGTTCCGACCCGGAGTTGGGCACCACCTTCACCATCACGCTGCCCAGCCTGGAAGCCTATGCCGGCTGAGCCCCGCCATCCGGGCGGCCCCGGTTTTTCCCGTTTTAATCGCATTTTAATTTCATCTTAATTCCTGCTTAAGCACGGGGGCCTACCTTCACCCCGATAGCAGCCCGGTTCGGGCTACCTACCCATGCAGAAGCTGTTCAACAACATAGCCATCCCGGTGGATTTTACCCGGGTCTCCGAAAAAGCCATTGAAAAAGCGGTGGATCTGGCCAACGAATACCGCTGCAATATTCACCTGCTGCACGTGGTGCCGGCTTCCCCCTTTGCGGGGATATCTTCCGCGCGGGAGGTTACCGACCTGCCGCAGCCGGACCTTACGGCTGGCGGCCGGGAGCCCCAGACGGCCCTGCAGCAGCTCAGGGAAAAATATGGGCGCAGCCTGGTCCAGGGGACCAGCCTGACCGTGCATAGCCGCAAAGGCACCTGGCAGGACAGCCTGGTTGAATTTGCCATCACCCATAAAATTGATGTGGTGCTGATCGGCAGGCAGGGCAGCCTGCTGCGCGGCCGCAAGATGTCGCTGAATGCAAACCGGATCGCGGAAAAGACGAACATTCCGGTGATCACCATCCCGGAAAACCGGCGCCTGACCAACCTGTACAGCATAGTAATACCGATCACCGATTTTCTGCCCGTCAAAAAGCTGATGTATGGCATTTATATGGCACAGCACCATAACGCCACCATCAAACTGCTGGGCATTGAAAGCGACCGCGACTATTACCGGAACAAGAAAGTCCAGCATTACCTGAAGAAATCCTTTCAGCTGATCCGGGATAACTGCGGCGTGCCCCTGGAAATCGTCACCACGGCGGGAGACAATGTCGCCGAAGCGGTGAACCAGTATGCGGCGCAATCCGCGGCCGACCTGGTCATCGTCAATCCGGGCAGGCAGAGCCGGATGCCGGGCGTGCTGTCGATGCTGTTCGGCCATTTTTTACAGAAATTATCCGGACCTCCGGTGCTGACCATTACCCCGGAATAAACCTGTTGCGAGGCATGAGAAAAAAAACAGCCATATTATCCCTCACAGCCCTGGCGGCGACCGCAGTCTGCGGCCAATCGCTGGACCAGGCCCGGAAGGACCTGTATTATACAAAATGGGAAAGTGCCCGCCGTGACCTGCTCCCGGTCGTCCAATCCCAGCATCCCGACCCTGCCTCCTACTACCTGCTGGGGGAAGCCTACCTGCACCAGGGCCTGACCGACTCGGCCGGGTATTGGTTCAGCCGGGGGGTGAGCCAGGTCTCCGGCAACAGCCAGCCGGAAAAAAACTACCCGCTGGTTTACATCGGGCAGGCGGACTGGATGCTGGCCACAGGCCGGAAGGACGAGGCAGTCAAACAGATCAAAGACGTACTGGACGCCACCCGGGGCAAGGATGCTGAGGCCCTGCTGGCCGCGGCGCGGGCCAACATTGACAACCCGTCGGGGGATGCCACCTGGGCCCTGAGCCTGCTGGAGCAGGCAGCCAGGCGCGCCCGGAAAAATCCGGCCGTCTATGTGGCCCTGGGCGATGCCTACCGCAGGCTGGTGGATGGCAGTCATGCTGTGCTGGCTTACCAGCAGGCCCTGCAGCAGGATGACGGATACGCGGAAGCCTGGTACAAACTGGGAAAGGTTTTCAAAACCCAGGACAATGCCCAGGTCTACCTGGACCGGTTCACCAAGGCCTATGCGGCCGACACGGCCTATGTTCCGGCCCTGTACGAACTCTATGTATATTATTTCAATCGCGGGGAGGTGGACAATGCCCGCCATTACCTGGACCGGTATATCCGCCAGGCGGACCCCTCGCCACGGCATGCGTACCTGGTCACGGACCTGCAGTATATCGCGCGGCAGTACCCGGAGGCCATCCGCAGCGCCCAGGCCATCCTGCAACGCGACAAGGACTCCTCGCAGCCGCGGCTGTATAAACTGATCGCCTACTGCTACGAAGGACTTGGCGATTCCGCGAAGGCCTTCACCTATATACATGACTATTTCCAGCACCAGGATACAGCCAACTACGTGGCCAAGGACTTTGAACTCATGGGCCGCCTGCTGGACCGGGTCAAAGGCGATAAGGCGGAGGCTGCGCGGTGGTATGAAAAAGCCTATGCGGCTGAAACCAAGCCGGAAACCCGCCTGGGCTATGCCCGGCTGATGGCCCAGCTTTATAAAGAGGCCGGCGACCGCGTGAAGGAAGCCGCCTGGCGGGGTACCTATTACCATACCGCACCCCAGGCGACCAACCTGGACCTGTATAACTGGGGGCTGGCCCTGTACGCCGGCCAGCGCTACCAGGAGGCCGACACGGTATTTGCCCTGTATGAGCAGAAATATCCCGACCAGGTCTACGGCTACCTGTGGCGTGCCATGTGCAATGCCCTCATCGACTCCACCATGGAACTCGGGCTGGCGGTGCCGCATTACGAAAAACTCATCGAGGTTGCGCTGAAGGATTCCGCGGCCAACAAATCGAACCTGATCAAGGCCTACGGCTACCTCGGGGCCTACAAGGCCAACGTGGAAAAAAATTACCGCGAATCCGTCACCTATTTCAATAAGATCCTGGAACTGGATCCGGGCAATGCCGATGCCACCCGCTACGTGGGCATCCTGCAAAAATGGATCAGTGAAGGCAAGGGAATGGCTGGTTCCCGCGAAAAAGAATCAACCGGGACGGAGACGGGCAGTTCAGGAAATTAACGAGGACATTACGTTTGTTTTCTCATAGTGTTAGAGGGTAAAAAAGAGGGGTGCCATCTGGCATCCTTCTTGTTTTTACCAGGTATCCCTTCCCGGCACCTTCCCGGTTCACCCGCAGGCACCGCCTGCCCAAACCATGAATCATGAACGAAACACAACGGTTATTCATTGTAGCCAACCGGCTTCCCGTCCAGGAAGCCGAAAAGGGCCGGAAAAAAGGATTCCGGCAGAGCAGCGGCGGGCTGGTGTCCGCCCTGAAGAGTTATTTTGACCGGACCCGGGACAGCGGATTCGCCCGCAAATCCTGGATCGGGATCGCCGATTTCCGCCGGGAATCCTGGGAGAAATGGAACCAGGGCCATCGTGATCCAGGCGATTTCGAGCTGCTGCCCCTGTTCATCGACGAGGCGCTTTATGACGGGTATTATAACGGGTTCTCCAATTCCGTCCTCTGGCCGCTGTTCCATTATTTTCCCACCTACGCCTCCTTCCAGCTGCGGCAGTTCGAGGCCTACCGCCAGGTAAACCAGCTCTTCGCCGAACGCATTGCGGCCGAAGCGCAACCCGGGGATGTGGTCTGGGTACATGATTACCACCTGTTCCTGCTCCCCGGCCTGCTGCGCCGGTTGCGCCCCGATCTGACCATCGGCTTCTTCCTGCACATCCCCTTTCCGCACTTCGAGATATTCCGGCAGATTCCCCGGCCCTGGTGCCTGGAACTGCTGGAAGGCCTGCTGGGCGCCGACCTGATCGGCTTCCACACCATCGAGTACCGCCGGTATTTCCAGGAAACCGTGCAGATGATCCTGCACGCCGAAAGCGACTTCGGACAGATCTATTACCAGGACCGGCTGATCCGTGCCGACCTGTTTCCCATCGGTATCGATACGGAAAAGTTCAGGCTGGCCTCCGCGGATCCCCGGGTGGAAACCCGCAGGCAGGATATCCGGCAGAACTTCCCGGACCAGAAACTGATCTTTTCCCTGGACCGGCTGGACTATACCAAGGGCGTCCTGCAGCGGCTCAGCGGCTTTGCCAATTTCCTGGACCACCACCCCGAATGGCATGGCCGGGTAGTGATGCTGCTGAACGTCATCCCTTCGCGCGACCGGCTGAGCAAGTATACCGAGCGCAAACGACTGATCGAGGAGCGGGTGAGCAGCGTGAACGGCCGTTTCTCCAATTACCGCTGGCAGCCCATCGTCTATTTTTACCGCCACCTGGAGTTCGACCACCTCTGCTCCTTTTACCAGGTGGCCGACGTGGCCCTCATCACTCCCCTGCGCGATGGCATGAACCTGGTCGCCAAGGAATACGTGGCCAGCCGCCACCGGGAAGACGGCGCACTCATCCTCAGCGAACTGGCCGGTGCGGCCAACGAACTGGGTGAAGCCTTCCTGGTCAATCCCTTTGACGAGACCGAAGTGGCCACGGCCATTTACCAATCCCTGACCCTGCCGGCGGACCAGCAGCAGGAACGCATGCGGCGCATGCAGGCCCGGCTCCGGGACTATGACGTCCATCGCTGGGTGGAGGACTTTCTCCAGGAACTGCGCCTGAGCCGCCAGCTTCAGCAGGCACGCAGCAACCGGGTGCTCGATGAGCGTAACCGCGGGATCATCCGGGAAAAAATGGGGGAGGCCCGCCGCAGGCTCCTGCTGCTGGATTATGACGGGACGCTGCGCCCCTTCGCCCGCCATCCGCTGCAGGCCCTGCCTGACGCTGCGCTGATGCGGCTGCTGGACCAGCTGGCAGGCCAGCCGGACCAGGAACTCGCCATCATCAGCGGCCGGGACAGTGCCACCCTGGAAAACTGGCTGGGCAGCCTGCCGGTCATCCTGGTCGCCGAGCACGGCGCCCTGATCAAGTACCCGGAACGGCCTTGGAGCACCCTGCTGCCGGTTTCCACGGACTGGAAGCAGGAGGTGCTGCCCACCCTGGAACGCTTCACGCGCCGCTGCCACGGCTCCTTCCTGGAGGAAAAGGAATATGCCATTGCCTGGCACTACCGGAACATGGAAAAACAGCTGGGCTTCTCGCGGTCGCGGGAACTCCTGCAGAACCTGTCCGTCCTGCTCGCCAACCGGCCCCTGCAGGTGCTGGACGGCAACCAGGTCGTGGAAGTGCGGAGCGCCCATATCAATAAGGGCCTGGTGGCCCGCACCCTGGCCGACACCCTGGAAGCGGATTTTATCCTGTGCATGGGCGATGACAAAACCGACGAAGACATGTTCCAGGCCCTGCGTGAATCCGCCGTCACGATCAAAATCGGATCCGGCCAGACTGCCGCCCGCTTTACCATCCCGCGCCAGCAGGACGTAACCGGCTTCCTGGAAAGCCTGCTGGACCTTCACCCCAAATACTCCCGCCATGCATAAATACAATATGGGCATCATCGGCAATTGTTCCTACATGGCCTATATCGACACCCGGGCCGATGTGAAGTGGATGTGCCTGCCCCGCTTTGACAGCAGCTTTTTGTTCGGCGGCCTGCTGGACCCCGGGCGGGGAGGATGCTTCCGGGTCACGCCGCCGGGCCCGCTGGAAAGCAGGCAGTATTACCTGCCCAACACCAACGTACTGGCCACGGAATTCACCTGCGCCGGCGGCCGGTTCCGGGTCATTGACTTTGCGCCCCGGTTCCTCCAGCACCAGCGGTTCTTCCGTCCCCTGATGCTGGTCCGCAAACTGGAATGGCTGGAAGGCACCCCGGAGGTCCTGGTGGAGTGCGAGCCGCGCGGCGCGTACGGGGCCACGGTGCCCCAGGCCGTTGCCGGCAGCAACCATATCCGGTACCTGAACCTGTCCGGCCAGGTCCGGCTCACCACGGACATCCCCCTGGACTATATCCTGGACAAACGCAGCTTCGTCCTGAACCGGAACCGGTACCTGGTGCTCACCTACGGGGAACCCCTGGAAGCCCCGCTGGAAGAGACGGCGGAGCGTTTCCTGTACCACACGGTGGCCTACTGGGAACAATGGATCAAGAGTTCCTACCTGCCGGATATCTACCAGCGTGAAGTGATCCGGTCGGCCCTGGTGCTTAAACTCCACCAGTATGAAAACACCGGCGGCATCGTGGCCTCCGGTTCCACGAGCCTGCCGGAATTTCCCGGCAGCGGCCGCAACTGGGACTACCGCTACTGCTGGCTCCGGGATTCCTATTATACGCTGCAGGCCTTCAACGTCATCGGCCACTTTGATGAACTCGAAAAATATTTTCAGTTCATCCAGAATCTGCTGGTCAGCGGCTCGCCGGCCCTCCAGCCGCTGTACTCCATTACGGGTGAACGCCAGCTCACCGAGCAGGAAATCCCGCTGGAAGGCTACCTGGGCAACCGGCCGGTCCGCATCGGCAACGAAGCCTACCGGCAACGCCAAAACGACGTCTATGGCCAGGTCCTGCTCAGCCTGCTGCCCCTGATCCTGGACCAGCGCCTGGCCGTCTACAGCCCGTCGCGTGAATCCTACCGGGACCTCGTCCAGCGCCTGCTGCAGCAGATTGAAACCACGCTGGACCAGCCGGACGCGGGGATCTGGGAATTCCGGCACACCCTGCAGCAGAACTGCTATACCCTGCTGTTTCACTGGGCGGGAGGCCAGGCGGCCGCCCGCTACGGGGCCCTGATAGGCGATGCGGCAATGACGGGACGGGCCCGGGCCGTGATCGGACGGGCCACGGAGCTGCTGGAAAAATGCTATGACCCTGCCGAAGGCGCGTACATGCAGGCCGTGGGATCCGCCCATGCCGATGCCAGCACCCTGAAGCTGATCACCATGCAGTATCTGCCGCCCGGTTCGGACCGGGCCCTTGCCCAGGTACGCGCCATCGAGAACCGGCTGCGGTCCCCGGGCGGGCTGATCTACCGCTACCGCCACGCGGACGATTTTGGCAGCCCGGGCAGTACCTTCCTGGTCTGTTCCTGCTGGTACGCGGAAGCCCTGGCCTACCTGGGAAAGCTCGGGGAGGCCCGCGAGGCCTTTGAGCGGATCCTGGCCTGCAGCAATCACCTGGGGTTGTTCAGCGAAGATGTGGGGGACGCGGGATCCCAATGGGGCAATTTTCCGCAGACCTACAGCCACGTGGGGCTGATCAATACGGCCTTCCGGATTTCCCGGCTCATCAATAAGCCGCTCTACCTGCTGTAACCGGGCAGGCGAAGCCCGGGAAATCTTAGAGCTGGACGGGCATCCGTACGGTTAGCCGGCAACCCCGGCCTGGTGCGGTGTCCAGTTCGACGGTTCCGTGGTAGAACCGTGCCCGCTCGTAAATATTGGACAGGCCGATACCACGGCGGGTCTGCTGGGCATCGAAACCCTGGCCGTTGTCCTCGATGACCAGGCAAACCTGGTCGTCCTGGCAGTCCAGGCGGATCGCCGCCTCCGTGGCCTGGCTGTATTTGAGAATATTCTTTAGCTGTTCCTGCACGATGCGGAACAGGGTGATCGTTTTGCCGGAACTCAGCTGCCGGGCGTCACAATGATGGCTGAAGGCGATATGGATGGCATTGGAGAAGTGGATATCGTCTACCAGGGCCTGGAGGCTGTCGATCAGGCCATTCCCCTTGAGCTGCGGCGCTGCCATTTCCTTGGACAGCTTGCGGATTTCCTCGATGGCCATCTCCAGGTATTGCGTAGCCTTCTGCTTGAGTTCCCGCTGCGCTCCCTCCCCGGAACGAAGCATATCGATAAACAGCTTGGCCGTGGACAGGATCTGGTTGACGTTGTCATGCAGTTCGTAGGCAATATGCGAACGCTCCTGTTCCTGGACGCTGATCATGATCTCGGAAATCTCCTTCTGCCTTTCCCTTTTTTCCTCCTGGAGCCGCTGCTGCAGCTGGCGGATTTCGGAGACGTCGTGCAGGGAACCGATCATTTTGACCGGCAGGCCGTTTTCATACACGACATAGCCCCGGTCATGGATCTGCTTATACTGGCCGTCCGCACATTTGAACCGGTACTCATCCTCCCAGGACTGCAGCGCCCGGTCCGTCACATCCCGGACCTTGTCGCTGACACGGTCCCGGTCCTGCGGGTGGATCCGCCGCAGCCACCAGGCCAGTCCCTGGGATTCCTCGGAATGGTATCCGATCATCTCCATCAGTTTATCGTTGCGGAAGATGCGGCCGCTGGGCATGTCCCATTCCCAGATCGCATCGGAGGTGGCCCGGGTCAGCAGCATCAGCCGGTCATGCGCCTCCCGCAGCTGTTGCTCCAGGGCGTATTTTTCGGCCAGGTTGATGGCATGGCCGCCCACCATTTTCTTGCCTTCCAGTCCCTCAATGGGAAACAGGTTGATATGAAACATGAAGGTCGACCCGTCCGCCAGCTCTATCTCCTGCAGGGTACTGGTGGCGTGACCCGAGGCCATGACCTCCCGGTGTTTGTTGTATAAGGCACTGATCACCTGGCGGGGAAGAAGCGGGACGATCTGCTCGTCCAGGACGGATCCGGGGAGGTGGAAATAGTCGTTAAAGGCCTGGTTGGAGAAGACAAGGCGATCGTCCTCATCGATCACCCAGACCAGGTTCGGTGAATGCTTCATGAAGGAGTGAAACAGGGCTTCCCGCTCCCGGACGCGCAGCGCGAAGTTGCGGTCATCGGTGACGTCAATGAGCCCGGAGACCACCGAAAAGGGCTGGTCCTGCCCCGGGTTGAACAGGGGCTTGGATTTGAACAGGATCAGGCGGTCCGGCCGGCCGGCATATCCCAGGCGCAGCACCCGCGCCTGGGGCTGGCCGGTGCGCAGGGCCCGCATGAAAGGAGCGTCCTCAACCGGCAGGATCCGGCCCTCCTCGGTAGTGATCTTCCCGTGGGTTTTCCATAGGTTTTTTATGTCTTTGAGCTCGAGCACCCGGGAGCAGGTGGTCCCCAGGATGGCGGCTGCCTCCTCGCTGACGGACAGGATTTCGCCGTGCTGGTCGTGGACCAATACCCCTTCCTCCAGGGTTTCCAGCAGCAGGTGATAGTACCCGGTATCGCTCTGCGGACCTGCGGACTGCGTGGGCCATTCGGCCAGTTCCCTGCCGATGCACAGGCAGACTACCTTGCCGTTCAGGCGCGACGACAACGGAAAGAGCTGCCAGCGCAGGGGATGAAACTGCCCGTTTTTCAGGTGCAGGTCCAGGGTTCCGGACCTGCCCAGCGCGGTGGCGTGGCGGAGCTGGTCACGGAGCCGCGCACTTTCCTGCGCCGGAACCAGTTCGAGCAGATTCACCTTGTTGCCGCGGGTGTTCAGGTGGAGAAGGCGCTGCAGGCGCGTGTTGGCAGAATGAACCACCCCCTCCTCGTCCAGGAGGGCCAGCAGCTGGCCGGCACCATCGGGGCGGTCACGGAGCAATTGCTTGATTTCGGACAGTTCGGTTCTCATAGTTGCGGATACTTTTTCATTATCGACCGGGTGGACAATTTATTGCCTCGGGGTCCAAAAGACCCTGCAAAACCATGGGAACCCGGGTGAATTCATACGACTTGTCCAGAAAGTGGGCTACGCCCAGGTTCTGGCACTCGGCCCGGTAGGAATCGTCGGCATGATTGGTCAGCATGACCACCCGGGCCGGCTCCTCCCCGGCCTGCACGTAACGCAGGAGTTCCAGGCCGCTCCGGCCGGGCAGGTTGATATCCAGCAGGATCACGCCGGGCTCCAGGTCATCCACGATACGGACGGCTCCTTCGTAATCAGCGGCCAGGCGGATCTCCCAGTCAATACCCGCCTCGCGGATCAGGTGAACCAGCCGTTGGACAAAAAGTTTGTTATCGTCTACAATCAGCACCAGCATACGCAAGTAACTTACCGGGTGGGATGATCCCGTTACAAAGAACGGGCGGAGGCGGAAGGCCTGAAATAGAATGCCTTGCCAATTTCCTGTCCTAATTGGTGAGGGAGGCGGGTAGAATTTGCTCTACAAGGCCCCGGGAGGCCGGCGGCAAGCCCGGAAAACGTTCAGAAAAGGTTGTTTTCCGCCGCATAGAGGGTCAGCTCCGCATTGGTCTTCAGGTTCATCTTGGCCAGGATGCGTACCCGGTAGGTGCTGATGGTGGTGCTGCTCAGGTTGAGCCGGGCCGCGATGTCCATTATGGAATTCCCCTGCACCAGTAGCCGGAACACCTCCATTTCGCGTTCGCTTAACCGGTAGTGGGGCAGCCCGGATGATCCCGCATCCCCGGAGCCTTCCAGCTGGGGAGCCAGGGCCTCCTGGATATAGATCCTGCCGGACAGTACCCGGTGGATGGCACGGACCAGTTCCTCGGATTCGGCATCCTTGCTGAGATACCCGTTGGCGCCGGCCCGGATGACCCGCACGGCATACTGGTCCTCCGGGTTGATGCTGAAGACCAGGATCGGCAGGTGGGGAAGCTGCTCCCGCAACCTCCTGATCATGTCCACGCCCCCGCCCTTGGGCATATTCAGGTCCGAAATCAGCAGATCCCAGTGTCCCGACAGGGCCTTTTCAACAAGCGACTCCCCATCGGCCGTTTCTTCAATGGCGATGAATGAAAACTCCTCCGACAAGATCTTCCGTAACCCCCTGCGCACGATCTCATGGTCATCTGAAATCAATACTCTAAGCATAAACGTTCTCTGTTATCCTTATGGCAGTCTTCGGTACACGAAGCATAACAGAGCCTTAACCGGTTCGGTAATGAACCGTTAATATAGCAAGGGGGCCGAAGCGGCCCTGTAGATTCGGGAAGTTAAGCAGTGTAGGAATTTTACTACAGGTGGCTCAGATGATCTTTTTCTCAATGGCGTACCGGGTCAGCTCGGCATTGGACTTCATCGCCATCTTGTCCATGATCCGGGAGCGGTAGGTGCTGACCGTGGTAACGCTGAGGATCAGCTGCTCGGCGATCTCGGAAACGGACTTGCCGGAGGCCAGCAGCTTGAATACGTCGAATTCACGGTCCGACAGGCGTTCGTGGGGTTGCTGGCCGCTGTCGTCCTTGAAGGCGTCGGCCAGCTTCTCCGCCACCACGGGGGTAATGAATTTGCGGCCAGCCAGCACCGTCTGGATCGCCCGGACCAGGTCTTCGTGGATGGTATCCTTTCCCAGGTACCCCGAGGCACCGGCCTTCAAAACCCGCAGGGCATACTGGTCCTCCGGGTACATGCTCATGATGAGCACGGGCAGCTGGGGGAAGTTCTGTTTGATCTGTTTCAGGGCATCAAACCCGCTTCTCCCGGGCATGTAAAGGTCGCAGATCACCACATCCCAGCCTTCGTTCAGGGTCTTGGCAACCAGGCTCTCCGTATCAGACACTTCTTCGATCACGGCGGAGGGATACTCTTCCAGCAACAACTGCTTGATGCCCTTGCGCACAATCGCGTGATCGTCTGCGATAAGAATCCGGATCATATGATAAATATTACCTGCTAGCTGTTAACAAATTGAATCGGCACGCTTACTACGATCCGGGTTCCCCTGCCCGGCGCACTGGATACCGCATAGTCACCCCCGATCATCGCCGTCCGTTCCTGCATACCCAGCATGCCCAGGGTGCGGCGGGTCCGGATTTCCTGCAGGTCAAAACCCTGCCCGTCATCCTCCACCCGCAGGATCAGCCGGTCCTCCACGCAGCGCAGGTCCACGGTAACGTGCGTGGCATTGGCGTGGCGCGCCACATTGGTCAGGGATTCCTGCAGGATCCTGAAGATACTGGTTTTTACTTCTTTTTCAAGAATTGGTTCAGGATCATCCACCGTAAATTCGGTAATAATTTCTGTTCTTTTCTCAAATTCTTTCAGTTGCCACTCGATGGCCGCCACGAGGCCCAGGTCGTCCAGGACGCTGGGGCGCAGCTCGGAGGAAATACGCCGCACCGTCCGAACCGTATCGTTGAGCAGGCTGACCATCTCGGCAATCTTCCCGGAAACCGCTTCCTCGCGGTCCCCCAGGCGCTTGCGGAGCCAGGAGACATCCATCTTGAGCACGGTGAGCTGCTGGCCGAGCTCATCGTGGATCTCGCGGGCAATCGAGATGCGCTCCTGTTCGCGGACATCCTGCAGGTGCTGGGTCAGGCTGCGGATCGCCTCGTAGGATTGCTGCAACTGTTCCTCCGCCTTCAGCTTTTCGGTCACGTCATTGGCCAGGACCAGGCGGACGGACCGGCCGTCGATGGGCATATCGTGGGAAATCACGTCGACGTAGATGATTTCCCCCGACTTTTTTTTGTGCCGCCACAGGCCGGCATGCCGAATGCCGGTCCGTTGCTGCTGGTCGGGCCGGACATAGTGCAGCGGATCCTCCGGGGCACGCAGGTCGGAGGTGCGCATCCCCAGGAATTCCTGGCGCGTGTAGCCATAATGCTCGATGGCGGCCGTGTTCACATCGATGATCTGCAGGCCCGGCAGGGACACCATCCACATCGGCAGGGGGTTATTTTCGAACAGCAGGTAGTATTTGCGCTCCGACAGCCGCAGGGCCTCCTCCGTCCGCTTCCGCTCGGTAATGTCCATGATCGTACCCAGGACGCGGTCCGGCTTGCCGTTCCGGTAGGTCGCATACAGGCGGTCAAAGAGGGTGCGGTAGGTACCGTCGGGGTACCGGAACCGGTATTCGCATTCCATGTAGGGCTTCCCGGCCCTCACCGTATCATGGTACAGGGAGACGACCCGCTGCCGGTCGTCGGGGTGGATCCGCTCCTGCCAGGCCTGCTCGCCGGCCGGGGGCTGGGACGGGTCCAGGCCATACAGTTCGTAATGCTTCTCGTTCCACCAGATGACCTGGTTGGTCATGTCCACATCCCACATCGCATCGTTGGTGGCCCGTGAAATCAGCCGGAACCGTTCGTTGAATTCGCGGACCCTGGCTTCCGCCTGGTGCCGTTCGGTCAGGTCGATGCCCAGGCCCACCAGGCAGTCCTTGTCCGCAAAACGGATCCGGCGCCCGGTAAAGTAATAGGGGATCCTGACGCCCTCCCGGGTCAGGAAGTTCGCCTCCATTTCGGCCATCCCTTCCCGGAAGACCTTTTGAATGCGCTCCCGGAGCGTATTGCGGTCCTGCGGGTCAACAAAGTCAAACGGGCCCATGCGGCCCATCTCCTCCCGGCTGTAGCCCGAGACCACCTCAAAATTCTTGTTCCAGCGGAGGAACCGGCCCTGGTTATCAAATAAATAGAATATCCCGGGCAGGCTGTTGATGATCTGGTCGGAAAACTGGATCTCGCGAAGCTGGGACTCGACATCCTGCCGGCGGCGGATCTGCTTGTCGGCTAACCAGAAGAAGGCCAGCAGGGCCAGCAGAAAGGCGCCGGCCAGGATGAAAAACAGGCGGGAAGAGGATTCGGCTGCGAGTTTGCGGGACTCATTGGCCTGGTGCAGCATGGGACGGTCCTGCTCCTCCAGGGCCGTGACCCGGATGCGGATCTGGTCCATCAATTCCTTGGACGTCAGCTGGAAGCTCGTCATGGCCTTGCGGTCCGCCAGGGCCTGGTCCACCGCGGCGATCACGGCCCCGCTAACCTGCATCCGCATGCGTACCAGCCCGAGCAGCTGGTCCACGTAGGCTTTTTTGGCGGGATCGCCGGCCGTAGCGTCCTTCAGGGCGACGGTGTCTTTTCCGATCTCCACGACGGCCAGCCTGTAGGGCTTCAGGAAGCTGGTATCCGAGGTGATCACATAGCCCCGCTCCCCGGTTTCCGCATCCTGCATATCGCCCAGCAAACTTTCCAGGACGTGCAGGGTGGTCAGGGCCGAACTGGTCCGGGAGGATTCCTGCTCGGCCTTATGCATCAGCCAATACAGGTAGTAGGCAAAAAAACCGGTGAAGCTGATGCTGAGCAAAAGCACAAACACCGCGGCCTTGCGTGTATAAACTGGTTTCATGCAGAAATGGTAAAAAGCCCTACCGGCTCCCGGGTGCTGGCTGCACCGCCCGGCCGGACGGACTTATGTCACCCACCCGCGCCGGCGCAGCTGCCTTTCCAGGGCCATAATTTAGGAAAAAATTGCAAGACACCGAAAGGAATGCGGTCCGGGTAAGAGGCCCACCGCCCCCGCCTGGCTGCAACCGCAGGTGCCTCCGGACCGGAGCATCCGTTTGGAGCAAGCCGGTCCGCAACGGGTCCCTCCGAGGCGGGTTATCCGAGTCGCGAGGTTCCCGGTGAAAGCCGGCAGGGGTAGGCCGGCAGGGGCCGACCGAACCGTTCCCGGTACCATGTCCCGACACGACCACAGAGTTCCTCCACGGCTTGGGTGCGTACCAGGTTGATCGTGCAGCCGCCAAAGCCCCCTCCCATCAGCCGGGAACCCAGTACGGCCGGGTCCTCCCGGACCGCATCGACCAGGAAATCCAGTTCCGGGCAACTGACCTCATAGAGTCGGCTCAACCCGTCGTGGGTGGCAAACATTTTTTGACCGAAGGCGGAAAGGTCGCCCCGGCGAAGGTCCTCGCAGGCCTGGTTGAGCCGCTGGATTTCCTGGGTGACGTACAGGCAGCGGTCGAAGATCCGCCCGGGGGCGTCAGCCAGCAGGCGGGTAACCAGGTCCACCGAGGCATCCCGCAGGCTCCGCACCGCCGGGTCATGGCGCTGCAGCAGCCGTACGCCCTGCTCGCATTCGGCGCGTCGTACGTTATATTCGGTTTCCGCCAGGCTGTGCTTGACCCCGGAGTCAAACAGGACCAGCTGAAAATCCGGGTCACCAAAGGGAAGGTATTCGTAAGCCAGCGAACGGCAGTCCAGCCGGATCACCGATCCGGCCCGGCCCATCATGCTG
The DNA here is from genome assembly GCA_035549175.1 of Chitinophagaceae bacterium. Taxonomy (GTDB): domain Bacteria; phylum Bacteroidota; class Bacteroidia; order Chitinophagales; family Chitinophagaceae; genus DASTSN01. Next base: position 25,676 of record DASZRL010000098.1, on the reverse strand, counting down.
GCAAACTGATCCATGATACCGCACCGGACACCCACAAATTCGTTTTCCGCCTCCTGGGCGATACGGACCATGTCCAGGCGGTCCAGCTCCAGCCCGAACGCTTCGTTGAGGGCAAACAGGACCGCGCATTCCACGGCGGCCGAGGAGGACATCCCTGAGCCGATGGGAATATCGCTGGTCAGCACGGCCTGAAAGCCCCGCAGGGGCATTCCCCGCCGGCGAAGCATGGCCGCTACCCCGCAGAGGTAATCGGGCCACCGGGCCGCACTGGGCTGCAGGCCCGACAGGGTAGTCCGGTGGGACTCCCCGAAATCGGCGGCATACAGGTGGATCTGGTCGTCGGACCGGGGTCCCAGGGCAATATAGGCCGCCTGCTGCACTGCAGCCGGCAGCACAAAACCCATGTTATAATCCGTATGCTCCCCGATCAGGTTGATGCGTCCCGGGGAACGGACCAGGATCGGTTCCCCGCTAAAATGCTGCTGGTAAAGTTGCCGGAGTCTGGTTTCCATCAAAAGGGTCCCTGTTGATCTGCGGCAAAGAAACCAATTTAGGGTGGAACACCCAGAAAATTATGCCAGGGGCCACCCCATGCCAAGACGGCCTGGCAGGTATACGATGGATCCTTACTCTCCCGGGAGATCGCTCTGCGGTACCCCGGGGTTGTCAGGCAGGCTGCCCCTGGTCATAATTGATCATCCAGCTGACCCCGAAACGGTCGGTGAACATGCCGAACAGGGCGCCCCAGAAGGACATTTCCAGCGGCATGGTAACCTGGCCGCCCCGGGAAAGGCCGTCGAACAACTGGCGGGCCTCCTGCTCGCTGGAGACATCGAGGCTCAGGTGACAATGGTTTCCCACCTGCAGGGCGGGTCCCATCCCGGGGAGGGAATCCGTACCCATCAGGACGGAGTGCGCGCCGACCGGCAGGGCAATATGCATGATCTTATCCTTATCGGCACCGGCCACCTTATCGGCGAACGGAGTGTCCCGGTAGCGCTGCAGGTTCCGGAATTCCCCACCAAAGACAGACTGGTAAAAGCGGAAGGCCTCTTCGGTCGTCCCGCTGAAGTTGAGATACGTGTGGATCGTTGGCATATAATCGGTTTTAAGAGGTTACATCAGGGGAGGTTCCGGTACCTCAGCAATACCTTCCCATTGGAAAAAAAGCGCGTATCCCGAAGGGTTAGGTTCCGCCGGCCGGGCAAATCCCGGAACAGCGGGGTGGCCTGGCCCAGCCACAGGGTGTTGACCAGGATGCGGAATTCGTCGATCAGGCCTTGCGGAATAAGGGCGGAAGCCAGGCTGGCGCTGCCCGGCAGCAGCAGGTCGCCGCCAGGGGCACCTTTCAGCGCCCCCACTGCCCGGGTGGCCTCCTCCCGCAGCAGGGTCGTATTCGACCAACCCGCCTGCTGCAGGGAACGGGAAATTACCTATTTATCCAGCCCGTTCATCAGACCGGCCACCAGCGGATCCGCGGACCGGGCTGCCCTGCCGGACCAGAAGGAGGCCATCGTTTCATAGGTCCGCCTGCCAAAAAGCAGGACTCCCGCCTGCCGAAGCTGCGCGATGGCGAAGGCCCGGAATTCCTCATCCACCCGGTGCCAGTCCGGTAAGTGGCCGGGTCCCTCAAAACACCCGTCCAGGGAAACCGGGTTAAACCAGATCACTTCACGCATCGGGGCTGTTTGAATCCGTTTTGCCGCCCGGCTCCCCCGGGGGCAGGTGCGCCAGGATATTGCGGAGCTGGTGCAGATGCCGCCGGGTGTGGTACAGGACAAAATGCAGGATTTCCAGCCGGGATATCTCCCCGAATGCCGGCACCTGGATCAGCTCATCGGGCCGCACCTCCCGGGCCGCTTCCAGCAGGGCCTCGGCGGAAAGGCGCAGCTGGCGGGCCATTGTCTCGTGGTCATAAGTGCCCCGGATGGGCAGGATAAAATCCGGGGACTTGAATTTCACGCGCAAATCCAGGAAGGATTCCCGGAGTTCTGCAATGCGGGCAGCCGGATCCCGGTGCGCAGGTTGTCCGGGCAGGACGAGGGCGCGGGTAATCATGATGTTGGATTTCTCCAGGTGTTCGGCCACCTGGCCGGCCGTCCAGCTGCCCGGAAAGGGTACCTGGTTGACGGCACGCCCCGTGAAGGAAGCGAACTGGGTGATCAGGTCCCCCACGGTACCGGAATAGTCCGCCAGGACCTGCTGGTGCGCCGACCAGGCATCCGGATGGACCGGCGGGAAAGGGTTTAAGGGTGCCATACGTTACCGTTTGCCAGACAAACTTACTGCAGACCGGTCGCAGCGCAGGGGTGCAAATCCGTCATTCTTTGGTGTTGATTGCGACAGGGCCTTTCGTTACCTTTAACGCACGAAAACCCCGGTACGTGGCAGCCCCTCGCGGCAGCCCCTGACCCAACCAACCTGCCATGAAACATATTTCCATCCTGGTCCCCCTGGGCCATTCCAGCCTACCCAATATCGACGGAACACACCAGATCCTTTCCGAAGTCAACCAGATCGCTGCCAGCCTGGGCAGGCCTCCGGTATTTGAGCTGCACCTGGTCGGGATTTCCCCGGAAACCCAGCAGCGCAACGGCCTGTATACCATTAAGCCGGACTGCCTGATCAGCGGGGTGCCCCGCACTGACCTGATCATCATCCCGGCCATGCACGGCGACCAGCGCGAAGCCATCGAACGGAACCGGGCCTTCATGCCCTGGATCATTGACCAGTACCACCGCGGCGCCGAGCTGGTCAGCTTCTGCATCGGAACCTTCTTTTTGGCGGCCACCGGCCTGCTGGACGGCAGGAAATGCGCCACCCACTGGGGTATGGCCAATGAGTTCCGCCGCATGTTCCCTCAGGCAGACCTGCTGGACGACCGGATCCTGACCGAGGATGACGGGATCTATACCAGCGGGGGCGCCTACTCCTTCCTGAACCTCCTGGCCTACCTTATCGAAAAGCATGCCGGCCGCGATATGGCGGTACGGATCGCCAAGACCTTTATGATCGATATCGACCGCCACAGCCAATCCCCCTTTATGATCTTCATGGGGCAGAAGGCACATAACGATGAGCCGGTCCGCCGGGCCCAGGAGTTCATCGAACAGAATTACCAGGACCGCATCACGGTGGACCAGCTGGCCTCCATGCTGGCCCTGGGTCGGCGTAACCTGGAGCGCCGGTTCAAGAAGGCCACGGCCAATACGGTGATCGAATACATCCAGCGGGTCAAGATCGAGGCGGCCAAGATGAGCCTGGAATCTTCCCGGGAGAATGTGAATGAAGTCATGTACCAGGTAGGCTACCAGGATACCAAGGCATTCCGGGCCACCTTCAAAAAGATAACCGGGCTCTCCCCGATGCAATACCGTAAAAAATACAACCGGGAAAACCTGCCCAGCCTGGAGACAAGGTAAGTTCCTCCGCCCGGATCGGAACCTTTCCGGCCCCCGCGCACGGTCCATTGCCTTCCGTATCCCGGCGCAGGCGGCCCTCCCCGTGTATCGGGCCGGATTCGGTGGGCTGCCAGGAAATTCCGGGCCCGCTGCCAACCACCCGCCCGCCGGTTGACCGATTCACACTCCGGCAGTATCTTTACCTCCGCATTCCAGATTGCCTGCCGGAACCGGACCCGCCAACGGTCCTTTAAATGACCCCGTTATGAATACCCCCGGCACGCAAAAAGCTTCCTGGAACCTGAGCCGACTTCCTCTTATCGTAGCCCCCATGCTTGGCATCTCCACCCCGGAGATGGTTGCCGCAGCCTGCAACCAGGGTGCCCTGGGCGCGCTGCCCCTGGGCTTGAAGACCCGCCGGGAAGCCGAACACCTCATCCGGCAGACCCGGTCCAAAACAGACCTTCCCTTTTCTGTCAATCTTTTCTGCCACCCGGAACCCGTCTGGGATTTTGCCCCCTACCAGGAAGCGGTGGATTGGCTGAGGGGCTACTACCGGAAATTCAATCTGCCGTTTCCGGAAATTCCGGCTTCCTCGCCATACGGCAACTACCGGGACCTGATCGAGCTTATCCTGCAGGCACCGATCCACGCAGTGAGTTTTACCTTTGGTCTGCCTGACCCTGATATCATGCAGGTTCTCCAGCGTAAGGGCATCAAAATGCTGGGTACGGCTACCCACCTGCAGGAAGCCCTGGCGATTGCAGCCAGCGGCATGGATTACGTAATCCTGCAGGGAAACGAGTCAGGCGGCCACCGGGGTGGATTTCTTGACAGCCCGGAACCACACCCGGATTCCCGCAGTCTGCTGGAGGCCCTCAGGGACCAGCTTCCCATCCCGGTCATTTCGGCTGGTGGCATCGCTACGCCTGCGGAGGTGGAAGCCCGGCTCTGCCGGGGGGCCGCAGCGGTACAGGTGGGCTCCGCGTTCCTGCGGGCCGCGGAAAGCCAGGCAGCCGCATTTCAGCAAGCCTGCCTTGACGAACTGGAAGGGCAGGCCCCGGTAACCACCACGGCCTGGTCAGGCAAGCTGGCTAAAGGTATGCCCAGCGAATTTGTCCGGGAGCAGGAAGCCAGCGGGATAAAACTGCCCCCCTATCCCTTATTTAATTACCTGACGGGCAACCTGCGGCGCTACGCGACCGAACTGGGGCGCAGAGAATTTCTTTTCCAGTGGAGTGGCGACCAGGGGTTTCAGGCCCGCAGCGCACCCACCGCATCGATCATAGATTACCTGGTCCCGCCCGCCCTGGAGACAACCTGGTCCTGAACCAAGGGATTACCGGCTTACGATAGGGTAACGCCGTGGCAGATCCTGCCCCCTGCAGTCGCTAAAAACCGGTGGCAGGTTATGTACCCACGGGTGTCACGCGGCGACATCCGGTCATGCACCCTGCCGTCCCGGCTGCCCGCACGACCTCACCTCCACCCCCGGCCCTTGGTAACGCAGGGACCTGGTGATGTCCGGAAGCGTCCCTTTTCAGGTCATTAAAATGGAAAACCGGTTCTTCCCCGCAGGGGAAGCATCCTATGAGTCACGGAACGGGATATGCGCAAACCGGCCGGAAGGTGGGAGGCGCCCGCTCAGAGGGTGCCGATCATCTCCACTTCCTCTTCCTCGATCACTTCCCGGCTGGCCCGGTACCGGATCCGTCTTCTGCCCAGGGAAAACACGGCAAAGGCCGTGCAGGCACTGAAAGCCATGACGCCGGCCATCGGCAGCGCCGTATGGTTCTGCAGCAGGCTGACCAGGGCGGAAGCCGCCGCGCCGATCCCCATCTGGATGGCGCCCATCAGGGCGGAGGCGCTGCCGGCGCTGTGCCCGAACGGGGCCAGGGAAAGCGCCGAGGCATTGGGAAAGATAAACCCCTGGCAGCACAGGAATACGAATATCAGGGAAATGGTCAGAAACAGGTTGGCCCATCCCGCCAGGGTAAGCGCCAGCAGGGTCAGCCCGGCCAGGCTCTGGCAGGCCTGGGCGGCCCGGATCACCTGTTCGCTGGAATACCGGCGCAGCATCAGGTTATTGACCTGACTGGCCCCGATCAGTCCCATCGCGATAAAGGCGAATATCCACCCGAAATGCCGCTCCCCCACCCCGAACAGTTCCATGAAGACAAAGGGAGACCCGCTGACATAGGCACAGAGCCCGGCATAGGCGACCGCCCCGGTCAGGGCATAGGTATAGAACTGGGGATGGCGCAGAATCTCCAGGAAGTTTTTCAGGATCGGCCCGGGTTTAAGGGAATAGCCCGGGTTGGGTTGCTTGCTTTCCGGCAGCAGGAAATAAACCCCGGCCAGGATCCCCAGCGAGACCAGGGCCAGCATGACAAACACATAGCGCCATCCGAGCAGGGCCGTGATATAACCACCCAGGGTCGGGGCAATGATCGGGGAAACGGCCACTACCAGCATGAGCAGGGAAAAGATGCGGGCATTTTCCTTTACTTCAAACAGGTCCCGGACCATGGCCCGGGCGGTGACCATACCCACGCAGCCGCCCAGGGCCTGCAGGAGCCGAAGCAGGATCAGCAGGTGGACGGAGGCAGCCAGCGAACAACCGATGGAAGCCACCAGGTAGATGAGCAGCCCGGCATACAGGGGCTTTTTCCGCCCAAACCGTTCCAGCAGGGGCCCGTAGATCAACTGGCCGGCGGATATGCCGATAAAAAAACTGGACAGCGACAGCATCACCTGGGCCACGGACGTATGCAGACCCCGGGCAATATCCGGGAATGCGGGCAGGTACATATCAATGGAGAAGGGTCCGATGGCTGTCAGCAGGCCCAGGATAAAGATCAGGTATCCCGCGTGCCGGGAAGTGGTTTTAGACATATAGGTTACCGAGGTAAGCTGGTCGGGGAGGTGCTTCCTTTCCGGCAAAGATATTCAAGGTTACGTGAACTGGACCCGCATCCGTCTTACCGGTCGGATTTTGCCTCCAGGGCGATGGGCGCCACATCCACCAGTTCGAGGGACCGCACCATATCCCGGGTACCGGACTTGTATTTCAGGAAATGGGGCGTGTGAATATGGGACTGGTAGGCGGCCTCACTGGCATAGGTCTCAAAAACCGTCACATGCGTGGGGTTATTTTTCTCGTATACGGCATACAGGCTGATTACGCCGGGTTCGGTCCGCACCGCCGCCTCCATTCCTTCCCGCAGGGCGGCCCGGTAGCTGTCCAGCTGCGCAGAGTCTACTACGATCCGGGCAATCCGCATATAGCGGGCCGGCGGCTGGGCTTCGGTAGGCTGGGTAAACAGGAGTGCCATAACAAGGGTTTTCAGGATGATCGATAGGCTACGCTGGTTGGTTTGCGGGCGGGTTGGTAACATATGAAGTGTTTATTGATCCCGGGTCATACGCCACCAGCGTCGCCACGGTCTCTCAATTTACGACAAACCGACGGCAACCGACGCTGCCGTGTCCTGCCCGGATCCTGCCGGCCGGTTGTGACCCCGCGGCCGGGAGCGGTTCCCTGCAAAAATATATCTTTAGAACCCGGGGCGACCCGTCCCGGCCCGCCATATGCACGCAACCTACCTGTTCCTGATCATCCTGGCCTATTTCTCGCTGCTGATGCTGATCTCCTATCTAACCTCCCGCCGCAGCCGGGATACCACCTATTTCGACGGCAACCGGGAATCGCCCTGGATGCTGGTGGCCTTCGGCATGATCGGATCGGGGATTTCCGCCGTGTCCCTGGTTTCCATCCCGGGCGATGTCGGCAACAACAACCTGTATTTTTTCCAGTTCATCCTGGGCACCCTGGCCGGGAACCTGTTCATCGCCTACCTGCTGATCCCGGTCTATTTCCGGCTGCGTGTGGTATCCATCTACACCTACCTGGACGTCCGCTTCGACCCGGTCACCTACCGGACGGGCTCCCTGTTTTTCCTGGTCTCCCAGAGTTTCGGGGCGGCCCTGCGGCTGCTGCTGTCCGTCAAGATCCTCCAGTACGCCTTCTTCGATGCCCTGCATATCCCCTACTGGCTCACCATCGTGATCGTCCTGATCCTGATCTGGCTGTACACCAACAAATCCGGCATCAAGACGATCGTGTGGACCGACGCCCTGCAGTCCCTGTTCCTGGTTACGGTGATCCTGCTCTCCCTGCTCACCATCCGCCATGCCCTGGGCCTGTCCTTCGGGGGTATGATCCGCACGATACTGGACCAGCCGCGCGCCCGCCTGTTTGACTGGAACAGCCAGTCCGGCACCCATTTCGTCAAGCAGTTCCTGTCCGGGTTCCTGATCACCGTGGCCCTGGTCGGCCTGGACCAGAGCATGATGCAGAAGACCCTCACGGTGTCGGGAGAACGAAATGCCCGCCGCAACGTCCTGAGTTTCGGCTTTTTCATCGCCTTTGCCCAGACCCTCTTTCTCGGCCTGGGCGTGCTCATGTACTTCTATGCCGAGCAAAAAGGCATTCCGCTGCCCCGGGCGGGGGGCAGGTACCTGGATACGGACGCGGTGTATCCCCTGCTGACGCTGCATTATTTCGGGCCGGTGGGCGCCCTGGCCTTCCTGATCGCGGTGATCGCCTCCACCTTTGCGAGCATTGACGCCTGCATCACCGCGCTGACCACCTCGTTCAGCTATGATTTCCTGTCGATGGAGCGCATCCCGCATGCCCGGCGAACGCGCGTGAAAAACCGCGTGCTGCTCGGGGTCAACCTGGTGATGTTTGCCATCGTCATGCTGTTCTGGAACAGCCGCGGGGCCATCATCACGACCATTTTCAAGATTGCCGGGTACACCTACGGCCCCTTGCTGGGCCTGTACCTGCTGGGCCTGTTCAGCCGGGTCAGCCTGAAGGGCCGGTGGGTGCCGGCTGCCTGCGTGGCAGCGGCCCTGCTCACCTACCTGGTGAACGGTTACCTGCTGGATGCGTTCGGGTTTGACGTCGGTTTTATGAATATCTTTATCAATGCAGCGCTCACGCTGGTCTTTCTCCTGGTCATTAAAAAAAGTACTCCCGATGCCGGACCCGCTGGCCTATAGCATTCGCCCAACCCGGGATCCGGCCCATTTCGCAGCCGGGGCCCGGATGATGATGACCACCGATCCCTGGATCCGGCTGGGGTTTACCTATGAGGCCTGCCTGCAGGCCTTCGACGGCCCCTGCAAGGAGATCTATATCCTGGAGTCCGGCGGGGACCTGGCTGGCTTTGTGATCCTGCAGGTCTGCGGAAGTTTCAGCGGGTATATCCAGACCCTGTGCGTGGCCGGCAGGTTCCGCGGCCAGGGCCTGGGCCGCGAACTGCTGCGGTTCAGCGAGGAGCGGATACACCAGCTCTCGCCCAACGTGTTCATCTGCGTCTCGGACTTCAATGAACCGGCCCGGACGCTGTACGAAGCCTGGGGCTTCGAGCTGGTGGGGACCCTGAAGAATTTTGTCCGCGACGGCGTGGATGAACTGCTGCTGAGAAAGACCCTCGGCCCGCGCATGGGGTATATCCCTCCCGGCAACGCGGAAGCGACCTGAGTACGACCGGTAATCCCATAGTGCACCCGATCAAAAAACAAGTACACACCGCATGCGACCTTATTTTTTTGTCCTGATGACCTTTTTGCTATTCCGGGGCAGTACCCAGGGACAGCCGTCCACTGCGGCCCGGGCTCCCCGGCAGCTCCTGGCCACGATCGACAGCGTATTAAACGGCGCGGTGGCCCGCGGCGACATCCCCGGCGCCGTGATCCAGGTCAAGCGGGATGGCCAGATCCTTTACCGGCAGGCCTACGGGTATGCCCAGAAATATGATTACCACCACCGGCTGCTGGCCCATCCACCGCGGATGGATACGACGACCCTTTTTGACATGGCCTCCCTGACCAAGGTGATCGGCACCACGACCTCCCTCATGCTGCTGGTCGACAAGGGCCTGATCCGCGTGGATGACCCGGTAAGCCGGTACCTGCCGGGATTTGACAGTACCGGCAAACGCGACATCACCCTCCGGCACCTGCTCACCCATACGGCTGGACTGACGGAATGGTATCCCCTTTTCTACCGTTCCGCTCACCGGCAGTCCACCTATGACCAGATCGCCAGCCTTCCCCTGAAATACCCGGTGGGAGAACGCCGCAGCTACAGCGACCTGGGATTCATGCTGCTGGGGGAGATCGTGGAAAAGGTGTCCGGCCTTCCCCTGGACCAGTTTGAGCAGAAATTCGTGTTCGAACCGCTGGGTATGCGCCTCACGATGTATAACCCGCTGAAAAACGGCCGGACCGACCGGATCGCGGCAACCTCCCTGGGCAACCCCTACGAAAAACGCATGGTGTACGATTCCACGCTCGGGTTCTCCGTGAAAGGCCTGGATCCGGCTTCCTGGAACGGCTGGAGAAAGTATGTGCTGCGGGGCGAAGTGAACGATGGCAATGCCTGGTATGCCCTGGATGGGATTTCCGGTCATGCCGGCCTGTTTTCGACGGTGGGGGATATCCAGCAGCTGGTGGACATGCTGCTCAGCCGGGGCCAGGTGCAGGGCCGCCCGTTTATCTCGGCGGCAACCCTGGATTCCTTTTTCGTGGAGGACCGCTTTCACAACGGGCTGGGCTGGATGATGGATCCCGCCAATTCGTTTATGAAGGAGGGGCCTCCCGGCACCTTTGGCCATACCGGGTTCACGGGAACCAGCATTGCCGTGGTGCCGCAGTATAATCTATCCATCATCCTGCTGATTAACCGGCAGAATATGGGCCTGCTGCCTTCCGGTCAATATTACAATCCCAACCCGCTGCGCCAGCAGATTTTTACCGCCGTAATGAACTGGTGCCGGCAGACGTCCGACTGACCATTTCAAGGCTATTTGCCGGAAAGGGGCCTGCGCGGTCCGGGCAACCGGCCGCTTCAGCCTTTGGGGCTACCCTGCATCAGGGTGCGTGCCGGTACCAGGATCAGCAGGCTCAGCACCGCCGCCAGGCAGAGGTAATACCCGACATAGGCCAGCCCGTAGGATTTGGCCAGGTGCGTGGCAAAATAGGGTGTGAGGGATGCGCCCAGGATACCGGCGAGGGTAAAAGACAGGGAGGCCCCGGTATAACGTACCGGCACGGGAAATAGGTCCGCCAGGGCCGTGCCCAGGGGTCCGTAGTTAACCCCGGTCAGGAACATGCCCAGGCCCAGGAACGCCACCACGCGGGTCCAGTCACCGCCCACGAACAGCCGGGGAAAGAATAGACCAAACAGGAAGATGGCCGCCGAAGAAACCATCAGCATGGCCCGCGGCGAATACCGCCCGGCCAGGGCCGAGGATATCAGGATGCCGCCGGCAAAAAACAGCATGGAGATCAGCTGCGCGGAAAGGAAGCGGGCCCGGGAATAGGCCAGCACGCTGGTTCCCCAGCTCAGGGTGAAGACCGTCATCAGGTAGAAGATCAGGAAAATCAGTATAGCGATGATCGTGCCTACCAACAGTACCCGGCCGTAGCGGGTAAAGACGTCCGCGAGGGGGAATTTCACGCGCTGGTTTTCCTGCACGGCCTTCAGGAAGGCAGGCGTCTCAATGAGCTTCAGCCGCACATACAAACCGACCCCCACCAACAGGAAACTGAGGATAAAGGGGATCCGCCAGCCATAGGCAAGGAACTGGTCATTGTTCATCACATTGCCGATCACCAGGAAGACGCCCGAGGAGAGGATAAAGCCCAGTGGGGCGCCCAGCTGGGGGAACATGCCGTACCAGGCCTTCCTGCCCGCAGGCGCATTTTCCGTGGCCAGCAGCACGGCCCCGCCCCATTCCCCGCCCAGGCCCACACCCTGCCCGAAACGAAACAGGGCCAGCAGGACCGGGGCCGCAATGCCGATGGACCGGTAGGTGGGAAGCAGCCCGATCGCCACGGTGGAAATCCCCATGGTCATCAGGGAGGCCACCAGGGTGGCCTTTCTGCCCAGTCGGTCCCCGAAATGCCCGAACAGGGCGGATCCCACCGGGCGGGCGAAAAAGGCCAGCGCAAAGGTGGCCAGGGACTCCAGAACCCCCGAAGTGGGATCGGTGGAGGGGAAGAAAAGTTTGGGAAAGACGATCACCGCCGCGGTCGCATAGATATAGAAATCGAAAAATTCGATGGTGGTGCCGGCCAGGCTGGCCACCAGGACGCGGAAGGCGGAGTTGGGCATATCGTGTTGGCGCATGGGGTTCGCAGATACCCGTTTGGGCAATCTGCGCCCGAAGATACTTGCTGGCGGCGAAACCGGGGAGCGGGCCCGGTACCCGCAAGGAAACGGGCCGGGGGTCCTGCCGGACGATGGACAGCGAATCGTTCAGGTCGCTCATCCCCGGTGGGCCCTACGCGCCGATCCGGGCCCTGCCCTGGCATCACAACTGTTTCAGGTAGCTGATCTTGGCCATCAGGTGGTCTTCCGATTGTTTGACGGGGTGCAGGGGATCCATCATACTGCCATGATTAAAGATCAGGTAGACATAGGAGAGCGGCTTGTATTCCCAGGCAAAGCGGAAATGGTAGCTCTGCGAATTATCCAGCGAATTTTTCTGGTAGAACCCGATCAGCTGCAGCCTGGGATTCAGGGCAAAGCGGCCCTGGATGATATACAGGTCCACGGTCTTGCTTTCCTTGGCCTCTCCCACCTGGCTAAAGTGATTCCGGTTAAACTCGGCCAGTACGGAGATATGCGGAATCGGGGCGAACTGCAGTTTCCAGTCCCCGGATAGGATCCTGCCGTTAAAATACTGCCCCCATTTGAAATCGCCGGCCAGGCTCAGGAACTTGGAGGGATCCGTGGTGCCGAGGATCTCATGGTAGTAATAATGGTAATCGCCGGGGGCGATCGGGATGTCGAGCGGGCGGAAATAATCCGTCAGGTGCTGGTAAACGGGGGTAATGCTATACCCGAAATAGGCCCCGTTCTGGAAATTGAACCATACCGGCCAGAAATACAGGCTCCTTTCGATGAACCTGCCCGTGGACGCCTGGAAATAGAATTCAGGCAGAAACCCCGGCTCCAGGGCCCGCAGGATCTTTTTGAAGGGCAGGGCGCGTCCCCGGTAATACCAGTTCATGCCGGGCGTCGTACCGATCACGTCCGTCCGGGAAACAAATCCCATCTGGGGGTCGAAGTTTTTGGTGACCACCGATTGGGTAACCCAGATCTTGTAATGGTTGGTGGACTTATAGTACTGCGCAATGCCGGCAAAGCCCTGCTGCGCGGCACGCCCGGTAGCGCCGGTACCGGAAAAGGTCAGGATGGTGTTCAGCGATTGGGACTGGCCCAGCCGGAAGAACCCATCCATCGTCGCCTCGGTATTATTGCCGGCGGCGCTGTTCTTTACGGATAGCAGGCCCCCGACCCGGTTCTGCTCCCCGAAATTCCGGGAATACCTGCCCACGAAGAAATTGGTGGCCGGGCTGCTCTCCACGCCTTTCTGCCGCATGAGGATGGCGCCATAATTCTGGCGGGTGGAGCGGCTGACGAACCGTCCGCCGGCCACGATCGGGATCGGGTCTCCCGCGGAGTCCAGCCCGATGGTTCGGCTGAAAAAAGGCTGGAGGTTCATCATCCCGCCGGAGCCGTCCACCGCCTGTTGGATGCCGGGACTGAACAGGGAGGCATTCTCCAGGAAAAACTGCCTTTTCTCCGGGAAAAAGACCGAGAACCGCGTGATATTGTTTACCTGCAGGTCCGCATCCGCCTGCGCAAAATCGGTGTTGGCGGTCAGATCGAGCACCGTATTGGAGTTGATCGCCCATTTCAGGTCACCGCCCAGTTTCAGGCCGGACTGGCTGGCCGCTGCCCCCGAATCCGCGCCCCGGTACCGGTCCAGGGAAGAAAGCACATAAGGCTGTAACCGGATATTGGATTTCGGGGGCGGGGGCTGGAGGTTTTTCAGCAGGCCCGCATACTCCATGCGGGAGGCGCTGAATACCCGGGGAAAGGGCGAGAAGGCCGTGATCTCATTGGTCAGGCGCCGGTTCCGGTAGACGTTAAATCCCCAGTTCTGGACGGAATCCGCGGATTCCCGGTAGCGGAGGGTCTGCCAGGGTATTTCCATTTCGGCGTACCAGCCCGAATCCGTCCGGGTCGTGCGGACCATCCAGAGCCCGTCCCAGTCCACATCATAATAGAGGTCGTCAAAGCTCAGGTAATCACGCTGCACGCCATAGGCATTAGTCGCAAAGCACATGGCATTGCGCCGGTCATTAAACCCGTCAACGGTCAGGGTGATGAGATCGTGGGCCAGGAAATTGAAATCGCGCTTGAAATCCGTGGCCCGGATGGCCTTTCTGCCCATGGAGTCCCTGGCAAATAACCCCACATACAGGTTCTGCTGGTTGTACAGGACTTTAACCTCGGTTTCAAACTGCGGCGCGGAGCCCTGGTAGGGCTCGATTTGCGTAAAGTGCGGGGAGGGGGGCGCCCAGGCCCATTCCGGTTCATTCAGCACGCCGTCGATATGCAGCGAGGTCCGGATCCGAACGGCCGTAATTTCCTTTCGTACGGAATCGGGCCTGAAAATATCCGCGGTCTGCGACTGGGCCCGGGAAAACAGGAAACAGGCAAAAAGCAGGCAGGTGGTTTGGTTTCGCATGGCTATACGGTAAGGGCAGGAGGTATCAGAATACCCATATCAGTATGAACATCCGGTTTATCCGGCAAACAGGTTCCCAAAACAGGATGACCGGCTGGGATCCCGGGTTCAATGGCTGGTATCCCGGCACAGCCAACAGGATGACCGGGTAAAAACCCAACTGCCTTCCGGTTACAGGAACCGGGCAGCCCTGTGTTACAGAGACGTCCGCACGCCTGAAAAGTCAATGGAATGGCCCGTTCCACGGGCCGGGCCCCAGCCTGCCAACCCTATGCGAGAATCGTGCCTTTCAGGTACTGATAGCTTTTGGTGATGCTGTCAAATACCGGAATCTTGGTCTGGTCCTGCTCCACAAAGAAATACTCCATGCCGGATTCCTTTTTATGCCGGAAGATTTCCTTGTAATCAATGACGCCCGAGCCGACCTCGGTAAAATATTGTTCCCCGTCGGTGGTGAATGATTTTTCCGCCCGCACCGACATATCCTTCACGTGCCACATTTTTATTCTGCCCGGGTTTTGCCGGATCAGCTCGATGGGGTCCCTGCCAGCCCGCTCAACCCAGTATATGTCCATCTCGAAGCCTACCAGGGAAGGATCGGTTTCCTTGACAAAGACGTCAAAGCCCGTCTGGCCGCCTCCCCAGTCCTTGAATTCAAAATTATGGTTGTGATATACAAGTTTCAACCCCGCCTTTTTGGCCTCTGCGCCGGCCACATTGATCTTGGCGGCCAGGTTTTTGTAATCTTCGAGGCTCTTGCGCATGTTGTCAAACAGGAACGGGATGACGATATAATCATGGCCCATCCTGGCCGCATCGGCCACGGTCTTCTTCAGATCATCCTGGTCTCCCTTGGTCAGGAAACCCATCATCATATAATGCCCGCTGGGCGTCTTCAGGTGGTTCTTCTTCAGGATGGCAGAAAACTCATCCGGCGTCTTGCCGAAAAATTTGCCGTTCCCGTAACCGAACAGTTCGACCGAGTTATACCCGATTGCGGCCACCCGGGCCAGCGTGCCTTCCAGGTCCTTCTGGATCTCGGCGCGCAGGGTGTATAACTGCAAACCAATAAGTTGCTGCTTCTTAAACCAGTTGTCTTTCAGGAGAATCGCACCGGTAGCGGCCAGGGAGGCCTGCTTGATAAAGGTTCTGCGGGATGGCATAAGTAATCGTTTTAAGAGTTAATCCGGACGGACTGGATGGTCCACTCCCCAAAAATAGGCCACTCCGATCCTTTCTGGTTCATAATTCTTGCAAATTACTAATCAAATTTTTTCGAAATTGACCCGGTTACCGCGGAATTGGACCCGCCCCCGGCGCAGGCACTTCCTCTGCCGGTCCGGCACCAGTTGCCCGGAAGCAACCGTCATACCTGAAGGAATTTACCATGAAAATCGATCATTTGGCCATTTGGGTCCATGACCTGGAACGAGTCCGGACATTCTATGAAACCTATTTCCAGGCCCAGGCCGGCCCGCCGTATCACAATCCGAAGACGCATTTCAGGTCCTACTTCCTGCAGTTCCGGGATGGTTGCCGCCTGGAACTCATGCAAAGACCGGACGTGGAAGAACCAGCCGGCCGGCCCGGAGGCCAGTACTTCGGCATCGCCCACTTCGCCCTGTCGGCGGGAAGCAGGGAAGCCGTGGATACCTTAACCGAACGTCTGCGAAGGGATGGTTACGCCGTCGCGGGAGAGCCCAGGACCACCGGGGACGGCTATTATGAAAGTGTCATCCTGGACCCCGAAAACAACCGGATTGAAATAACCATCTGACCGGAGACCCTGGCCTGGAAGGTCAGGGCGACCTGTTGCGGGCAGCCTTCGGTTCCGCTATCCTGGAAGATGCCGGAGAAGGGGGCCGGAATTCGCGCGTGGCCCCCGCTGTTAATTTTCAGCGGGAAAGAACCTACCTTGGCAGCCAAAACCTGTCAACCCCCTAAAACAGATCCCCATGTCCAGGACCTCTTTGCGGCTTGCCGCCTTGCTCTTACTGGTATCCGCCATGTCGTTTTCCTGCCGCGGATGGTTTGACCACAGTAATCAATTGACCGAAAAGGAAAAACAGGAAGGATGGAGCCTGCTTTTTGACGGCAGGACCACCCGGGGCTGGCATCTTTACCATGAAGGGAACATTCCCTCCGCCTGGATCGTGAAAGACGGCGCCCTGTATTGTGATCCCAACAGCAAGGCAAAGCATGGGGACCTGGTGTCCGATGGCGAATACGAAAACTTTGAGCTGGCCTTTGACTGGAAGATTTCCCCGGGCGGCAACAGTGGCGTCTTCATCAACGTGATCGAAAGGCCGGACATCCCCTATACCTGGTCCTCGGGTCCCGAGTACCAGCTCCTGGATGTGGCACACCCCGATTACCCGGTGGTCTCCAAACGCTCGGGCTGCCTGTTCGGCTACGGCCCCACCCTCAACCCGGCAGAAAACAAGCCCACGGGCGAATGGAATCATTCCAGCATCCGGCAGCAAAACGGGAAAATCGCGTTTTACCTGAACGGTGTACTGACCTTCCAGCAGGACCTCCACTCCCAGGCCTGGCGCGACTGGGTGGCCCAGAGCTCCTTCAAATCCTTCCCGGAATTTGGCGCGCACACCAGGGGCCATATCGGCCTCCAGGAGTGGTCCCGGGGCATATCCTTCCGCAATATCAAGATCAGGGTCCTGTAAACCAGGTTGGGCCTTTGCGGTGCTCGCCCCGGGAGGCACCCGGGTGGCAGCCTATCCATCCCTTCCGCCGACGATTGCCGGAAGAATCGGGCGGCTATCCCTTCCCATGTGCAGTCACTCCGATATGCCCTGAACAGCGGAACGGATTCTGCCAGCCTGCTCGATCTGACGCCTTTCCGCGTCCCCGGCGTGACGCCCCCGGGACTATCCAAATCTTCCGGGTGAGGCGGCCGAGGCATTCCGCTACCCGGCATCAGGGTAGTAGCTGAATATTTTCTTCCCCGCCTTCTTTGAGATAAAAGGCCACAAAGACCAGGGGCTGGTCGCCCTGCGCGTTGTCGAAATGCAGAATGGTCGCGTTACGGGGTTCGTAAAAGGCATCTCCCTCGTTCAGGATGCGGGCCTCTTCCCCCTGGATTTGGAAAAGTACCTTGCCCGATACGATGTAGCCCAACACCGGGCAGGGATGCAAATGCCGGGGCGCCGGCTGGCCGGGAGGCATTACTACTTGCTTGATCTCCACGGTCTCCACCGGCTGCCGAAGCAGCACATCCAGAAGATCTTTGCGTTTTGGCTGTATGGTTTCCATTTCCTGTACTTTTCCTTTGTTTGTTGGATTCGATACATCAGATCCTGGCATCCGTCCCTCGTGGCACGCGGATCCGGAAGTAACATCAATTGGGTATCCCGGACAACTGCTCCCTGACAGCGGTTTCCCAGGGCGCTATCATTTTGGTTGGCTGAAACGCCACGATCTGGTAGCTTGCGATGCCCAGGCTGAAAAACGGATCCTTCTTCACGGCCGCCAGGGCCTCTTCCCGGTTTTGGAAACAGGCCAGGATCAGGCCCCCATTCCGCGGTATTTTTCGGCCGGAAAGCAGAAAGTTACCGCTTTCGTAAAAGGTATCAAGAAATGCGCGGTGCTTGTCCAGGTATTTGTCGATCAGGTCAAGGGAGGCCTTGTAGGTGAGATCAATTACGAAGAACTGCATATGGAATGAATTTTGGTTATCCCCATAAATAGAACCCAATAACCGGGTAGGTACCCAGCCTTTTTCCCATCTTCCTGGCGAGCAGGGTCATTCTTTCAAGGGTCCGGTTCTCCCGCAAATCCCCCGCATCTACCACCCGGTAGGGCAGGCGGTGAAGCCACCAGGCTACTTCCGATCGCAGGGCGGGATCATTGCCTGTCAGGTAAATATCCGGAAGCGGGCCTTCCCTTTCCTCCGCGTAGCCGAAAACCTCCCAGTAGATGGTCTTAAATGCCCCCAGTACCGCGGTTTCCGGCAACAGCTCCTGAATGTTTTCCGCGGCTGACTGCCCGTAGGGAAGCATGAGGTCATCAAAGGTCTCGTTGAACGGGACAGATACGTTTATGTAAATCTTATTCTTCAACGGTTCCCGATACCGCGTGACAAAGTCCCGTTCCTGGTCGTACCAGATGGCCCCGATAATGAGCTGGGCTTTTTCCAGGGCCTCCGCCACGGTAACCGGAATCAGGTTTGGCAGGGACTGAGCGGCCACCAGCCTCCTGGTCTTTTCGATATCCCTGCCCGCCCACAAAACTTCCGGATACCAGGCTGCAAAAAGTGCCGCCAGTTTACTGCCCAGCCTGCCTGTTCCGATGATTGCCACCGTGTTCATATCTTGATTTGAAAGGATCATGGACACAAAACTATTCACGAAGCCGGGGCGCTGCTTAGGACAGTTTCAACGAAGCGAATAGGGCGGTTGCAATCCGGTTGAATAACCGGTTTTTCCGGCGAATCGGAAAATCCTGATTTTTGTACTGCGTGCTGGGTCCTGCCAGCCGCGTGGAAAGAAAACTGCGATATGAATTTCAAAGAGCTTGTTCCGATCGATCGGTCGCTCAAGGACCCCCTTTACCTGCAGATAACGGCGGGCCTGTCCCGGGCCATTGAGAAGGGAATCCTTCCGCGGGGAAGGAAATTACCCGGCGCTCAAAAAATGGCCCTGGAACTCGGTGTGTATAAAAGAACCATCGAACAGGCCTATGAGGAGCTGAATGCCCAGGACTGGATTACCGTGATACCGTATTCCGGAACCTATGTATCGGACAGCCTACCCGTCAGGCAAACGCGTCGGCTCCGGAACCAAACGGAACAATTTCCCTCCCACGCCGCCTTCCCCTTTCAGAGGCTTGCGTTCAAGAATGAGATCAGCCCCTATTTCACCGAAAAGCCCTGCGCGGACCTGGTATTTGACGACGGGAACCCGGATATTTCCCAGATGGCCGCCCTGGCCCTGTACAAATACTACCGCCAGCTATTGGAGGATAAACAGCCGAATGCCTTTGTTACGAAGATGAGTCCCTGGGGAAACAAGGACCTCAGGTACGCCCTATGCGACTACCTGAATACTACGCGCGGTCTGAGGGCCGGCTTGGAAAACATACTTATCCTGAAAGGAAACCAGATGAGTATGTACCTGATCCTAAGCCTGCTGCTCAAACCGGGTGACGGATTCGCCTTTGCGGCCTGTAATTATAAAGGCATCTGGGACATGAGCCATTACCTGGGTGCGAAGATGCATCTTTTACCTTCAGATCAAGATGGCATTATCGTGGAGGAGCTGGAACAGATCTGCCGGATTCAGGCGCCGAAGGCGGTGTACGTGATCCCGCACGCCCACTACCCGAGTACGGAACGCTTATCCGCCGACAGGAGAGTCCGGCTGCTGGAACTGGCGGAGAGATACCACTTTGTCATCATCGAGGATGATTATGACTTCGACTATCATTACTGCCAATCGCCCTTTCTGCCCCTGGCATCGGCGGATACCGGTGGACGCGTCATTTATGTGGGCGGCCTTAACCGGTGCATTTCCACGGCCGTACGGATCTCCTATGTCGTAGGACCCGCGGATTTTCTGAAGGAACTGGTAAAACTGAAAGTCACCATTGATAAGTTCACTGACCCCATTCTCGAAGCCTCACTGGCTTTACTTATTAAAAACAAAGAATTTATACGCTACCTCCGAAAAGCCAATAAATCCTATAAAAACCGGCGCGATTACATCTGCAAGCTAGCAGAAAAGAAACTCGGGTCTTACTGCCAGTTTGATATCCCCCAGAGCGGCCTCGCCATCTGGCTCCGGTTCAGGTGCCAGGTAGACCTTGAAAAACTGACGGCCGCCTGTATGCAGGAGGGGCTTTCCCTGCCCCGGGCCGACGAGCTTTACGTGCAACCGGCCGGGGCCAACGGGCTGCGTATCGGCTTCTCGTCGATCTCCAATGAAGACATTTTCCGGGGCATCTGCGTCATGGAAAACGTGTTAAAAACCATGTATCCTGACGCGTGATGGGGTTACGCTGCGTTCCCCGTTAAGCCGGCCGAGCACCCGGGGGCTTCCGGGAACCTTCTGCGGAAAAGCGATACACCAGCCACCAGGAAAGAAGTATCTGGAACAGGATGATACTGGGCAGTATGCCTGGATGCGCAGCCATGGACGTAACCCCGCTTCCGCGCGCGAACATGAAAGGAATGTTCAGCACATTCAGCCCCAGGATGGTCAGCAGCAGGGCCCTGCTGCCCCCGTAATAGGCCCAGCACAGAACGCCGAACAGGGTTTCCAGCATAAAGTCCCAGCCGGGATGCAGGGTTATACCTAAACCAAAGGAAGGGGATGACGAAAAAGGACTGAGCCGTATATCCGGCTCATGGGTAAGCAGGTCCAGCAGGAGGTGGGAAACCACGCCGATGGCCAGCAGCCAGGCGGGTTTTGACCGGCCGGTCAGTTGCCTGCCGATAAAATAAACGGCGGCGGCCAGCACCAGCGCGCTGCATACAGAATGGGAATAAGGCAGGAAATCCAGGTGAAGCATCCCGTCAAGCACCTGGCTGTGCTCCAGGCCGGTATAGCTGAAAAAAATCCAGAACAGCTCCATGAGCTGGACCGATACCAGTAAATAAAAAAGTGAAATCCGGGCATCCTGTTTTTTCAGGATCAAGGCCGTTGCGGCATGGTTAATGGCATACATGATTCAGCAGGTTAACAGGTTTCTGGCAGCAAATGTAAAGGCTGCCAGGTCCTCAGATTAGGTCAGATTTTGTGGGTCGCGTATGTCAGTGTATTGATGAACGCGTGATCCAACTGACCTACGCTTCGAATCTGGATCTATGCTAACAGCGAGGGTTCAGGCCGACGCATCTTTGCGTATCCAAAATTCATTAACCGGCCGGCAGGTTGCTTCGAACCTCCTTGCCCCCGCCTTAACCCATTTTTGACATCATGAATACCCAATCCCTTTCCATGAGCCGGGGTACGGTGCATCCATCCATTCTCCTGCTGATGGCCGTACTTTTCTGGGGTGCCAATTATCACCTAACCAAAGCCGCCCTGACGGGCTACCCGGTATTTGTTGTCGCCGCCATCCGTTTCGGAGTCGGATTCCTGCTGATCTGGAGCTACTTTACGGGCACTGGCATAAAATTCCTGGCCTATGTCCGTCAAAAACCAGGGACCTACTTGTCCGTATCCATGTTGGCCATTCTGTTCAACATCCTGTTCTTCCTGGGTATCAGCAGGAGCACTGCCTTCAATGCATCGATCATGGGGGCCTTTTCACCCGCCATTATGATCCTGCTTTCAGGCTGGCTGCTGAAGCTACGAATCCGGACATACCAGGCAGCCGGGCTGGTTATCGGGATGACGGGCGTCCTGATCAGCCTCTCGGGCGGATCGCTGGCCAAAATAGCCCACATGCATTTTAGCAGCGGCGACCTCCTTTTGTTGGGCGCCAGCATCTCGTTTTCGCTATACAGCGTGCTCAGCCACAAACTCCTGGCCCCGGCAGAAATGGTTGTGGGTGCCGCTCTGAACATGCTGGTATCGGCCCTGCTCTTTACGTTTGTCGCGTGGTACACCCATCCGGATTATTCCCTGTCTTTCAATTTCTGGCCCCTGACGGCAGCCATTTCCATGGGAATTTTCGGCACGTTCCTGGCCTACGTATTCTGGCTGCGCGGCATCGCTTCGGCAGGCACCTATATGGCCAGCCTGCTTTACAACCTGATACCCCTGTTTACGTACCTGATCTCAGTGGCCGCCGGGCAATCTATCGGCCTGCCCCAAACCCTCGGTGGCCTACTGATCGTTTCGGGCATTTTGCTTGCCCAACTGTTGGGTAATCGCCCCCGTTAAAAATGATACCATGATACGAAGAGCCCATAGCCAGGATTTAAGCCATCTTACCCGGTTGTTACACGCCTACCGCCTGTTTTATCAAAAAGCCGGCCAGGAGGAAGCGGAATATGCGTTCCTTCAGGAAAGACTTACCAGGGAGGACAGCTTGATCTACCTGGGCTTTTCAGAACAGGATCCGGAGTATCCTGTTGGATTTGCGCAGGTATACCACGCATTCTCCACAGTGCAGTTGGGTCCGATCCTCATACTTAACGATCTCTATGTAGAGGAAGCCTTCCGCGGTCGTGGCCTGGGAACCAAACTCATTGGGGCGGTGATCCGGTATATGGAGGACACAGGCTGCCGGAAAATACTATTGCAGACGAACCGGGATAATTATGTCGCCCAGCGTCTTTACGAACGAATGGGATTTATCCAGGAATCGCATTCCCATTTTTACGAATACATGAACCGATGAGCCATACAGCCCATTTCGCAGGAAAATCACCTGACCGGCTGTGGCCGGGTAGGCAGGATAACCCGGTACAGGCAGGTATTCTTTCCAGGAATAAATATACAGCCGGAAAAACCGGCGTATATGGCAGCCTGCTGTTCCAACGGGTCATCCTTCACGAAGTCGCTGCAGCCAGGGCCAAAGTGAAGTCACCTGGTTGGCCCACTCGTTGTCAAGAGGCCTCCCGGACTCCGGCCCACCGGGTAAATCCAGGCACAGGGTCCCTGAAGCACGCGTATTGCCGTGCGGGCATACCCCCTTTTCCGGGCGCGGGACATGCCGATTCCGGCCGGTTCCGGGCATCCCGGTTGATTCTGTTTCGGTTCCCTGTAAACCTGGTTGCCGGTCCACCCTGTATGGGTGCCCCTCCGGGTCGGCAGCTTTGCCGGTTGTCCCCATTACCCAGGACCCGGAATACGGGCGTCCTTTGCCGGATTCCCGGGGAAACCGGAAATTACCCGCCCCATGAAGCCGCAGGCAACCCCCGGTATCCGATTGCCCGCGGGACCAGTCGGTCTGTTCCCCCTTGGCCCATAGCCCGGGTACAGCGTACAGACGATGATAACCCAGGTAATGACAATTGATGGCTGATAACGCAAAAACCTCCACAGTATGAAATATGAAATTCAATTGATCCGCCATGCCACCCTTCTGGTCCGGACCCAACAGGTATCCTTTCTTGTCGATCCCATGCTATCCCCGAAAGACGCCATGGACCCGGTAGCCAATGCGGCCAGTTCGTTCCGCATTCCGATGGTGGATTTACCCTTTGATGAGGCCTGGCTAGAAGAAACCATTCGGTCCGTGGATGCCGTCCTGGTCACGCACCTGCACCGGGACCACTGGGATGCCGCCGCCATTGAGAAAATACCAAAAAATAAACCCATCTTCTGCCAGCCTACCGATGCGGCAACCATCCGGGATAAGGGATTCACGCAGGTGACAGGGATTGAGTTAGCTGCGACCTGGAAAGGAATCTCCCTTGTCAGAACCAATGGACGACACGGAACGGGGGAAATCGGGGATAGAATGGGCAAGGTGTCCGGCTTTATCCTGGGAAACCCGCAGGGCGACCTGTATATCGCAGGCGACACCATCTGGTGTGAGGAGGTGGCATGGGTCCTTGCAACCTACCAACCCGCCATCATCGTGGTAAATTCCGGAGGCGCGAGGTTTCTGAGCGGTGATCCCATCACCATGACAGCCGACCAGGTTATTCAGGTGCATAAGGCGTCCCCGGACTCAACGATCGTGGCAGTCCACATGGATACCGTGAATCATTGCCTGGAAAAAAGATCGGACCTGCGGCTTGCCCTGCGGAAGGCGGGAATTTCCAATAGGGTTCTTATTCCGGAGGACGGGCAAACCATCGTCTTGAGCCAGGGAACCCCCCGGTCATCGTACCTATAAACGATACGATCGTGGCTATAGGCGATAACCGTCTATAGCCACACCCCTCGGAATGAAAGGTAACGCAATGGGGCCCTTTAGAGACTGGCCTGGTCAACTATCCGCCCGTCCGACAGGCCAAACCGGGATTATTTCCTTTTGCCGATATGTCGCCTGAGCCTGCTTAAAGAGGACTTGGTAACACCGATGTAGGAGGCGATATATTGCAATGGCACCCTATTGGCCACATTCGGAAAGGCCTCCAGAAAGTATTGATACCGGGCAGCAGCATCCTGCGGCATCATCACACTTATTCGTGACACTTTCTCGGCCAGGGACTTCGCCACAATTTTAGCAATGAGGCTATCCCATACCAGGATGGTGCGGGAAAGATTTTCCATTACCTGTCTTGACAGTATGATTACTTCGCAATCCACCACAGCCTGAACATATTCCGTGGTAGGCAGTAAGGTGTTGTAGCTGTTTATATCGGCAATAAAATGGTTTTCCTCCACAAAATATCGGGTAATCTCATTGCCGTCGTTGTCATAGTAACAAACCCGGAAGATTCCCCGGGTGACAAATCCAATGTCCCTTGACACTTGTCCCGCTTTCAGAAAATAGGCGCCTTCCTCAAAATATTTGACGGTTAGTGAAGAGGTTATCAAATCAATCTGCTGCTTGTTTAGTGAACCGAACAGCAGCAGGTAGTTTATCAAACTGTCGTAGGCCATTATTTGCCTGATTTATACATTTCTTCAGCCTGTCGTTTCATTTCACTGAGGGTATCTTTCATCCAGAATCGATGGGTTGACCGGATATATCGTTTCAGGAACCATTTGAAAATAACGTTCTTCTGATCAAAGCCGTAGGTCCAGACCACCCTGGTCCGCCCACCCGCCAATTCCGTATAGCTGAAATGACCTCTGGCCCGGTGAGCCACTCTTCGCAGATTAATTTCCAGGTCAGATAACTCATAGGCAAAATCACGGGGCTTATCGTACCCGATTATGGATTCCAGAACTGTTTTCCCCGTATTGAAAAATACCCTGCGGCTATGACCCAAAGCCGAGAAGTCACCGTTAACAGGCTCTGTCCTTACGATCCTGGGAAGATTTTTATAATTCCCGACGCTGCCTATTTTCTCCAGATCTAGCCTGGATGCCAATTCCCAGTATTTTTCCCGGGGAACCTGAATCGTATCTTCCACGGTATACTGCGCCCAGTTTGCGGGTATCCCGGCATTCCTTGTAAAACCCCATACCTCTGCATCCCCATCCCGATGAGGATCCAGGTCTCTCTTTAGGATTAATAGCGCCTGGGACATCAGCGCCGTAAGGTCCTTCATCACCAGTGCATTCAGGACGGCTTTTGCCAGAAAGTTTGTAGGGATGACCCGGTAGGTCCACCGGATGCCTGTCCTGTCATGTCCCAGATCGGAAAACGTCCAATTACCTTCCATTCGTTTGGCGAGAAATCGCATGGGAGAGGTGAAGTTTTCAATTATATACGAAAAGGACTCCTGCCCGGATACGGTCGTAAGGGTTTCACGGGCAGTCGTACCATCCTCAAAATAAATCGTTCTCGTAAGCCCCGGCCGAATCCATTTTTCCGTTTCATCCGTTCTCAAAATGGCAGGGAACCTTCCCTGCCTTTTAAAGATGTGTGCTAACTCCACCGGTACGATATAATCAAATGCCTGCCCGATGGGGGCCTGGAATGTCCGTGAAATAGTACTATTTACCGGTATAGTACCCCAAATTACGAATAGGATAAATGAAACACATATTGCCAGCGAAATAATTAACCAAACTGACATCATAGTTACCCCGCTTTAATGGTATCGCAAAAAAAGCCTGAAGAAACGAATGACCGGTTGTCATTTGGCAAAAATGCAGCAGAAGGGATACAAGCCGATCCGGGCACTGCC
>DASZRL010000097.1:0-14445 GCA_035549175.1 Chitinophagaceae bacterium | reverse complement strand
ATTTCTACGGAGAAGAGCTGGAGGAAATCGAAGACAGACTGGAGGAGGTCATCCGACGCGATTCCATACCCCACCTCGCCGCCCGCGTGGAGGAGCAGCAATCGGCGATGGATAGCTATACCGAGGCGTTTCATGCCATCGGGATGCGGTTCGGCGCGCAGGAAAGGGAATTGAGGCGGGATGACGGCTTTCTGGATGATGAGGACATCGGCCAGGACGTGGAAAGAAAACAGAATGACCTGCGCCGGGAAATGCAGAAACTGGAGCGCCGTTTTGTTGATGGAAAACACCAGTGCCAGAATTTCTTGTCAAATCTGTTCAGGAAATAACTATGTCAGCAAACCAGGCAGTAAGTCAGATCAGCCAGGCGGAGCCTGGTATGAGGGATTATGATCTCGAATGCCGGACCTTTTCCTGGGACCGGGAGGCGAAATACCTGGACGGCTTGCCGGGTAACGGTGGCCTGAATATAGCCCATGAGGCCCTTGTGCGGCATGCGGCAGGAAAGCTTGCCGGCATCCCGGCCTTCCGGTTTATTCGCAGCGACCTGTCCCAGCAGGATTATACCTACGGGGACATGCACCGGTTGAGTTCCCGGTTTGCCAACGTCCTGCTGGCCCTGAAGCTTGAAAAGGGGGACCGGGTATTCACCCTGCTTGGCAGGATCCCGGAGCTGTACGTCTCGGCACTGGGTACCCTGAAGGCCGGAGGCATATTCTGTCCCCTGTTTTCGGTATTCGGACCCGAGCCAGTTTTGCAGCGGTTAAGCCGGGGGGATGCCAGGATTTTGGTGACCACCACCGAGCTGTGGAAAAAAAGAGTGGTACCGCAGGCGGACCGCCTGACCTTCCTGAAATATGTCCTGCTGGTTGACGCCCCGGACCACCTGGATGGCGGGGTACTCTCCTATCCACTGCTCCTGTCCCAGGCTAGCGAATCCTACCAGATTGCCCCTACCAACCCGGAAGACCCCGCACTGCTCCATTTTACCAGTGGAACCACGGGGATGCCGAAGGGAGCCGTGCACGTGCACAGGGCCGTCCTGATGCATGAACTGACGGGCCGGATCGTCCTGGACTTTCACCCGGGAGATATTTTCTGGTGCACGGCCGACCCGGGTTGGGTGACCGGCACCTCCTACGGAATCATATCCCCCCTGGTTAACGGAGTGACCAGCATCGTGGATGAGGAGGAATTTGACGCCGAGCGGTGGCTGACCATTTTGCAGCAGCAGCGGGTAACGGTCTGGTACACCGCGCCCACCGCCATTCGCCGGCTGATGCGCCTGGACTATCTGCCCAGGGAACGGTATGATCTATCAAGTCTTCGTCTCGTCTGCAGTGTCGGGGAACCGCTGAATGCCGAAGCGGTGGTCTGGGGGGAAAGGGCCCTGGGGAAAAAGATCCTTGACAACTGGTGGCAGACGGAAACGGGAGGCATCCTGATCGCCAATTATTGCGGCGTGCCGGTTAAACCGGGAAGCATGGGGCGGCCCCTGCCTGGCATTGAGGCCGGGATCGCGGAGGTTACCGATACGGGGATGAAACTGCTGGAGGAAGCCGACCGCCAGGGAAACCTGGTAATCCGGAATGGATGGCCATCCATGTTCCGGGCGTATTTGCATGACCCTGACCGGTATCAACGGTCTTTCCGGGATGGCTGGTATGTGACGGGGGACCTGGCTCGCCGGGATGCGGATGGCTATTTCTGGTTTGTGGGCAGGGCGGATGACATCATAAAAACCTCCGGCCACCTGGTGGGCCCTTTTGAGGTGGAAAGCGTGCTGATGCAACACCCCGCCATCGAAGAGGCCGCCGTCATCGGCATACCGGATCCGGTGGTCGGAGAAAGGGTGAAAGCCTACCTGGTAATCCGGCAGAGTGTGCATTGGGACAACCATCTGCTCAACGACGTGACGGCTTTTGCCAGGCGGAACCTGGGCACCGCGATCGCCCCCAAGGAATACACGGTCGTTGCCGGGCTGCCGAAAACCAAAAGCGGGAAGGTGCTGCGGCGCCTGCTCAAGGCCCGGGAATTGGGGTTACCCGAAGGAGACCTTTCTACCCTGGAAAAATCCTGAACGGACACGATATGCAAGCCATCCCATCCACACCGGCAGATACAAGACAGGCGGACGCCGCGCATCTCTGGCAACTGCTCCGCAAGATGCTGCTGATCCGGCGGTTCGAGGAAAAATGCGCCGAATTATATGCCAAGGAAAAAATCCGGGGTTTCCTGCACCTGTACATCGGGGAGGAAGCTGTGGCGGTCGGCGTCATGGAGGCGTTATCGGATGAGGATAATATATTAAGCACCTACCGCGAACATGGCCATGCCCTGGCCCGGGGACTTGCCACCCGGGCCCTGATGGCGGAAATGTATGGCAAAGTGGATGGCTGTTGCCGCGGACGTGGCGGTTCCATGCATTTGTTTGATTCGAAGCGGCGGTTTTTCGGCGGCAATGCCATCGTGGCCGGCCACCTGGGTATGTCCGTGGGAATGGCCCTGGCGGCCAAAAAACGCAAGCTGCCGCAGATTACCTGTTGTTTTTTCGGAGACGGCGCCGCGGCAGAGGGGGAATTTCATGAGGCCATGAACCTCGCTGCCCTGTGGCAGGTACCCTTGCTGTTTGTTTGTGAAAATAACCTGTATGCCATGGGAACGGCGATCCGGTACAGCCATGCCGTTTCTGACCTGACTGCAAAGGGTCCGGCTTACGGGATCCCTACTTCCCGGGTGGATGGCATGGACGTGCTGGCTGTAGAACGGGAAGCTAAAATGGCAGTCCGGAAAATCCGGGATACGGGAGGCCCCTACTTCCTGGTGTGCGAGACCTACCGGTTCCGGGCCCACAGCATGTTCGATGCGGAATTATACCGGTCCCGGGAAGAGGTTCAGGAATGGAAGAAGCGGGACCCTATCATGCTGCTGGAGGAAGTGATCGGAAACCTGGGTATACCGGCGGAAGCCGGATTGAAGCAATTGGAGGAGGAACTGGACCGGGACATCCGGGATGCCGTGGCTTTTGCCGAAGGCAGCCCCTGGGAACCGGTGGAGGAACTCACCAGGTTCCTGTACGCCCATCCCTATTAAGTCATTCTCAACCGGCAGGTATGAATCACCACGCATGTTGTCAGAGTTGCACGATGCCGCTGGATAACCCGGATCTCCTGGGCACGGAGCGCGACGGAACACCCAGCCGGG
Organism: Chitinophagaceae bacterium; assembly: GCA_035549175.1. Lineage (GTDB taxonomy): Bacteria > Bacteroidota > Bacteroidia > Chitinophagales > Chitinophagaceae > DASTSN01. The sequence goes on along the minus strand of DASZRL010000097.1, from coordinate 11,241 downwards.
AGTATTGCAGGTATTGTTACCAGCAGGGAGCTTTTACCAGCCCGGATATGACGCTACGGGAAATGAGCCGCCTGGTCGTGGACCGGATGGAGAAGCTGCAAATCGAGGCGCGCCTCATTGACCAGGCCGTCAGCCTGTTGCCCTCGCTCAAGCGCTGGAAAACGCGGGCAGGCGCCGGCAGTTAGCAGCGGGTACCCGCTGCCGGAGAGATGAAAAGTTCATATGGAAATAATTCGGACAGAAAACCTATCGAAGTCCTATGGTGCCATCCTGGCTGTGGATCGGGTTAACCTGAGCATCCAGGAGGGGGAAATCATGGCCTTGCTGGGACCCAATGGGGCCGGTAAGACCACCACGCTGATGATCCTGTCAACGCTTTTGAAACCTTCCTCCGGGATGGCGAGGGTGAATGGGTTTGATGTCCGCTCCCGTCCGGACCGGGTAAGGGCTTCAATCGGCATGGTTTTCCAGGATCCCAGTTCCGACGAACTGCTGACGGGGTGGGAGAACCTTCGTCTGCACGCCCTGATGTACGATGTGCCGTGGCCATCCATCCCGGACCGGATTTCCGGGGTACTGAAGCTGGTTGGCCTGGAGAACCGCAGGAATCACCTGGTCAAGACCTATTCGGGCGGCATGCGCAGGAGACTGGAGATTGCCAGGGGCCTGCTGCACGAACCCAGGGTGCTCTTCCTGGACGAGCCGACCCTGGGGCTGGATCCGCAAACCCGCGAGCATATCTGGGAATATATTGAAACCCTGGCCCGGGACACCGGGATGACCATCGTATTGACTACCCATTATATGGAGGAAGCCGAACGCCTCTGTAGCCGGGTAGCCATCATCGATCATGGTGCTGTGGTAGCCCTGGACACCCCCCGGGCCCTGTGCGATGCCATCGGCGGGGATACCATCCTGATCCGGGGAAAACAGCTGGCCGTGGACCCAATCCGGAAATTCCCCTTTGTAAGGGCCCTGGAGACCGTGGAGGACGGGATCCGTTTGTCAGTAACAGAGGCCGGTGCGCACCTACAGGCGATTTTGCAGGCGGCCGGTCCGGTGGAACGGGTGGAGGTGCATCCGGCTGACCTGAACGATGTTTTTATGTATTACACCGGGAAGGGAATCCGGGAAGGTACAGGCGGGGTCCTGGAACATATCCGGTCTTTTGCCAGGGTCCGGTAAATGAAGACGTATGCGAGCCGTTGTAAAAGGGATTTATGCATTATGGTATCGGGAATGTAAAGTGTTCCTGCGGGAGCGAAGCCGCCTTGTCTCGGCCGTCTTTCTTCCGCTGTTCTGGTATTTTATTTTCGGCCGGGGTGTCGGCTCCATCGCCAGGACCACCGTCAACTACCAGCAGTTTATATTCCCGGGCTTCCTGGTGATGACCATTATCTTCAGTTCCCTGTTCAACGGCGCCTATATCGTCTGGGACAAGAAGGTGGATTTTCTCAAAGAGGTGTTGATTACGCCCCTTTCCCGGACTACCATTTTCGTAGGAAAGGTATGCGGGAGCATGACCGATGCGCTGCTGCAGGCCACGATCCTGCTGATCATTGGCTATTTCCTGGGGATGCCGTATACGCCGCTTGCCGTGCTGCTTACGCTTGCCATGCTTTTTTTATTTGCCATCGGCCTGGTCAGCCTGGGGCTTATCATCGGGTCCTTCCTGGAGTCGCCGGAAGGTTTTGGACTGGTTTCCAGTTTCGTGGTCTACCCGCTGTTTCTGCTTTCCGGTGCGTTATATCCCCTGGACCAGCTACCCCCCTGGATGACATGGCTCACGCATGCCGATCCGGCGACCTACGCCGTGGACGGGCTCCGCAGGGTCCTGCTTCACCTTTCCTCCCATTCCTACGGATTTAATACGTCGGTGTTGCTGGGATTTGATCTGCTACTGATCTGGACCGGTACCTGGGCTTTTAACAGAATGAAACTATGAATATGGAACCTACCCCATCCCCCCAGCCGGTTAAAATCACGTACCGGGAAGCCCTGAAGCAGGGCATCCGCGAAGCCCTGCAAACCGATGAACGCGTATTCCTGATGGGAGAAGACGTGGGCCGGTATGGGGGCTCCTTTGCCGTAACCAAGGGGCTGCTTCAGGAATTCGGGGAAGACCGGATCATGGATGTGCCCCTGTCTGAATCGGGTTTTGTGGGGGCCGGTATCGGGGCTGCCTTAAACGGCCTGCGTCCGATCGTGGAAATCATGACCGTAAATTTCAGTTTACTGGCCATGGACCAGATAGTCAACAATGCGGCAACCCTGTATCACATGTCAGGAGGCCAGCTCCGGGTACCCCTGGTGATACGCGTCAGCTGCGGCATCGGGCGCCAGCTGGCCGCCCAGCATTCACACAGCTGGGAGCCCTTATTTGCCCATATAGCCGGCCTGAAGGTATTGTCGGCAGGGACCCATGAAGACGCAAGACATATGCTCCGGCTGGCCCTTCAGGAGCCGGATCCCGTCATCCTGTTTGAATATACCTTTCTGATGAACCGGGAAGAGGCCGTCGGTACGCAGCAGGAGGTGGTGGATATCGTGCGGGCCAGTGTGAGGCGGGCGGGAACAGACCTGACGCTCATAACCTACGGAGCGGGCGTATATAAATGCCTGGAAGCGGCTGCGGCACTGGCCACCCAGACCGGGATCCAGGCCGAAGTGGTAGACCTCCGCTCCCTGCGTCCGCTGGACACGGCTACCATCCTGGCATCGGTAAGAAAAACGCACCGCGCCTTGCTGGTGGAGGAAGCCTGGGGATCCGTAAATGTTTCCTCCGAGGTGGTCTCCCGTATTGTGGAAGGTGCATTTTACGAACTGGATGCGCCCATTGGCCGGTTGGCGGGGGTGGAAGTGCCCATCCCTTATCCCAGGCATCTGGAGGAAGCCTGTCTGCCGCAGGTCGGCGATATCGTCACGATGGCAAAAAAAATGCTTGGAAAATATGATCGAGTTTAAAATGCCCAGCCTGGGTGCGGATATGGAAGCCGGTACGCTGGCCGAATGGCTGGTCAAGCCGGGAGACCACGTTACGCGGGGCGATATTATTGCGGTGGTGGACACCCAGAAAGGGCTCATTGAAATCGAGGTTTTCGATGATGGGGTTATTGACAGGCTGGTGCTGGAGGAAAACCAGAAGGTGCCTGTAGGCACCACGATGGCCCTGATCCGGGAGCCGGCGGGGGCGGCCGTAAAGCCTGCGGCGATCGCAGCGCCGCCGGCAGCCACCGGGCCGGCGGGACCTTCCCGGCAGCCTGCCGTCCAGCTGGGCTTACCCGCAGCGGGGAAAGCCACTCCCCTGGCCAGGAGACTGGCCGCAGAGGCTGGGATCGATCTGGCCGGGGTGCTGGGAACGGGCCCGGAAGGGGTTATTAACAAGGAGGATGTGGAAAGGGAAATCCGGCAGCGATCCGGCGAAGGACCTAAGGAGGTCGCCGCGGGTGCGGAATCGATCCGGGCGGCCGTCGCAGCCGCCATGGCCAAATCCAACCGGGAAATCCCGCATTATTACCTGGAGACCACGGTGGACCTGTCCAGGGCCCTGGCCTGGCTGAGCCAGACCAACAGCGAACGGCCCGTGAAGGAGCGCCTGCTCCTGGTTGTGCTGTACATCAAGGCGCTGGCAAAATCCCTGCGTCAGGTACCTGACCTGAATGCCTACTGGGAAAAGGGCCTGGTGCGCCAGCAGGAAATCAACATCGGCTTTGCGATTTCCCTGCGTACCGGCGGCGTCCTGATCCCGGCGATCCGGGAGGCGGACACGAAGTCCCTGGATGAGCTGATGGGGGTCTTGAATGAACTGATCCCCCGGGCCAGATCCCTGCGCCTGCGAAGTTCTGAGCTGAGCAAATCCACGATTACCATGACCAACCTCGGGGAGGGCCAGGTTGAAAAAGTCTTTGGCGTGATTTATCCTCCCCAGGTAGCCATTCTGGGATTCGGGGGATACTCCAGCCGGCCGTGGGCGGAAAACGGCATGCTGGGCATACGGCCTGCCGCTACGATCACCCTGGCCGGTGATCACCGTGCTACGGACGGTACCACCGGGAGCCGCCTGCTGATGGCGATTCGGGAATATCTGCAAAAACCGGAGGACCTATGACCGAGGAGGAAATCAGAAACACGCTTTGCCAGCTGCTCACCGGGATTGCCCCGGATACGGACCCGGCCCGGTTAAAACCGGGAGAGGATATCCGGCACGCGCTGGAACTGGATTCGTTTGATGCCTTGCGGTTTATCGCCGCCCTGGATGAGCATTTCGGGATCAATACGCCGGAATCCGATTACGGGAAGATAACCACCATGGAATCCCTGGTCCGTTACATTAGCCGGAAAACCGCCGGATAACCCCTGCGGCGGATGGTGGGCCGCGGAGGGCCCCAGGCAGCTACCGCGGCCATTCCCGTTCAGGCAAGATGAAAGGTGAGGTGTTCCAGTATCTCGTGTGCGGACGCCAGGCCGTTTTTTCTCCACAGGATGTTGCCGTGGTGAAATACGATGATGGTTGGCAGGGTCTCGATGTGAAATTGGTCCCTCAGGCCTGGATTCTCCTCGACATTCACCTTGACTACCGCGCCCCGGCTACCCAGTTGCTCCCGTACAGCAAGCATTTCGGATTCGCTTCTTTCGCAGAGTGCGCTTCCTTCCGCATAAAATTCCGCCACGACGGGAAGACTTCCCTGGATGTGTGATTCAAAAACGGTCATCGGTAATAATTTTTTTTTGGTAACAAACATAAAGTTGCGTCATGCGGGGCCCGTCACCTTTGATGGAAATCAACAGACCCGGTGATACCTGTCATTCAGGAATACCAGTCAGTTGCGTTAGATTTAATAAAAATAATCATGGAAATAACCATATCTTCTCCCCACCTCAACCTGACGGATCAGGAAGAGCAATTGCTCCGCCATAAGGTAGATCATCTGGCAAGACTGTACCGACGCATTGAGAGTTGTGATGTCGTGGTGAAAAAAATCCCGGATGATGCCTCCAGAAATTATTTCCTGGAGGGCAAATTGCGGGTACCCAGACGAACGCTGTTTGCCAGCGACCAGGCCGAGACCCTGGACATTGCCATAGAAAAACTCGTATCCGATCTGGAGCACGGCCTGCGCCAGTACAAAGAGGAACTGGAGGATTACCGCTGAGGGGAACCCTACCCTGCCACCATGGCAAACTTCCACCTAACGGGGTAACATGGCATCCCTCAACAGGCACCCGAGCAGGAATGCGGCCAACTTGCGCAGATCCCGGTTGTATTCCGAAGAACTGGGCATTGCCCTGGGCCGGAAAACAGACACCGAGTTATTCAAATGGCTTCTGGCCAGCATCCTGCTGGGAGCCCCGATCAATGAATCGGTCGCTAAAAGAAGTTGGTTCAGCTTCAGGAAATACCGGTTGTTAAGTCCCCGGCGTATCCTCCGGGCAGGATGGGAATTTCTGGTCAACCCCGTCCTCCGGGAAGGTCATTATGTCCGCTACGATGAAAAGACAGCAGCACTCCTGCTGGAAATCTGCCGGTTTCTCCTTGACCAGTATGGTGGAAGCCTGAATGCCCTGATCCGGACGGCGGAAAGCCGCCGGGAGGTCCGCCAGCGGCTGCTGGCGATTCCGGGAATCGGCCCCGTGCGGATGAACATCTTCCTGCGGGAACTACGTCCTTATTATTCGAATTGTGATATACCACCACTTCCCGTGGTGCATACCCTGGCCCGCCGGGCCGGCGTGCGGCTGGACGCCGCCAAACGGGGATCCATGGGTTATTGCCGCATGGAGGCCGGGCTGATGCGGCTGCGGCATTCCCTATTGCGCTGACCGCCCGGAAGAAAACAGTCTGTCTCGGGGGATTTCAGGCGAAGGGTACCGGGAAACCGGTTTACTGGCCGCTGCCCAGGATTTTTTCCAGTGCGTGTAACAGGGGAACCTGGCCCTTGATAATTTTTTTTTCAGCGTCCGCAAGGAGGAACCATCCGGCCCGGTCAATTTCCGGGAATTGGCTGATATGACCGGATTTAGGCGGCCATTCCAGCGAAAAAAGATTGCTTCGTACCTGGTCGGCATCCACATCATGGCGGGCATACCAGGCCCGGACCCATTTTCCACCCCTGCCCTGCCGGATGGTGGCCAGTTCCTGCAGGTGCTCAGGAGCCTGCAGACCGGTTTCTTCCCGGAACTCCCGCCTGGCTGCCTCCTCGGGCGCTTCCCCTGCTCCCGGTTCTCCCTTCGGTATGGACCAGGCCCCGGCGTCTTTGATAGCCCAGAACGGGCCACCGGGATGAACCAGGAATACCTCCACCATCCGGTGCCGGTACCTGTAAAGCAGGATGCCTGCGCTGAGTCTGGGCATAGATCCATGCCTGCGCAAGGGATTGGATACCTTGTGCGGTCCAGGCTAAAATAGGACTTAACCCCGATAGTATATTCAGCCGGGCGGGACTGGCGCCCTATTTAGGGGAGCCATGCGATCCGTATCAGTATGTTTGATGATACCCATCATGGTTTTCGGGGTACCTGCGATGTAACTTTAACTCACTTTGATACGGGTTTGGTCGGTCAGAGTAAGAAGGCAGAAATACCGGTTTAAAAGACCGTAAGCTGCCTGCCTGAAAAGCAGCATAAAAGCTGTGCCTTTGACCACGACAATGGCTGTATCGAATAGGCCTGCAAAGAATATCCGTTGTAAAAGGCAGTAAACTCTGCAGGTTGTTTGCAAGGTAGGTTTTCACGAACCTGCCTTGTTTTTTTATAACCATGCTTTGCCCTCGCAGCGCGCCTGACTGCCTTCGCTTGTTTGCAGATCTTCCCAGGCCAGGACCCCTGGAACCGGGTATCCGGTACCTGTCCTGCAGGGAAAACCTTTTCCGTATATTTCGGAAAATTATCATCTGGTATGGAAATCAGCGCAGTCCTGGTCAGCAGGGCAAACAGCCTGGAAACGGTCGTCCGGACCAACGGGCAGGATAAATCACTATCCCTTCCGCCCAGAAAGGATGGCCCCGGCTGCGCGCTGAATGGCGGCGAGCTGCTTATGGCCGCCCTGGCAACCTGCTATTGCAATGATTTGTACCGGGAAGCCAGGAAGCGGGGGATCGATGTCCGGGCTGTGGAGGTAACCGTGAAGGGACAATTCGGGGCGGAAGGCGAACCGGGATCCCATTTTCAGTACCGGGTGAACGTGGATGCCCCGTGCAGCCTGGAGGAAATAGATCAGCTGATCCGGGAGACGGACCGACAGGCTGAAATACACAATACGCTGCGAAAGGGTTGCCCGGTAGCGTTGGTGGATTCCTTCTGAACGAAAGGTCATCTGCCGGGCGGGCAGGAACTACCTGATCGCAGCGGCGGGCGAAATCCCGGTAATAATCCCCTTACTGGTCCTGATCCGGGGAGGCCGCCTGAGCCGGGTATTTTTTGCGGAACCAGAAGTAGAATGGAATCCCCGAAAACATCAGGATGAGCCCCACGGCCGCTTCCCTGGGCCTCGTAAACAGGGTGTTTACAAACAGGGCCATGCAAAAGACTAAAACCAGCGCCGGGATCACGGGGTAACCCCAAACCCTGAAGGTGCGGGGTGCCTGCGGCATTTTCACCCGCAGGATAAATACGCCCAGCGTAGTGGCGGCATAAAACAGAAAGACGCTGAAGATGATCATGTCGGTAAGCTGGTCAAAGGTGCCCGAAAAAACCAGCAGGCAGGCCCAGATGCCCTGCATCCATAAGGAATTGCGGGGAACCTGCCTGTCATTCAGCCGGCCGATGCGGCGGAAAAAGAGCCCTTCCCGGGCCATGGCAAAATACGTGCGGGCGCTTACCAGGATGGTTGCGTGAACGCAGCCCAGGGTGGTCATGGCGATCAGCAGGGAAATAAAAACCACTCCGGGGGTGCCCCAGAAGACACGGACCGCTTCCACGGCGGCAATACCATTATTGGACTGATAGATTGCCTCCAGCTGGGGAATGGAAAGCAGGGACAGGTACGTGGTGTTAATCAGCAGATAGGTGATGATAACCAGCGCCATGCCCAGCGCCATCCCGATGGGGATCAGGCGCCGGGCATTTTTCACCTCGCCCCCGATATACCCGATCGTGGCCCAGCCCTGGTAGGCCCAGAAGGCGGAAAGGATTGCTGTGAACACGCTACGGAAGCCGACAGGTCTGCCCGGATCCTGTTTCAGGTTGAATACCCCGGCAACGTGAGCCTGGTGACTGCTCAGGCCGAATACGATGATGGTGAATATCCCGGCAAACACCAGCAGCAGGATAACCGTGCTGAGTGCCGCACCGCGGCGTATTCCCCGGCTGTTGAACCAGGTAAAAAGCAGGATCACCAGGATGGCAGTCAGTTTTACCTGGAGATCCGCGAACGGAAAAAATATGCCGGCAATGGAATAATGCGACCAGGAGGAGAGTAATGGGGGAAGCCGTACCATGCTGTTGAGCGACTGGGCAAAAACGTAGGCCAGGGAAGAAATGGCCGCAGTCTGGATGACCGTGAAGAGGGACCAGCCGAACAGGAAGGCAAAAAAGCGGTTGTAAATTTTCTTATAGTACACATAATCCCCCCCGGTATCCGCCAGCAGACCCGCTACCTCTGCATTGCAGAGGCTGCCCAGCAGGCTGATGATCCCTGCCACGACCCAGCACACCAGGACCCAGCCGGAGGAATGCAGCTCGGCAGCCATCGGTGCTATCTTTTTATACACGCCGGACCCGATGATATTGGAAATTACCATTACGATCACCAGGCCCAGGCCCAGCGAACGACTGAGCTGTCGGGATTCGGGTATACCTGATTTTCCGGGGGATTCCATTTTTTAAACGGAAAATGTACTAATTATTTGGTAGGTTGTCCCACAAAATCCCGCCATATGCGCATGGCCCCATTTGATTTTCAGGTCCTGGACTGGCAGAATATTTCCCGGGAATCCCATGCCGGGGAAACAGGCGTGGCCTACTGGCAAACGTTTTTTGTGAATGACATCCGCGTACGCAAGGTCGAATACAGTCCTGGCTACCGGGCGGACCACTGGTGCGAAAAGGGGCACGTTATCCTTTGCCTGGAAGGCGTGCTCACCACCGAACTGGCGGACGGCCGGTTCATGACGCTGTCCCCCGGGATGACCTATTTCGTGGGAGACCATTCCCAGGCCCACCGCTCGGTGAGTGAACAGGGATGCAAACTGTTCATCGTGGACTGAATGGTTCAACGTTCATCGGCACTCGGTCCGTACATGCCGGGTACGGCTACCTCCAGCATGCGCAGGTATACGGAGAGCTGGCCGCGATGGTGATACAGGTGGTTATAGGCCCAGCCACGTAAGGCCACCTTCCTGGGAGCCGCAAATACGACGGTTTCTCCCCGCCGAACCGTCCAGTTGTCATTGAGTATAGTATCGCCGGCGGCCGCCAGGGCGGAAACAGCACGCGCCGCATTCTGGTCATGGATATCCAGCAGCTCAGCCAGGGAACCTGCCACCCGGGGATTATAAGGGCGGGCCGCAAAGTCGAATTCCGGGGTGGACAGGATTTCCACGACCCAGTGCGGTATCTCGGCGATATGGGTAGCCAGCCTGCCGAGGGTCATGGATTTTTCATGGGGTTTCCAGGAAACCGATTCCATGGGGACGCGTTCCAGCATTTTGCGGGTAAGTCCGGCTTCGTGTTTGAATTCTGCCAGGAGTGCTTCGTGTAGTGCCATATTAGTATAATTATTCGATTAGTTTATTTTCCAGCCCATGGGTCATTTTTTCGGGATGCTCCAACTGGTCGTGGATGGATCTTCGCTTCAATACCATTCTCCAGATCTGGATTATGGCGGTTACCGCGAAGATAGTTCCGATTACCCAATTCAGTATGTTCTGGTTGGCATTGAGCCTTTCTACCATCAGCTGGCCGCCGAATATAAAGACGCAGTTACCGAAAAAGGTGCCGATGCCGATCCCGATGATATAGGAATTATAATGATCATTGCGGGGCTGCAGGATATTGCGCGTGAACAGCACGGTACTCCACCCGAACCAGAACGGGATCTGGACCGGATTCACGGCGCTCATGACCAGTCCGAGGGCAAACTTCGGCAGGGTGCTGCTGAGCAGGACGTTTTTATGCACTGCCGGATGCAGGGCGGCATAGAAGCTGGATGCGGCGAGTGCCAGGATGACCAGGAGGGTGACCCATTCCAAAATACGGAAAATCCGCTCCTGCTTGCGGATCCAGTCCATGGCCACCAGCGAAAGACGGACGTAGAAAATTTCTGCCAGCAGGGAACCTAAGGAAAAGAGCAGGGCGCTTCGGACACTTTCGGTGACGGAAATCTGCATGGCCGCCACATTCAGGGTACCCAGGGGCAGCGAGCCCAGAAAGCTGATGAGCATGCCGGTAAAGAAAATTCGTAGCAATTTGTGCATCCGTAAAAATAAAGACAATTAAAAAGCAGCCCAAAGTGTTCCAGTGGCTGTAAAATGATTCTGGTCAGCTCAGCGCTCCCCGATCAGGGCCCGGTCGACGCCCCGGAGTTTTTTCAGGTAGTCCCGGTTTTGACGGAACATGGTTCGCCCGGCCGAAAAAGACATGTAGGGAAACCCCCGCCTGCGGTTAAGCCGGCTGATCTGCCACAGGATCCGCCAGTGCCGGATAATCTCTTTCCAGGCAAATAGCAGCGAATGACGCGGATCGTAGATATGGGTGGGCTCACTGCCGGCACCATTGAGCTCAATAATGGAAAACCGCTCCCCCTTTTTGAGGTCATCCCAGCGCTCGTACCGGATATCCAGCCGCCCGTAATAGAACTCCGGCACCTGCCGGCAGATAGCATCCATCCGGCGAGCCAGGTCTTCGTCCGCCAGGTGGCTGTAATCCAGGAATTTCGCGCCCCGGGCATGGTTTCCGTAGGGTACCAGCACCTTGCGCTCGCCCCGGGCCGGCACCCGTTCCAGGTCTTCCCCGTATTGCTTGTGCAGGGTGCCCAGGTGAAGCAGGTAGCGGGCGTCCTGCCGCAGTAGTTCCCGGACGGTTTGTTGCCCGTCCCCGGTCACGGTGAGTAGTTCCTTGCCCACTATGCCGGATATGACCCCCCTTTCCTGGCCGGGCACCCGGTAATAAAAAATACCCACTTCCTTTTCATATGGAACGAATTCCTGGATAAGGTAATCCACGGTATACAGGGGAAGCAGCCGAACCAGGTCTGCTTCACAATCCAGTTTTTTGACGGCCAGTCCGCGCATACCGATATCCGGT
>DASZRL010000096.1:0-34781 GCA_035549175.1 Chitinophagaceae bacterium | reverse complement strand
TACTGGTCCGCCTTGATCTTGAAATTCTGTACCGATCCGCCGCCCTGGATGCCCAGGCTCTGCTGCTGGGACCGCTGGTTGGCGAGTACGGCAGTCACGAAGAGTTTGCCGAACTGCAGCTGGGACTTAACACCGAACAGGGACTGGGCTCCGGGAATAAGGGTCCCCTTGGTCGTGAAATTGACGTTCCCTGCCTGGAACTGCTTGAGTACTTCATCATCGCGCCCGTGGTAGTCCAGTTTGAGCTGGTTCTCGAAATCAAAGGTGGACAGGGTATTGTAGTTGATCGGGAGCTTGATCTTGTCCCCGATGTTGGCATCCACCTGCAGCTGGGCGTTTTCATTGAAATCCAGCCCGCCGGTCTTGCGGGCCCGTTCCGGCAGGGTGGGATTGCTGATGTTCTGGCCCTGGTAGCCTGCCGAAATATCCACATAGCCGGATGGCCGGATACTGACTTTACCCATTCCCGTTATACGGTTGATCCAGTCCTTGGAAAATCCGAAATCCGGCTTGAAAAGCCGTTTATTCATGTCGGAAAGCAGGGAGGCGCGCTGCTTGAAGTAGGCGTCCTCGTCGCGCTTGCCCTGCAGGTCGATGAACTCTTTCATCGAAAAACTGGTCGGCGTCCGGTAATACTGGCTGCCGATTTTTTCCTCGATATAGTATTGGCGGGTCTTGGGGTCGTAGATGATGCTGCGTTTGACGAAGGCCGTGTCCTTCAGGTCGAAGGGATTGCGGACCGGATTGGAATACGGGTCGCCGTAGCGGTCGCTGATCGGGAAGCGGAGGGTATCGGGATGACTCCCGGTATCGGGCACTGACCGGAAACCGGATACCGGGATCCGCCTACCGGGCGCACCGGCATGCGCCTGAGCCTGCCGGGAGACCAGCAGGGCCATAGCAAGGGTGGCCACGATCAGCGTGTGGAATATGTTGGTGGTTCTCGGGGTCAAGTGTTTCTCCAAAGAATTAGTTCAACGAACGCGATGGGCTACAGGATGCGCAAGGACTTTTTGATCAGCTCTTCCACACTCAGCCCCGGTTCGGCGGCCAGGGCCTTCTGCATGGCCTGATCGGCAGCCTGGCGGCTAATCCCTAGTGCCATCAGGGCATTTAACGCATCCGCGTGCAAAGTATTGTGTTTCAGGGGAGAAATATTTGAATCGGCCGGAGCTTTGGCCAGTTTGTCGCGGAGTTCGACCACCAGCCTTTCGGCTGTCTTTTTACCGATGCCCTTGACCGCTTCCAGCGTCCGGGTATCCCCCTGGACGATGGCCCGGGTTATCTCCTCCGGCTTCATGTAGGAAAGCATGACGCGGGCGGTAGCTGCGCCAATGCCCGAAACGCCAATGAGTTGCTGGAAGATCTCTTTCTCGGAGCGGTCGTAAAACCCGTACAGGATATGGGCATCCTCCCGGATGAGCAGGCAGGTGAGCAGCCTTCCCTGTTCCAGGTGCTGGATAGCCGAATAGGTGTTCAGACTGATCTGTACTTCGTAACCTACCCCGTTGACGTCCAGGTATACCAGCGCAGGGGACTTGTAGGCAAAGCGTCCTTCCAGGTAAGCGATCATGGCTGCGAAAATAGGGGAAAATCAGGTGGCCGGAAGCCATCCGGCTCCCCCGGACCGGGTTAGTTGCCCAATCCGTATCTTCGTCCCGTTTTTTTACGTGACAATTCAATTATTGCATGAGTAATCCCATTAGCGCCGTCATTACGGCGGTGGGTGGCTATGTTCCCCCCGACAAACTGACCAATTTCGACCTGGAGAAAATGGTGGAAACCAATGACGAATGGATCCGGACCCGTACCGGTATCAGCGAGCGGCGCATCCTGAAGGGACCGGGCCTGGCCACTTCGGACCTGGTCGTCCCGGCGGTGCGCCAGCTTTGTGAAAAACGGGGGATCGATCCGCTGGAAATCGATTGCCTGATCGTAGCGACCGTCACCCCGGACATGCTCTTTCCATCCACCTCCAACCTGGCCTGCGACAAGCTGGGAGCCCGCAACGCTTTCGGATTTGACCTGTCGGCGGCCTGCTCCGGATTCCTGTTCGCCCTGACCACAGGGGCCTCCCTGGTGGAGAGCGGCCGGTACAAAAAAGTCGTGGTGGCCGGGGCCGACAAAATGAGTTCCATCGTGGATTATTCCGACCGTTCCACCTGCATCATCTTTGGCGACGGAGGGGGTGCGGTCCTGCTGGAACCCGGCGAGGCCGGTTATGGTGTCCGCGACAGCATCCTGCGCACGGACGGCAGCGGCTGCCAGTACCTTCACATGAAGGCCGGGGGATCCCTGCGGCCCGCCAGCATCGAGACCGTGACCAACAAGGAGCACTATATTTACCAGGAAGGCCAGGCCGTTTTCAAGTTTGCCGTGAAGGGCATGGCCGATGTGAGCGCTGAACTGCTGGAAAGAAATCACCTTACCGGGGCGGACATTGCCTGGCTGGTGCCTCACCAGGCCAACAAACGCATCATTGATGCCACAGCCGACCGCATGGGCCTTAGCCATGACAAGGTCATGCTTAATATCCACAAATACGGCAACACGACCGCGGCGACCATCCCGCTTTGCCTGTGGGAATGGGAAAGCAGGCTCCATAAAGGCGATAACCTGGTGCTGGCAGCCTTCGGAGGCGGATTCACCTGGGGTGCGACGCTGCTCAAGTGGGCCTATTGAACCGGGGTATTGCCCGGCAGCCGGCAGAACAGGATGAAGTCAGTACCCGGGATCCCCTGCCCTTCCCCGGCCTGGTGCAGCAGGGTGGTAAGCTGACCCCGGTGATAGGTATTGTGATTGAACAGGTGCCAAAGAATCTGCCACACCGGCTCGGCAAAGGTCTGTTGCCTGGAATTCTGGTACCGGATGGACTGCTCCAGCCACCCGGGCGCGGCTTCGCGGATCCGCTCCAGCCACCGGGCATCCAGCCGGAGCATATTGTCAACCACCTGATCGAAGGCTCCCCCGTAATCCAGTCCGGGCTGTTCCACGCCGTCCTGGGGCCACAGCCGGCGGTACCAGGCACTGGAGGCGACCCACATGTGGAGTACGGTCTGATGCATGCTGGGAAAACTGCTGGCCAGCGGCTGGCGGAGTTTTTCTTCCGGCAGGGTGCGAAGTTTCCCGGCAAGCGTCTGGTTTGCCCATTGGTTGTAGGCGGCGAGTTGTTCAAAAATTGGCTGCATGGCTGTGATGGGTTGATTAGGGTTCATCGGCGCAAAGGTCGCAAAACTGGCGGCAGAAAAAACACGGCTTGGCACACCGGCATTTCGTATTAATTTCAGGTCTCAAAACCCCAACATGGCTCCTTCTGCTGCTTCGGGCCGCGCCTGGTCCGCCTGGTTTTTCCTGCTAACCCTCCTGTTTGCCACCGCCGCGCCTGCCCAGAAAAAGAAGGGGGCCGGTCCGCCTGATTTCTCCGGCCTGGATACCGCCTTTGCCCGCGTGCTGAAGGAATGGCATGCGGCCGGCTTTGCCGTGGCCGTGGTGAAAAAGGACCAGGTGATCTTCAGCCTGGGCAAGGGATGGCGCGATGTGGAGCGCAAGCTTCCTGTGACACCTCAGACCGTATTTGCGATCGGTTCCTGCACCAAGGCCTTTACCGCCTCCCTGATCGGTCAGCTCGGTCAGGAGGGCCTGGTCAGCCTGGATCAGCCCGTGCGGACCTACCTGCCGGAACTGCGGTTCTTCTCGGAAGACCTGACCGAGCACGTCACGCTCCGTGACCTGATGTGCCACCGCACCGGCCTTCCCCGCCATGATCTGTCCTGGTATTACTTCAGGACCCCCTCCCGCGACAGCCTGCTCCAGCGGATCGCATACATGGAACCCACGGCGGGGCTGCGCCAGAAATGGCAGTACAATAATTTCATGTTCCTGTTGCAGGGCATGGTGGCGGAACGGCTTCGTCACCAGTCCTGGGAAGACCTCATACGCAGCCGCTTTTTCCAGCCCCTGGGTATGACGCACTCCTGCCTTTCCATCGAGGAACTCCAGCGAAGCGCGGAGCCGGCCGTAGGCTATGAGGTCGGACCCGACAGCCTTCCGCTCAAAATGAACTATTACCCGATCGGCGCCATGGGACCGGCAGGAAGTATTAACAGCACCGTCGAGGACATGGCCCAATGGCTGATGACCTGGATCGCCCAGGGAAAATACCAGGGAAAAGAAATCCTGCCGGCAGGGTATGTCACCGAAGCGATGAGTCCCCAGATGGTAATCCCCGGAGGGCTTCCCAGCCGGGAGAGCCCGGACTTATATTTTGCCAACTACGGGTTCGGCTGGTTCCTCTCCTCCTACCGTGGCCACTACCGGGTGGAGCACGGCGGCAATATTGACGGGTTCTCGGCAAGCGTCTGCTTTTTCCCTTCCGACAGCCTGGGCATCGTGGTTTTGTCCAACCAGAATAACTCGCAGGTTCCCTCCGTTGTACGCAACCTGCTGGCTGACCGCCTGCTGCACCTGCCCTATATCGACTGGCAGACGCGGCTCAAATCGGCTTACAACCAGGCGGTAAACCAGGGCCGGGAAGCCCAGCAAAGCAAGGTGAGCCCGGGCATGCCCGCTCCCGCCACTCATAAACCGGAAGAGTACGAAGGAAGCTTCCGGCATGCCGCCTACGGCACGGCGGAGGTGTACCGTAATGGGGATTCCCTGATGCTGCGCATGGGCACCTTCCGGTTCTGGCTCCGTCACGACCGCTATGACCTGTATACCCTCTATCCCCGGGAAGGAGCCGGAGGTCCGGATACCAGCAACTCGCTGGGCGTGGCCCAGTTCAACATGAACAGTTCCGGCGAGATCACCTCACTTTCCCTGCCGCTCGAACCCACCCTGGCTCCGCTGCTGTTCCAGCGGGTACCTGGCGCGCTGGCTGCCGACCGCTCCCGGTTCCCGGCCTATGCGGGGGAATACACCCTGTCTTCCGTGGTCATCCGTGTCACGGTAAGCCCGGACAGTACCCTGCACCTGGCAGTGCCCGGCCAGCCGGAAGACGAGCTGGTACCGGAGGGCCGGGATCGCTTTATGATCAGGAACCTGAGCGGATTTTTCATCCAGTTTGAACGCAATGACCAGGGCGAGATCATCGACCTGCTGTCCATTCAGCCCAACGGAACCTTCAAGGCCATTCGAAAGAAATAAATGATGAATCATCCCCAACCCAATCCGCAAAGCATACCTACGATGTACGAAAAAATACACATACGCCGGGCGGTGCGCGAGGACTGCCCGCGCCTGCTGGAGCTGATCCGTGAACTGGCCGAATATGAGCGGGCGCCCCAGGAGGTCACGGTCACCCTGGAGCATTTTGCCGATAGCGGTTTCGGACCGCACCCGGTCTGGTGGGCCTTCGTGGCCGAGGCAGGCGGACAGATCGTGGGATTTGCCCTGTATTACATCCGCTACAGCACCTGGAAGGGACAGCGCATGTACCTGGAGGACATTCTGGTCACTTCGTCCATGCGGGGGCAGGGGGTCGGAAAACTGCTGTTCGACCGGCTGATCGTGGAGGCCCGGGAGCGGGAGCTGAACGGTATCGTGTGGCAGGTACTGGAATGGAATGAACCCGCGATCCGCTTTTACAAAAAATACGGCGCCCGGTTTGACGGAGAGTGGCTGAACTGCTCCATTCCGGTGTAGGAAAATGAAACGACCTAGTTTACCGATTCGGCCGGGACATTCCGGTCAATCTTCTGGACCAGGCCCTGGAGCACCTTTCCCGGTCCGGCCTCGGTAAAACGGGAGGCCCCATCCCCGATCATTGCCTGCACGCTCTGCGTCCAGCGCACCGGACCGGTCAGCTGGTCAATCAGGTGCTGCTTGATCTCTTCACTGTCCATCACCGCCCGCGCCACGACATTCTGGTAGACGGGACAGGTAGGCCGGTGGAATTTGGTGGCCTCGATAGCCGCCTGCAGTTCCTTTCTGGCCGGCTCCATCAGGGGGGAATGAAACGCTCCCCCAACCGGCAGCAGCAGGGCCCGTTTGGCTCCTGCCGCCTTGAGCCGCTCGCAGGCGACTTCCACCCCTTTCAGCGTTCCGCTGATGACCAGCTGACCCGGGCAGTTATAATTGGCAGGCACGACGATCTCGCCGGTTTCCTGCTGGACATCACGGCATATGTTTTCCACGGTTTCATCAGGCAGGGCCAGTACCGCCGCCATTGTGGAGGGATACATCTCGCAGGCCTGCTGCATGGCGAGGGCCCGCACCGAAACCAGGTTCAGGGCATCCTCGAAACTGAGTGTGCCGTTGGCCACCAGGGCGGAAAACTCGCCCAGGGAATGTCCGGCCACCATATCGGGCCGGGCGTTATCGATACTGCGGAAGGCAATAATGGAATGCAGAAAAACGGCGGGTTGGGTCACCCGGGTTTGTTTCAGATCCGCTTCTGTCCCGGAAAACATAATGTCCGAAATGCGGAAACCCAGGATCTCATTGGCCTGCTCGAACAGTTTTTTGGCAAAGGCGCTGTTTTCGTAATGGTCCCTGGCCATTCCGGGGAATTGGGAACCCTGTCCCGGAAAGATAAATGCATGTTTCATCTGGCTAATTTTACCTGCCTGCTGCGGGGAAGCGGACCGGGCGAACAGGCCGGACCACCTGCACCGGCAGGGAGCAAAAACAAAAATGCCACAAAGACTTTACATAAAAAAAAAGTCTTTGCGGCATGCCGCTGGGCCGGAGTATCAGCTCAGGGTAGAGGAAATCAGTTTCAGAAACTCGCTGCGGGTGGAATTCTTATGAAATTCTCCGTCAAAGGCCGAGGTGGTCGTTACCGAATTCTGCTTCTGCACGCCGCGCATCATCATGCAAAGATGCTGCGCCTCAATGACGACCGCCACGCCCAGGGGATTGAGGGATTCCTTGATGGCCTGGAGAATCTGGGTCGTCAGCCGCTCCTGGACCTGGAGGCGACGCGAATACACATCCACCACCCTGGCAAGCTTGCTGAGGCCCGTAATCCAGCCATTGGGTATATAGGCAATATGGGCTTTGCCGAAAAAGGGAAGCATGTGATGCTCGCACATCGAGTAGAGCTCAATGTCCTTGACGATAACCATCTCGCTGACATCCTCGTGGAACTTCGCCGAGTTCAGGATGTCGCGGGCGTCTATCTGGTAGCCCTGCGTCAGGTATTGCATAGCCTTGGCCAGTCGCTCCGGCGTCTTCAGCAGCCCTTCCCGGTCCGGATCCTCCCCAAGGTAGCCCAGTACCTGCCGGTAGTTGGTCATCAGACCGCTCGTAATCGATTCGTCATACTGTTCAATCCGTTTGTATGCCATGTGTAGGTTTAAAAATGTTTGTATTCGTGGTCAGTCCACCGGGTATTCCACGAAGTTCCGGGGTGTCTCGTACAGGCGGACCCGGAGATCCATGGACGGATCAATATGGGGCCGCAACAGGTCGAAAATCACTACGGCGATATTCTCCGCTGTCGGATTTCGATGGCGGAATTCCTCGGTATCCAGGTTGAGGTTGCGGTGATCAAAGCGACCCAGAATTTCGCGCTGGATCAGGTCCGACAGGCGTTTCATGTCCATTACGTATCCCGTCTCCGGATCGGGTACCCCCACCACCCGCACTTCCAGTTCATAATTATGGCCGTGGAAATGGGGCCAGGCGCATTTGCCGAACACCTCCTCGTTGCGGGCCTGATCCCACTGCGGATTATACAGCCGGTGCGCTGCATTGAAGTGTTCCCTGCGAAATACGGCTACCTTGTTACTCATACCAGAAAAATACGAAAATAACACCAGACCACGGCGGGCGGCGAAACAATCTACATAACAGAGCCGTTGGGGTAAAGGTTCAGCCGGGCCGGCTATTTTTCCCCGAAATACTCCACGTAAATCCGCGGGGTCTCGTACAATTTGATGCTATGCAGCGTTACGCCCGGAGGCAGGAGGGGAGCCAGCTGCTGCCAGATGCCGATGGCCAGGTTTTCCGTGCTGCAGAGCTTCCCCTGCATAAAATCAACATCCAGGTTGAGGTTGCGGTGGTCAAGGCGTTCGACGACCTGCTCCCGGATAAGCTGGCTGAGTTTTTTGACATCCATCACGAATCCCGTATCCGGATCGGGCTGCCCCTTCACCGTAACATACAGGTCATAATTGTGCCCGTGCCAGTTCTCATTGGCGCATTTTCCGAAAACGGCTTCATTCTGCTCCGGGCTCCAAGTTGGGTTAACCAATTTATGGGCTGCATTGAAATGCTCCAGTCGCGTCAGGTACACCATAATAAAATCCGCTTTGTTCCACCAAAAAAACGGGGCAAAGGTAAATGAATTGCGACAGTTTGGACCCGGGAACCCCCGGGCAGGAAAAGTAGCCTCCCGAACCGGGCCATCCTGTAATTTTGCAGTCTATGCAACTCCTGGTTTGCGCCGCAACGCCCAAAGAAATCCAGCCCTTCCTGGATCACCACCTCGCCAGCCGGCAGTCCCGGAACATCGATATCCTGATAACGGGTATCGGGTTGACCGCCACCACCTACCGGCTGACCCGGTACCTCAGCCTGAAGCGTCCCGACCTGGTGATCCAGGCCGGGGTGGCGGGCGGATTCAGTGACCAGCTCCCCCTGGGCTCGGTGGTGGCAGTCCGCCAGGAAACCATCGCCGACGAAAGCGTAGTGGAACTGCGCCAGCTGCGCACGCTCTTTGCCCTGAGCCTCGTTCCCCAGAACCAGTATCCCTACCGCAGGGGCTGGCTGGTGAACCCGCACAAGGAGTACCTGAAGCGGACGGGGCTGAAGGCGGTGCGCGGCATATCGGTTAACGAGATCACGACCCGGCCAAGGAAAATCCGTTTCTACCGGGAAACCTTTGACCCGGTGGTGGAGTCTATGGAAGGAGCAGCCCTGCATTTTACCTGCCTGATGGAACAGGTTCCCTTTCTGCAGCTGCGCAGCATCTCCAACCGGGTGGGTGAGCGGAATAAAAAGAAATGGAACATGCAGACGTCCATCCAGCACCTAAACCAGGAACTGATCCAACTGGTAGAAACCTTTAAGGAAAATGAACTATGAAACTGACAATGGGATTCAGCCCCTGCCCGAATGACACGTTTATATTTGATGCGCTGGTCAACAGCCGGATTGACACCGGCGGGTTAACCTTTGAGCCCATCCTCGAGGACGTGGAAACGCTCAACCAGCTCGCCGCCCGCGGCCAGCTGGATATCACCAAGCTCAGCTTTCCGGCCCTTTTTGCCGCTTCCGACCGGTACCTGCTGCTGCCTGCAGGCAGCGCCCTGGGTAAGGGGGTCGGCCCCCTGCTCATCGCCAGGGAGCAGGTACCCCCCGACGAGGTCCCCGGACGGCGCATAGCCATCCCCGGTATCAACACGACTGCCAACCTGCTGCTGGGATTCGCTTTCCCCGATGCAACCCACAAGGTTACACGCGTCTTCTCCGGCATCGAGGCTGCCGTCCTGTCCGGGGAAACGGACCTGGGCGTGATCATCCATGAAAACCGGTTTACCTATGCGCGCAGGGGCCTGAAGAAAATCATGGACCTGGGTGAGCACTGGGAAAGCCGCATGCAGGTGCCCATTCCCCTGGGCGGGATTGCCATGCGCCGCAGCCTGGGCTCGGACCTGGCCGGGCAGGTAAGCCGCCTGATCCGCCAAAGCCTCGAGGATTCTTTCTCCAGGTACCCGGCCATTTCCGAATACACCCGCCGGCATGCCCAGGAAATGGAGGAGCAGGTAATGCGCCAGCATATCGAGTTATATGTCAACCAATATTCCCTGGACCTGGGCCAGGACGGGCGCCACGCGGTAAAAGTGCTCTACGGAGTCTACCGCGCCATGCGCGGAGAATCGGGCGGCGCGGAGCCGGAAGCCCTATTTCTTTAATGCGGCCCCGTAAACCTCCAGGCACCTCCGGCGGGCCGCTTCGTGCTCGACGATGGGTCGGGGATAGGTGAGTTCTTCCAACTCGGGTACCCACCGGCGGATGTAGGCAAGATCCGGATCAAATTTCCTGGTTTGCAGGTAGGGGTTGAATACCCGGAAATACGGCGCGGCATCACAACCGCTGCCGGCAGCCCATTGCCAGCCGCCATTGTTGGCGGCGAGGTCAAAATCAAGCAGTTTCCTGGCAAAATACGCCTCCCCCCAGCGCCAGTCCACCAACAGGTGTTTGGTCAGGAAGCTGGCTACGACCATGCGCACCCGGTTATGCATGTATCCGGTCTGGTTCAGCTGCCGCATCCCGGCATCCACGATGGGGTAGCCGGTAGCTCCCTCGCACCAGGCCTGGAATTCCTGTTCGTTGTTCCGCCAGCGGATCCGGTCGTATTCCGGTTTGAAGGACTGTGATACCACCCGTGGAAAGTGCCAGAGAATCATGTGATAAAAATCCCGCCAGATCAGTTCATTCAGGAAGGTCCCGCTCAGGGAGCCTGCTTCCCGCACCAGTTGCCGGATACTGAGGGTGCCAAAGCGCAGGTGGACGCTCAGCCGGGTAGTGCCATCGTGAGCCGGGTAGTCACGGGACGCGCCGTACCGCAGGATGGTCTCCGGGCTCCATGTCCTGGGCGGAAAGGTGCGGGAGGAAGCCAGAAAGCCCATCTCCTCCAGCGAAGGCATGGACAGGGGCGGTTGCCTGAGTAGCCGGGTGAGGTAGGATTCGGAGGGATAGGAAGCCTGGTAGAAATCGTTCAGTACCGACTTCCAGCGCCGTGAATAGGGCGTAAAAATCGTGTAGGGCCGCCCGTCATCCTTAATAATCTCGTCCTTTTCGAACAGG
The DNA here is from genome assembly GCA_035549175.1 of Chitinophagaceae bacterium. Lineage (GTDB taxonomy): Bacteria > Bacteroidota > Bacteroidia > Chitinophagales > Chitinophagaceae > DASTSN01. The sequence continues at coordinate 24,026 of DASZRL010000096.1, read as the reverse complement.
ACCTGGTCCTTGCAGGCGTGAAACCCGATGCCCCGTTCCTGCAGCAGGTCGGCAATGGCCCGGTCCCGCTGGCGGGCATAGGGCTCGTAGTCGTCGTTGGTGTAGACCCCTCTCACGTCATATTCCTCCAGCAGGTCCCGGAATACCTGTTCGGGAAATCCATGCCGGACCACCAGGGAGGAACCGGCCCGCTTTACTAATTCGGCCTGCAGGGCCTCCACGGCCCGGTGTATAAACGTAACCCGGGCATCATCCCGGTCAGGGAGTTCATCCAGGATGGCCCGGTCAAAAAGGAACAGCGGCACCACGGGCAGGCCGGCCCGCAGCGCATGGTACAGTCCCGCATTGTCCTGCAACCGCAGGTCCCGGCGGAACCAGAATAGGTGGACGGGTTCTTTCATCGTCTTTTCCGTTTGTGAAGGGGGTTACCCGGTGGCTGACTGCTTCAACAGTTTTACGGTCAATAGGTTTACGAAAACAGGGGGTGAATAAACTGGCGGTAAAGCTGGGCGGAGCGCTGCATCGTATAGTTGCTGCCGCCGCAGGATTTAACCCACCGGATGCCATGCAGCGCATTGGTCAGGAACACCTCGTCAGCATTTTCCAGGTCGGCGGGTTCCAGGTGAACTTCCTCAGGCTCCAGTCCTGCATCCCGGAACCGGGCGAGAAGGTGGCGGCGCATGACCCCGGCCACGCCCCCTTCGGCCAGGGAGGGAGTCCGGATCCGGCCTTCCCGGATCAGGAATAGGTTGGAAGTGGTGGCATCGGCCAGGCCCCCCCGGTCATTGAGGAGGACGCATTCATTGAGGCGGTGCCGGCGGGCATGGATGGCAGCCATGACGTAGGGAAGGTAGTTCGCGGTCTTGCAATTGGCAAACCGGTCGGTTGTCTTGCGGGCATCCGGAAAAACGGCGATTTCCAGGCCGTTATCCTGGATGCGGGAAGAAACGGGCGCCAGGGGCCAGCATTCGATCAGGTAATGCAGGGAATCCAGGCCCTCAAAGAGGCCCCCGGCACCGCGGAAAAGGGTCAGCCGGATGCGGGCGGAGGCAGTGCAGCCGTTTTTGCGGCCAAGCTGCTCCACCTCCTTGCGCAGCAGGTCCGTACCGAAATGACCCGGCAGCCGGAAGGCAAGCAGGTCCAGCCCGGCCAGCAGCCGCTCGGCATGCAGGTCCCAGAGGGGCAGGCGCCCGCCGGTCATGCGGATGGTTTCAAACAGGCCGTCCCCGTAGCGGAATCCCCGGTTGTCTGCCGGCAGGACGGCCTGCCCGGCCGGCAGGATCCGGCCGTCCAGGCAAATGAACTGGTTCATCCAATGAAAATAGCTAAAAATAAAAAAAGCCATCCGGCTGGCTGGTAATCGCCACCGGATGGCTACTGTATACGAAAGGTTAGAATCCGTTACTGGTTGACAATGCCGGCTTTTACCGCGTACATGACCAGGCCTGCCATGGATTTTGTGCCGGTCTTGGTTTTGAGCTTGTCACGGATCGCCTCGACGGTCCGCGGACTCAGGTCCACAATGTCCGCAATTTCCTTGGTGCTTTTCTCTTCGCACATGAGCCGCAGGATCGTGACTTCCTTTTCGGTGAGCTGTACGTCGGCCGGCATGGTGGACTCGGCCGTGCGCTTGGTCCGCAGACCGCTCAGCAGCGCCTTGTTGGTCAGATCATTAAAGTAGAAATCCTGCTCGTACACCGCGCGAATGGCGTCATAAATCATGTCGGAACCGGATTCCTTGGTGAGATAGGAATTGGCCCCGATTTCCATCATCTTGGAAATCATGGAGTGATCATTGTGCATGGACAGCATGATCACCTTGATATCCGGGTATAATTTTTTGATTTCGGGAAGCGTGGTAAGGCCGTCCATAATCGGCATCTGGATATCCAGGAGCACTACGTCCGGCTGCACATGTTTGAGCAGGTTAAGCAGTTGCATCCCGTTTTCCGCCTCGGCTACCATCTGGATGTCTTTCCGGCTGGAGAGGGATGTCTTCACCCCCGTACGGAAAAGGGCGTGGTCGTCAGCAATGGCCACCTTGATGACTGCATTGGGTTCGTGATTTTTCATTGGAAATTAAATTAGTAATAGTTGAAAGGAATACGGTTCAAAATTAGTCAGTTTCCGTATGCAAATTGGAAAAATCCCGCTACATATACCATAGTAGAAGTACTTGATTTCCCCTTTGCGGAAACTACCAGAGCACTTTGTCCATGCAGGTTGCCGCCTTGTCCTACGCAAAATCCCGAATGCTTTTTTGCAGGTTTTACGAATGCGGCGGTAAATACCGAAGAAATAAAATCGGGAAGTATTGCGCTTGTCCACACCAGTATGTGGATATATTTTTGTCTCAGAAAGTTGATTGACATGGAAACAATCGTGACACTTCTCACGACCGTCCAATGTCCTATACCGTCCAGAAAGTTCTTCATTCATTATCTTATGAAAAACCAGCACGATCTATTCCAGCAATCAACTTTCTACTTTTTCTAACCCTCCTTTTGCGCTTAGCCCCGTTTTGAAAATCCGTATCACCCAGCCAGGCAGTCTACTGCTCCCGGCCAGATCCTTTGAAATCCGTCTGAATACCTGTATGTAATGAATAGGAACCCACGCCGCCCTGCCGGGCCGGGAAGGAGTCATTGACCTTACACTTTTTCCGCGATCAGGTAGGCCCTTGGCTCACCCAGGGCAAATTTTTTCTTTCCCGGGATACTGTAGGTCTCCCGCAGCATGAGGCCGGCCGAAGCGAGCAGCCGCTGCATTTCGGAGAGGCTGTAGATATAATCCACTCCCCGCTTGGTTTCCGAGCGCCCTTCGGAATCGATAATAATCGACTCGGTCTCGATGCGGGTGGGATGGAACAGGTAGCGGCTGTCCGTGAGGAACTTGAAATCTCCCACGTAGGACCAGTTTTTTTCCTTGAACTGGGGAATGACGATTTCAGCCAGGGACCAGCTGTTGATCAGCAGATGTCCTCCCGTCCGCAGACTGGCAGCCACCTGGGTCAGGATCCGGCTTACATCGGCTTCGTCAAAAAAATTCAGGCTGTTACCCATGCAAATGGCCAGGTCCACCGGACCGCAGGCCTTGAAGGAAAGGATATCGGCGGCCATGGCCTGGACCGGCAGCTGCTCGGCGTCCGCCGTGCGCTGTACATCCTCAATATATTCAGAAAGATTGTCCAGGGCGATGACTTCGATTCCCTTGCGGGCCAGTCCCAGGCTGTGCCGGCCGTAACCGCACATCAGGTCCAGCACCCGGCTGCCGGCCTGGAGCTGGAAATGCTGGGTCATGAATGCCACCTCATGGTCGGTGAGTCCTCCGGGAATGAGGGTCCTCCACATGTCCTTGTAAAAGCCATCAAAAAAGACGCTGTTCACGTTATCGCTGGATACAATGGCCGGCATCGGCAGTCCGTTCAGGGGTTTATTCGAGTAATTTGTTTCGCATGCCGTACATGACCAATCCGGCGATGGTCTTGGCTCCGACCTTTTGCTTCATGTTTTGCCGGATGGTCTCGATGGTCCGGGGGCTGAGAAAGACTTCCTTGGAAATCTCCTCGGTCGTTTTGTCCTCGGCAATCAGTTTGAGGATTTTCAATTCCTTTTCCGAAAACTTAACCGGGTTCGGGTAGAACTGGCGGACGGTTTTCTTGTGCTGGAGTTTCAGCAGGACCGCCTTATTGACCAGGTCATTGAAATAGAAATCATCGTTCATGCAGGTCAGGATGGCCTGGTAAATTTCCTCGGGATCCGTTGTCTTGGTCAGGTAGGCATTGGCCCCCATCTCCATCATTTTGGTAATCATCTCCTGGTCGTCATACATGGTCAGCACGATGATCTTGATATCCTCGTACTCCTTGCGAATCAGGCTGATGGCGTTTATTCCGTCCACCTCCGGCATGCGGATGTCCATGAGCAGCACATCCGGCTGCTTAATCTGCAGCTTATGCATTACATCCTTGCCATCCTCAGCCTCCCAGAGTATTTTGAGGTATTCCTTGTCTTTCAGGGCCATTTTGATCCCGTCCCGGAATATTTTATGGTCATCTGCAATCGCTACCTTGATCTGCTGCGCAGTACTCATGGATAATTGGTTTACACATCATTTAATGGGTTAAAAACGGCGATAGCAAATCTACTCTTTTTTATATATCCATATGAACCGTTTTTGCCAGCTTCCTGCCATGGTCCGGAGCCCATCTGGCTCCCGGAGTGTTCGTAAAACTGCGGCAGTCTGGTTCGTAAAATACCCGCTGCCACGCTCGTTGATTTCCCCCCTTTCCCGCAAAAACCGAAGGCGGGAATTCGGGGGATATTGCTCTTGTGGGGGTCCGGGGCGGGTATTACTTTTGATCCAGAAGTTGATTGACTCGGATCTGCTAACCTAGTATCATCCAATGTCCTAAACCGTCCAAAAACAAAACTTCCAACAATCCTCTGAAAGACGCAGCAAAATCCAATGTCAATCAACTTTCTTTTTTCTTACCTCGCTTCCGGAATCCGCCGGTGACCCGCCTAGCCAAAGTTTCTGTCCCATTTATTCACACCTGTTGACAACTTTTAAAATTCGGAGAGTTTCTTCGGAATTATACCTGTTTTTGCCTTAGTAAAAATACGAAATTATACGCGGGATTTTACCTGATTTAGCCGGGTTGTTTTACGAAAAAACCGGCTGAAACCCTTGTCCCTGCTGAATTATTAAAATTTTTATCGATTTGTAAGGAAAAAACCCCTATAGAAAAGACAGGCGATTCAGGCAATATTTGATGCAAGAAATATTTCTGGACAAACCTAAAATTCGTCTGTAATGAAAAAGGTTAACGCTGTAAAACGGATTTGGCAAGGTGGTGGCGATGGTATTTGGTGGGAGCAGGACTAATCTTTTTGGTTAGTTCTGTTTAGAATTCGCTAAAAGTTTTTCTATATTTGGGTAAAATCCAAATACATAGAAAAACTTTTTTTTTCCATATTATTATACTCTTACCTACTGCCAACGTTTTTCTACCTGATTTACAGGAGAAAGAATGCGGATGTAATTATCATTGCGGTCTATAGCCTGATTTTTGTCGGTCTACTTTGGTTCGGCGACAAATACCTGGAAAAAATACCTCATTTTTACGCGAGACTTTACAATAGTTTCTTTACTTACTGCGAATACACCACATTTACAGCCATTTTCTGGCTAAATATTCGAAACCGTCTGGCCAAGAGGATCATCCTTGCCAGTTATCTGCTATTTGTCCTGTTCCAAGTCCTCAACTTTACGGTTACGCGTAACTCCCACCGGGGGATCGATACCATACCGATTGGAGTGGAGACCATCCTGGTATATATCTATATCTTTTACTTTTTATATGAATTCTTTGTGACCACCAATAACGATTATGTTTATAACAATCACTGCTTCTGGTTCGCTATTGGGATTATGATCTATCTGGGATCTTCCTTTTTCTTGTACATCCTAGCAAATAATATAAGCCAGGAGGTTCATGACCGGTATTGGTTTATCACCTACATAGCCGAAATCATCAAAAATATCCTGTTCTCAGCCGCCATCGTTGTCCACGCGAAGCGTTTCAAGACCAAGGCGCCTGACAGACAGTTTCCCTACCTAGATTTTTAATAAGCCACTAACCCATTATATGTATCTATTACAAGCCACTAGTTCCCCTGTTTCCCTGGTACTGTTTCTCGGTACCCTGGGCATGCTGGTGCTGACTATCGGCCTGATCCTGTTCATCATCTTTCACCAGCGCAAGGTGATCCGCTACCAGGTGCGCCTGCAGGAAATGGAACAGGAGCAGCAGAAACTCCTGCTGAACGCCTCCATCAAGCTCCAGGAAGAAGAGCGCCAGCGTCTGGCAGCCGACCTGCATGACGATGCCGGACCCCTCCTGGCAACCGCCCGGCTGTACCTGAATGAAAACCTGGTGAACCAGGACAAGGTCACCCAGCTCCAGGCGATCTACCAGGCCCGCCAGATCATAGACGATAGCATCCAGCTGGTACGCAATATCAGCCACAGCCTGATGCCCCCCACCCTGAAAAACTTCGGCCTGGAATCCGCGGTGAACGATCTATTTCAGAAAATCAGCGGATCCGGAACCATCAACGCCTCCAGCCGCTTCCACGAATACCGGGAACGGCTTAAGACCGAAAAGGAACTGATCATCTTCCGTATCATCCAGGAACTGGTCAATAATATTCTCAAGCACAGCAGCGCCAGTTTTATCCACCTGACGCAGAACGTGCACGGCGACACCTTCTACCTGCGCATTCACCATGACGGCAAAGGCCTGGTCCAGTCGGATTTCGAAAAACTCAACAAGAGTTCCGGCGGCCTGGGGATCAAGAACATCAGCAGCCGCATGAAAGTGCTCCAGGGATCCATCTATTTTGAGAGGGATATTTCCCAGACCTACTACAAGATCACCCTGGAACTGCCGCGGGATGAGGACTATGGAGCGTAACCAAATAAAGTGCTAAATTTGTTCAACATCTGATAACTATGGGAATCATAAAGGTTGCAATTGCCGATGACCATAAGATCTTCCGGAAGGGAGTGATCCTGTCGCTGCGGCCGTTCACCAATATCAAGTTCGTGCAGGAGGCGGATAACGGGGAGGAATTGCTCAAGGGCCTGCCAGATTCGCAACCAGATGTCGTACTGATGGACCTCCGGATGCCCCAAAAGGACGGCATCGAGACGACCAAAGCCATCAGCAAACTCTATCCCAATATTTACGTGATCGTGCTGAGCATGTACGAGGACGAGCGCTTTGTTTACCACCTGATGGAAAATGGCGCTAACGGGTACCTGCTCAAGAACGCCGAGCCCCAGGAGATCCGCCGCGCGATTATGGAAGTGTATGAGAAGGGCTACTACCTCAATAATTTCGTTAACCGGGTCCTGCTGAAGCGTTCGCACGCGCGCCAGAAAGTCATTCCGTCGCTGAACAAGGAAATCACCCTGAGTGACAAGGAAAAGGACGTGCTCCGCTATATCTGTATGGAATTTACCGCCCAGGAAATCGCCCAGAAAATGGAGATCAGTCCCCGCACCGTGGAGGCGATCAAGGACCGGCTGATGGAACGGTTTGGCAGCAAGAATACGGCCGGCCTGGTCTTTTTCGCTGTCAAGAATAACCTGATCGACTAAACCTGCATTTCCGGAACTTCTCCCCGTATCACCAGCCTGCCGGCCGTCTTGGCCCGGATTTCGTCGGTACTGACGCCAGGAGCCCGCTCCAGCAGCAGAAAACCATCCGGGGTGATATCCAGCACGGCCAGTTCGGTTACCACCTTGCGCACGCAGCGGGTGCCGGTCAGGGGCAGTGTGCAGGCCGGCAGCAGTTTGGGCTCCCCTTTCGGATTGGTATGCATCATGGCTACAATGATGTTCTTGGCACTCGCCACCAGGTCCATGGCACCTCCCATTCCCTTGACCATCTTGCCCGGGATCTTCCAGTTCGCAATATCCCCCTGGTCGCTGACTTCCATGGCCCCCAGAACGGTCAGGTCCACTTTCCCGGCACGAATCATCCCGAAGCTTTCCGCACTGTCAAAAAAGGCCCCGCCCGGAAGAATCGTCACCGTCTCCTTCCCGGCATTGATCAGGTCGGGATCCAGCTCCTGCTCGGTGGGATAGGGGCCCATCCCCAGCAGCCCGTTTTCGCTTTGCAGCAGGATGGTCATCCCCCCGGGGATGTAATTAGCCACCAGCGTAGGGATACCGATGCCCAGGTTGACATACATGCCATCGCGAAGTTCGCGGGCAATACGCTTGGCAATACCGTATTTGTCCAATGCCATAGTACAGGGTTTTCAGGTTGTATGGCGCAGGGTGCGCCGTTCGATGCGCTTTTCATAGCCGGTGCCCTGGAAAATCCGATGCACGTAAATGCCGGGCACATGCACCTGGTCGGGATCGAGTTCACCGGGTTCCACCAGCTGCTCTACCTCGGCAATGGTGATATCGCCCGCCCGCGCCATGGACGTGGAAAAATTCCGGGTCGTCTTGCGAAAGACCAGGTTGCCCAGGCGGTCCCCCTTCCAGGCTTTCACCAGGGCATACTGGGCATGCAGGGCATGCTCCAGCAGGTAATGCTTGTTTCCGAAAACCCGTACCTCCTTTCCTTCCGCCACCTCGGTACCGTATCCGGCCGGGGTGAAAAAAGCGGGGATCCCCATACCGGCCATCTGGATGCGGGTGGCCAGGGTACCCTGGGGAATCAACTCGACCTCGAGTTCGCCACTCAGCAATTGCCGTTCAAATTCCGCATTCTCCCCGACGTAGGAACTCATCATCTTCCTGACCTGGCGGGTCTTCAGCAGTAAGCCCAGCCCGAAATCATCGACGCCCGCATTGTTGGATATGCAGGTCAGGTCCCGTACACCCTTGCGCACGAGGGCCGCAATGCAATTTTCCGGGATACCGCAAATTCCGAAGCCGCCCAGCATCAGCGTGGCTCCGTCCTGCATGTCTTGGATTGCAGCATCCGCGTTGGCTACCACCTTGTTCATAACGGGTAATTATTTCTTGTATAAAAGTAGGCATCTTCCCCGGAACCAGGTGGCAGACGGCCTATTTGGGTTCCAGGCTGAATTTCCGGCGAAACAGGGAAGTGTCGGGACGGGTCGGCCGGTAAATCTGTTCCAGGACCCGCTTTTTCTGCACATCCAGGGAGTCGAGTATCAACTTGAACTGGTCAGGATGGGCCTTGTAATACGTAAGGCTCTTGTTAAACTGGTCGCGGCTGGTATGGTGAATCCGGAAGATCTCCTCATATAATTGCTTGCTTTCAGCCAGCTTTTTCGCGCCGCTGTCCCGGGCCAGGTACATGGACAGATAAGAATCCGCCCGGATCATATCCCAAAGCAGCTGCTGCATCCGGGGACCGGGCAGTACGTCGGCCGGGGGGCGTGGTGCGGGAGAAGAACAGGACCCGACCAGCAGGCAGCACAGCAAACCTAGAAGCGTTCGTCTCATTTCAGTTCATTATAGGCGGCGGTATTGGTAACATCGAGCTTCAGGAGGATGTCCCGGGCCCTTGCCTTCAACCCGGGTTCGGCCTTGCTGAACAACTTGACGAGTTCGCCGCTTTTTCCCAGGAAAAAGAAGGGAAGCAGCATGGAATTCGGGTTTTCCGTATTCAGGGTATTGAGGTAATTCAGGCAGTTCATGACGCCGTTGCGGCCCGATGCCGGGTCGGCTGACAGCTGATCAAACCCCGAGCGGTAGTAGGCATACATGGCATCATGAAACAGGGCGAAGCGGTTATTATTCAGGTTTTCGGCCAGCTGGTAGCGGTTGCGCAGCCCGTCGAAAGGTTTCCAGCCGGTGATGTTGGTTCCCTCGGGGGCATTGTTGACGATGGTCCAGGCCTTCTGGAAATAGGTATCCCCGCCGCGCAGGGAAAAGGAATCATAATCGAATCCCAGGATCATGTACACGTAATAGGCAAAAACGGCGGTGAGGTTGGAGGCTACGGGATCCGTGCCCTGGATCCGGTTCTCATTGAACTCCAGCGGCTGGAATTCGATATAGCGGAAACTGACATTATCATCCAGGTAATTGATCAGCGGAGACTGGTAATCCGAATTGTAAACCGGGCGGGCAGCCTGCACGGTCAGGGACGCCTTATACATGTTGTCTCCCAGCTCCTTTTCCAGATTCAGCAGAAAGCTGCACTGGATCTTTTCCCCCGGCTGAAAATTATCCGACGTCCATTTGCGGTCGTTCAGGAAGTTGTACAGGGCCGTCTGCAGGGTCTGGAAGATCTTCTTGTCGACACTGGTGCTGATCCGGTTTGCCAGCACCGAAACCCGGGCCTGGAGTTCCTGCGCCTGTCCGCCCGGGGTGAGGCTGGTCAGCAGAACCAGCAGGATGACCAAAGATTTACGCATAATAATGTTGAATGATGAAATCGGTGATGTCCCGGGCCACCTCCGGTTTGGATTTCATGGGTAAAGCCAGCTCGCGGCCGTCCCGGGAAAACAGGGTGACCTTGTTGGTGTCGCTTCCGAAACCGGCACCGGGATCACGCAGGGAATTCAGGACGATCAGGTCGGCGTTCTTACGCTGGAGTTTTTCCTGCGCATGCTCCCTTTCCCGCGTGGTCTCGAGAGCAAAACCGACCAGGACCTGTCCCGCCCGCTTCAGTTCACCCAACCGCTGCAGGATGTCCCGGGTCCGGGACAGTTCCAGCACCAGGCCGCCCTCCTGCTTTTTGATCTTCTCCCCTGCCGGATTTGCCGGCGTGAAATCAGCGACCGCCGCGGCCATCACAGCAAGGTCAGCCTGGTCGAAGGACGCCACACAGGCATCGTACATCTGGGCAGCAGTTTCCACCCGGACGAGGCGGATGGCCGCATCGGCGGGCCGCTCTGGAGTGGGACCCAGCACCAGCGTCACGTCCGCCCCGCGGCGGCTGAGTTCTTCTGCCAGGGCTATGCCCATTTTTCCGGAAGAATGATTTGCTATAAAACGAACGGGGTCAATGGGTTCGTATGTAGGACCGGCAGAAACAAGGGCTTTCCTGCCCGCCAGTTCCCCCCGGGAAAAAACCTGGTCAATCAGGAACCTGAGGATAGAATCCGGCTCGGCCATGCGTCCTTCGCCGACCAGGCCGCTGGCAAGTTCCCCGCTTTCCACCGGGATCAGCCGGTTTCCGGCCCGCACCAGAAGTTCCAGGTTCCTTTGCGTGCTGGCGTGATGCCACATATCCTCATCCATGGCCGGGGCGATCACTACCGGGCTGGTGGCGGACAGGTAGGTAGCCAGCAGGAGGTTGTCGCAAAGACCCTGGGCCATTTTCGCCAGCGTATTGCAACTGAGGGGAGCCACCAGGAAAACATCCGCCCAGCGTCCCAGCATGACGTGGTTGGCCCAGGACTGGCCATCTGAAAGGTCGCTGAGCACGGGATGGCGGGATAGTGTGGAGAGAGTCAGCGGAGAGACAAAATCCCGGGCGGCCGGGGTCATGATCACCCGCACCTCGGCCCCCTCCCTGACCAGGAGCCGGACCAGGTAGATGGCCTTGTAGGCCGCAATGCTGCCGGTGATACCCAGCAATATTTTCTTGCCTTGTAACATGCCGCTTTTTTCAAAAGTACGCTTTACCCCCAAAAAGCAAAAGCGATCTGTCCGCAAACAGATCGCCCGATAGGATCAGTGAATCGCACAAAAGGGGCCGTCCTGCTCAGCTGAACAGTTCGTCCTCACCCTTGCGGAAGTATACCTTGGCATCAAGGAATTCTTGGGTGGCGAGCAGGGCCGGGTTGGGCATGCGCTCGTAGGCCCGGGAGATTTCGATCTGCTCCTTGTTCTCATGAATTTCCTCCAGGCTGTCGGTATGCGTCGCAAACTCGTCGAGTTTGTTGTGCAGTTCCTCCTTCAGGGAAATATTGATCTGGTTCGCCCGCTTGGCGATCACCGAGATGGATTCGTAGAGGTTGCCCGTCTTCTTTTTGATATCCTCCAGGTTCCTCGTTTCCACCGTATTGCTTGTGTTGGCACTAAGTTGACGCCTTAGCTTGCTCATTGGATAAATTTTTAATATTTGTTTGCGAAAGATTCAGATAATTCTGGGCTTCCTTAAGAAGCTTGCTCTGGGGAAACCGGTCCAGGAAATCGTTGCATTCGGTAACCACCTGCCCGAACCGCTCCACCTTCTTGTCCTCCACGCTCATTTCCGCAAAGTGGTAGTAGGACTTGATGACCATCAGCTTGTACTCGTCCGCCTTGTCCGATTCCGGGTAATTGCTCAGCAAGACCGAAAAGGCCACGCCGGCTGCCCGGAACTGCCCGATGTTGTAATACAGCTGGGCGGCCATATAATCCTTCTTCTCCAGCTTGGCGTGGCAGATATCAATGATATTGGACGCATCCTTGTTACGCTCGGAACCCGGATGGGTGTTGATAAAGGTCTGCATCATGCCCATGGCCTTGATCGTATTGGTCTGGTCCAGCTCGGGTTTGGGCGAACGCTTAAAAAACGTGTAGGCCCTCATATAATCGATCTCTTCGGAGCGCGTGCTGTTTGGAAATATCTCCAGGAACGTCTTGAACAGGTTTTCCGCATTGGTGTAATCCCCTTCGTTGTATGCGCAATAGGCATACTTGTAATAGATATCCTCGAACTCCTTGCCGGTCTTGAAAAAGGGCATCACATCCTCAAACAGCTTTTCCGCGTTGCTCCACTGCTTCTTCACATAAAACTGCTCCGCCATCCGGAGTTTGTAGTTGGGATCGGTACTCTTCATGATCTTGCTAATCCCGTGACAGCTACTCAGAAAGGCCAGTATGATGAGAAGGAAAAACAGGCGCATAAGGCGTGCAAAATTAATAGATTCAGGCAAATCTTGTCCAAAAAAGATAGCCTGCCAAAGGGCGCTAGTTAAGATTTTGATAAAGAATTCATTATACAAAAAAGCCCTCCCGGTCACGGGAGGGCTTTGGTATCGTTTTTCCGCCGGGCGGTTTTATTTGTTCTTGCGCAGGTTCGGGTGCGGGGCAGGAACGGTGTTAGGTCCTTCTTCACCCTGGGCAGCTGCCCGGATGTCTACCGTATTGCAGTCGCCACCTTCCTGGCCGTACTGGAAGATGAATCGGTCAGCGCTAACGCCTTCTTTCTCAACCAGGTAGTTGATGATGGCGTTAACACGGTCCCAGCTGAGCTGCTGCTGGCGTTTGTTGGAAGAGCAGTATCCTACTACCACCACCTTGCAATCCGGGTTGTTCCGCATGCGGGAACCTACCGTAGCCAGCAGGCTCTTGGCATCGTCGGAAATCTTGACAGAACCTTCCTTGAAGTTCACACTCGGAAGGGCTCCCAGTGTGGCGGCACAGTCGCTGCCTTTCTTGATATAATTGGCGAAGCAGGTGCTGTCCGGGCAGGGGCACTTACCGATACCATCGGCATCAACCGGCTGGCAATAGGTAGGCGTAACCAGCTCCTTGTCCTTGCAGTCGGGTACACCGTCACCGTCGGTATCACGGCTAACACCATGGGTATCAACCGGGCAACCCTGGGGCGTCTGCTCCTGGTCGAACTGGTCGGTAACACCGTCCCCGTCGCTGTCAGGCAGAACCGGCTTGGGCAGGCGCATCAGGCGCGGGTTGCGGATCTCGCTGTAGGCGTAGTCCAGCGGATTCAGCCACCACAAAGGCTGCACAGACTTGCTGCCGATGTTGATGTTCAGACCCACAGAAAGGAAGTTATAGGAATCGAAATCGCGGGACTGGGCAATACCCTGGGGATCACCCGTGTAGTTCTCCTGCCACTGCTGTCCGTCCAGCAGGTCGGTCTTCACGGAAGTGAACTTGTCTTCGATGGCGATATTCAAGCGGTCAGAAAGCTTGATCTGGGTACCGAAACCGAGCACCAGGGCCGGCTTGAACGGCTGGCCGAAGAGTTTGGGCTGCAGTTTGTCCGTTTCAGCCTTGGTCTCAAAGCTGCCGTCGAGCAGACGCTTGAGGGCTTTGAGGGTAGCCTTGCGGTTCTTGTAATCAGCCGATACAATGCTGGAGTAGTCATACGGCGTGTTGCCGTTCAGTGCATTGTACTTGGTATTGTAAATCATGGCGCCAAATCCGCCGAATCCATAGAAGTTGATGCCGGTCTTGGCTTTGTGGAAGCGGATGTTGTTGAGCGTAAAGACACCCTGGAGGCTCAGCTCCTGCATGGCGGTCTTATAGTTATAATAGATGGGGGTAGTCCCGGTTCCGTATATGGCACGCAGTACGGGGTTACGTCCGTAACCCTGGGAAGCTGAGAAGTTTAAGCCTTTGGCAGTCAGGTAATCATACTCCACACGCGCGGAAAAAATGTACCCGAATGCCTTGCGCACGTGCAGGCCGCCTCCGAAGGTGGGGAGCCAAGAGCGAACGTCCCCGGAAACGGTTGACAGACCACCCTTGACGCCCAATTCCCACTGGTTGCGGGGTTTGGCCGGGTAGTTATAGGTCCCGTTCAGGAACTCCGTGTGCTGCGGCATCCGCTTGGCGGGGATCACCGAACTGTCTTTTACATCATAGCTTGATCCCATCTGGGAAAAAGCGGCTGATGTAAGCAGGAATAGCAATCCTGCCAATAAAGTAAACTTCTTGCTTGCCATAACTAAGTATTGAATTTTATGAAAACGTTGTCCTAAAATTAGGGCAAAAATATAACTTGAACCTTAAAAACCAAATTTTTACAACAATTATTTGCCGCTGCTTGCCGGTAATTCTCAGTGCGTTACCCCGTATAAAAACAGTTTCTGCGTATCGATCGGCTATCACGATTTGCCTGTAAATTGCATTCATTTTCCCATGCAGTTACCGGCAGACCTGATTGAAGAAGAACTGAAAATCTTTGAGCAAAAGTTCAAGGAAGCGACCCGCAGCCATGTGCCCATGCTCGACCGGATCATGCGCTATGTCGTGAAGCGCAAAGGAAAACAACTCCGGCCGATGTTTGTCTTTTTGGCAGCCAAGATCTGCGGCCAGGTCAACGAAACCACCTACCGGGCAGCCTCGCTGGTGGAGCTTCTCCACACGGCCACCCTGGTCCATGACGATGTCGTCGACGATTCCCTGGAACGCAGGGGGTTCTTTTCCGTCTATGCGCTCTGGAAAAACAAGGTTTCCGTGCTGGTGGGAGATTACCTGCTGGCCAAAGGGCTGCTGCTGTCCCTGGACCACCAGGATTACCGGGTCCTTCATATCCTGTCGGACGCCGTAAGAAAAATGAGCGAAGGGGAACTGCTCCAGATCGAAAAGTCCCGGTCCCTGAACCTGGATGAGGAGGTCTATTACGACATCATCCGCAGCAAAACCGCTTCCCTGCTCGCCTCGGCCTGCGCGGCGGGCGCCTGGTCCACCACCCAGGACGAATCCACCACGGAAAAAATGCGGCAGTTCGGCGAAAAGGTCGGCATGGCCTTCCAGATCAAGGATGACCTGTTCGATTACTTTTCCGACAATGTGGGCAAGCCGACCGGCAACGATATCAAGGAAAAGAAATTGACCCTGCCCCTCATCTATACGCTGAACCGGGCAGATAAGCCCTTACGCAGCCGGCTGGTTTATATAATCAAAAATCAGAACCGCAATACGGAAAAGGTTCGTTTTGTGACCCAGCAGGTGATTGAAGCCGGCGGCATCGCCTACGCCGTTGAGAAAATGAACCAGTTTAAGCAGGAGGCGCTCCGGATCCTGGGCGGGTTTCCGGAAGGCCCGGTTCGCCAGGGCCTGGAGGACCTGGTCCTGTTTGTAACGGATCGCCGGTATTGAGCGGTCCTTCTGCCATCCATATGGAAAAACGCTGGAACCTGTTATCGACCGACGAGGCAATAGTTGCGAGGCTGCAGCAAACCCTGCGCATCCACCCGGTACTGTGCCGCCTGCTGGCGCTGCGCCACCTGGCGACCTTTGACCAGGCCCGCAATTTTTTCCGCCCCCGCCTGGAGGACCTGCACGACCCCTGGAAGATGAAGGACATGGACAAAGCGGTCAGCCGCATCTGCCAGGCCCTGGAGCGGAAAGAGAAAATCCTGGTCTATGGCGATTACGATGTGGACGGAACCACCGCCGTAGCCAGCCTGTACCGCTTTCTGTCCGCCGTCCACCAGGAACTGGACTTCTACATTCCGCACCGCTATACGGAAGGATACGGGGTGAGCAGGGCCGGCATTGATTTTGCCGCCCGGCATGGTTTTACGCTGATCATTTCCCTGGACTGCGGTATCAAGTCCACGGAGCTGGTCGCCTATGCCAGGACCCAGGGCATAGACTTCATCATCTGCGACCACCACCTGCCGGACGCGGAGCTTCCCGGGGCCGTAGCCATTCTCAACCCCAAGCAACCGGGGTGTCCCTATCCGTATAAGGAACTCTGCGGTTGCGGCGTTGGCTTCAAACTCATCACCGCCCTGGCCGGTGTCCTGGGTCTTCCTCCCGCGCGCGCCTTCGAGTTTCTGGACCTGGCAGCCACGGCGATTGCGGCGGACATCGTGCCGATGGACGGCGAAAACCGGATCCTGGCCTATTACGGGCTGCGCAAGGCCAACGAGGATCCCAACCCCGGCATCCGGGCCCTCGCGGAACTCAGCGGCCTGAAAGGGGAACTGCATATTCAAAACCTGGTATTCATGATTGCGCCGCGGGTCAATGCTGCGGGCCGCATGGACAATGCCCGAAAGGCGGTGCAGCTGTTCCTGGCCCGCAGCCACGCGGAAGCCCTGCAGTATGCCCAACAGCTTCACACCGACAACAGCGAACGCAAGGAAGCCGACAGCCTGATCACGGAAGAAGCCCTGGCCCAGATCGCTACTGATCCCCTGGCGTCCCGGCGCAAGACCACCGTCGTGTATCAGCCGCATTGGCACAAGGGGGTAGTGGGCATTGTCGCCTCGCGGCTGATCGAACATTATTACCGCCCCACGGTCGTATTGACACGATCCGGCGATTATGCGGCGGGAAGTGCGCGCAGCGTACCGGGTTTTAACCTGTACGAGGCGGTCCACGCCTGCCGGGAGCACCTGCTGGGATACGGCGGTCATTTTGCCGCCGCGGGTATGAGCCTGGCCCTGGACCAGATTGAGCCGTTCCGGGAAAAATTTGAACAGGTGGTTTCCTCCAGTATCCGGCCCGAACAACTCGTGCCCGAGATTCCCGTGGATGCCGAAATTACGCTGCAGGACATCCGGGAGCCGTTCTATAATATTCTCCGCCAGATGGAACCGTTCGGACCCGAAAACCCGCGGCCTGTATTCCTGGCGCGGCGGGTGCAGGATACCGGCATGTCCCGGATCCTGAAGGAGCGCCATGTCCGTTTTGTGGTCCGCCAGGATCAAACCACCCTGAACGGCATCGGCTTCGGCCTGGCGCCAAAATTTGACCTCCTGCGGGAAGGAAATCCCCTGGACCTGGTCTTTCGCATTGAGGAAAACGAATGGAACGGTCGTAAAAGCCTGCAGTTGCACGTGATCGACCTGCGTGCGTCGGACCCGGCCGGAGCCGGTTCCCCGACCGCCTAGAGGATCAGCGGGCTCTTTTTCTCCCCTTCCATAATGGAAATGCTCCGGCTAATGAATGCCGTGAGGTCGCTTCCCTTCAACAGGCCCTGGGACAGCAGCGCCAGGTCCGCGAGGTTATGAACCAGCCGCTCCTGCTGCTCCGGCTTTTCGGCCAGGATGGACCGGTATAGGGGATGATTGCCGTTTACCGTAAGGGTGACTTCATCGGGCATCTCGCCATACCATTGCATGCCCCCGTTCAGGGCAGCCATGTCCTTCATCCGGCGCATGAATTCCGAGCGGGTAGCCGTGACCGGGGCCGCTTCGGGGCTTAACCCCTTTATCTCCACCTGCAGGGTAATGCCGGCCACCTGGCGGCTGAACAGGTCGCGCAACCGCTGTTCCTCATCCCGGGTAAGGGCGCTTTCGATGGTCTCGGCCGGATCGATAAGGTTGTCGGCAATATCGGCGTCCACCCGCTTGAACTGGAAGCCTTCCCATTTCATCTCGATATTACTGATGAAAGCGGCGTCCACCAGGGTGTCCAGCTTTATCACCCGGTATCCCTTATCGCGGGCAGCCTGGATATAGCTGTGCTGCTGTACCGGGTTGGTAGTGTACAGGACAACCAGTTTGCCTTCCTTGTTTTTCTGAAGCGCCTCGGTGGCTTCCCGGTATTCCTCCCGGGTATAGTACTGCGTGCCGGAGGTATCCTGAAACAGCAGGAACTGTTCTGCCTTTTCCCGGAACTTGTCATCGGTGATCATGCCATATTTTACGAACAGACCGATCGACTCCCATTTTTCCTCGAATTCCTTGCGCTCCGTGCGGAAGATCTCCTCCAGTTTATCCGCCACCTTACGGGTGATATGGCTGTTGATCTTGCGCACGTTCGGGTCTCCCTGCAGGTAGCTGCGGCTGACGTTCAGGGGGATATCCGGGCTGTCGATCACCCCGTGCAGCAGCATCAGGAACTCGGGGACGATGTCCTTTACCTCATCGGTGACAAATACCTGGTTGCTGTACAGCTGGATCTTGTCTTTCTGGATTTCGTAGCTGTTGCGGATCCGGGGAAAATACAGGATTCCGGTCAGGTTGAAGGGATAATCGACATTCAGGTGGATCCAGAAGAGGGGCGGCTCCGCCATGGGATACAGCTCCCGGTAAAAGTCCTGGTAATCCTGGCTGGTCAGGTCAGCCGGCTTGCGTGTCCAGGCGGGTCTCACCTGGTTGATCTGCTTGTCCTGGAAGAAGATGGGAATGGGCAGGAACCGGCAGAACCGGCGCAGGACGGCTTCCACGCGCTCCGGCTCGAGGAACTCCCGGCTGTCTTCGTTCAGGTGCAGCACAACCCGGGTACCCCGGTCCGGGTAATCGGTCGCTTCCAGGCTGTATTCCGGGCTTCCGTCGCAGGTCCATCTCATCGCCTGGCTCCCCTCGCGGTAGCTATGGGTATACAATTCCACCCGGCTGCTCACCATAAAGGCGGAATAGAATCCCAGTCCGAAATGCCCGATGATATTGGCCGCATCCTGCCCCTTGTATTTCTGCAGGAACTCCTCGGCGCTGGAAAAAGCCACCTGGTTGATGTATTTATTCACCTCCTCCGCGGTCATCCCGATACCGCGGTCGACAATGGACAGGGTCCCCTGCTCCTTGTCGATCAGCACATCGATACGCAGCTCCCCCAGCTCGCCGGTGGCTTCGCCGCTTGAGGCCAGCACCTTAATTTTGCTGCTGGCGTCCACGGCATTGCTGATGAGTTCCCGCAGAAAGATGTCATGCTCACTATACAGGAATTTCTTGATAATGGGAAAAATATTCTCGGTTTGTACCCGTATCTGGCCTTTTTCCATATAATTTCCTTTTAGCAGCCTGATTTTCAAATGCAATGCCAACCCCCCCGGGGAAGGGCGAAAACGGCAAAATTGTCAGCCCGGGGGCGGTCCGGGCCCGGCCGTAAAAATCTTCCCGGCCCCGCAACAGATGTAAGGTCATTTACTTACCTTTGCCGCCCCAAATCTGTCAATCGCAGATTTCCCGGCCCCCGGGCCGGGATCCATTGGTAAAAAATCGATTTGTAAACCACCCCGGGTACCCGGGGTAAAAAAAAGGTAAAATGAACAATTATGAACTGATGGTCATTTTTACCCCCGTCCTCAGCGAAGAGGACTTCAAGGCAGAACAAAAAAAGTATGTCAGCCTGCTGATCGAAAATGGCGGCAAGGTAGTGGCAGAAAATGCCTGGGGGCTGAAATCACTGGCCTATCCCATCCAGAAGAAAACCACCGGGTTGTACTGGGTGCTGGAATTCATCGCGCCGAGTGACTTCAATGAAAAGCTGAAGATCCAGCTGCTGCGTGACGAAGCCGTGCTTCGCCAGCTCGTTACCAAACTCGATAAATACGCCGTCGAGTACAACGAGAAGAAGAGAAGGGGCGTACCTACCGGTAACGAAAAAGCAGTGGAGGCCTAAGCCATGGCAAAGACAAACGAAATCAAATACCTGACGGCCATCAAGACCGACAAGCGGGTAAAAAAATACTGCCGGTTCAAGAAATACGGCATCAAGTACATCGACTACAAGGACGTGGAATTCCTGAAAAAGTTCCTGAACGAGCAGGGAAAACTCCTGCCCCGTCGCATCACAGGAAACAGCCTGAAATACCAGCGCAAGGTTTCCGATGCCATCAAGAAGGCCCGTCAAATGGCGTTATTGCCGTATGTAACTGATCTTTTAAAATAAGGAGGACGCCATGGAAGTAATTTTAATAAAAGATGTCGACAACCTGGGTGCCACTAACGAAGTGGTGAAGGTCCGCAACGGCTATGCCCGTAATTTCCTGATTCCCCGCCAGTTTGCCGTTGAGGCAAGCCCTTCGAACCTGAAGCAGCTGGACGAGCGTCTCAAGCAGCAGCGGAAGAAGGAAGAAAAGATGCTGGCCGAGATCAACAGCGTAATCGCCAAACTGAGCGAGTCCCCGCTGAAGATCGGAGCAAAGACCGGCACGAGCGGAAAAATATTCGGAAGTGTAACATCATTGCAAATCAGCCGGGCAATCCGCGAGCAGAAAGGATACGAAATCGACCGCAAGAAGATCTCCATTCCGGAGGAGGTCAAAGAACTGGGTACCTATAAGGCCCATATCGATTTTGGCAGCGGCCATTCGGCAGATATTGATTTTGAAGTAGTTGCTGAATAAAAGGCAGCCGGCCAGGTCAAAATATACCGTCCCCCGCTTCCGGGGGACTTTTTTTGCCCGGACTTGCCTGGCCGGCGGGAGCCTGCCGGAATTTCTGGCAGACGGGCGTAAACAGGCCGGTGGATATATATGCCATTTTTAAGCAATAAATCAAAGAAAATCCCGTTCTTTGTGGTGTTTGGGTGTTCTTTACAGTTTCACAAGTCCTGAACGTTTCGATTTCCGTAAAATGTTCATTGGTTACTGTTTACTGTTGGCACTTATTTGTATTTAAAAATTTCTCAAAATGAACATTTACGTAGGAAACCTGAGTTGGGGCCTGAAAGATCAGGACTTGGCCAACTTGTTTGCTCCCTTCGGCGAAGTCTCTTCCGCCAAGATTGTCACGGACAAATTCACGCAGCGCAGCAAGGGCTTCGGCTTCGTGGAAATGCCCAATGATGCAGAGGCTCAGGCAGCCATTGCCCAGTTAAACGGCTCCGAAGTGGAAGGCCGTAACCTGGTGGTCAATGAAAGCCGTCCCAAGCAGGACAGCGGCAACGGAGGCTTCAAGAAAAGGAGCTTTGGTGGCGGCGGCGGCGGCTTTAAAAAAGGCGGCGGCGGCGGTTACAACAAGGGCGGCGGCGGCGGTTACAACCGCGACCGTGGTGGATTCAGAGACGAGTATTAATCTCCCCCATAGTCTGACCGAATTAGAAGTCTGGTTCCCTGGAACCGGACTTTTTTTTTGCCCGCAGAAAATTAATCGCTGTTTAATGCAAATCGCGCAATTTTAATGCCCATTTAATGCCTCCCCCATCGCTTCTGGGTACCTTTGCAGCAGGCCCCCTCAGGGAAAATCACCAGGCACGCACGATTTTTGATCCCTGAATCGCGGGTCCTTATCCCTTAACCGGTCTGCCCTTCGGGCAGACAAAAAAACCTGCGACGATGGTTACAGCCATAATACCTGCCCTGAATGAGGAAAAGACCATCCGGCAGGTGATTTCCTTCTGCCTGGCCAATCCGCTGATTACCGAGGTCATCGTCGTGGATGACCATTCCGAAGATGCTACGGCCCAGCAGGCCCGGGAGGCGGGTGCCAGGGTCATACTGAGTCAGCCCCGCGGCAAAGGCATCTCGATGCGCGACGGAATCCGGCATTGCACCAATGACTACGTACTCTTCCTGGATGCGGATATTGATCCCTATCCCGCCGACACCATCCGGCTGCTGGCCGAACCCCTGATCCGGAACGAAGCGGATTTCGTGAAGGGCGCCTTCGCGCGCAATGCGGGACGCGTGACGGAACTGGTGGCCAAGCCCCTGCTGAACATCCTGTTCCCCGGGCTGGTCCATTTTTCCCAGCCACTCAGCGGCATGATTGCCGGCCGGAAGACCTTTTTCAACCGGATTGATTTTTTCAATGATTACGGCGTCGATATCGGTATCCTGATCGATATGTACCTGATGAAGGCCCGCGTACAGGAAGTCAACATCGGCTACATTGAAAACAAGAGTAAACCCTGGGAGGCCCTGGGCAAGATGAGTAAGGAAGTATCCCGCGCCATTATAAGCAAGGCCCAGGGCCAGCCCGCCATGCCGCTATCCGAGGAAGAGGTACATTCCCTGGAAACCATCAACCGTGAAATGAATCATGTGCTGCAGGAAAAACTGTCGAGTTTTCACCGCATGGCCGTATTCGACATGGATGACACCATCCTGCAGGGACGGTTTATCGACGCCTGTGCCAAACGATTCGGGTTCTCCGCCGCCCTGGAAGACCTGCGCGAAGCGGAGTCCGACCCCATCATCCTTACCAAGCGCATCGGCCTGCTGCTGAAAGGCCGAACCATGGATGACCTGCTGGAAGTGGCCGGCAGCCTGGAAATGGTCCCGGACATCCGGGAAGTCGTACAGTCCCTGAAGGAAAAGGGATACGTGGTCGGAATTATCAGCAGTAGTTATACCCTGGTGACCAATTATGTACGCCAGCAGATCGGTGCCGACTTTTCTCTGGCACACCAATTGGAGTTTTTCGAGGGCCGGGCCACCGGGGAGGTCAACCTGCCGTATTACTTCTTCGGATCGCCCGACAGCGACTGTGGCCACGCGTTTTGCAAGACCAATGCCCTGCAACACGCCTGCCGCCAGCATCATGTGCTCATGAAGAACTGTATCGCCATCGGGGACAGCCGGGACGATCGCTGCATGGTCGGGCATGCCGGAAAGGGCATCGCCTTCTGCACCGCGGACGCCCTGCTGGGGAAGGTGGCTACCCGGACGATCCGGGAAAAAAGTTTTGCGTCGATCCTGGAGCTGGCGTAATGCGCCCAACCCGGACCGCCATCAAGTAAACAAGTTAAAACCTGCCTATGCCCAATAAATTGTACAACATCCTGGTGCCTGTCACCTTTTCGGCACGCGACAAATGGGCCATTGCCAAGGCAATCGAACTGGCCAACAACCTGCATTGCAATATGCACCTGGTCCACGTACTGCACCGGCCACTGCTGCCCCTAATGCCGCTGGACCGCTCAGCCGTTACTCCCTATGAGTCCTCCTCCGACCGGCATGCCTGCCGCATGCGGTTGGAACGGCTGAAGGCGTGGTACTCCAGCCAGCTGTGCGGGGAAGGCCGCATCGAATACAGCCTCCTGGAAGGCCATCCGCATGCGCGGCTAACCCGGTACATCCGCCAGTACGACATCGACCTGGTGGTGATCGGCCTGTCCAAGTTCAACCTGTTGCAACGTATCATCTCCTCGGTCTCCATCAGCCGCCTGGCCAGGAAGACCCAGGTTCCGGTCCTGGCCGTCCGTTCCAGCGGGTTGGTCTGTCATTTCAAAAAAATCGTCCTGCCCCTGCACGAGGACCTGCCCCTGCGCAGCATCAAGCTGGCTACCTCCCTGGCCCGTTCCTTTAAATCTACCGTCTACCTGCTCTCCCTGCGAAGGCCGGAGGATGCCAACCACCCCCGCGATATACTCGACCATGCCCTGGAAGTCATCCAGAGCCTTTCCACCATCCCGGTACAATGCATATTCCTGGAAGGAAAGAACCTGGCAAAAAGTACCCTGGAATTTTCCCGGAAGATCAACGCGGATCTTATCCTGGTCAACCCGGTGAAGGAATTCCGGCTGCCCGGGTTCTGGAACCGGCTCACCAACAAGCTGCTCTCCTATGCGTCCCGCATTCCGGTCATCACCCTGGAGCAGCAACCCTCGGAGGGGTCCTGACGGGCAGACGTCATTCAGTATAAGAATTGAAACCGCCCGGGAAGGATTTCCAGGTGCAGCTCCCGGCTGCTGTAGAGCTCTCCGTCCAGGTGGACAGGTATCGGTCCGTCCGACCGGATCCACAGTTCGGTCGTACGAAGAGCGTGGACAAAAGGCAATCCCAGGTGCCTGCCTTTTTCGATCACGGGCAGGTAACGTATCCGGCTTAACGGCATCAGCGGATCCACACAGATCATGTCCAGCAATCCGTCATCAATCTGGGCTGCCGGGGTAACGCGGAAGCCTCCCCCGGCCCGCTGTCCGTTACCGACGCTGATCATCAGCAGGCGGCCCTCCCAGGACTCCTCCGGGGTCCTTATTTGGTAATAGCGGGAACGGTAAAAAAGGATCCTGCGGAGCACGGCCAGCAAAAAGGAGGTTTTCCCGGGCAGTTTGCGACGGCCAGCCAGGCTATGCGCTACCGCTCCTTCAAACCCGATACCCGCTCCGTTAATAAATAAACGGTCATTGCAGCGGCCCGCATCCACCGGACGGGGCGCACAGGAAATGACACGCAGGAACTGCTGCTCCTGCGACATTCCGCCGTATAACATCCC